>SHWB01000003.1 GCA_009691025.1 Alphaproteobacteria bacterium
CCAACCGCGCGCCTCAACGAATGGCTGGGCGCGGCCGTCGAGCGCCATCCGCCGCCGCTGGCCGGCAACGGCAGGCGCATCCGTCTGCGCTACGCGGTGCAGGCGCGCACCCGCCCGCCGACCTTCGCGCTGTTCTGCAACCGTCCCGAAGACCTAGCCGACAGTTATCTGCGCTATCTCGAGAACGGGCTGCGCGCTGATTTCGATCTGCCGGGAACTCCGATCCGCCTGCATTTGCGGCGCGGCGATAACCCCTACGACCGTCGCTGACCGCTAGACGCGCTCGAACGCCGCCTCCTTCGTCGAGGCGACGAAGCCGTCGAACACCTCATAGACGGCCTTCGTGCTAGGCCGTGCCTTCATCGCGGCGATCCAGCGGGCGACGTTGGGCCATTGCGCGAAATCGCAGTGGATCAGCTCGCCGGCCGAGGTGAGGGCGAAGCCGAAATAATCGACGATGGAGATGTCGCCGCCGCAGAGGAAGGCGTTCTTCGGCCCGAGGAAATGGTCGTTGAGCACGCCGAGCCAGATGCGCGACTTCTCCTGGCCCCATTTCACCGTGCCGCCTGCACCGTCGCGTCCTCGCGCTTGAGATGCGGGAAAAGCTGCGGGTAGATCAGCCAGTACCCCCAGTCGCGGTAAAAATTGGCATTGAACCAGTCGAGCCTCTCGTTGACCCGGGCGCGGGCGCGCAGCTCCGCTGGCCAGGCGCGCGAGCCAGTCTTCTCGGCGAGGTAGCGCAGGATATATGCGCTCTCGGTAAGGCTGAAATCGCCGTCCTAGAGCAGAGGGATCAGGCTGTTGGGATTGAGCTTGGTGTAAGCCTCGCCGGAGTGCTCGCCGGTGAAGATGTCGACATTCACCATCTCGATGTCGAGCTTATCCTCGGCGATGAACTGCATCACTCCACGGCAGGTCGTCGATGCCGGGTGCATGTAGAGCTTCATGGCGCATTCCCCGTTGGCACCGACGGCGGCTCACGGCCGCGCGCGGCGCGTTGGCGCGCGCATGATGGCCGTCCGCGCGGCACCTGTCCACGCGGCGGCGGCCCCGGGTCCGGATCAGACCTCGGGAACCGCGATGTCGAAGGATGGCTCCAGCGCCGGCTTGCCGAAGAAGAAGCCCTGCGCCGCATCGTAGTCCCAGTCGAGCAGCGCGGCCGCCGTCTCGGCGTCCTCGACGCCCTAGGCAACCACCGTCATGCCGAGTGCGTGGGCGAGTCCGATGGCGGCGCGCACGATCGACCGGTTGCGCGTGCCGTCGTTGATCGAATCGACGAAGGCACGGTCGATCTTCAGCGTGTAGCAGGGCATTTCGGCGAGATAGGCTAGCGAGGAGTGCCCGGTGCCGAAATCGTCGATCGCCACCGAGTCGCCGAGGGCCTTCAGGCGGTCGATGTTGTTGGCGGCGAGCCGCGGATTCTCCATGATCGCCGTTTCCGTCATCTCAAATTCGAGATGCGTCGGCCGCGAGCTGTAGAATTTGACGATGTTGCCGATGCGCTCGGCGATGTTGAGATCGGCGAGGTCGCGAGCCGACAAATTGACTGACATGGTTAGGATGCGGCCTTCTAGGCCCCAGCGCACCAGCCGCTCGAGGCCCATGGTGACGCCGCGCTCCGTGACTTCGTGGATCATCGTCGTCTGCTCGGTCGCCGGGATAAAGCTCGCCGGCGGCACCATGCCGCGCGTCGGGTGCTGCCAGAGCAGCAGGGCCTCGACCACGATGCACCCGACGTTGCGCAGGTCGACCTTAGGCTGGTAGTGCAACAGCAACTCGTCGTCGCGATCGATCGCCTGGCGCAGGTCGCGCAGCAGGCGGTAGCGCTCGCGCTGGTCGGAGTCCCAGACCGGGTCGAACACCGAGAATGTTTCGCCGGCGATGTTGCACTCCTTCAGCGCCACCAGCGCGCAGCGGGCCAGCGCCTGCGCGTCGGAGCCGAGATTGGGAAAGCGCGACAGGCCGATATGGGCCTCGAAGGTGACGGCCAGATCCTCGATCTCGAACGGCCGGCCAGCAGGGCGGCGATGGCTTGCGCCTGGCGCGCGGCGGCGTTGAAGTCGGCCGAGGGCAGCACCATGCCGTAGCGTGAGGTGCGGATGTGATATACGGCGCTGCCGGCCGGCGCGGCCACCGCCAGCCGCTCGGTAACGGCGGCGATGGTGGATCCCATGCCGCGGGACCGAACACCGCCAGCACGTCCTCGACGCCGTTGACATCGATCAGCGCCAGGACGAACGGCCGCGTCTCCTTCGTGGCGCGGGCGCATGTGGCGGCGAGGTCGGCATAAAAGATCTGCCGGTCGGGGAGAATGTCGGTGACGGTTTCCCGGCGCGCGTTCGCAGTGCCGGCCGTGGCGGCGGTGAAGTCGTCATGCATGCTACGGCCCCCTTGTCCGCTGGTCCCCTGGCACCGCGCGCGCACGGCCCACCCGACAGAACAGGCGCGGTCGAAAACTATTCCTGAAATCCTGTCGCTTGCCCTGTCACGATCCAATCCGTGGCGTCTAGGCCCACCATGCAATCATCGCCCGGTACGGCGTGGCGGTGGCCTGCCAATGGTGCATGTCCGGCCCGCAGCAGGCGGTTGTCGGCATGTCCGCATTTGCAAGGGTATTGCAGTATTATCTATTGAATTTATTGAGGAAATCCTGGAGCTCTCGAGCCTATAAGAGCACGTATAGCATGTAAGTGTACGCTCGTTGGCTTACCGTAGAGCGCATGGTGCCGGCTTGGGGCCGGTCGCGCCATGACGATTCATGGGGCGGTCTCGTCGAGCAGGCGCGCGACGATGCCGGCGGCGGCGGCGTCCGCGGTGGGCAGGCTCGCCGGGTCCTCGCCGGGGAAGGCGGATGCGCGCAGTGCCGTGGCCGTCGGGCCAGGGTCGTGCAGCAGCACGCGCACCGGGGTGCGGCGCAGTTCGGCCTGCCAGGTGCGGGCGAGCTGTTCGAGCCCGGCCTTGGAGACGGCGTAGGCGCCCCAGAATGGCAGTTCGGCGCGGCAGGCGGCGCAGGTGAGGAACATGGCGCGCGCGGCCGGCGCGCGGCGCTGCAGTGGCTCCAGCGTGCGGATCAGGCGCCAGTTGGCGGTGAGGTTGACCGCCATGACGCGGTCCCACTCGTCGCCGTCGCCATGGCCGAGCGGACCCAGCGTGCCGAGCATGGCTCCGGCGGCGACGAAGTAGTCGAGGTGCTGCCAGCGCTGCCACAGCGTCGGGCCCAGCGCGTCGAGGCGGGCATGTTCGGCGAGGTCGACCGGCACCAAGGTGGCGCCGCCGCCGGCCTTGCGGACGGCGTCGTCGGTCTCCTCCAGCCCGCCGACGGTACGGGCGACGAGCACGACATGGGCGCCCTGCGCGCCAAGGCGGCGGGCCACCGCGGCGCCAATACCGCGCGAGGCGCCGGTGACCAGCGCCACGCGACCGTCGAGGGGGCGGCTCACCTCGGTTCGACGAGCAGCGAGAGCTGCACCTCGCCGCGACCGTCCTCGTGGTCGGTCAGCGTCGTCGGGTACTGGCTGGTGAAGCAGGCGTCGCAGAACTGCGGCAGGGCGTTGTTGCGCCCGGCCTCTCCCATGGAGCGGTAGAGGCCGTCCTGCGAGATGAACGCCAGGGTGTCGACGCCGATGGCGACGCGCATCTCCTCTACCGTGTTGCGCGCCGCCAGCAGCTCGCTCTTCTGCGGCGTGTCGATGCCGTAGAAACAGGGGCTGGAGGTCGGCGGGCTGGAGATGCGCATATGCACCTCCTTCGCCCCGGCGTGGCGCACCATCTCGACGATCTTCTTCGAGGTGGTGCCGCGCACGATCGAATCGTCGACCAGCACGACGCGCTTGTCCTTCAGCATGACTGGATTGGCGTTGTGCTTCAGCTTGACGCCGAGATGGCGGATCTCGTCGGTCGGCTCGATGAAGGTGCGGCCGACATAGTGGTTGCGGATGAGGCCCAGCTCGAACGGCACGCCGGTCTCGGCGGCGTAGCCGATGGCCGCCGGCACGCCCGAATCCGGGATCGGCACGACGACGTCGGCGGCCACATGGCTCTCGCGCGCCAGTTCGGCGCCGATCGCCTTGCGCACGCCATAGACGTTGCGGCCCTCGACCAGCGAGTCCGGCCGCGCGAAATAGATGTACTCGAAGATGCAGAAGCGCTGGCGCACCGGCGCGAAGGGTTGGTGGCTCGTCAGCCCGTCATCGTCGATGACGACGATCTCGCCCGGCGCCACATCGCGCACATACTCGGCGGCGATGATGTCCAGAGCGCAGGTCTCCGAGGCGAGAACCCACGCCTCGCCGAGCCGGCCGAGCACCAGCGGGCGCACGCCCAGCGGGTCGCGCGCGCCGATCAGCTTGCGCCGCGACAGCGCCACCAGCGAGTAGGCGCCATCCACCTGGCGCAGCGCGTCGATGATGCGGTCGAGCAGGCGGGCCTGGCGCGAGCGGGCAATGAGGTGCTGGAAGACTTCCGTATCGGTGGTCGACTGAAACAGCGAGCCTTCGGCCGTCAGCTCTCGGCGCAGCTGGCGGGCGTTGGTGAGGTTGCCGTTATGGCCCAGCGCGAGGCCGCCGAAATCGAAATCGGCGTAGAGCGGCTGCACGTTGCGCACCGCCGTCTCTCCGGTGGTGGCATAGCGCGTATGGCCGACGGCCATGGTGCCGGGCAGTCGGCGGATCACCTCGGCTCTACCGAAGATATCGCCGACGAGGCCGCGCGCGCGGTGCGGGTGGAAGCGCCGCCCGTCGTAGGAGACGATGCCCGCCGCCTCCTGGCCGCGATGCTGCAGGGCGTGCAGGCCCAGCGCCGTCAGCGCCGAGGCATCCTCGGTGCCGTAAATGCCGAACACGCCGCACTCCTCGTGCAGCTTGTCGTCGTCGAAGGGGTCGTTCGTGCACTCGATCATCGCTGCACGTCCTCGATCTTGCGGGCGAGCGCATTGCGCTCGCCCGCACCATAGCCGCCTTGCGGCGTGCCGGCCTGCGGCGTCGCCGTGGCCGGCGGCCGCGTCAGCCGGTCGTAGTCCTGGCGCACGCGATCGAGCGTCTCGGCCTCGCGCACCCGCCGTTCCAGCACCTCGCCGTATTCGCGCACCATTTCCTCCGGCAGCGCCTGGCGCACGATCAGCGCGGCGCGTTCGACCAGCGGGAGGGTGCGGGCCTTGGCGAGCCAGTACGGCTGCTCGTCGCCCACCATGTCCGACAGCGGCAGATAAAGCACCGCCACCAGCGCCACGCCGCAGGCCAGCCCGCCGAGCAGCCCCAGTGCGCGGTCGAGCGCGTTGAGGCGGCTGCCGCGCACCCAGCCAGAAATGATCCCGGCCACGATATGTAGCACGACCAGCGCCGCTATGAAGACCACCGCCCCGGCGCCGATATCGGCTATCAGATCGGGCTCGATATGCTCCCTGGCAAGGGCCCTCGCATAGTGAAAGGCGTGCAGGGTGGCGAGCGAGGCGCCGACCCAGGACAGGATCGACAGGCCGCCGCCGAGAAACCCGCTCGACAGGCCGAGCAGCCCGCCCAGCACGACGACGATCACCACGGCCGCATCGAAGGCGCCGATATCCATGGCTCAGGCCCCCCCGATTTTCTTCCCCCTATCCGCCCCCTTGGGGGGGGAGAGGGTTGGGGTTAGGTGTGGGGGGCTGCCGGCGAGCACGCTTGCCGTGGGTAGCGCCCACCTCACCCGGCTCGCTGCGCTCGCCACCCTCTCCCCACTGAGGGCGGAGAGGGTTTTCTTCGCTAAGGCGGGGTGGCGCGCGCGCATCGTGGCTTCCTTCACTGCGCCGCGCGCGTCAGGCCGAGATCCTCGCCGGCCACCAGCCGCACGAGGTCGCGCACATGGCCGAGCGGGGCGATCTTCAACCCCTTGGGCGCGGCCAGTGCCTTCTCGCCCTCGGCGCTGACGGCCGGCACCATGGCGTGGCGAAAGCCCAGCTTGGCCGCCTCGCGCAGCCGTGTGTCGTGCTGCGCCACCGCGCGCACCTCGCCGCCGAGGCCGATCTCGCCGAACGCCACCATGCCCTCCGGCAACTCCCGTTCCAGCAGCGCCGAGACCAGCGCCGCGGCGACCGCGAGGTCAGCTCCCGGCTCGCCGATGCGCAGCCCCCCGGCGACGTTGAGGTACACGTCCGCGGCGCCGAACGAAAGCCCGCAGCGCGCCGCCAGCACCGCCAGCACCATGGCCAGCCGCCCCGCATCCCAGCCGACCACGGCGCGGCGCGGAGAGCCGGGCGGGGCGGGCGTCACCAGCGCCTGGATTTCCACCAGCAGGGGCCGCGAGCCCTCGATGCCGGCGAAGACGGCCGAGCCCGCCACGCCCTCGGCATGGCCGGCGAGGAACAGGGCCGAGGGGTTGGCCACCTCGACCAGCCCCTTGCCTGTCATCTCGAACACGCCGATCTCGTCGGCCGGGCCGAAGCGGTTCTTGGTCGCGCGCAGGATGCGGTAGTGGTAGCCGCGCTCGCCCTCAAAATAGAGCACTGTGTCGACCATGTGCTCCAGCACGCGCGGCCCCGCTATGGTGCCCTCCTTGGTGACGTGGCCGACCAGCAGCAGGGCGGCGCCGCGCCGCTTGGCATGGCGGATCAGCTCATGCGCGGCGGCGCGCACCTGGGCCACCGTGCCGGGCGCCGAATCCAGCGTGTCGACATACATGGTCTGGATCGAATCGACGATCACCACCTCGGGCGCCTCCGGCCCCTCCAGCGCGGCGAGGATGTCGCGCACGCCGGTGGCGGCGGCGAGCAGCAGCGGCGCCGCGCCCAGCCCCAGCCGGGCGGCGCGCAGGCGGATCTGGTCCACCGCCTCCTCGCCCGAGATGTAGGCCACCCGGCACCCCGCCGTCGCCAGCGCGGCGGCAGCCTGGAGCAGCAGCGTCGACTTGCCGATGCCGGGGTCGCCGCCGACCAGCAGCGCCGAGCCGGCGACCAGCCCACCGCCCGTCACCCGGTCGAGTTCGGCGATGCCAGTGGTGCGGCGCGGCGGCGGTGCTGCGTCTCCCTGCATGGGCTCCAGCGGCACGGCCCGCGCGCGCCGTGCGCGGGTGCCACTGGCCCCCGCCTTTTCACGAGGGGCGAAGCCGCCCTCGCGCGGCGCCTCCTCGACGATGGAGTTCCACGCCCCGCACGCCTCGCACCGCCCGGCCCACTTGCCGGACGCCGCCCCGCAGGACTGGCATATGTAGGAGGATACGGTACGGGCCATGATGGCCGGAGGGTACAGCGGCGGGACGAGTCGGGTGGGGAGGGGCCCGCGATTGGATTACAGATCGTCAGGCGTCAGGCCGGTCTGCTTCGCGATGCGCGCCAGCATCCGTGGCCCGATCTCTTCGCCGTCATGAAAGGCGAACACCACATCGGCCCAGCCGTCACGGGCCAGAATACGGTGCGAAGCGCGTTGCCGCTTGATCGTCCAGCCAATGCGATCGAGTGCCTGGAGGACGCGTCTTGCCCTGGTCGATGGCCAGTCGCTCATGCCGCGACGAACAATTCCCCAAGGTCGGGTACCGCTTCGCCATGCTCCAGCCGGTCGGCCAGCACGCGCAGCGCCAATGCTTCGACCTTGGCGCGCGCTTCGGCGCGCGTGGCTCCATAGGCCATGACGCCGGGCAGGGACGGGATGTCCCCGATCCAGCGGCCGTCCTCCTCGCGCTCCAGTTCGATCAGCAGCACCGGCGGCCTCCGTAGCGTTGGGGCGAGTGTAGCACAGGGGGGCGCCACGACCGAGCGGCCCCATGGTTCGAGACGCCCGCTGACGCGGTCTCCTCACCATGAGTGGGGTGATGGATTGTCAGGCCGTTACCCCGCCGCTTCTAATCCCTTGCCCCCGGCCGGATTGGCCCTTCCGTCCGGCCGTTCACGAACTGGTCGACGTAGGGGTTGCCGGAGCGGTCGAGGTCGGCGACGGGGCCGGCCCAGAGGATGTGGCCGGCGAAGATCATCGCCACGCGGTCAGCGATGCGGCGCGCGCACGCCATGTCGTGGGTGATGGTCACGGCGGTCACGCCCATGCTGGTTACCACATGGCGGATCAGCCGGTCGATGGCGGCGCCCATCACCGGGTCGAGGCCGGTGGTCGGCTCGTCGAAGAAGACGATCTCCGGCCGCGTGGCGATGGCGCGGGCGAGGCCGACGCGTTTCTGCATGCCGCCCGACAGCTCAGCCGGCAGGCGGTCGGCGGCGTCGCGGGCGATGCCGACCTGGGCCAGCGCGTCGACGGCCATACGGCGCGCCCGCGTGCGGGCGAAGCGGCCGCCCTGCAGCGGGCCGAAGGCGACGTTCTCCCACACCGGCAGGCTGTCGAAGAGGGCGGCACCCTGGAACAACATGCCGAATTTGCGCTGCACGCGGGCGCGCTCACCACGGCCGAGGCCAAGCACCTCCTCGCCGTCGACGCGGATCGAGCCTTCATCGGCGTCGATCAGCCCCATGATGGTCTTGATCAGCACCGACTTGCCGCTGCCCGAGCTGCCGATGACCACCAGCGATTCGCCGCGCACGACCTCGAGGTCGAGGCCGCGCAGCACCTGCTTGGCGCCAAACGCCTTGCGCAGGCCGCGCACGGCGATCTTGGCGACGGGCACGGGCAGGCCGGGGGTGGGCGCGTCGGTCATGACGGGAAGACCCGTCGACGGGCCCTCGTCCTTCGAGACGGCGCTTCGCGTCTCCTCAGGATGAGGACCCTACTCGCGGTGGCCATGCGTCGCCCTGCCCCGTCCACACACAAGCCCTCACCCTGAGGAGCCGCGCACCGCGCGGCGTCTCGAAAGGCGAGGGCGTGGCGGCCTGGCTCACCAGATTGTCGCCCCGGCTGCAGCGCGCAGCGCGGAGAGCCGGGGCCCATGAACACGGACTGTGCCATGACCAGTCCGATCCGGTGTTCATGGGTCCCGGCGCGCGGCCCTGCAGGCCTTGGCCGGGACGACAGGCACAGGGCGGAAGACCGGTCCACGTCAGAACCCGAAGAACAGGGTGGTGATGATGTAGTTGAACAGCAGGATGAGGATGGAGGCCGAGACCACGGCGTTGGTCGTCGCCTGGCCGACGCCCTTGGCGCCGCCCTTCGAGTTGTAGCCGTGGTAGCAGCCCATCAGGGCGACGAGGAAGCCGAAGGCCGTCGCCTTCACCATGCCGGAGACGAAGCCGCGCATCTCGAAGGCGTCCCAGCTCGATTTGAGGTAGGTCGAGGGGTTGAAGCCGAGCTGGTAGATGGCGGCGAGCCAGCCGCCCAGCACGCCGATGACGTCGCCGATGGCGACGAGAAGGGGCAGCATCAGCAGCCCGGCGATGAGGCGCGGCGCCACGAGGTACTTGAACGGGTCGGCCGACATGGTGGTCAGCGCGTCGATCTGCTCGGTCACGCGCATTGTGCCAATCTCGGCCGCCATCGCCGCGCCGATGCGGCCGGCGACCATCAGGCCAGCCAGCACCGGCCCCAGTTCGCGCGTGATGCCCCAGATCACGACGGTGGCGATGGTCCCCTCGCCGCCGACCGAGAAGCCCGAATGGCTCTGCAGCGCTAGCACCATGCCGGTGAACAGCATGGTCAGGCCGACGACCGGCAGCGAGTAGAAGCCGATCTCGATCATCTGGCTCAGGATGAGGCGCGGGTAGAAGGGCGGCATCACCGAATGCCGAACGCCCTGCGCGGTAAAGATGGCGAGCTTGCCGGCGAATTCGAACAGCGCCAGCAGCGCCGCCCCGACCGGCGTGACGACGGGCACCCTCATGGGGCGATCTCCGCGCCCGCACCGCGCCAGGCGCGGTGGAAGCGGGCGCCGAGGCGGGCGAGCACCTCGTAGCCGATGGTGCCGGCGGCGGCGCCCAGCGCGTCGGCGCCGACATGGGGGCCGATCAGCTCGGCCAGCGCGCCCTCGCCCAGCTTCGCCGCGGGCACGCCGGAGGCGTCGACCGTCAGCAGGTCCATCGAGACGCGGCCGACCACGGGCGCGCGGTGGCCGCCGATCCATACGGCGGCGCCGTCGCCGGCATATCCGGGCGGGCCGCCCTCGCCGGCGGCGCGCGGGTAGCCGTCGGCATAGCCGGCGGCGACGATGGCGAGGCGGCGTTTTCCGGGCACCGTCCAGGCGGCGCCGTAGCCGACGGTGCGGGGGCGATCGACCTCGTGCACCTGTACGATCCGTGCGTAGGCGTGGACGACCGGCCGCATGGGATTGGGCCGGTCGCTATGCGGGGCGAGACCATAGAGGGCCGCCCCCGGCCGGACCAGATCGAAATGCCACGCGGCGCCGAGGAAGACCCCGGCCGAATTGGCTAGGCTCGCGCGCAGCGGCCCGGTTGCCGGCTCCAGCAGCGCGCGGGCGGCGAGGAAGGCCTCGCGCTGCTGCGCGTTCATCGGGTGCGCCGGGTCGTCGGCGCAGGCGAGGTGCGACAGGATGCCGGCGAAGGGCATGCCGGCGAGGCGGTCCGGGTGGTTGGCCAGCGAGTCGACCGCCGCCGGCATCAGTCCGAGCCGCGTCATGCCGGTGTCGATATGCAGCCAGGCCAGCGGCGGCTTGTTGCGACCGCGACACCAGCCCTGCCATAGCGACACCTGCGCGGCGTCGTTGAGCACCGGCCGGAGGTTGTGCTCGCCGAACAGGTCGACGCTCTCGCGGTCGGGGCCGGTCAGCACGGCGATGGCGGCGCGCGGCGCGAGGCGACGCAGCGCCACGCCCTCGCTGGCCACGGCGACGAAGAAACTGCGGCAGCCTGCCCGCACGAGGGCCGGCGCCACCTGCGCCATGCCGGTGCCATAGCAATCGGCCTTCGCCGCCGCCGCCACCTCGGCCTGCCCGGCGGCGTCGACCAGCAGCCGCCAGTTGGCGGCGACGGCGTCGAGGTCGACGACGACGATGCCCGGCCGCCCGGCCGGAATGTCCGGGGCACGCACGACGAGGTGCGGCTGCGTATCCTCTGCCGTCGCGTCATCGCCCGCCGCTTCCGGCGCCCGCCGCCGCAATCGCCCGAAGAGTTTCATCCCTGGCCCATCGCCCGCGCAGCGGGCAAGAAAGCAGCTTCACCGCAGAGGCACAGAGACACAGAGAGATCGTGCGAAGGGGAAGTACCGTGCCTTCCTGTCGCGGCTTCCCGACATTCTGTCTCCGCGCCCAAGAGGGGGCGGAGAACGAAACGACGCGGGCGGCAGGGGACGAAGGAACGTGCGCGCACGCCCTCTCTGTGTCTCTGTGTCTCTGTGGTGAGGATGCGCTGCGATGTCATGCCGGCGCGATCTTACCGCGCCGGCGCCCGAGTCAGTCGCGGGTCTCTGGTAGGCGGTCGCCGCGGGCGAGGTCGGCGAAGCGGGTGAACTCGCCCTCGAACTGCAGCTCGACGGTGCCGACCGGGCCGTGGCGCTGCTTGGCGATGATCACCTCGGCCTTGTTGCGGCAGGCAGCGAGGCGATCCTCGTGGCGGCGCAGGCGCTCGTTGTATTTCTCGCTGCTCTCGTGCTCGCGCTGGTCCTGCGCCTGCCGCAGATAGTATTCCTCGCGGTAGAGGAACATCACCACATCGGCGTCCTGCTCGATCGATCCCGATTCGCGCAGGTCCGACAGCAGCGGGCGCTTGTCGTCGCGCTGCTCGACGGCGCGCGAGAGCTGCGACAGCGCCAGCACCGGCACCTGCAGCTCCTTGGCCACGGCCTTCAGCCCGCGCGTGATCTCGGAAACCTCCTGGACACGGTTCTCCGCGCGCCGGTCGGAATTGCCCTGCAAGAGCTGCAAGTAGTCGATGACGATCAGCGACAGGCCGTGGGTGCGCTTCAGACGCCGCGCGCGCGTGCGCAGCGCGGCGACCGACAGCGCCGGCGTGTCGTCGATGAACAGCGGCAGGTTGATGAGTTCCTGGCTGGCGCCGAAGACGCGATTGTACTCCTCCTCGCGGATGTCGCCGCGTCGGATGGCGTCGGAGCGCACATGCGCCTGCTCCGACAGGATGCGGGTGGCGAGCTGCTCGGACGACATTTCCAGAGAGAAAAAGGCGACCGTCTCGCGCATTTCGACGACGCGCCCGTCATCGCCCTTCTCGCGCCGCACGGAGCGCGCGGCGGTGTGCGCGATGTTGGTTGCGAAGGCCGTCTTGCCCATCGCCGGACGGCCGGCGACGATGACGAGGTCCGACCGGTGCAGGCCGCCGAGCAGGCGGTCGAGGTCGCTGAACCCGGTCGGCACGCCGACCAGTGCGCTGTCGCGCTTGTAGGCGGCCGTGGCTAGGTCTAGCGCGAGCGTCATCGCCTTCTGGAACGACACGAAGCCGGTCTCGCTGGTGCCCTGCTGGGCGAGCGAGAACAGCCGGCTCTCGGCGTGCTCGATCTGCCGGCCCGCCGGCTCCTCGAGATCGTGGTCGGCGGCGCGCAGCACGATGTCCTCGCCGACATCGATCAGCTCGCGGCGCAGGAAGCAGTCGTAAATTTCCTGACCGAGGTCGCGCGCGTTCTGGATGGTGATGACGGCGGCGGCCAGCCGCGCGAGGTAGTCGACGCCGCCGATCTCGGCGAGCTGCTGGTCGCGTTCGAGGTAGTTGCGCAGCGTCACCGGCTGGGCGAGCTGGCCGCGCTCGATCAGCGTCTTGCAGGCGGCATAGACGCGGCCATGTGCCGGGTCGGCGAAGTGCTGCGGCTCGAGGAAGTCCTGCACCCGCTCGAAGGCACGGTTGTTGGCGAGGATGGCGCCGATGAGGCTCGCCTCGGCCTGCACGTTGTGCGGCAGGGTGCGGGGGGCGGCGGTATCGCGCACGCCGCGCAGCGGGGTCACGGTATCGGTCATGGCGCTCGCAGTGTCGGGCGGGTCCGCTCGTGAGGGCCGCAGACCCTACCAGCCGGCGGCACCGGATACCCCCCCCGCGATGCCCTTGATTGGGGGTAACACGGGGACAAGCCGATCCGCCGTTCCCGTACTGTCAGCTTGCGACTCGGCGGGGGGCAAGGAGGGGGTACCCACCGCCACCTTGTCGTCCCGGGCAAGGCCGCGCCATCGGCCGCGACCCGGGAGCCATGAACACTGGCCAGGGCTGCTTCGGCACAGTCCGGTGTTCATGGACCCCGGCTCGGCGCGGCTTCGCCGATTGGCCGGGGCGACAGGCGGGAAAACGCGCTACACAGGAAAAAGTATCATCAGTCCGTACACGGAGATTGGCATGCGTGCAGCCTATTATCGGGCCTACGGGCCGGCCCGCGAGGTGTTCGAGATCGGTGAGGTCGCCACGCCGGTGGCCGGGAAGGGCGAGGTACTGGTGCGCCTGCGCGCCTCGGGCATCAACCCGACCGACGCCAAGAAGCGCGCCGGTAATCGCGGCACCATCGAGGCAAGCCTTGTCATCCCGCACCATGACGGCGCGGGCATGATCGAGGCGGTGGGCGACGGCGTCGATCCGGCGCGGGTGGGCGAGCGGGTGTGGATCTGGGAAGGCCAGTTCCGCCGCCCCTTCGGCACCGCGGCCGAGTACATCGCCATCGCCGCCGACCGCGCGGCGCCGCTCGGCGAGGCGGCGTCCTTCGCCGAGGGTGCCGGGCTCGGCGTGCCGGCCATCACGGCGTGGTTCTCGGTGTTCAAGGACGGCCCCGTCGCCGGGCAGACGGTGCTGGTGACGGGCGGCGCCGGAGCGGTCGGCCACTGGGCGGTGCAGTTCGCCCGCATCGGCGGCGCCCGCGTCATCGCCACCGCCTCCTCGCCGGACAAGGCCGCCCGCGCGCGCGCCGCCGGCGCCACGCGGGTGATCGACTACCGCAAGGACGACGTGGCGAAGCGCGTGCGCGAGGCGACGGGCGGGCGCGGCGCCGATCGCATCGTCGAGGTCGAGTTTGGCGGCAATCTGCCGGTGGCGCTGGCGGCGCTGCGCACCGGCGGCGTGCTCGCCACCTACGCCTCGATGGGCACGCCGAACGCGGTGTTTCCGTACTACGACGCGCTGTTCAAGACGGGCGGCCTGACGCTGCACGTCGTCGCCTGCTTCAACGAGCCGGACGCCATGCGCCGCCGCGCGGCGGCGGAAATCTCCGCCTGGCTAGGCGTCGGCGCGCTGGTGCACAACCCGGTCGTCGCCTTCCCGCTCGAGAAGGCCGGCGAGGCGCACGCTGCCGTCGAGGCCGGCACCGACGGCAAGGTCGTGCTGGAGGTGTAGTGGCGGCTACTCCGCCGCGCGCGTCGCAGCCATGGCGGGGGTGTGGGAGAGTTCCCAGTCGGTGATGTAGTCGCGCGTCAGCGGCACGGCATCCTGCCGGCGCGCTAGCTGCATCTGAAACACCATCTGGCCCATGTGGCGGAACGACACCTCGCAGCCGGCGAGGTAGAACTCCCACATGCGGCAGAAGCGCTCGTCGTAGAGGGCGGCGGCCCTGTCGCGCGCCGCCAGGAAGCGCTCGCGCCAGGCGAGCAGCGTCTTGGCGTAATGCAGGCGCAGGATCTCAATGTCGGTGACATAGAGGCCCTGCCGCTCGACGGCGGCGAGCACTTCCGACAGCGCCGGCGTGTAGCCGCCCGGGAAGATGTACTTGCGCATCCAGGCATTGGTCGTGCCCGGCGGCCCCATGCGGCCGATCGAATGCAGCAGGCAGACGCCGTCATCGGTAAGCATGTCGCGCAGGCGGGAGAAATACTCGTCGAAATGTCCGACGCCGACATGCTCGAACATGCCGACGGAGACGATGCGGTCGTAGCGTCCCGACTCCTCGCGATAGTCGCGCAGCGCGAACCGCACGCGCCCGGCGAGGCCGGCGGACGCCGCGCGCTGGTTGCTCATCTTGTGCTGTTCGACCGACAGCGTCACGCCCGTCACGTCGGCATTCGACTCGCCCGCCAGATAGAGCCCGAGGCCGCCCCAGCCGGAGCCGATGTCGAGCACCTTCAGGTCCGGCCGGTCGAGCAGCAGCTTGGCGGCGATATGGCGCTTCTTGTCGTCCTGCGCGCGTTCGAGGTCGCCATGCGGCGCGCTGAAATAGGCGCAGGAGTACTGGCGGTCGCTGTCGAGGAACAGCGCGTACAACTCGTCCGACAAATCGTAGTGGTGGGCGACGTTCTTCTGCGCCTTGCCCACCGGGTTGTGCTGCTGGGCATAGCGCAGCCAGCGGCCGACCCGGCGCGTGGCCGATTGCAGCGGATGGCGCTCGAAATACGCTATGTTGGCAGCGACGATGTCGAGGAAGCCGTAGAGGTTGCCGTCGTCGACGGTCAGCGTGCCGTCCATGTACGCCTCGCCGATGGCGAGGCGCGGGTTAAGCACCAGCCGCAGGTGCAGGTCATGGTCGTGCAGCCGTATGGTCACCGGGCTCCCGGTGCCGTCGCCGAAGCGATGCTCGCGCTTTCGCGCGTCGATCAGACGGAGATCCCCCGCACGGATCACCCCGTCCAGAAAGCGTGCCAGCAACATTGTTTTGCGCGCCTCAGGCCGTTCCCCCGAATCCGGCGGCCAGCAGGCGTGCGTACGCGTCGGCCCAGCCGGCGCGTAGGGTAACAGAAACGCTACGGGGCGTGCAAAATCGTCGGCTGGGGCCTGCGGCCTTTATTCCTTCGCCGCATCCGTGGCGGAATCGTCCTCGCCGCCGGCCTCGTCGGCCAGCGCCAGGGCGCGCTCGGCAGCCGCCAGGGCCGACGCCGCCGCGTCCTCCTCGGCCAGTCGCTCGGCGTCGGTGAGGGCGCCGCCGCGCTCGAGCTGGATGCCCGCTTCCTCGGCGTTGCGCGCCACGTTGACGGTGATCTGCACCATCACTTCCGGGTGCAGCGTCACCTTCACCGGGTGCAGGCCGAGCGTCTTGATGCCGCGGTCGAGCGTCACCTGACGCTTGTCGACCGTAACGCCGGCCTCGACGACCGACTGGGCGACGTCGCGCGCCGTGACCGAACCGTAGAGCTGGCCGCTCTCGCCGGCCTGGCGCAACAGCGTCACAGTCAGGCCCTCGAGCGAGCCGGCGACCTTCTCGGCCTCGGCCTTGTTGGCGATGTTGTCGGTCTCGAGCTGGGTGCGCCGCTGGTCGAAATAGGTGCGGTTCTGCGCCGTGGCGCGCAGTGCCTTCTTGCGCGGCAGCAGGAAGTTGCGGGCAAAGCCCGGCTTCACATTGACCACGTCGCCCATCTGGCCAAGGCGCGCTATGCGCTCGAGCAGGATCACTTCCATGTCAGACCTCCCGGGGGCGGCGGGCCGACAGGGCCCGGCGCAGCGCCAGCAGTTGTTCGCCAATGTCGAAGACGATTGCGACGGCGAGAAGCGCCGGCACGCAGATGAGAACGGCCCAGGCGGCGAGGCGCCGGGCGAGGGAAAGGGTCGCGATCTGGCCATGCAGGGCGGCGATGGCCGAGACGGCCAGCGGCGCCAGCAGGACCAGAAAGGCGTTTTGGGCGAGAAATCCCCACAGCCCGGGCACCACCACGGTGGCGAGACCTGCGGCAACGGCCGCGGCGGCGAACAACAGCGGTGCCCGCTGGTCGGCCAGCGTCGGCGTCGGCCGGCGCGCGGCCGCGCCCGGGCCCAGGACGGCGAAAGCCGCCAGCATCGCCAGCGCGAGGCCGAGCAGCAGCCCCGCTCCTGCCGCCCCGGCGAACCATGGCGCCAGCAGGTCTGCCAACTCGGTGCGCCGGTAGGCACCGAGATACGGCGCGACGGTGCCGAGCCAGGCATCGAGGAAACTGTGCACCACGCCCTGCGGCCCGCCCGGCCCGGCGGTCAGCATGCTGCCGATGCCGGCGATCAGGCTGGCCGCGATGGCGGCGAACCACAGCAGCACCTTCATCGGCCGTGTCCAGGACGAGCCGCCGCTGACCCGCGGCTGCGATTGCAGCAGCAGGCGGCAGCAGACCCAGACCGGCAGGGCAACCAGCAGGGCGAAGACGATGGCGGACTGGGTGCCCGACGCGGCGGCGGCAAGCGCCGTCGCACCGTCGGCGGCAAGGGCGGCGACAAACAATCCGCCGCCGAGACCGGCGATCACCAGCGGCACCGCAGCCGCGGGCATGGCCGCCACACCGGCGAAGCCGAGCGCGCGCGGCGCGCTCCACTTCGCCAGGGTGGCGATGCCGGCGCCTACGGCCAGTATGGCTCCGCCCAGTGCTCCCATCGTCCGCTGCCCCGTCCGGCTTCTAGTCGAGGACGTAGGGCAGCAGGGCGAGGTAGCGCGCCCGCTTGATGGCGCGCGACAGCTCGCGCTGCTTCTTGGCCGAAACCGCGGTTATGCGGCTCGGCACGATCTTGCCGCGCTCGGAGATGTAGCGCTGCAGGAGCTTGGTGTCCTTGTAGTCGATCTTGGGGGCGTTGGCGCCCGAGAACGGGCACGTCTTGCGCCGCCGGAAGAACGGGCGCCGGCCGCCACCGCCACCGCCGCCACCGCCACCGCCGCCACCGCCCCCACCGCCCCCACCGCCCCCACCGCCCCCACCGCCAGCACCACCGCCGCCAGCACCACCGCCCGCGCCGCCGTCACCGAATGACCTGCCTTCGGCCATGATCAGCCCTCCCCGCCGGTCGATGTTGCTGCCGGCGCGCTGTCGTCCTCGCGACCCTCGCGGCGGTCGCGCCAGTCGCGGTCGCCGCGGTCGCGGAAGCCGCCGCGGTCGCGGAAGCCGCCGCGGTCGCGGTCACGGAAATCGCGGTCGCCGCCCTTGCCCTCGCGGTCGCGGCGGCCCTGCATCTGGATCGACGGGCCTTCCTCGTGCGCGTCGACGCGCAGCGTCAGGTAGCGCATCACGTCCTCGTGGTAGCGCTCGTTGCGCTCCAGCTCGGCCACCGCCGCCGGCGTGGCGTCGAGGTCAAGCAGGACGTAATGGCCCTTGCGGTTCTTGCGGATGCGATAGGTCAGCGTGCGCAGGCCCCAGTATTCGCGGCGCTTGATGGTGCCGCCCTGGGCCTGCAGCAGTTCCGCCATGGCGTCGACCACCGCATCGACCTGCGCGTTGGTCGCATCCTGACGGGCAATAAGGATGTGTTCGTAGAGCGGCATGGCCGTTCTGCTCCCCACGGGTTGGCAACCGCCGCCGATCGCCTCCCTGTGGAGCCGCGGCCGCACGGTCTGGAACCGGGCGGGTCCGCATGACGCGGAAGGCCGACCGGCAAGGAGCGGGCCGCAACGCTTGCGCGCCGGCCCAGAAGAGGCGGCCATATGGCACAACGCCCGCGCTGGCGCAAGGCCCGGCACCTGTTGCCGGGTCGCGCGGCAAGGGGCTAGGAATGCCCGCGACGGGCCGGGAGCCGGCCGCCGACGGGGGGAGTGCCGCGTCCGATGATCCGTGCCTTCGTGTTTCCGGGCCAGGGTAGCCAGCAGGTCGGGATGGGCCGCGAGCTGGCGGAGGCCTTTCCGTCCGCCCGCGAGGTTTTCGAGGAAATCGACGACGCGCTCTCCCAGAAGCTGTTCAGGATGATGGTCGAGGGGCCGGAATCGGAACTGGTGCTGACCGAGAATGCCCAGCCGGCGTTAATGGCGATGAGTCTGGCCGTCGTCCGCGTCCTGGCGGTTGAAGGCCAGGTGACGGTGGGCGAGGGCGCGGCCTTCGTCGCCGGCCACAGCCTCGGCGAATATTCGGCGCTGGCCGCCGCCGGCGCGCTGGCCGTGGCCGGTACCGCCCGCCTGCTGAAGCGCCGCGGCCAGGCCATGCAGCGCGCCGTGCCGGTGGGCGAGGGCGCCATGGCGGCCCTGCTCGGCCTGTCGGTCGCCGATGCCGAGGCGGTGGCCGCCGCGGCGACCGCGGAAGGTGGCGTCTGCGACGTCGCCAACGACAATAGCGAGGGCCAGGTCGTGGTCAGCGGCGACAAGGATGCCGTCGGCCGTGCCGTCGAGCTGGCCAAGGAGAAGGGCGGGCGGCGCAGCATCCTGCTGCCGGTCAGCGCGCCTTTCCATTGCGCGCGCATGCGCCCGGCCGCCGACGAGATGGCCGAGGCGCTGGAGAAGACCGCCATCCTGCCGCCGCGCCCGGCGTTGATCGCCAATGTCACGGCGGCGCCGGTCGACGATCCCGCGGAAATCCGCCGCCTGCTGGTCGCGCAGGTGACGGCACGAGTCCGTTGGCGCGAATCGGTGCTGGCGATGAAGGAACGCGGGGTTGAGGAACTGGTCGAACTCGGCGCCGGCAAGGTGCTCGCCGGCATGGTGCGGCGGATCGACCGCGAGATGAGCGGCCGCTCGATCGGCGCACCGGCTGATGTCGAGGCCTTTCTCGAATCGCTGTAAGGTGCCCCGCGAGGGGATGATGGGCGGAGACGACACAAAGTGTTCTCGCTGGCGGGCAGACGCGCCCTCGTGACGGGCGCAAGCGGTGGAATCGGCGCAGCGATCGCCGTCGCCCTGGCGGCTGCCGGGGCCGAGGTCGCGCTGTCTGGTACGCGCGTCGACCGGCTGGAGGCTGTTGCGGCGAGCCTCGGCGGCAAGGCGCGCGTCGTGCCGGCCGACCTCGCCGACCCGGCCGCTGCCGACAAGCTTGCCGCCGAGGCGACGGCGGCACTTGGCGGCCTCGATATCCTCGTCAACAATGCCGGCCTGACCCGCGACAACCTTGCCCTGCGCATGAAGGACGAGGAGTGGGACACCGTCCTCGCCGTCGACCTGACCGGCGCCTTCCGCCTGTGCCGGGCGGCGCTGCGCGGCATGGTGCGGGCGCGCTGGGGGCGCATCGTCAATATCGGCTCGGTGGTCGGCCAGACAGGCAATCCCGGCCAGGCCAACTATGCCGCGGCCAAGGCCGGGCTGGTAGGCCTGACCAAGGCTCTGGCGCACGAGGTCGCCGCCCGCGGCGTCACCGTGAATTGCATCGCTCCGGGCTTCATCGATACGCCGATGACGGCGGCGCTGCACGACGCACAGCGCACGGCGCTGCTCGGGCGCATCCCGGCGGGCCGCCTCGGCACGCCGGCCGACATTGCCGCCTCGGCGGTCTATCTGGCGAGCGACGAGGCCGGGTATGTGACCGGCCACACGCTTCACATCAACGGCGGCATGGCCATGGTCTGAGGCCATCCCGCCGGGCGGGCGGCGGGGGGCAAGCTGGTTGACGCGGCGGGGCAAGGCGTATAATTGGCGCCGCGTTTGTTTCCGTGCGGACTGCGCCCGGGCCGGGCGCTCGCCGGGCCCGGTATCGCCGCCGGCGAGGGGCATGAGGGAGCATACTTCACCCGACGCCGAAATGCAGGCACCATTCCGGTGCGCCGGTGCGCCGACAAAAGCGGCAGCCGGGCGGGCGTGATCACGTGGGGACGAGCAGGAACATGAGCGATATCGCGCAGCGAGTGCAGAAGATCGTCGTCGAGCATCTCGGCGTCGAAGAGTTGAAGGTCGTTCCGGACGCGAGCTTCATCGAAGACCTCGGTGCCGACAGCCTCGACACTGTAGAGCTGGTGATGGCATTCGAGGAGGAGTTCGGCTGCGAGATTCCCGATGACGCCGCCGAGAAGATCGTCAAGGTGGGCGACGCCATCAAGTTCCTCGAGGAGCACACCTGATCGTCCCGTACCGGTACGCGGCGGGTGACCGTCGATTTGGGCGAGCAACGGGGGCGTGATGCGATGCGGCGCGTAGTCGTCACAGGCCTCGGCCTTGTTACGCCGCTCGGGGTTGGCGTCGAGCACAATTGGCGACGGCTGACGGCCGGCGAATCGGGCATCCGCGCGATTCAGTCGTTCGACGTGTCGGACCTGCCGGCGAAGATCGCCGGCCAGGTGCCGCGCGGCGAAACGGCGGCTGGCCACTTCAATCCCGACGACCATGTCGAGCCGAAGGACCAGCGCCGGCTCGACCCGTTCATAACCTATGCGATCGCCGCAGCCGATTATGCCATCGCCGATTCGGGCTGGCAGCCGACCGAGGAGGAGGACCGCGAGCGGACCGGCGTGCTCATCGGCTCGGGCATCGGCGGCCTGCAGACAATCTATGACGGTTCGTCCCTGCTCAACGAGAAAGGGCCACGGCGCATCGGGCCGTTCTTCATCCCGTCGGCGCTGATCAACCTCGCTTCCGGCCACGTCTCGATCAAGCATGGCTTCAAGGGGCCCAACCACGCCGTGGTGACGGCCTGCTCGACCGGCGCGCACGCCATCGGCGACGCATCACGGCTGATCATGTTCGACGACGCCGACGTAATGGTCGCGGGCGGCGCCGAGGCTGCGATCTGCCGTATCGGCCTTGCCGGCTTCGCCGCCAGCCGCGCGCTGTCGACGCGCTACAACGATACGCCCGAGCGGGCCTCGCGCCCCTGGGACAAGGGCCGCGACGGCTTCGTCATGGGCGAGGGCTCGGGTATCGTCGTGCTCGAGGAGTACGAGCACGCGAAGAATCGCGGCGCCGACATCTATGCCGAGATAGTCGGCTACGGCATGTCGGGCGACGCGCACCACATCACCGCGCCGCCGGTTGACGGCAATGGCGCCTTCCGCTCGATGCGGGCGGCGCTCAAGCGCGCACAGCTCGATCCCGAGGATATCGACTACATCAATGCCCACGGTACCTCCACGCCGCTCGGCGACGAGATCGAACTGGGCGCGGTGAAGCGGCTGTTCGGCGATGCAGCCTACAAGCTGTCGATGTCGTCGACCAAGTCGGCCATCGGCCATCTGCTCGGCGCCGCCGGCAGCGTCGAGGCGATCTACTCGATCCTGGCGATCAGACACGGTATCGTGCCGCCGACGCTGAACCTCGACGATCCCGAGGAAAGCTGCGACATCGATCTCGTGCCGCACAAGGCGCGCGAGCGCAAGGTGCGGGTGGCGTTGTCGAACTCCTTCGGCTTCGGTGGCACCAACGCCTCGCTGGTCTTCGCCGCCGTCTGACGCGCCAGGCCGGGCGTGCCCAGCATGACCGAGCCTTCGCATCCGCCCCGCCGCCGGGGCGGCCTGCTTCGTCTTGTCAGAGCGTTGCTCGTCCTCGTCGCCGCTGGCGCCCTGGGCGCTGTGGCGGCGGCGTGGTGGGGCCATGCCTGGTGGCGTGCGCCGGGCCCGCTGGCGTCGTCGCATACGATGATCGTACCGCCCGGCGCGACGGTGATGGCCATCGGCGCGCAGCTTGCCGCGGCGGGCCTCGTCCCGGACCGGCGGCTGTTTGCGCTGGGCGTACGCCTGACGCGGCGGGACGGCCAGTTGCGGGCCGGAGAGTACGAGATTGCGGCGCAGGCCAGTCCGGCTTCAGTCGCCGCCCTCCTGCGCAGCGGTCTCACGGTCGCCCACCGCCTGACGATACCCGAAGGATTACGCACAGCCGAGGTGCTGGCGCTGGTGCGGGCCGTCCCGGCTCTGGCCGGCGATCTTCTGCCGGAGCGTGCGCCGGGCGAAGGGCGGCTGCTGCCGGAGACCTGGCATTTCAGCCGCGGCGATGCGCGCGCCGCGCTGGTCGCCCGCATGGCGCAGGCGATGGATGCCGCTCTGGCCGCGCAATGGGCGGCGCGCGCGCCCTACCTGCCGCTGGCCAGCCCCGGGGAGGCGCTGGTCCTCGCCTCCATCGTCGAGAAGGAAACGGCCGTGCAGGCGGAACGGCCGCGCGTCGCGGCGGTGTTCCTCAACCGCTTGCTCAAGGGCATGCGTCTGCAATCCGATCCGACGGTGGTCTACGCGCTCGAGCGCGACGGCGCGACGGTCGACCGGCCGATGACGCGCGCCGATACCGCCGTTCCTAGTCCGTGGAACACCTATGCCAGCGACGGCCTGCCGCCCGGACCCATCGCCAATCCCGGCCGCGCTTCGCTAGCGGCCGTGCTGCACCCGGCCGAGACGGACGATCTCTATTTCGTCTCCGACGGCAGCGGCGGCCATACCTTCGCGACGACGCTGGACGAGCACAACCGAAACGTGGCGCGCTACCGCCGCTGGCAGCGCGAGCAGGCGGGGGACGGGTCGGCGCGTTGAACCGCCATCAGCCCGGTCCGGTCTTCCTCGGCGCATTGGCCGTAATCCAACCGGCAAGCCGGTCCGGCAGGCCCGCGAGCAGCAGGACACCCCAGTAGAGCGGCCAGGGAAAGGCGATGCGCCCGCGGTTCTCCGCCAGGCCGCGCAGGACGATGGCGGCGGCGCGGTCCGGCTCCATCAGCAACGGCATCGGAAAATCGTTTACCGCGCTCATCGCGGTGCGCACGAATCCGGGACAGACCACCGACACCTCGATGGCGTCCGCGCGGTGCAGGGCGCGCAGCGCCTCGCCCCAGGCGCGCAGCGCCGCCTTGCTGGCGCAATAGGCCGGCGCGCCGGCGAAGCCGCGAAAGGCGGCGAGGCTCGCCATCAGCGCCACCTGGCCGCGTGGTCGGTCGTCCGCCTGACGCGGCCGCGCGCGCATCAGGTTGAGCGCCGGCAGAACCGTGTTGGCCGCGCCGTTGAGATTGATGGCGAAAATATCCCGTGCCTGGCTGGCCGCCTCGCCGGATCCGGTGCCGGCCGAGACCCCGGCATTGGCGATGACGAGGTCGAGCGGCGCGGCGGCGTCGGCGCCGGCGATCCAACCGGCCATCGCGGCGGCATCGCGCACGTCGATGGCGGCCGTCGTCACGGTGGCGCCGCGGGCGCGGCACTCCGCGGCCACTGCCGTCAGCCTTAACGCATCGCGCCCGCCGAGCGCCAGGCTGCGGCCGGGCGCGGCATAGGCTCGTGCCAGGGCCGCGCCGATGCCTGCCGAGGCGCCGGTGAGCAAGATCGAGCACGGGTCGCGCATGGCATGGCCTCCGGCGGTCGCCTTGTTGGCGGCGCCGGGGCCAAGCTATAAGGCCGGGCAGCTGTTCGGGCGAGGGGCGAGGAGCCGGTGGCGCTATCTTCGATGACCGGCTTCGCCCGCGCGGGCGGCCATGACGGCCGCGCCGCCTGGGCCTGGGAGCTGAAGAGCGTCAACGGCCGCGCGCTGGAAGTGCGCGTGCGCGTGCCGTCCGGCTACGGCCGCCTCGAGGCGGTCGCCCGCACGGCGCTTGGCAAGCGACTGGCGCGCGGCAATGTGCAGGCCACGCTGTCGGTCGATCGCACCGCCCCCGCCGCCAGCCTGCGCATCAACCGTTCGCTGCTCGACGAGGTTATCGCGCTGCACGGAACCCTCGGCGGTCGTATCGCCTACGGTCCGCCGACGCTCGAGGGCCTGCTCGCCGTGCGCGGCGTCATCGAGACGATGGAGGAGGTCGAGGACGACGCCGCGCTCGCCCTGCGCGCGGCGGCGATGGAGGCGACGCTGGCGACCGCGCTCGACGCGCTGGTCGCGGCACGTGCGGAGGAGGGCGCGCGGCTCGCCGCCGTCCTGTCCGGCCTGCTCGACCGTATTGCCGCGCTGGTCGGCGAGGCCGCCGCCAGCGCCGAAGCCCAGCCAGAGGAGCTGCGCGCGCGGCTCGCCTCCCAGCTTGCCGAACTGATCGCCGCCGAGCCGCCGCTGTCAGAAGAGCGGCTGGCGGTCGAGCTTGCCATCCTAGTGTCGCGCTCTGACGTGCGCGAGGAACTCGACCGCCTCGACGCGCATCTCGGTCAGGCGCGCGCCCTTCTCGCCGAGGGCGCAGCCGTCGGTCGACGTCTCGATTTCCTCTGTCAGGAGTTCACGCGCGAGGCCAACACGGTGTGTTCTAAGGCCACCGAAATGAGGCTGACGCGCGCCGGCCTCGACCTCAAGGCCGCGGTCGAGCAGTTCCGCGAGCAGATCCAGAACATAGAGTGATGCGCATGGCCAGGCCGGCATCCGGACGGACCCACGACGATCCCCTGTCGATCCGCCGCCGCGGCATGATGCTCGTGCTGTCGTCGCCGTCTGGTGCCGGCAAGACGTCGATCAGCCGCGCGCTGCTGGAGAGCGAGCGAGAACTCGACCTGTCGGTCTCGGTGACGACGCGGCCGAAGCGGCCCGGCGAGGTCGACGGCGTGCACTACCGTTTCATCGAGCGCGTCGATTTTGACCTGATGGTCAATCGCGGCGAGTTGCTGGAGCACGCCAAGGTGTTCGATCATTACTACGGTACCCCGCGCGCGCCGGTGATGCGGGCGCTGGAGGAAGGCCGCGATGTGTTGTTCGACATCGACTGGCAGGGCACGCAACAGCTTCGCGAATCGGCACGCGACGATCTCGTCAGCGTGTTCGTCCTGCCGCCCTCGACGGCCGATCTAGAACGCCGCCTCAGGACGCGCGCGCGCGACAGCGAGGAGACGATCGCCCGCCGCATGATCCATGCGCCGGACGAGATGATACACTGGGACGCCTACGATTACGTCGTGGTCAATGTCGACTTCACCGAAAGCGCCGGCCAGGTCTCTGCCATCCTGCAAGCCGAGCGCCTGCGCACCGGCCGCCAGATCGGCCTGTCGAATTTCGTCACGCGACTGCGGCAGGGCTACTGAGCCTCCAGCATCCGCGCCAGGGCGCAGAACTGCTCGACCGACAGCTCCTCGGCCCGCGCCGTCTCTGGTACCCCGGCCTTCTCCAGCAGAGCCGCGCCGCCGAGCGAGGCGAGGGAGGAGCGCAGCATCTTGCGCCGCTGGCCGAAGGCGGCGGCGGTGACGCGTTCGAGCGTCGCCCGGTCGGCCGGGGCGAGCGGCGCCGGCCGCGGCGTCAGATTGACCAATGTGGAGACGACGCCGGGCGGCGGGGTGAAGGCACGCGGCGAGATGTCGAAGCAGCGTTCGACCGTGCACATCCACTGCGCGATGATCGACAGCCGGCCGCGCGCATGCGTGCGCACCGGCGCGACGAGCCGGTCGGCCACTTCCTTCTGGAACATCAGCGTGAACCCGGCATAGGCATCCGCCCTGGCGAGCCAGCCGAGCAGAAGCGGCGTCGCGACGTTGTAGGGCAGGTTGGCGACGATGCGGCGCGGCGCCGGCACCATGTCGACCGGGTCGAGCGCCAGTGCGTCGCCCTCGACGATGTCGAGGCGTCCGGCCGCCACGGCGGCGAGTTCGCCTAGCGCGGCGATGCAGCGGCTGTCGCGCTCGATGGCGACGATTCCGGCCGCTTCGCTTTCCAGCAGTGCGCGCGTCAGGCCGCCCGGCCCGGGGCCGATCTCGACCACGGTGACGCCGGCGAGAGGCCCGGCTGCGCGCACGACGCGGCGGGTGAGGTTGAGGTCGAGCAGGAAATGCTGGCCGAGCGCCTTGCGCGCGCCGAGACCGTGCCGCGCGATGACCTCGCGCAAGGGCGGCAGGCCGGCGAGCGCCGCCGCGCGGCCGGTGTCGTTCACGCGGCGGTGGCGAGGCTCGCCCGCCGGCGCGCCGCCATAGTCGCCGCCAGCCGCAGCGCGGCGACCAGGCTCGCCGGGTCGGCGCTACCGCGTCCGGCTATGTCGAAGGCGGTGCCGTGATCGGGCGAAGTGCGCACGATCGGCAGTCCGAGAGTGACGTTGACGCCATGCGCGAAATCGATGGTCTTGAGCGGGATCAGAGCCTGGTCGTGATACATGCAAATGACGGCGTCCCAGCGCGCGAGAGCTTCCGGGTGGAACAGCGTGTCGGCTGGCAGAGGCCCGGTGGTGTCGATGTTTAGGCCGGCGAGTTCAGCCACGGCGGGCGCGATGATGTCGGTTTCCTCGCGGCCCAGCGTGCCGTCCTCGCCGGCGTGCGGATTGAGGCCGGCGACGGCGATGCGGGGACGCGCGATGGCGAAGTCGAGCTGCAGCGCGGCGGCGGTGACGCGGCCGCAATGGACGATCGCCGCGCGGTCGATGCGGCCGATGGCCTGGATCAGCGGCAGGTGGATGGTCACCGGCACGACGCGCAGGCCGGGCACGGCCAGCATCATTACCGGCGCCGCGACGGTTCCCGTCAGCTCGGCGAGGAATTCGGTATGGCCGGGAAAGCGGAAACCGCTGCCATAGAGCGTCCGCTTGTGGATTGGGTTGGTGACGAGGGCCGCTGCCTCGCCGGCGCGCACCAGCGACACGCCGCGCCGGATGGCACCGACCACCGCCGCGGCATTGGCTGGATCAGGCGCTCCGGGCGTCGCCTCGACCCGCACGGCCAGGGGCAGCACCGGCAGGGCGTGGGGCCAGACGGCGAGCGTCTCCGCCGGGCTGGCGATGGCCTCCACCGGCACGCTCCAGCCGAGCCCGGCGGCGAGCTGCGTCAGCCGGGTTGGGTCATCGAGCAGTAAGAAAGGCGGCGTGTCGTCGGCACGACCGGCCCAGGCGGCCAGCGCGATCTCGCCGCCGATGCCGGCCGGTTCGCCCATCGTCAGCGCCAGCGGCGGCGGCGCCTCGTCCGACGCCGCGGCGTTCATCACGGGAAGGCCCGCACGTCGAAGAAGGCGGCGCGCCGCAGGTCGCGCAGATAGCGGCGCGACATCATGTCGACGCGCTCGCGCACCAGCTTCTCGCGGATGTCGTCGCGCGAAGGTCCTTCGTTGGTCTGGCGGCCGCAGACCATGATGAGCTGGACCGAGCCCGGCACGACAACCGGCGGTGCCGCCTTGCCGGGCGGCACGCCTTCGATTACGGCGCGCAGATAGTCGGCCAGTTCGCCGACGCGGACTTCGAGCGGTTCGACGGGCTGCGACGAACCCTGCTCGGCGGCGAGGCGAGCGAAATCGGGGCAGTCCTTCGCCACTGACCCGATCTGCGAGGCGAGCGACACCAGCGCCTCGGTATACGCCTTAGTGGCGCCGGCCGGGATCGGCAGGCCAAGCTGGCGCAGAGTTACCCTGATATCGGCGCCGGTACCGCCACCGCCGATGCGCCGCTCGATCAAATAGAGGATGCGCACGGCGTCGGGCTCGACGATGGGTTCGGCTGGCTCGCCCGGCTTCAGTGCGGCGACGGCGCTGGCGTCGGCGGGCGAGAGCTGGCCCTCCGCCATCCAGCCGATATCGCCACCCGTCGCGGCGCTGGCACTGCGCGAGAACTGGCTGGCGATGGGCGTGAAGGGCGCGCCGCCGCGTATCTGGGTCACCAGCCGGCGGGCCAGATCGACGACGTCCTGGACCTGTCCCTGATCGTCGATCGGCAGGACGATCTCGGCCAGCCGGAGTTCCGTGCCGCCGGAACGCTCCTTGATGCGGGTGAGGACGGCGTCGATGTCTTCCTCGCCGATATCTATGTTGGGCACGACGCGGCGGGCGATCAGCTTCTGCCAGGCCAGTGCGGGCCGCATCTGGGCTAGCACCGTGTCGATGGTCAGCTCCTGCCGGCTGACGAATGCCCCGAAGCCGCCCTTGGGCAGCTTGTTGTTGGCCTCGATCTGGCCGATCGCAACGTCGATGTCGGCCTGGCCAACGCTGATGCTCAGCCGTGCCGCCTCCTGCGATTGCAGCGTCTCGTCGATCAGCCCGCGCATGACCTGGGGCGCCAGCCGGCGGCGCTGATCGGCATTGTCCGGCATGCCGGAGGACCGGATGACAAGGTCGAGGCGACGGCCGAGGTCGTAGATCGAGATCACCTGGTCGTTGACCACGGCGGCGATGCGCTGCACGTCCTGCGCTCTCGCCGGGGCAGCGGCGGCAAGGCAAAGACCCAGTCCCGCGCCCAGCAGCGTGGCCAGAAGGCCCGACCGTCGGACAATTATCGCTCGCATCGCCATGATCCCGTAGCACTCACGCCCGCAGGCCCATCCAGCACAATTCGCCCGGTCATGGCAACAGCCGGCGGGCGGTCGGTCCGTCAGTAGACGCTGCCGCCGAACTCGCCGAGCGTCTTCAAGATCATGCGGACGACGATGGAGTCGTTGGGGCCGACATCGCGATCCTGCGTGAAGGTACGCGAGAGATCGACGCCGAATGTGGCGCAATCGCAGACATAACTCACCGATCCGCCCCAGGAGAGGGGGCCGGCATTGGTCGCCAGGGACTGGCGCGTATTCATCGCCGCGCTCCAGCGCTTCGTCAGCTGCGAGCCGAGCTGGAGCGTCAGCTCCTCCCGGTCGCCAAAATTACGCTCCGTCGTTTTCGGGGGCCTGCGCTGATCGAAGAAGAAGTAGAACAGGTCGACATGGAACGCCGTCGCACCGGCGCGCAGAGCCAGTTCGTTGCGGGCGATTTCCTGGCTGTCGATGTCGATGCGGGTCTTGTAGACGGCGGTGAGATAGCGGTTGGGGACCACCTCCAGCCGCGCGACGATGTCGGAGAAATCCTCCTCCAGTCCCGTGGCGCCGGCGAGCGACGATTCCTTCTGGAACTGGAACGACTGGCCGACGAACAGCGTCGTCCGGCCGCCGTTCTCGCCATAGGTGCCGGCGCGAAGTCCGTACGCAACGTGCTGGCCTTCCTCGACGCGGTCGCGTCCGGAAAAGCGCCCCGCCCGGAAGATGTTGGTTTCGTCGAACTCGAAATCCGCGCTGTCTTCGTTCGGTATGAGGCTCGGATTGGCGCTGATCGGGGCGGCGACGAACGCGGCGATCGGTTCGACCAACTGGCGCGTGCGTCCGGAATCGCGCACGAACGGCATGCGCCATTCCAGCTCCGCCATCGGGAAGATGCGACCCGTGACGCCGTTGCCCTCGGTTTCGCGATCGTCCGAGATGACCCGTTCGACGCTGTAGAGGTCGGTCTGCAGGCTCGTGGAAAACGTCGTGACTGACCCGAAGCGGCTGTACCATGGCATCTGCCAGCCGGAGACGGCCGACAACCGCCGGCTCGATGCTCCGTCCGTGCGCGTCAGGGCGAGCATCTCCGCGTCGAGGTTCGTCCGCCCGCCCCTGCGACCCGGCTCGCCGACGAAATTATAGGCCAGGTGCGGCAGCACGAGAGGCGCCTCGCTGCCCGCCCCGGTCGGCCGCAGATCCTGGAAGTGGATGCCCTCGGCTACGGCGTAGTTGCGCTTGTTGAAGCCCTCGGCATAGAGGCGGTTCTCCAGCACGTCGTCGTGGCGGAAGCCGTAGCGACGCAGATAGGTGTCGTCGGAGACCAGCCACAGCCGGCCTCCGTAGCGCCAGGTGTCCGAGACGTCATAGCGCGCTTGGCCATCAAGATGGCCGCGAAACTCCTGCCCGTTGCGCTGGAAATTGTCGCGCACGAGGCTGGGACGGAAGCGCAGCTCGCCGTTGTGATAGGCTTGGCGGTATTCGCCGGTCAGCAGCGGCGCGCGCGCGGCCATCACGATCGGGTCGAAAGTGATGTCGCTGTCTTCCGACATCGCCCAGAAGTAGGGCGTCTGCACCGACATGCCGACATTCGAGGAGACGCCGTAGACCGGCGCGAGGACGCCGGAGCGCCGCTTTACCGACGGATCCGGATGCGACAGGTAAGGCACCCACATGACCGGGATGCCGGCCATGTCGAGCCAGGCGCTGTGGTAGGTAACCTGTTGCTTCACATTGTCGTGGACGACGCGGCGCGCACGGACCTCCCACAAGGGCCGGTCTCCGCGTCCTTTGCACTCGACGCATGGCGTGTAGACGGCGCGCGACAACTCCATCTCGGTGCCGCCCCGACGCACGCCGGCGGCGGCGGCGAGACGCGCGTCCTCGGCCAGCAGGATGCGCAGGCCGCGCAGGAAGCCCTCGCGCATGTCGTCGGTCATCTCGGCGTATTCGGCGAACAGCACCTCGCCCGACGGTTCGAGCAGCACGACATTGCCGGAGGCGGTGACGATGTTGTCGCGCTGGTTGTAGCTGACCGTGTCGGCCATCAGTACGCGGTTGCCCTGCGACAGTTCGACGTTGCCAGTCGCCGTGGCGATGCCGAGAGCGTCCTCGAACGACACCTGGTCGGCCTGCAGCAGGACCTCGCGGCCCTCGCTGCCCATCTGGGTCTGTGCCGCCGGCTGGGCCTGTGCCGACGCCGGCGCACTGGCCGTCGGCAGCGCACACAGCGCACACAGCTCACACAGCAGCAGGATGTGGAGGCGTCTCCCGGCCACCGTCGCTACCCGTCCTCGAGGTGCAGCAGCAACGACAGGCCGGCCATCAGGCTGACGACGGCCGGCGCCCAGGCGGCGAGCACCACGGGCACGTTGGCGCCGATACCGAGCGCGTGAATGACGTTGGTGGTCACGTGTAGAACGAAGCCGGCCATCACGCCGGTGCCGACAAGTAGCAATGTGCCGCCGCGGCGCACGAGGCGCAGCGAGAAGGTCGCCGCCAGCAGCACCATCGCCATCAGCAGCAAGGGCTCGGCCATCAGCGCGTGCCATCGCAGCCGATGCGGCGTCGCCGAGAAGCCCGTTTCCTCGAGCACGCGAATGAAGCGCGGTAATTGCCAGAAGGACACGGTATTGGGGCTGGCGAAACTTTCCTGAATCTTGTCGATGGTTAGGTCGGTCGGCAATCGTACCACCGGCACCGGCCGGTAGGCCGATTGCTGCGACCGCACGACGGCATTCTCGATCAGCCAGTAGCCGGGCTCCAGCCGCGCCGTATGCGCATCGATGCGGCGCAGGAAATGGTCCTCGCCCTCGAAAACATAGAAGGTCACGCTGTCGAGCGTCACCTGATCCGGCTGGACGGCCTTGGCGGCGACGACGGTATGGTTGCCGTTGACGTCGACCTCGCGCAGCCACAGCCCCGAATTGACGACGGCGAGCAGCGAGGACCTGCCGGACAGATAGCGCCCCTCCATGCGCTCGTAATGCGTCATAAGGACGGCGGCAAGCGGGTTTAGCGCCATCACCTTGATGGCGCCGACGGCGGTGGCGATCAGCAGGGCCGGCAGCAGGAACTGCCAGACCGACACGCCGGCGGCGCGCAGCACGATCAGCTCGTGATGGCGGGTCATCCGGACGAAGGCGAACATGCCGCCGAACAGGATGGCGAAGGGCACCGCCTCCTGCAGCAGATTGGGCAGGCGCAGCAATTCCATGTCGATGACGATGGCCAGCGTGACCAGCGGCTTGCCGGCAGAGCGGCGCAACAACTCGACGACGTCGACCAGCGCGAACACCGTGAACAGCGTCGCCAGCACGACGCCGAACCAGAGGGAGAAGCTGCGTCCGAGATAGCCGGAGACGGTGCGAGACAGGAACATGCCGTTATCCGGCGGCCGGAGCGGGAACGACGGCGCGACGGTGCCAGCGGCTGGCGAGCGCGGCGGCCGCGGTACCCGTCGCGGCGAAGGGCAGCAGGTAGAGCAGCGGTGCCAGCGCGAGGTTCTTCTGCGCCAGGTTGAACACCGTGAGATTGGCGAGATAGAGCCCGATGACGGCGCACACGGCGACGACGAGGCGGCCTGACTGGCCACGCCGGCTGAACTCGCCGCCGAGCAGAGCGGCCACGCCGGTCAGCGCGAAGGCCAGCGCCAGCAGCGGCGAGGCGAGGCGGCGGTGGCCCTCGGCGATCAGGTTCTTCGCGTAGTAGGCGTCGTTGGGATCGGTCAGGACGGGGCTGAACAGGCCCGACAGCGTGCGTTCCTCTGGTTCGTGCCAGCGACTCTGGCCGGTCGGCGTGATCGGGCCGAGATCGAGGGCGAGCTGGTCGAAGTAGAACTGCTCGAGGTCGCCATTGCCGATGTCGATCTGCTGCATGCTGCCTTCGAACAGCACGATGCGGGCGCCGCCCGGATTGCTATCCATGGCGCCGCGGCGGGCGATGTAGGTGCGGGCCGGCCGGTCGGTGCGGCGCGTGTCGTGGGCGAAGATGCCGATCAGGTCGCCATTCGGCCACTGTTCGCGGAAATAGACCGTCAGCCCGCCCGAGGGCGTGTTAAAGCGCCCCTCCTGCAGCAGCACGTTGCCGTAGGTGTTGCGGTAGTGGAACACTTGGTCCTTATAGGAGGATTTGGTGAGCGGCGTCAGCCACAGGGCCAGCGCGTAGCTGGCGGTGCAGACGGCGATGGCGCAGGCCACCGCCGGCAAGGCGAGGCGCCACTGGCCAAGGCCGGCGGCGCGCATCACCACCAGTTCGCTGTCGCTGACCAGACGGTTGTAGACGAACAGCACGGCGATGAAGAGGGCGATCGGCAGTACCGTCGCGATGAACTCTGGCAGGCGCAGCGCCATCAGCTCGAGGAACACGGTGAGGGGCAGGCCGCGATTGATGACGAAGTCGATCTCGCGCAGCGAGCCGGCGAGGGAGACCAGCATCGTGAAAACGCCGGCGACTAACAGCGTCGCCACGGCGAGCTGGCGTAGCACATAGCGGTCGATCGCCGTCACAATGCGCCGACCCGGCCGCGCGGCAGCGCGTCCCATCGTCGTTCCACCGCCCTCGCGCGCACCGCGTGCTACCCCTTAAGTCGCGACAAACACTGAGAATTCATCGGAGTTCTAGCAGATGGACCGGCGTCGCGCCTAGCCGGAACCGTGCCCCGCGCGCCTTGCGCGCGCCGCTGCCGTGGACTAGGACAGCCGCTCCGGGTGCGGCGCCGCGCCGCATGTTGGTGCCGTTCCCGCCGACCCCGTGCCGAGAGACCAGCGATGAAGATCACGTTCGCCGAAGCCAAACCGTCCGGCAAGGGCCTCCTCGCCGTCTTCGTCTCGGCCGGGCGCAAGCTGGGGACGACCGCCGCGGCGCTCGACCGCCGGACCAAGGGCGCTCTCGCCCGCGCCGCTGCCGGCGGCAGCTTTTCGGGCAAGCATGGCGAGACCGTGGCGGTGGTGGCGCCGGCCGGGCTGGAGGCGGCGACGGTGCTGCTGGTGGGCATCGGCGAGGCCAAGGCCCTCGACGCGCTCAAGCTGGAGGCGCTAGGCGCCCGCATCTGCCTCGCGGCCAATGCGCAGCGCGCAGCCGCGGTGGAGGTGATGGTCGACGAGCTGCTTGGCGCCAAGACACCGGCCGCCGAGGCGGCGGCGGAGATCGCCTTCGGCCTGCGCCTGCGCAGCTATCGCTTCGACAAGTACCTGACGCGCGAGACGGCGGACAAGAAGCCGACCCTCGCCGCCGCCACCTTCCGCGTCGCGGGTGCCGCCACGGCGCGGCGCGCCTGGGCGCCGCTCGCCGCCATCGCCGACGGCGTCGATTTCACGCGCGACATCGTTTCGGAGCCGGCCAACGTAATCTATCCCGGAAGCCTTGCCGACGCGTGCAGGAAGCTCGCGAAGCTCGGCGTCAAGGTCGAGGTGCTGGGCGAGAAGCGCATGCGCGAACTGGGCATGGGCGCGATCCTCGGCGTCGCCCAGGGCAGCGTGCGCGAGCCGAAGCTGGTGGTCATGCGCTGGAACGGCGGCCGCGCCTCCGACAAGCCGCTGGCGCTGGTCGGCAAGGGCGTCACCTTCGATACCGGCGGCATCTCCATCAAGCCGGCCGCCGGCATGGAGGACATGAAGTGGGACATGGCCGGCGCCGGCGCCGTCATCGGCGCCATGCACGCGCTGGCCGGCCGCAAGGCGCGCGCCAATATCGTCGGCGTCGTCGGCCTGGTCGAGAACATGCCCGACGGCAACGCCCAGCGCCCGGGCGACATCGTGCGCTCGATGTCCGGCCAGACCATCGAGGTGCTCAACACCGACGCCGAGGGCCGCCTCGTGCTGGCCGACGCCATCTGGTACACGCAGGACCGCTTCAAGCCGACGGCCATCGTCGACCTCGCCACGCTGACCGGCGCCATTCTCGTGGCGCTGGGCCGCGAGATGGCCGGCTTCTATGCCACCGACGACGCGCTCGCCGGCCAGCTCGACGCCGCCGCAAAGGCGGTGGGCGAGCCGCTGTGGCGCATGCCGCTGGGCGAGGCCTACGACCGCCAGATCGACAGCCCGGCCGCCGACATGAAGAACATCGGCGGCGGCCGCTGGGGCGGCTCGATCACCGGCGCGCAGTTCATCAAGCGCTTCACCAACGACGTCAAATGGGCGCATCTCGACATCGCCGGCGTGGTCTGGGCCGAGAAGGACAAGCCGCTGATGGAGAAGGGCGCCACCGCCTATGGCGTGCGCCTGCTCGACCGCTTCGTCGCCGACAATTACGAGCGGTAGGGGGCATCGAACGCGGGCCGCAATGACGGGGTGGTGGGCGCGCGCTAGACTGCATGTAGCCTCGGCCCTCTTCACAGCCTCATCCTGAGCCTGTAGAATTACGAGGCGTCGAAGGACGACCGCGCCGGACGCCGGGCCGCCCACGAGGCCGATGACCGAAATCCGCTTCTACCACCTCGTCCGCCGTCGCCTCGAAGACGCCCTGCCGCGCATGCTGCAGGCCACCCTCGAACGCGACAAACGCCGCGCCGTGGTGATGGCCGGCTCGGCCGAGCGCGTCGAGGCGCTGACCGAGCATCTGTGGACCTACGACGACCGCGGCTTCCTGCCCCATGGCGACAAGACCGACGGCCACGCCACCCTGCAGCCGGTCTGGCTGACCGATGCCGACGAGAACCCCAACGGCGCCGAGGTGCTGTTCCTCACCGACGGCGCGACGTCCGCCCGTGTCGGCGACTACACGCTGGTCTGCGACATCTTCGACGGCAACGATCCCGACCAGGTGACGGCCGCCCGCGCGCGCTGGACCGCCGCCCGCGACGCCGGCCACGAGCTGACCTACTGGCAGGAGAACGACCGAGGGGCGTTCGAGAAGAAGGGGTGAGGTGCCACGGGTCGCAACCATGTTGCCGACGCTACCCGAGATCGAACTGCGCCTGACCCGAAGATTCGCTCACTTTGCCGGCACTTTGCCGGCCGCCCGCCGCTGGCCTGGTGCGGCCAATGGCCCGGAGACGCGCAGCTCATCGACGCCGATGGTCGGGCCGGCGCAGATGCGGTCGAGCAGGTCGGCCTGCTTCGGCTCGAGCGCGACGAGGCGCCCCAGTACATGCAGGACGTTGAGCAATTCGGTCGTGTATTCCGCCGGCCAGTGCTCGACCTGGATCGAGTCGAGCGGCGACGGCGGTCGGCGATCGCCGATGACCGGCCGGGTGCGGTTGCGCCGACGGTAGCTGAACCATTGGCGGAGCACCTGCTTGCCCGACACTTCGTAGGCCCATATGGCCGGCGCTACATTGTCGATGTAGCCCTTGCCGATGCGAAGGCGACGCTTGCCGGCGTCGTACCCCATGTCGCCCGGCAGCGGCTCCGGCGCACCGGGAATTTCGCCGCCATCGGGAACACGTGGTGAGTCCTGCCGTGGCAGGCGGGGCGGCGCCGAGGGGCGGCCCGCCGCCGGGTAGGCGAACCGCTCGCCGAAGGTATGGAGCCAGACGACCTCGTGTCCCAGCGCTGATGCTTCGCTAAAGAGGTTGCGGTCGGCCATCAGCGGCACGCGGAGACCGGGTTGTGTCAGATCGCGCGCGAAGCGTTTCGTGAACACGGTGTGTGCGAGCAGAGCCGCGATGTAGGCGAGCATATCGTCAACCCGGACGTTGGCACCGAGCCTCGACGACAGGAAGGACAGCAGTATCGGCTTGATATTCAGGGCTGTGGCGAGGGATTCCAACCAGAGCGGGTAGGCCCGACCGCCGAACGAACCTTTGTAGTGGTGGAGATCAGGTATCAAAGCCGTGAAACTGATAGCGGGACCGACAGAGGGCGAATGAGCTTCGAGGGCCGTCAAGAATAGTGGGTGACTGGAGTAGTCACTTCAAAGCTTAGGGTTAGGACGATTTATCAGGCGATTGTCGGGAATGATCCATTGCCTATCGAACGACCGAAACCCGTACCGAGCGGGCGCAATGGGAGGTTTCTTTTCACCTGACACCGCTTGGGGGCGAAATTCGTGTCCAGCCAGACCGGATTTGGCGCTTTTGGTGACTGTCTTGTCGCCGTTCTGGTGCGGGTAAAAGAGCGCTTCCTGATTCCTGAGATCTTTCTCCCGGCTCAGCACACCCCACCGACGTTCAAGGGAAAGGACGTCCGGCGCGGTGACCCACGTTCGTCCGGGCATGACGCCGGAGCCGTTGTAGACGAACAGGTCATCGAGTGCCGGGAAGGTACCCCACGCGCCGACGGCGCTCGGCAGGAATGGCGCCCGCCATTCGCCCGGGCAGTCCGTCCAGCCAGCGACGTCCAGAGTAAGTTTGGCGAGCGTCTCGAATTTCGCCTCGGGTCGGCCGGCAGCGATGGCACGGAAACTCACCGTCTCCGGTTCGTCCGATTTCTTGCCGGTCCTGCGAGCCGCGAGGACGATACACACAGGGTGCTGGACGCCCTGGAAGATGCGGCTCGCCACTTCGGGCTGATGGCCCTCGGGCGAACAGTCGATGACCCAGATGAGGTCGCAGCTTCGTCTCAGATCGTCGCGCATGCGCTCGAAGCCGGGACCGTTAAGGAAGCCAGCGACGGTGATGAAACAGACGATGCCAGCCCGCTCGGCCTAGGCAATCCATTTCGAAGCATTGAGGCCGGTGCCGAACACCTTCCATGTCGCCCAGCGCCATAAGTAGACGTAGAGGTTCTTTAGGTGCTTCGCGTGTGCCCCACGCCCCATGAGGCTGGCGGCAGCCACCTGTCCATCGGCGACTCGCGCCCGGCGGTTCCGGCCTCGACCCAACCACCACGCCCCTTGGCCTTCTCCTTGTATGGCGGATTGCCGATGACAACGGTGATCGGTTCGTTGTGCTTGATTTCGTTGGCCCGCCGCCGCGACTGGGCGCCCGGCTGGAGAATCTGCGGCAGTTGCTCTTCTCCGACGAACGGGTTGCCGAGCGTGTCCGTGATGAAGAGCCGCGGTTCCGGCGTCGCCGCGTCGGTACCGAGCAGGCCAATGAGTTCGGCGATAATGCGCAACTGCGCGACCGCGAACGGACCGAACTGCAGTTCGAACTCGATCAGGCGTTGCATCGCCGCGGCGATGGCCGCCGTTACGGCGCCCTCGCATTCATCCTCCTAGACGGATGCGGCGATCCGGCGGAAGACGCCGAGCAGTAAGGTGTCGGTTCCAACAGCGGGATCGGCAATGGTAACGTCCTGCGAAACCAATCCGGTGGGACGACCGAACATGTCCGGGCGACGCAAGCACTCGTCGACAAGACGGACCATCGTTTCGACAACTTCCGGCGGCGTGTAGTAGGAGCCGGTGCGCTTGCGCAGGGCATTGTCGTAGACGGCAAGGAAATCCTCGTAGAAGTACAGCCACGCATCCGCGCTGCCCTTGCTCAGGGCTGACCAGTCGACGACGTCGAGCACGCGGGCGAGAGTGTCGAGTGACGTTTTCAGGGCGTTCTGAGTATCGTGATAGTCGGTAAGAATCCGCAAGGCGGCACCGATCAGCGAACTCGTGTTGTGCAATTCTAGCGCGGCCCGGTCGATGCCGCCTGCGAGCGGTATGTCGCGGGCGCGGGCGACCAGCAGACCGAATGTCACGGCCTGCGCGTAACCGTCCGCTAACTGCGCGTTCGTCGCGTCGGGGAACAGGATCATGCGCCAGTCTGCAGCAAGCCCAAGCAGGCTCGTGATGCCGCCTTCGACCTGTTCAAGAACCTCATCTAGCAGCAGCCTGCAAAGACGCGCGATGACAATTTCCAACTGCTTGGCGGTGGCGGGCGGAACGGGTTGCCAGCGCAGATAATAGTCGATCAGCGCCTGCAATTACGGAGGGGCGGACAGCGCGGCACCGGACGTCTCGACGGTTCCATCGAGGCGAACGATCTGACCGACCAGCCCACCGTACCGCCAGAGCGCGAACTCGTTTCCATCCGTGTAGAGGATGTTCGGGAGCGACTTGAGCTTTCCCCACTGCGCTGCGTCGTGCGCGTCCTTGAAGCGGCGAGGGTCTGCCCCTTTCCCGGCGCTTTCACCTCGATATAGCCGACGAGCGCGTTATGAACGGTGACGGCGTAGTCGGGACGGGTGTTCAGGTGGCAAGGGTGCTTTCGCCGACGAGGCTGATATGGCTCCCGGAAATACCCGCTATCGCGGCAAGATCGCGGACCAGCGATTCCAGAGGCGCGCGCAACTGGTCCTCGGCGGCGCCGGAAGCAGCGACGCTGGACAGTTTCGCCTTGGTCAGGGCGCCGAAGGCGGATACAGCCTCGACCATCGTTGGCGCTTTTGCCACTAACCCGCGTCCTCAGTATGGTGGCAGTCGAGTTGCCACAATCTCCAGCAGGCGTAGTGCAAATCGGCGACCAACTTACACGGGCTGGCCGCGTCGCCACGGCCAAAAGTGGTCTCCCTTGACGCCCGCCCACCCGGCCACTAGGAACCCGGCCACCCGCCACCGACCGAAACCACGGACGCATCATGGCCATCGAACGGACGCTGTCGATCATCAAGCCGGACGCCACGCGGCGCAACCTGACCGGCCGCATCAACGCGATGCTGGAGGAGGCCGGCCTGCGCATCGTCGCGCAGCGGCGGGTGCGGCTGACGCGGGCGCAGGCCGAGGGCTTCTATGCCGTCCACAAGGCGCGGCCGTTCTTCGACAGCCTGTGCGCGTTCATGACCTCCGGCCCAGTCGTTGTGCAGGTGCTGGAAGGCGATGACGCGGTGGCGAAGAACCGCAAGGTGATGGGCGCCACCGACTCGTCCAAGGCCGATGCCGGCACCATCCGCAAGACCTTCGCCGAATCGATCGAGGCCAATTCCGCGCATGGTTCCGACAGCGCAGAGAACGCGAAGGGCGAGATCGCCTATTTCTTCGCCGGGACCGACATCGTCGGGTAGTGACGGGGGGAGAGCCAAGCGCCCCGCAACGTCCGCGCTGCTCCAACGATCCTCGTCCTGAGCCTGTCAAAGGACGGGGATCGCATCGCCGGAGCGACGCCTCGTCCTTCGACGGGCTCAGGATGAGGCTACTGGTAGTGGATAAGGATTAAGGCTGCTGGTATGTCGCGGCACCCGTCGACACCAGACCGTCCGGCCGCTAGCGCCTACAGCAGCACCAGCGCCATGAAGACGAGCAGCAGGACGGTGCCGCCGCCGACATAGGTCATCAGCTTCAGGAAGCCGTGCCAAGTGTCGACGTGCGGCTTGAGGTCGTGGCCGTGCATGAGATCGCCGTGGTCGGCCATGGTGTGCTGCCTCTTCGCGGAGCCTCTGGTCGACGAATTTTCTACAGGCGCCCGGCCCCGCAGCGCAAGGGGCGGCGGGCATGGGGGACGGAAGGTCGCGGCCTGCGGTTCAGCCCGGCGGTGGGTTGAGCAAAGCGGCGTCGGCCGGGGCGGCGGCATCGACGCTCACCGTGCCGCCCGTCACGAGCGCGCGGCCCTCGGCGAACAGGCGCACGGCGGCCGGGTAGAGGCGGTGCTCGGCGGCTAGGATGCGGGCCGACAGTGCGTCCTCGGTGTCGCCGGGCAGCACCGGCACGGCGGCCTGGGCGACGATGGGGCCGGCATCCATCTCCGGCACCACCACATGCACCGTGCAGCCGGCGATGCGCACCCCGGCGGTCAGCGCCTGGGCCTGCGCGTCGAGGCCGCGGAAGGACGGCAGCAGAGAGGGGTGGATGTTGAGGATGCGCCCGGCCCGGCCGGCGATGAATGTCTCTGAGAGCAGGCGCATGAAGCCGGCGAGGCAGACCAGCTCGACCCCGGCCGCGCGCAGGGCGGCGTCGATGGCGGCGTCGAAGGCCTCGCGGCCGGCCTGGGCGCGGTGGTCGATCACAAGGGTGGCGATGCCGGCCTTGCGCGCGTGGTCGAGGCCGCCGGCCTCCGCCTTGTTGGAAACGACCAGCACGATCTCCGCCGGAAAGTTCGGCTCGGCGCAGGCGGCGATCAGCGCGGCGAGGTTGCTGCCGCGCCCCGAGATCAGCACGCCGAGCTTCATGCGGGTCATGCCGCCGCGAGCGCCCGGGCGAGGCCGTAGACCGTAACCCGTGGCGACCCGTTCGCTACCGCCGTCACCGTGCCGATCGTCGCCACGGTTTCGCCATGAGCGGCTAGCAGCGTCGCCACCGCCGATGCGTCCCGGGGTGAGACCACCGCGATCATGCCGATGCCGCAGTTGAAGGTGCACGCCATCTCGTTCGCGTCGACCGGGCCGGCGCGGGCGAGCCAGCCGAACACCGGCGGGATCGTCCAGTGCGCGGCGTCGAGGGCGACGCCGGTGCCGTCGGGCAGCACGCGCGGGATGTTTTCCAGCAGCCCGCCGCCGGTGATGTGGGCGAAGGCCTTGACCTTGCCGCCGCGCGCCGCCGCGAGGCAGGCGGCGACATAGATGCGCGTCGGCGTCAGCAGCGAGGCGCCGAGCGAGGTGTCCGGCGCGAAGGGCGCCGCGGCGTCGAGCGCCATCCCGCTGTTGTCGACGATGCGGCGCACCAGGGAGTAGCCGTTCGAATGCACGCCTGTGGCCGCGAGGCCCAGCACGACATCGCCCGGCACCGGCGGGTGCGCCGCGCTCGGCAGCGCCTCGCCACGTTCGACCGCGCCGACGGCGAAGCCGGCGAGGTCGTAGTCGCCCGGCGCGTAGTGGTCGGGCATCTCCGCTGTCTCGCCGCCGACCAGCGCGCAGCCGGCGGCGCGGCAGCCGGCCGAGATGCCGGCGATCACCTCGGCCGCGACCGAGTTGCTCAGCCGCCCGGTGGCGAAGTAGTCGAGGAAGAACAGCGGCTCGGCGCCCTGCACGACAAGGTCGTTCACGCACATGGCGACGAGGTCGACGCCGATGCCGGCATGGCGGCCGGTGGCGGCGGCGAGGCGCAGCTTGGTGCCGACGCCGTCGGTGGTGGCAACCAGCACGGGATCCCTGAAGCCAGCCGCGCGCGGATCGAACAGCGCGCCGAAGCCGCCGATGCCGCCGAGCGCGCCGGCCCGCCGCGTCGCCGCGGCCAGGGGCTTGATGGCGTCGACGAGAGCATTGCCGGCGGCGATGTCGACCCCGGCGTCCTGGTAACGGATGGCGATGGCGGGTCTCCCGCGGCGAAAGGGGGCGCACAGCTTGACAGCCGCGGCCGGAAGCCCGTCTTCTGGCTCCCGCGCGGGGCGTCCGGACCACGATCCGGCATAGGCGCCGCGAATTTACGGCAATCGGGGCCATTTGCAATGCGGCTCGGGGCGATCTTCGTGCGGTGCTGGCTGGCCGCGGCTCTGGCCGTGGCGGCGGCGCTGGCACCCGTCCAGACGGCGCAGGGCCAGAGCGGCAACCGCGACGACGAGGCCTTTACGGTGCGCGGAGTCGCGGTCGACGTGACGGCGAAGAGCGCGGTCACGGCCCGCGAGCAGGCCCTGCGCGAGGCCGAGCGCACGGCGCTGGTCCGCCTGCTGGAGAGGCTGGCGCCACCGGCCGAGCGCGGCAAGCTGCCCAAGGTCGCGGCCGCCGACGTGCCGCACTACATCCGCGACATCGAGATCGCCGACGAGCGCGCCTCGACGGTGCGCTACATCGCCAGCGTCACCGTGCGTTTCCGCCCCGCCGAAGTGCGCGGACTGCTCGACCGGGCCAGAATCGCCTATGCCGCGGTGCCGCCGGAAACGATGCTGGTCATCCCCTTGCTGCAGCGGGCGGGCACGACGCTTATGTGGGACGAACCCAACCCCTGGCGACTGGCCTGGTCGGAGCGCCGCGCCGGCACCGGTGCCCTGACGCTGGCAGCGCCGCTCGGCGACCTCGGCGACCTCGGCGAGCTGTCGACCGAGCAGGCCGCCGCCGGAGATCGTGACCGCCTCGGGGCCATCGCCGACCGCTATGGCGCGGCGGGCGCCTATGTCGCCGTGGCGACGCTGCGCGCCGGCGCCGAGTCGGCACTGGTACTCGACGTCGCGGTCAGCGAGCCCGAGGCGCCATCGCGTCCGCCGCTGCTGTTGAATTTCACGGGCCAGGGGCTGGAGGCCGAGGCCGGACTGATGGCGCGCGCCGTCGCCGGTACCGCCGAGGCGCTGGAGGCCGCGTGGTTCGACGGCCATCTGCGCCATGGCGGCGGGGTGGAACAGCGCATGGTGCTGGCGATGCCGCTGGGCGGCCTCGCCGAATGGGTCAAGGTGCGCGAACGGCTCGGGCGTGTCGCGTCGATCCTGCGCAGCGAGGTGCGCGCCATCACGCCGCGCCATGTCGAGGTCGAGGTCGCCTGGGACGGCGATGCCGGCGAGCTGGCCGACGGCCTCGGCCGCCATGGCCTCGCGCTGGGCGACGAGATTCGCGACGCCGGCGCGCTGTCGCTGCCGCCCGGCGCGCTGGTGACACTGGGGTCCGGTCTGCCGGTGCGCCTGCTGCGCCCGGCGCCCCGCTAGCCCGTCGCGATGCCCCTGAGCCTGCCCAACGCCATCACGCTAGCCCGCCTGCTGTCGGTGCCGGTCTGCATCTGGCTGTTGCTCGGCGGTCGCTACGGCACGGCCTTCTGGGTCTTCGTTGCCGCCGGCACCTCGGATGCCGTCGACGGCTTCATCGCCAAGCGCTTCGCCATGACCAGCCCGCTGGGCGCGGTGCTCGACCCACTCGCAGACAAGGCTTTGCTCGTCTCGGTCTATGTCGTCATGGGCCTCGAGGGGCTGGTGGCGGCGTGGCTCGTCATCCTCATCGCCTTCCGCGATGTGATGATCCTTGGCGGCGCCGTCGTGCAGCGCTTGTTCGCCAACCGCCTGCCACTTCCGCCATCCCTGCTGTCGAAGACCAATACCGTGGCCCAGATCGTGCTCGCCGCGGCGCTGCTCGGCGAGCACGGCCTGTCGGTCGACCTGGGGGTGGCGCTGGACGTGCTGGTCTGGGCTGTGGCGACGACGACGAGCGCCTCCTTCATCGGCTATCTTGTCGCCTGGGTGGCGCTGATGACGGCGCCGCCGGCCGGGGAACGGCCGGACGTCGCCCGGCCACCCGCGGGGCAGGCATGAGCAGCAACCGGCAGACCATCGCATGGCTTGCCGTGATCGCCGTCACGGTGCTGCTGCTGTGGGCCTTCTCGGCCATCTTGCTGCCCTTCGCCGCGGGGCTCGCCATCGCCTATCTCCTCGACCCGGCAGCCGACCGGCTGGAGCGCCTCGGCTGCGGCCGGACGCTGGCGACGGCGCTCATCCTCGGGGCGCTGGTGCTCGTCATCGCGGGGCTGCTGGCGGGGGTGGTGCCGCTGCTGAAGGCGCAGATCTTCGCGCTGGTCGAGCGCCTGCCGGAATACATCTCGGCCGTTCGCGATTATGCCAAGACGCTTGTCTATCGATTCACCGCGCGCGTCGATCCGTCGTCGGTCGAACAGATGCGCGATGCTGCCGGCGCCGCCGTCGTTGGTAGCGCGAGCTGGCTCGGCAGTTTCGCCGGCAATCTGTTCCAGGGCTGGATGGTCCTGCTCAACGTGCTGTCGCTGCTGGTCATCACGCCGGTCGTCGCCTTCTACCTGCTGCGCGACTGGGACAGCACCGCCGCCACGATCGATGCGCTGCTGCCGCGCGAACATGCGCCCACCATCCGCCGCCTGCTGGCCGAGATCGACATGCGGATAGCTGGATTCGTGCGCGGGCAGCTTATCGTGTCAGCCGTGCTCGCCGTATGGTATTCGGCCGGGCTGACGCTCGCCGGGCTGGAGTTCGGCCTGGTCGTCGGGCTGGCCGGCGGGGTCCTGTCGATCATCCCCTATGTCGGCTCGATCGGCGCCCTCGTCGTTTCTGTGATACTTGCGCTGGTGCAGTTCGACGGGCTCGTGCCGGTCGCCATCGTCGCCGCCGTTATCATCGTCGGCCAAGTGGCCGAGGGCAATTTCCTGACGCCGAAGCTGGTTGGCGAGCGGGTTGGGCTGCATCCGGTCTGGGTGATCTTCGCGTTGCTCGCCGGTGGTGCCGTGCTGGGTATCCTCGGCATGATCTTCGCCGTGCCCGTCGCGGCGACGATCGCCGTGCTGGTCGAGTACGCTGTCGAGCGCTACCGCGCGAGTGCCCTGTTCACCGGCTCCCCGCCTGGCGGAGAGGGGGCATGAGCGGGCGCCTTACGGTGCGTCCCGGCCGGCAGCTCGCGCTCGACCTCGGCCACCGCCCGGCCTTCGGCCGCGACTATTTTCTCGTTGCCCACTGCAACGCCGTCGCCGTCGCGTGGATCGACCGCTGGCCGGACTGGCCGTCGCCCGGCCTCGCTTTGTGGGGCGCGCCGGCCAGCGGCAAGAGCCATCTGGCAGCCGTCTGGCGGAGCCGCGCGGTCGCCGCCTGTCCCAATCCAGCGAGCCTCGCCGGACGGGCGCCGGCGGAGATCGCCCAGGGCTCTTCCGCGGTGCTGCTCGACAGCCTCGACGCCACCCTTGCTGCCGCGGGCGCCGGGGCCGGCGACCTCGCCGAGGCGGTGCTACATCTCTACAACCACCTCGCCGCCGCCGGTGGCCATTTGCTGGTGACCGGCGAGGCGCCGCCGGCGCGCTGGACGATCGCGCTGGCCGACCTGCGTTCGCGGCTGGTGGCGCTGCCGGCCGTGGGCATCGAGCGGCCCGACGACGCCACCCTCGCCGCTGTCCTCGTGAAACTCTTCGCCGACCGGCAGGTGCGGGTCGGCGAGGATGTGGTGGCCCTGCTGGTCGCCCGCATGGAGCGCAGCTTCGCCGCCGCCGCCGCCGCCGTCGATGCGCTCGACCGCGCCGCGCTGGCAGGCGGACGCTCCGTGACCCCCGCGCTGGTGCGCGAAGTCCTTCTCGAACCGGAAATCCCCGGAACCTAGGCCGGCTGGTTTTCAAGGTAAATCATTCTATACTCAAGGTTTCTTTCTAGAAATGGTCTCCCGTGGCGCTCAGCCTGAAGGATCCTGAAACCGACCGCCTCGCTCGCGAGGTGGCGACGCTGACCGGCGAAAGCCTGACCGAGGTGGTGCGCACAGGGCTGGCCGAGCGGCTGGCGCGCGAGCGCCGCAAGCGGGGCACGCAGCCCGGACTTGCTGAGCGGCTCGACGAGCTGGCGAAGGCGTGTGCGGCGGCCCCCGAGTACTATCCGCGCAGCGCAGACGAAATTATCGGCTACGACGAGTACGGCGTGCCGTCCTGATGGTCATCGATACCTCCGCCATCGTCGCCATTCTTCTGGATGAGACGGAGCGCGCGCGATTCAACCGGCTAATCGAAGACGACGATGTCCGGTTGATCTCGGCCGTGACGCGGGTGGATTCGGCCTTTGTCATCGAAGGACGCCGGCGCGAGGTAGGGCGGGTCGCCCTCGCAAATCTCCTGTCGCAGATATCGGCTGAAATCGTGGCCGTGACGCCCGCGCAGGCCGAACTGGCCTGCGAGGCCTTTCGCCGTTACGGCAAGGGGCGTCATCGCGCGGGATTGAACTTCGGCGACAGCTGTTCCTATGCGCTGGCGAAATCTACCGTCGAGAAGCTGCTCTTCAAGGGAACCGATTTCGGTTCGACGGACATCGAGGTGGCGGCCTGAGGGGCCGACTGTCACGCCGGTGCCACGAATCGCGGACAGGATGGCTGATCGCGTCGGGTTGCGGCCGGCGGCCGGACGTGGCAAACGGGACAGGGAATGCCGGCCGGGGAGGCCCGCGCCGCCATGAGTACCGCCTACGAGATCGTCCCGCCGCTGCCGCCGCTCGAGCCGACGGCACCGGTCGCGCATTCGCCCGAACGCTTCCTCAACCGCGAATTGTCGTGGCTGGCGTTCAACGAACGGGTCATCGAGGAAGCGGAAAATCCGCGTCACCCCTTGCAGGAGCGCGTGCGCTTCCTGTCGATCTCGGCGTCCAACCTCGACGAATTCTACATGGTCCGCGTGGCCGGACTGAAGGCGCAGGTCGGAGCCGGCGTGTCGACGCCCTCGATCGACGGGCGCACGCCGGCCCAGCAGCTGGTCGAGATCAACCGCCGCGCCGGTTTGCTGATGACGGACCAGCAGCGCGTCTGGCTGACCCTGCGGCGCGCCATGCGCGAGGCGGGCATCGCCGACATCGAGCCCGGGGAACTGACGGCGGCCGAGCGCTACTGGCTCGAAGAGCATTTCATGGCCGAGATCTTCCCGGTGCTGACGCCGCTGGCGGTCGATCCGGCGCATCCGTTCCCCTTCATTCCTAATTTCGGCCTGGCCATGGCGCTGGAACTGGTGCGGCCCGCCGACAGCCGCGAGCTGGTCGGCCTGCTGCCGCTGCCGGGCCAGATCGACCGCTTCATCCGCCTGCCTGGTGAGAACGTAAGATTCATCGCCCTCGAGCATGTCGTGCGCGTCTTCCTCGATCGCCTGTTTCCTGGCTTCCGGCTGCGCGGATTCGGCAATTTCCGTGTCATCCGCGACAGCGAGTTAGACATCCTCGAAGAGGCCGAGGATCTGGTGCGCGTGTTCGAGACGGCGCTGAAGCGCCGTCGCCGCGGCAACGTCATCCAGCTCGGCATCGACGCCGCTATGCCCGACAGGCTGCGCAGCTTCGTGCTCGACCACATCGGCGTCGACGACGAGGATGTGTTCGTGCTCGACGGCATCCTCGGCATGGTCGACACCAAGCAGCTCATCGTGCCGGAGCGCACCGACCTGCTGTTCAAGCCGTTCGAGCCGCGCTTTCCCGAGCGCATCCGCGATTTCGGCGGCGATTGCTTCGCCGCCATCCGTACCAAGGACATCGTCGTCCATCACCCGTTCGAATCCTTCGACGTGGTGGTGCAGTTCGTCCGCCAGGCGGCGCGCGACCCGCAGGTCGTGGCGATCAAGCAGACGCTGTATCGTACCTCGGAGGACTCCCCGATCGTGCGCGCGCTGATCGAGGCGGCGGAGTCCGGCAAGTCGGTGACGGCGCTGGTCGAACTGAAGGCGCGCTTCGACGAGGAAGCGAACATCCGCTGGGCGCGCGAGCTGGAGCGCGCCGGGGTGCAGGTCGTCTATGGCTTCATAGACCTCAAGACGCACGCCAAGATCAGCCTCGTGGTGCGGCGCGATGGGCGCAGCCTGCGCTCCTACGCCCATTTCGGCACCGGCAACTACCATCCGGTAACGGCGCGCGTTTACAGCGACCTGTCGTTCTTCACCTGCGATCCCGTGCTGTGCCAGGACGCCTCGCGGGTGTTCAACTACATGACCGGATATGCTCGCCCGGATTCCCTGGAAAAGATCGCCTCGGCTCCGGTGGCGCTGCGCGGCACGCTGCTCTCCCTCATCGAGGACGAGATAGCGCATGCCCGCGCCGGCCGGCCGGCGCAGATCTGGGTCAAGCTCAACAACCTCGTCGACGGCGCCATCATCGATGCGCTCTACCGAGCCTCGGCCAACGGCGTATCGATCGACCTCATCGTGCGCGGCACCTGCTGCCTGCGTCCCGGCGTCCCCGGCCTGTCCGACAACATCCGCGTGAAAAGCATCGTCGGACGCTTCCTCGAACATGGCCGGATCGTTGCCTTCGGCGCCGGACACGATCTGCCCTCGCCGCATGCGCGCGTCTTCATCTCGTCGGCCGACTGGATGCCGCGCAACCTCGACCGCCGCGTCGAAGTGCTGGTGCCGATCGAGAACCCGACGGTGCACGAACAGATCCTCGACCAGATCATGGCCGCCAACCTGAAGGACGAGACGAGCAGCTGGACGCTGGGGCCCGACGGGGAGTACACGCGGGTCGATTGCAGCGGCGACGACGAGCCGTTCAGCGCGCATCATTACTTCATAACCAACCCCAGCCTGTCGGGGCGCGGCTCGGCGCTGCACCGGCGCGGCGACGCGCCTCGTCCGCTGGTCGAAGGATGAAACCGGGGCTGGAGTTAGCGACCGCATGTCGCTAGGAGCGTTCGAACGGGCCTTCGGCACGCGCGCCCAGGATGTGCGCGCCGCCGTCGTCGATGTCGGTTCCAACTCCATCCGCCTTGTCGTCTACGATCATCTCGGACGCGCGCCGTGGCCGCTGTTCAACGAGCGCGTGATCTGCGGCATCGGCCGCGACGTCGCCCGCACCGGCCGCCTCAACCCCGAGGGTGTCGCCCGCGCGATGGCCAGCCTGCCGCGCTTCGCGCGCATCGCCCAGGGCATGAGAGTGGCGGGGCTCGACGTGCTTGCCACGGCGGCGACGCGCGAGGCGGTTGACGGGCCGGCCTTCCTCGCCGAGGTCGGGCGGATCTGCGGCGTGCCGGTGCGCCAGCTCGACGGCGGCGAGGAAGCCCGGCTGTCGGCGCACGGCGTCATCATGGGCATACCCGATGCGCGCGGCATCGTCGGCGATCTCGGCGGCGGTTCTCTGGAACTGGCCGCGGTCGATGGCGGACGGGCGCTCGACCACACGACGCTGCCGCTAGGGCCGCTGCGGCTGCTCGCCGCCGACGGCGCCTCGCGCCGCCAGATGCAGGAGGCGATCGATGCGGCGCTCGCCGGCGTCGACTGGCTCGACCGCTGGCGCGGCGCCGGCTTCTATCCGGTCGGCGGCGCCTGGCGCGCCTTCGCCCGCGTCCACATGGCGCAAACCGGTTATCCGCTGCGCGTCATCCACCAGTATTCGGTGAGCGGACGTGTCGCGGCCGATTTTGCCAAGCTCGTCTCGCGCCTCGGCAAAGGCACTCTGGCGGCGATGAGAGATGTGCCGGCGGCGCGCCTCGCCACCCTGCCGGTGGCGGCGCTCGTACTGCGCCGCGTCGTCAAGCAATTGCGGCCGACGCACGTCACCTTCTCGGCGCTCGGCCTGCGCGAGGGCTCGCTGTTCGAACGGCTCGACCCTGACGAACGCCTTGCCGATCCGCTGGTGCTGGCCTGCACCGCGCTGGCCGACCGCGAGAGCCGCTTCGGCAACCGCGGCGATGTCCTGTTCGACTGGACGGCGGCGCTGTTCACCGGCGAGAGCCCGGCGGTGGCGCGCCTGCGCCATGCCGCATGCCTGCTCGCCGATATCGGCTGGCACGAGCATCCGGACTACCGCGCCGAGCAGGTCTACCTGCGCATCATTCGCCTGCCCTTCACGGCCATCGACCATGTCGATCGCGCCCGGCTCGCCCTGGCGCTGTATGCGCGCTACGGCGGGCCGCCGGCGGCGCCGGTGCTGGCCAGCGGCCAGACCTTCGCCGACGAGGCCGATCTGCGGCGCCTGACGACCATCGGGCTGGCGCTGCGCCTCGCCGAGACGCTCGCAGCCGGCATGCCAGATTTGCTCGCCGGCACTCGCCTGCGCATAGCCGGCAGTACGCTGCGACTGGAGCTGACGCCGGAAGTGGCGGTGCTAGACGGCGAGGTCGCGCGCGGTCGCTTCGATGCCCTGGCCCGCCATCTCGGGCTAGCCGGCGCCGTCGTCGTCGGGTAGCGTCGCCGTCAGCAAATCTCGATCGCGCGCGTTTCGTGCAGCAGCACCTTGCCGGGACCGTCGCCGTCCGGCCGTGTCAGCTCGAAGCGGCCGGTATAGGTGCCGGCAGGCCAGGGCGTGCGGGGCTGCCGCGCGCCGGCGAACTAGAACCAGGCGTCCTTGTTGGCGGGGACCGCCTAGGTATGGTCGACGACGACGCTGCCGTCCGGCGCGGTGATGAGGATGCGGCCGCGGTCGCCGCCGGCCGGTCCGCTGAGCGAGGCGAACAGGATCAGCGACTTGGCCGTCCGTTCGATCTGCGCCGCGCGCGGACAGGCCCGGTCCATCAGTTCTTGGCTCGGCGCGTTGATGGCGAAGCCGATGCACAGCGCCACCACCTCGCGGTAGGGCATGGCCGCCGCGGCGGCGGCCGTCCACAATGGCGCCGCCGCGCCGCCGCAGCCGCCGCAGCCGCCGTCGTCGGCGCGGCCGCTGAAGGGATCGATTACGACGCCGTTGTGCCGCACCTGCAGTTCGACATGCGTAAACTCGGGGCGGCCCGACAGGCCGACGAGGCCGAGCTTCTGGCCCGCCGTCACGCGGTCGCCCTGCTTCACCGCCACGCTGCCCTGGCGCATGTGCGAGTACTGCATCTCCCAGCCGTTCTCGTGCGTCAGGACCACGGCGTTGCCGGCCTCGCGCCCGGCCACGTCGGGCGCGGCGGGATGCGAAACGGCGATGTCGCGCACGACATCGCGCACCGCGCGCACGGTGCCGGCCGCCACGGCGACGACCGCCACGCCGCGCAGCATAGTCTCCTCGTCGGGCAGGCGGAAATCGGCCCCGCGGTCGCCGTTGTAGGCGTGATGGCCGCAAGTCCAGTCGGCCGCTTCCGGGCCGGGCTTCATGTCGACGTAGTTCTGAATCGAGCAGGTCGTGGCGAAGTCGCAATCGAGTGGCAGGCCGAGGCCACCGCCCGGCGGCGGCGGCAGGGACTGGGCCAACGCGACGGGGGCCGCGACGAGGAAGGCGGAGACGGCAAGGGCTGCAAGCCTGCCCGTCACACCATCTCCTCGGGCACCGACTCGGCGGACGATTCGTCCGCGACCCCGGTGGCCGGGCCTTCGTTGCCATTGGCGCCGCGCCGCCGCCGTCGCCGCCGCTTGCGCCGTGCGCGGCCGTCGCCCTCGCCGGCGCCGTTGCCGCCTTCAGGCCGGGCGGCGGACGGGGCAGGGACGCTGGCGATGCCGCCCTCGACCGTCACGAGCACGACCTGCTTGCCGTTGGCGGCGAGGGCGAGGCGGCCATGCTTGAGGGCCAGCGCGTCGGCGCCAAACATCTCGCGCCGCCAGCCGGCGAGTGCCGGCACCTCGGCCTCGTCGTCGCCGGCGATGGCCTGCAGATCGTCGCTCGACGCCACCAGCTTCTTCGCCACGTCCCATTCCTCGCAGCGCAGATTCAGCAGCACCTTGAACAGGTCTGTCAGCGGGCCGACGCCGCGCGCCACCACCGGGCGCGGCGGCGGCTCGGGCGCCTCGTCGAGCGGCAAAGAGAGGCCGCGCTCGACGGCCGTCAGCAGCGTGGCCGCCAGCCGGCCCTCGGCGAAGCCGCGCGAGACGCCGCGGATGCGCCCGAGATCGGCGGCCGATTTCGGCGGGTGGGCGGCGATTTCCAGCAGCGCCTCGTCGCGCACGATGCGGTTGCGCGGCAGGTCGCGCGTTGCCGCCTCGTCCTCGCGCCAGGCGGCGATGGCCTGCAGCACGGCGAGCTGGCGCCGATCGTTGGTGCGCGGCTTCAGGCGGCGCCAAGCGTTGGGCGGGTCGAGCCGGTAGGTCGCCGGGTTCTCGAACACGGCCATTTCCTCGGCGACCCAGTCCGTGCGGCCGGCCGCCTCGATACGGTCGCGCAGCTTCTCGTAGGCCTCGCGCAGGTGGATGACGTCGCCCAGCGCATAGTCGAGCTGATGCTTCGACAGCGGGCGCAGCGACCAGTCGGTGAAGCGCGAGGCCTTGTCGACCCCTTGCCCGGTCAGCCGCGCGATCAGCGTCTCGTAGCCGACCTGGTCGCCGAATCCCGCCACCATCGCCGCCACCTGGGTGTCGACCACCGGGTTCGGCAGCTCGCCCGACAGATGGTGGAAGATCTCCATGTCCTGGCGGCCGCCATGCATGACCTTGAGCACGCGGCGGTTGGCCATCAGGTCGAACAGCGGCTGCAGGTCGATGCCCGGGGCGAGCGAGTCAATGGCGACGGCCTTTTCCGGCCCGGCGAGCTGCACCAGGCAGAGCTGCGGCCAGAAGGTGCTCTCGCGCATGAACTCGGTGTCCAGCGCGACGTAGTCCACGCGCGCCAGGGCCTTGCAGAAGGCAGCCAGCGCGGCACTGTCGTCGATCAGCGTCATGTTCCGCTTCTACACGCCTTTGCCGGGGCGAGGGAAGCCGGCCGGGATCGCTTGACACTTGCGGGCGTTCCGTGGCCAGTGGCGCCGCGCCCCGGCTGGCCCCAGCCGCCGCCGGGCAGGCGACCCGTTCCGAGAGAGTCCCCGATGCACCGCTATCGCACCCATACCTGCGGCGCGCTGCGCCCGGCCGATTCCGGCGCCGATGTGCGGCTGTCGGGCTGGGTCCACCGCAAGCGCGACCACGGCCAGCTCATGTTCATCGACCTGCGTGATCATTACGGTCTCACCCAGTGCGTGCTCGACATCGCCAACCAGGCCTTCGCCGCCGCCGGGGCGCTGCGGCTGGAATCGGTGATCACGGTTTCCGGGACGGTCGTGCGGCGCTCGGCTGAGACGGTCAACGCGACCATGCCGACCGGTGGCATCGAGGTGCAGGTGGCGTCGCTGGCTCTGGAATCGGCTGCCGACGTGCTGCCGCTGCAGGTCAATTCCGACGAGGATTACGGTGAGGAGACGAGGCTGCGCTACCGCTTCCTCGATCTGCGGCGCGAGAAGGTGCACCGCAACGTGCTGCTGCGTAGCCAGGTCATCTCCTCGATCCGCCGGCGCATGATCGACGGCGGCTTCACCGAATTCCAGACGCCGATCCTGACGGCGTCGAGCCCCGAGGGCGCGCGCGACTACCTCGTGCCGTCGCGCCTCCACCCCGGCCGCTTCTACGCCCTGCCGCAGGCGCCGCAGCAATTCAAGCAGCTACTGATGATCGCCGGCTTCGACCGCTACTTCCAGATCGCGCCGTGCTTCCGCGACGAGGATGCGCGCGCCGACCGCTCGCCGGGAGAATTCTATCAGCTCGATTTCGAGATGAGCTTCGTCGAGCAGGAGGACGTGTTCGCGGCGATCGAGCCGGTCATCGCCGGGGTGTTCGAGGAATTCGCCGGCTTCGACCGCGCCGCCCCGTGGACGGTGACGAAGCCGCCTTTCCCGCGCATCCGCTATGCCGACGCGATGCTGAAATACGGCTCCGACAAGCCGGACCTGCGCAACCCGCTGCTCATCGCCGATGTTGGCGAGGTCTTCGCCGGCTCCGACTTCCGAGTCTTCGCCAAGCTGGTGGGCGAGGGGGGCGTGGTCCGCGCCATCCCCGCGCCGGCGGCTTCCGGCCGGCCGCGCAGCTGGTTCGACCGGCTCAACGACTGGGCGCGCGGCGAGGGTGCGCCGGGCCTCGGCTGGATCGTCTTCGAGGGCGGCGAGGCCAAGGGGCCGATCGCCCGCTTCCTGTCGCCCGAGCGGCAGGCGCGCCTGCGCGATCTGGCCGGGCTGAGCGAGGGCGACGCCGTGTTCTTCGCCGCCGGCGCGTCGGCCGAGGCGGCGTCGCTCGCCGGCAAGGCGCGCACGCGCATCGGCACCGATCTCGGCCTAGTCGCCGAGGGCCGCTACGAATTCTGCTGGATCGTCGATTTCCCGATGTACGAGAAGGATCCCGACACCGGGAAGATCGAGTTCAGCCACAACCCGTTCTCCATGCCGCAGGGCGGGCTGGAGGCGCTCGAGACCAGGGATCCGCTCGAGGTGCTGGCCTTCCAGTACGACATCGTCTGCAACGGCGTCGAACTGTCCTCGGGCGCCATCCGCAACCATCGCCCGGATATCATGATCAAGGCCTTCCAGATCGCCGGCTACAGCCAGGACGATCTGGAGCAGCGCTTCGGCGGCATGCTGGCGGCGCTGCGCTTCGGCGCGCCGCCGCATGGCGGCTCGGCGCCGGGCATCGACCGCATCGTCATGCTGATTGCCGACGAACCCAATATCCGCGAGGTCATCGCCTTCCCGATGACCCAGCGAGCCGAGGATCTGATGATGCAGGCGCCGGCCGAGGTGCCGCCGGAGCGCTGGCGAGAACTGCATCTCCGCCCGGCCTTGCCACCGGTGAAAAGCGGCGGATAAAAAACGCCTGGATCTGGGAACCGCCCGCGCCGTCCTGCGTTGAACGCAGGATGGCACGGGTGGGCAACAAGGTTACGGGGTGGTGGGTATTGGTCGCGCTGCCGCTGCTGTGCGGCGGCTGCTCCCTGCCGCTCCAGTGGACCATCCTCAGCACCGCCGCCGACGGCGCGAGCTACGCATCGACCAGCAAGACCACCAGCGATCATGCGCTTTCCTCCGCGACCGAGTGCGACTGCTCGCTGATGCGGATTTTCGAGGAAGAGCCGGTTTGCCGCGACGTCTTGCCGGCGATGATGGCGGAACCTGCGGTTTCCGGCCTGCCGGGCCCCAAGCCAGCGATCGTCGCCGCCGCCGCGGCGGTTCAACCAGACAGCTAGCAAAAATTGCAAGCGTTTCCCACAAGTTGACAATCTGCGTTGAAGCGCCACACGAATACGCTGGGGAAATAGCTTTCAGTTCTTCATTCTTTCGCATGAAGCGTCTACACAGGGGGCGGCTATGAGGGTGCGGCTCGCGGCTTTGCTGCTTATACCGATGGGTCTTGGCGGCTGTGCGCTGCCCCTGGAGTACAACCTAGCCAGCCACGCGATCGACGGCCTCAGCTACCTTTTCAGCGGAAAATCGGCCACCGACCACGCTCTGTCGAGCGTCGCCGCGCGCGACTGCGCCATGCTGCGCGCGATGGACGGCGACGACATCTGCCTGGACTACGCGATGCCGGACAGCGAGGACGGCGAGAGCCTTGCCTGGTTGGACGGCGCCCCGGTCCATGTCGCGGTGACGCCGCTGCCGCCGCTGGCGGAGGGTGTGCCGGTGCATGCCGCAACGGTGCCCGTGCACAAGCCGCGGGCGCCCATGCTCGCGCTGGACGCCGCGCGCCCGCTGCCGAAGCCCGTCGCGCCCCGCCTTGCCGACGATCCGGCGTTCCTCGCCCGCGCCGCGCCGCAGCCGAAGCCGGCGACGCCCCTCTTCTGGAATCAACTGGCCGCGCTGGCGCGCTGACCGTCGCATTGTCGCCGACGCCGTGATATCCCACATTACGATGCGGTAACGGCTCGCCGTTGTCGGGCGCGCATCGCCTGGGGTCGGCCGGATGTCGAAATGGCGTGGGCGGCAGGGCAACGATGCGCTGGCGGCGGCGATTGCCGGCACCCTGGGAGTGTCCGCGCCGGCCGGCGCCGTCGACCTGGCGCCCTATCGCGCCTTCTACGAATTGTCGCTGGCCAACGCCTTCGGGCGCTCCACCATCGTCGGCGCCACCGGCGCGATGAGCGCGGAGTGGTCGCTGTCCTGCGACGGCTGGGTCGCCGTGCAGCGGTTGCGCATGGTGCTCGAGACCGACGAGGGCGAGAAGCTCGACACCGACCTCGTCATGTCGAGCTTCGAAAGCGTCGACGGCAAATCCTACCACTTTACCTCGCGCACCACGCATGACGGCAGCGAGGAGGAACGGTACCAGGGCGCCGCCCGGCGCGATGAGGCCGGTGCCGCCGGCAGTGCGCTTTACAGCGAGCCCGCCGCAGCTACCGTCGAGTTTCCGGCCGGAACCATGTTTCCCATCCAGCACACCCGTGCCCTGGTCGCCGCGGCCGAGCGGGGCGACCGCCTGCTGACCGTGCCGTTCTTCGACGGGCCGCGCCCGGACAAGAGCCCCTTCCTCGCCAGCGCTCTGGTGCTCGGCGCGGCGCAGCCGGCCGCCGCCGATGACGAGGAATTGTTGCGCCACCGCTGGTGGCCGGTGCGCATCGCCTTCTTCGAGAACGACACCGGCGTCGCCGAGCCCGATTTCGAGATGACGGCGAAGCTGCAGGACAACGGCGTGGTGCGCGAATTCACGTTCGACTACGGCGAGTTCAGCTTGGTCGCCCGCCTTTCCCGGATCGAGGGGCTTTCGGTCCCGGATTGTCGCTGAGCCCCCGCCCGCGGCTGATGGCGCCGCGGCCGAGGCGGGCGCGCACCGCGTCGATGGCCGCCTCGACCTGTCGCCGCTTGCCGCCGTCGGGGTCCGCGAGGTCCGGCGGATCGGCCTCCTCCGCCGGACCCAGCCCCGTGGCACCGACGCCGACGAGGCGGAAGGTCGTGCCCGGCGGCAAATCGGCCAGCGCCTTGTCGAGCAAGGGCAGGGCCGTCCGCCACAGCGTATCGGCGAGGCGCGTCAGCGCCGGCAGGCTCGACTGGCGGCTGATCAGGCGGAAGCGCGCCGTCTTCAGCTTCACCGTCACGGTGCGTCCCGCGAGGCCGGCGGATTTCAGGTGCTCGGCGACGCGCTCGGCCAATGGCCACAGCCGGCCGCGCAGCATTTCGGCGCCGGCGAGATCGTCCTCGAAGGTGGTTTCGGCCGATACGCTGCGCGCCGGCTCGCGCGGATTGACCCGGCGCGCATCCTCGCCGCGCGCGAAGTGCCACAGCCGGCTGCCGATCGCGCCATAGCGGGCTGTCAGCGCCGCCTCGTCACGGCCGCGCAACTGGCCGACCGTGCGAATACCGTCGCCCGTCAGGCGCGCCTGCAGGGAGGCGCCGACACCCCATAGCCGCTCGACCGGCAGCCGGTCGAGGAAGGCCGGCGTGTCGCCGCGGCCGAGCACGGCGAAGCCGCGCGGCTTGTCGAGATCGGAGGCCAGCTTGGCGAGGAACTTGTTGTAGCTGAGGCCGATCGACACGGTCACGCCGATCTCCGCCTCGATACGGCGGGCGAGGCGTATCAGCGTCGCCGCCGGATCGGCGCCGTGCAGGCGCCGCGTGCCCGTCAGGTCGAGGAAGGCCTCGTCTATCGACAGCGGCTCGACCAGCGGCGTCGTCGCCTCCATCAGAGCCCGCACCTGCTTGCTCACGGCCGCGTACTTCGTCATGTCCGGGCGGATCACGGTGGCGCCGGGGCACAGCCGCAGCGCCTCAAACATCGGCATCGCCGAATGCACGCCATGGATTCGCGCGACGTAGCAGGCGGCAGAGACGACGCCACGCCGCCCGCCGCCGACGATCACCGGCCGGTCGCGCAGCGACGGGTCGTCGCGCTTCTCGATGGCGGCATAGAAGGCATCGCAGTCGAGATGGGCGATGGCCAGTTCGGCCAGTTCCGGATGGCGGAGGATGCGCGGCGAATGGCAGGCCGGGCAGCGCCGCCCGGCCGCCGGCACCGGCGCGGCGCAGTCGCGGCAGAGGGCGGCGCCCGCGTCGCTCATTGCGCCGCCGGCCAAAGCCAGGCCGCGCCGCGCACGCCGCTCGCATCGCCGTGGCGCGGCGGCACGATGGCGATGTCGACGGCTCCGGCAAAGGTGAACAGATGTGGCGCGATGAGCGCGGGCAGGTTGCGGTAGAGCCGGTCCATGCGCGACAGGCCGCCGCCCAGCACGATGATGTCGGGGTCGATCAGGTTGACGACGACGGCGAGGGCACGCGCCATGCGGTCTTCGTGGCGTGCCAGCGCCTCCACGGCGGCTTCGTCGCCGCCTTCGGCTAGCTCGGCGATGCGCTCGGCCGTCTCGGCGCGACCGCTGACGGCGGCGAAGTCGCGCGCGAGGCCGCTGCCGGAAATCCACGTTTCTAGGCAGCCCGCCTTGCCGCACCAACAGACCGGACCGGGCCATTCGGCCGGGCTCAGCCAGGGCAGGGGGTTGTGGCCCCATTCGCCGGCGATGGCATGCCGCCCGGTCAGGGGCCGGCCGTCGATGACGATGCTGCCGCCGCAGCCGGTGCCGACGATGACGCCGAAGACGCAGCGCGCGCCGGCGGCGGCGCCGTCCGTGGCTTCCGAGACGGCGAAGCAGTTGGCATCGTTGGCGAGGCGCACCTCGCGGCCGAGCGCGGCGGCGAGGTCGGTCGTCAGCGGCCGGCCGTTGAGCCATGTCGAATTGGCGCCGCGGACTCGTCCGCTGTCAGGGTCGACCACGCCCGGAATGCCGACGCCGACCGTGCCGCGGCGGCCCGTGCGCGCCTCGCTGGCGGCGACGAGGCCGGCGATGGTGGCCACGGTCGCGGCGTAGTCGTCCCGCGCGCTGGCGACGCGCGCGCGGTCGATCGTCCGGCCGTCATCGTCGAGGGCCACGATCTCCGTCTTGGTGCCGCCCAGGTCGATGCCGATACGCATGTCCGTCCGTGCCATCGCCGCGTCAGGACACAGTGTCGGGCCGCTTCCGGCGTTGCGCAACGATGCGGTGGCCGTTGCGGCGATGGTCTAAGGTGTGGGAATGGGCCGCCCGGCGGGGGGCTCGTGGAAATGCCGGGAGAGGGTTGTCATGGTGAAGACCGTGCTGATCGTGGAAGACAACTAGCTGAACATGAAGCTCTTCCAGGACCTGCTGGAGGCGCAGGGCTATGCCGCGCTGCAGACCCGCGACGGGCTGGAAGCGCTGAAGCTCGCCCGGGAGCACCGCCCCGACATGATCTTGATGGACATCCAGTTGCCAGAGATATCCGGCCTCGAAGTGACCAAGCGCCTCAAGGAGGACTATAGCCTGCGCGGCATCCCTGTGATCGCCGTCACCGCCTTTGCCATGAAGGGCGACGAGGAGAAGATCCGCCAAGCCGATCTCCGTGACGTGCTTCCTCGAGGCGGTCTCCAGCTTCCTGCGCTGACATGCGAGGCAGCCCCGAACGCAAACGGGCCGCCTGAGGCGGCCCGCGACGCTCGCGCGCAGGAAAACGAAGCTATTTCAGCTTCTCTTCCTTGAACAGGACGTGCTTGCGCGCCCGCGGATCGAACTTCTTCAGCTCGATCTTCTCGGGCTTCGTGCGCGGGTTTTTCTTGGCCACGTAGTAGTAGCCGGTGTCCGCGGTGGACACGAGTTTGACCAGGACTGTCGCCGGCTTCGCCATGTGAGGCGCTCCATCGCGCGAATTGTGCGGGACGGCACCATAGCCTCCCGCGCCCGCCTGTCAAGGGCGGCCCTCAGCGCGCCTCGGCGACCTGGGCCTGGCGCAGGGCGCGGGCGTAGAGCGTCGGATCGCCGACCAGCGCCTGGGCGACCTCCAGATCGGTCGGCGGCGCTGCCGCGTCGGCTGGGCAGGTGTTGCGCAGGCGATGGAGATCGGCCGGCAGCACATCCGTAGTCGCGTGCCACTGGCGCACGATTTCCGCCGTCGCGCCGACGGCACCACCGCGCAGGGCGGTGACGAGGTCGGCCGACAGCGCGAGCTGGCCGCCGCCATGCGTGCAGACGGTCGGCAGCACGCCCAGCCCGTCCAGCCGGTAGCCGGAGGGCGCGTGCAGGCGCGACCAGGTGACGGTCAGCTCGCCGTCGTTGGGCAGGCGGAACACCGTCTGCACCGTGCCCTTGCCGTAGGAATTGGTGCCGACGACGACGCCGCGCCCGCGATCCTGCAGGGCGGCCGCCACGACCTCCGAGGCCGAGGCCGAGCCGCCGTTGACGAGGATCACCAGCGGCAGGCCGGCCAGCGCATCGCCGGTGGTCGCGGTGAAGCGCTGCTGGCTGCGCGGGTGGCGGCCGCGCGTGGCGATGATCTCGCCATCCTCGAGAAACACGTCGGCCAGTTCGACCGCCTGGTCGAGCAGGCCACCGGGGTTGCCGCGCAGGTCGAGGACGAGGCCACGCAGGGCCAGGCCCTGTTCGCGGCGCAGCGTCGTCACCTGCTCGGCCAGCGTCTCGGCGGTGCGCTGGTTGAAGCTCGTGACCTGGATAACGGGCAGCGGGCCGCGCCGCTCGATGCGCACCGTTTCGGGCACGATCTTGCGGCGGACCAGCCGTTTCTGCATGTCGGCCTGGCCGGTGCGGCGGATCGTCAGCACGACGACGGCGCCGACCTCGCCGCGCAGCGCATCGACCAGCGCCTGCTGGGTCCAGCCCGCGACCGGCTGACCGTCGACCGCGACGAGGCGGTCGTCCGGGGCCACGCCGGCCTCGAAGGCCGGCGTTTTGGCCAGTACCTCGACCACGCGCGCATCGCTCTCGTCCATGCGGATCGACACGCCGATTCCGCCGAAGCCGATGCGCTGGGCCCGCGCGTTGCGGGCCCGCTCGGCGCTGGCGTAGCGCGAGAAGGCGTCGAGGCGGCCGAGCGCCGATTCGAACACGGCACCGAACAGCACCTCGGCCTCGGCGCTGCCGATCTTGGCCGAATGGGCGCGGGCGGCGTCGATGGCGGCGACGGTGAGGCCAGCCCAGCCGCCCGGGTCGTCCTCGTCCGGCGCGGCCAGGTGGGCTACGGGCTCGCCGCTGACCGAGAGATCGATGAAGGCGCCGGATTCTGTCACGGAGAGGCCGGGTTCGATCGTTTTCAGACCCTCGAGCCCGCTGACGGAAAAGCGGCGCAGCGACACGCGATCGATGTAGCGGTCGGCGACGTAGCGGTAGCCTGTTTCGATGACATCGGTGGCGTAGGCCGCGCTCCATTTCTGCGGCCCCGGCGGCGGGCCCAGGCTGGTGGCACAGCTCGACAGCAGCAGCCCGGCGCACAGCAGGGCGAGGGCAACCCTGCCCCCCGGGCGGCCCGTCGGCACGCCCCGACCCCTTTCAGACCGCCCGACCATCTCAGCCAAATTCCCTAAACCCCACGTTTGCCTACTATATTCCCTTGTGGGGTGGTTGCGGCAAGTGGTTGCCATATCAATAAATGCAGGTCCGTCCCCACCAACGTGTGTTTTCTCCATCAACACGCGTGGCATTTTGCCTAAGATAGTTCTCTAGCGGAATGTCGTTGAGGAGATTGTATACCTGAGAAATGCAGATGCGTTCGGTACAAGGGAATCGACAGGCCGGCACGGACGATTAGATTTACCTATATTTTGTATTATTTTAACTCCAATTCCCCATATTTATTTTGTTTGATTCTAAAGTGATTAGAAATTTTATATTTCGAATATTTATCGCCGTCGCCGTCCGGGCATGCGGACCCCGCCGCGCGCCGGCCGCCGCGTGCCGGACGCAGGGCCGCCGGAATCCATCAGTTCCAGCAGCACCGAGCCGGTGAGGCCCTTCGCCTCGACCAGACGGACCTCGACCGGATCGCCGAGGCGGATGACCTGGCTGGTGTTGCGGCCGGTCATGCGGCTGCCGGACTCGTCGAGATCCCAGCGGTCGCGCGGCATGCGCGCGAAGGGCACGAAGCCGTCGGTGGCGCCGTCGGCGATGGCGACGAACAGGCCCGCCCGGCTCATGCCACGCACGGTGCCGGAGAAGGTGTCACCGACGCGCGTTTCCAGCCAGCGCGCGAGGTAGCGGTTCATCGCGTCGCGCTCGGCCGCCACGGCGCGCCGTTCGCACTGGCTGATGTGCTCGCCCAGCGCCGTGAAGTCACCGGGATCGGGCGCTAGCGCGCCGGCCCCGAGGCCGAGGCCGGCGACCAGCGCGCGATGCACCAGCAGATCGGCGTAGCGGCGGATCGGCGATGTGAAATGCGCGTAGCGGCTGAGTGCCAGGCCGAAATGGCCGATATTGTCGGGGCTGTAGACGGCCTGCATCTGGGCGCGCAGCACCAGCTCGTTGACGAGGCGGAAATGCGGGTGGTCGGCGAGCCGCGCCAGCAGTCGGTTGAAGAAGGCGGGCTTGGCGGCATCGCCGCGCTCCGCGTCGACGCCGAAGGTGGCGAGCGTCTTGCGCAGCGCCTCCACCTTCTCCGGGTCGGGCGCGTCGTGGATGCGGTACATGCAGGGCCGTACCAGCCGCTCCAGTTCGCGCGCCGCGGCGACGTTGGCGGTGATCATGAACTCCTCGATCAGCCGGTGGCTGTCGAGGCGCACCACCGGCGCGACGGCGGCGATCTCGCCCTGCGCGTCGAACACGACCTTGCGCTCGGGCAGGTCGATCTCCAGCGCGCCGCGCTTCTTGCGCGCTGCCTCCAGCACGCCGTAGGCCGCATAGAGCGGCGCGATGACGCGTTCGAGGACATGTGCGTCCTCGCCCTGCGGACCCTTGTCGCGGGCGCGCTGGACGATCTCGTAAGTCAGCCGCGCGGCCGACCGCATCAGGCCGCGCTCGAAGCGGTGGCGCTTAAGGCGCCCCGCGTCGTCGATCCACAGATGGGCGGCGAGGCAGGCGCGGTCCTCGCGCGGGCGCAGCGAGCACAGATCGGCCGACAGCGCCTCGGGCAGCATCGGCACGACGCGGTCGGCGAAATACACCGAATTGCCGCGCAGATACGCGTCGCGGTCGAGAGCGCTGCCCGGCCGCACATACCAGGCCACATCGGCGATAGCGACGATCAGGTGCCAGCCGCCGGCATTGTCGGCGGCCTCGTCGGGTTCGGCGAAGACGGCGTCGTCGAAGTCGCGCGCATCGGCGCCGTCGATGGTAACCAGAGGGATATCGCGCAGGTCGACGCGGCCGGCGGCGCCGACGGGATGCGCCGCCGCGGCCTCGGCCAGCGTCTCGGGCACGAAGTCGACCGGTATATGGGCGGCGTGGATGGCCAGCAGGCTGATGGCGTGGGCGTCGTCCTGGTGGCCGATGCGTTCGACGATGCGCGCGCTGGCGAGGCCGTATTGCCGTCCGCCCGTTACCTCGGCCAGCACAAGGTCGCCGTCGACCGCCGTGCCGATATCGGCCGGGGCCACGAGCAGTTCATGACGTGCGCCGCGTTCTGCCGGCTCGATTCGGCCGCCGTCGCCGGTGCGGCGGAAGATGCCTAGCACCGTGGCCTTGCCCTTGGCCAGACGCTTCAGAGGAAGCGCCACCCATATGTTCTCGCCCGACGGCTCGAGGCGGGCAAGGAGGCGGTCGCCGACACCGGGGTCGGCCATGCGGGCTAGCGGCTTGCCGACGCGAACCAGCGGCGGTTGGTCGGCGCCCTGCCAGTCGACCGGATGGGCCAGCGGCTCGCCATCCTCGTCGATGTCGAACACGTCGATGACGCCGACATTGGGCGGCGCGCCGGGCGCGCGCACGCGGCGCGACCGCCCGCGCTCTACCGTGCCTTCGACCCCGAGTTCCTTCAGCAGCGCGCGCAACTCGGTGCGCTGGGCGCCGCGCAGGCCGAAACTCCTGGCGAGGTCTCTCCGGCTCGCCTCGCTGCCTTGGGCGGTGAGCCAGGCGACCAGTTCCTCGCGTGTTGGCACGCGGCCTTTCTCGGCGATAGGTCTGGCGGGACGGACGGATCGGGGGCGGCGGGCCAAGGCGCTATTTTTTCTTCGATGCGCGCTTGGCCGCCGGCTTCTTCGCCTTCGCCGCCGAGGCCGCCTTGGCCTTGGCAGGTACTTTGGCCTTGGCCGTCGATGCGGCCTTGGCCGGCGCCTTCGCCTTCGGGCGCGCGCCGCCGCGCGCGCCGCCGCGTCCGGTCCGCTTGGCGGGCCCCTTGGCGGCGCGTGCGGCGAGCAGCTGTACCGCCTCGGGCATCGTCAGCGCGTCGGGGTCGCCGTCGCGCGGCAGCGAGGCGTAGACCTTGCCGTGGGCGACGTAGGGGCCGTAGCGGCCCTTCATCAGGCGCACCGGCTGGCCGTCCCCGGGATGGGCGCCGAGGTCGCGCAGCGCCTGCGGCGCGCCGCTCCGCCCGCCGCCCGCGGCCTTCTCGGCCAGCAGCGCCACGGCGCGATTGGCGCCGACGGTCAGCACCTCGCGCTGCTCGGGCAGGTTGGCGTAGGTGCCGCCGTGCTTCACATAGGCGCCGAAGCGGCCGAGGCCGGCGAGCATCATCTGCCCGTCCTCGGGGTGCGGGCCGATCTCGCGCGGCAACTCCAGCAGCGCCAGCGCCGTCGCCAGGTCGACCTCGTCCGGCGCCATGCCCTTGGGCAGCGACGAACGCTTGGGCTTGGGCGCGTCCTTGCCGTTGCCGCTCTCGTCGAGCTGCACATAGGGGCCGTAAGGGCCGTTGCGCAGCGACACGGTCTTGCCGGTGGCCGGATCGGTGCCCAGCTGGCGCGGGCCAGCCGGCGCCTCTACGGCGCGGTCGCCATTGGCGTCGGTCGTCGGCACGACGAGGGCGCGGGTGAAATTGCACTCGGGATAGTTGGAACAGCCGACGAAGGGGCCGTGCCGGCCGAGCTTCAGGCCGAGGCGGCCATTGGCGCAGGCCTGGCAGCGGCGCGGATCGGTGCCGTCGGCGTTCGGCGGGAAGAAATGCGGACCGAGATCCTCGTCGAGCGCGTCGAGCACGGAGCGCACGTTGAGGTCACGCGTGTCCTCGACGGCGGCGGCGAAGGCGGTCCAGAATTCGCGCAGTACCGCCTTCCAGTAGATGCGGCCGCCCGAGACGTCGTCGAGCTGCTCCTCGAGCAGGGCGGTGAAATCGTACTCGACATAACGGCGGAAGAAACTGGTGAGGAAGCTCGTCACCAGGCGGCCCTGGTCCTCGGGCACGAAGCGCCTTTTGTCGAGGACGACATAGCCGCGGTCCTGCAGCACCTGCAGGATCGAGGCGTAGGTCGACGGCCGCCCGATGCCCAGCTCCTCCAGCTTCTTGACCAGGCTTGCCTCGCTGTAGCGCGGCGGCGGCTGGGTGAAATGCTGGTAGGCGGCGACGCCTCGGCGGGCCAGCGCCTCGTTCTCGGCGAGCAGCGGCAGGCGGCGCTCCTCGTCGTCCTCGTCGGCTGCCGTGTCGGCGGCGCTGTCGCCGCCGATCGGATCGTCGCGGTCCTCGCGGTAGAGGCGCAGGAAGCCGTCGAAGGCGACGGTCTGGCCAGTGGCGCGCAGGCCGACGCCGCCATCGGCTGCGGCGATGTCGACGCCGACGCGGTCGAGTTCGGCATCGGCCATTTCCGACGCGATGGTACGCTGCCAGATCAGTTCGTAGAGCCGCCGCTCATCCTCGCCCAGCGCGCGCGAAACATGTTCGGGGCGGCGGGCGATGTCGGTCGGGCGGATGGCCTCGTGGGCTTCCTGCGCGTTCTTCGCCCGCGTGCGCCAGACCCGCGGATTGGCCGGCAGGTAGTCGCCGCCGAAGGCATCGTCGATCAACGTGCGCGCGCCGGCGATGGCCTCGTTGGAGAGCTGCACCGAATCCGTGCGCATGTAGGTGATGAGTCCGACCGTCTCGCCGCCGATGGTCACGCCTTCATAGAGGCGCTGCGCCGTCCGCATGGTGCGCGTGGCGCCGAAGCCTAGCTTGCGCGAGGCTTCCTGCTGCAGGGTCGAGGTGGTGAAGGGCGGCTGCGGGCTGCGCTTGGTGCGCCGCCGCTCGATCTTCGCCACGGCAAGGGCGCGCGCCTCGACGGCGGCCTTCGCCCGCTCGGCGGCCTCGGCATTGGCGAGGTCGAAGCGGTCGAGCCGCTTGCCGTCGATATGCGTCAGGCGGGCGGTGAAAGGCTCGCCGGCAGCGTTGGCGAGGGTAGCGACTATCGACCAGTATTCGCGCGGACGGAAGCGCTCGATCTCCGCCTCGCGCTCGCAGACCAGCCGCAGCGCTACCGACTGCACCCGGCCGGCCGAGCGCGAACCGGGCAGCTTGCGCCACAGCACCGGCGACAGCGTGAAGCCGACGAGATAGTCGAGGGCGCGGCGGGCGAGATAGGCGTCGACCAGCTCGCGGTTGACCGCGCGCGGGTGCTTGAAGGCCTCGCGCACGGCGCGCTGGGTGATTTCGTTGAAGACGACGCGGTGGACGTCCTTGCCCTTCAGCAGGCCACGCTCGTCGAGGATCTGGGCGATATGCCAGGAGATGGCCTCGCCCTCGCGGTCGGGGTCGGTGGCAAGCCACAACGTGTCGGCGCCCTTGAGCGCCTTGGCGATCTCGCGAATCTGGCGTTCGGCGCGCTCCTCGACCTGCCAGTCCATGGCGAAGTCGGCGTCCGGGCGCACCGAGCCGTCCTTGGGCGGCAGGTCGCGCACATGGCCGTAGGAGGCGAGCACGCGCCAGTCGGCGCCAAGATACTTCTCGATCGTCTTGGCTTTGGCCGGAGATTCGACGACGACAACATTCATATGGATGAACCGGCCCCGTCCGGCGACCACCCTGCGGGCGGCGTCCTCCGGCGCTGCGACATCTCCGGTCAGGCCCCCGCCACGATCAACGCGACACGGCCGCCCGGCTGGCGTTCGAGGCGTCCGGCAAGCTCCAGTTCGAGCAGCACGACGCTCACGACCGCGGCACCTGTTTGGCACTGGCGCACCAGTTCGTCAACCGCGACCGGGCTCGGCGACAGGCACTCCAGAACACGGGCACGCGTCGCGCCGATGGCAGAATCGTCAGGTCTTTCCATATCTTGCGGCCTGTAGTAGAGACGTTTCGGCTCGCGCTCTGCGGCCCCCAGCAGCGGCGCCAGGACGGCGGTCACGTCGGCCGCGTTCTCGGTCAGCGTGGCGCCTTCGCGGATCAGGCGGTTGGTGCCGGTGCAGAGCGGATCGAGCGGCGAGCCCGGCACGGCGAAGACCGCGCGGCCCTGTTCGATGGCTAGGAGGGCCGTGATAAGCGAGCCCGAGCGGGCGGCGGCCTAGACCACCACCGTGCCGAGCGACAGGCCCGAAATGACGCGGTTGCGGCGCGGGAACAGCCGGCCATGAGGCTCGGTGCCGGGCGGAATTTCGGCCACCAGCGCGCCGCTCTCGGCGATGGCGGCGTAGAGCCGGTCGTGTTCGGGCGGGTAGATCACGTCGATGCCGCCGGCCAGCACGGCGACCGTACCGCTGGCTAGCGCGCCGGCGTGAGCGGCGGCATCGATACCGCGGGCGAGGCCGGAGACGACGACGAGCCCGACTGGCCGAGGCCATTCGCGATGTCCTGGGCGAGGCGGCGTCCATTGGCCGAGGCGTTGCGCGCCCCAACCACGGCGACGCAAGGGCCGGCGAGAAGCGCCGCGCGTCCCTTGATGGCAAGGACCGGAGGGCCGTCCTCGCAGGCGGCCAGCGCCGGCGGGAAATCTGCCTCGCCCCGGCACAGCAGCGTGTCGCCCAGCCGCGCGAGAGACGCCAGCTAGTCCTCGGCCTTTGCGGCCGTGGCAATGCGCAGCCGCGCCCGCCCGCCCGCCGCGCCAGGTCGGGCAGGGCGTCCAGCGCTGCCGTAGGCGAGCCGAAATGGCCGAGCAACTGCCCGTAGGTGACGGGGCCGACATTCTCCGTGCGGTAAAGACGCATCCGGTCGCGCCGCTCGCCGTCCGGAAGAGCCGATTGTGCCGGCCGTGTCATTGCGCGCGAGGATGGGGCGCCTTCCTGCCCGCAGTCAATCGCCGGTCGGCCGATCATGTGTCTTCTTCGCGCCGATGCGCGGCTCGCTGCCGGACAACAGGCGGGCGATGTTGGCGCGATGCTTGATCCAGACCATCACGGCAAGGACCAGAGCGAGGCCGGCGGCCTGCGGCGCACCGAGCAGCCAGCCGGCGACCGGCGCCCCGGCGGTGGCGACCAGCGCGGCCAGCGAGGAGAAGCGCAGCAATCCTGCCGTGGCGAGCCACAGGGCGTAGGCGGCGAGACCGACCGGCCAGGCGAAGGCCAGCAGCGTGCCGAGGGTGGTCGCCACCCCCTTGCCGCCGCGGAAGCCGAGCCAGACCGGGAACAGATGACCGACGACGACGGCGAGGCCGCACAGCCAGCGTGCGTCCGGGCCGAGCCACCAGCCGGCGGCCAGCACGGCGGCGGCCCCCTTGGCGCCGTCGAGCAGCAGGGTGGCGGCGGCCAGATCCTTGCGGCCGGTGCGCAGCACGTTGGTTGCGCCGATGTTGCCGGAGCCGATGCGCCGCAAATCACCCAGCCCGGCAAGGCGCGTCAGCACCAGGCCGAACGGGATGGCGCCCAGTAAATAGGCAGCGATCATCGCCGGAACGAAGACGCTCCAGCCATAGGCGACGATCTTCCAGTCGGGCGCGCCGATGACCGCCGCGACCGTGCCCCACCACATGATCAGGTCGTTGCTGTCGGGCATGCGGAGTTCCTGAGAGCGTGCCGCACCGATAGTGCCGGCCATGGCTTAGCGCAACCATTCTGGCGCATGCGTGGCGTCGTTGCCGGTCGAATATGCCAATTCCCTGTTGCGTCGGGCGTCGAGTTCGCTTCAAGTAACGGGGATCGGATGCGCAACGACAGGAAACATCGGCGGCGCGTCCGGCACGGTCGGGTGATTCTGGGAGGATTGCACCCCTTTAGACGCGCAACGCGCCCGATCCGGCGCGTCCGTGCACCTTCGCCGGTATCGAGACCGGCAACAATCAACGCAACGAGCGATGCGTATCGCGGACGGATATCCGTCCGTTCTCATTGTCGCATGCCGATGGAGGAGGAAGGCCTATGAGTACGCGTACGGGGATCAAGGGGCTTGCGCTGGCATTCGGTGCCGTCGCGGCGGCCGGTCTCGCACTGGGCGTCACTGCGCTACCGGCGGCGGCCAAGTCCAAGATCGACATGTTGTGGGACAACGAGATCAAGAACGACGCGCCGAAGGTAACCTACGACGGTCCGGCCATCACGCTTCGCCACTCGCACTTCATCCCGCGCAACGCCGCGGTCGCCGGTGACCTGCACCAGAAGTGGGTCGACTGGGTGGAGCGCCGCAGCAACGGCAAGCTGAAGATCCGCATCTACTGGACGAACCAGCTCTCCGACGCCACGCGCGGAGCTTTCGAGGCGGTGTCGAAGGGCATCACCGACACCTCGCAGTGCTACACCTGGTTCGATCCGGGCCGCTTCAACCTGTGGCTCGGCCTGCACATGCCTGGCATCGTCGACCGCTCGACGGCGGGCTCGCGCGCGATGATGGAGATCTACCAGGAGCATCTGCGAAAGGAATACGAGGCGCAGGGCGTGCAGCTCGTCCGCCTATCGGCGACGCCGCCGAACCGTATCCTGTCGCGCGACGTGCCGATCCTGCTGCCCGCCGACATGAAGGGCAAGAAGCTGTGGGCGACCGGCGACATCCCGGCGCGCGTTGCCGCTGCGGTCGGCGCTACCGCCGTGCCGCTGACGCCGCAGGACCTCTACGTGTCCTACCAGACCGGTGTCATCGACGTGATGCAGATGCATAATGCCGGCTCGATCCTGTTCCGCGTTGCCGAGCTGTCGAAGTTCCGTAATCCGGTCGGTCTCTCGGTCAATCCGACCATGGTCTGCATCAATCCGAAGTTCTTCGAGGGACTGCCGCCGGACATCCAGGCGTTTTACGCGCGCAGCGTCCAGCTCTACAACCACGCCGAGACCCAGACCTACTTCGACGAATTCGCCCTCGACGCCGTCAAGCAGATGGACAAGATGGGCATCAAGCTCGTCCAGCCGACGGCGGAGCAGGAAGCCACCTGGCTCGCTGCCTTCCGCCATGTCGAGGTCGAGTGGACGGCCGAGATGGAGAAGAAGGGGCTCGGCGCGAAGAAGATGTTCGCGGATTACCGGGCGGCCTACGGAAGGCTCGACGGCATGACCAACGACCAGATCTTCGACCTGGCCATGGACAAGCCTGTCAACCTGATCGGCGACTACAAGATTCCGCCGAAGTAAGGCGGTTGTCTGTCATTCCGTAGCGTGCGTTGCGGGGCGGTCCGGCGCGGTCGGATCGCCCCGCATCCGGTTTGGTAGAGGAGTATGCTTGGATGCGTTTGGTTGGTCCGTTCCACCGGATGACTGGTTTTTTGTTCTTCTGGGGTGGGCTGGCACTGCTGATGGTGATGACCGTCGTCATCACCATAGATGCCGGCGGCCGCTACGTGTTCAACGCGCCGATGCAGGGTGCCCAGGACATCGTCGGCGTGTCGCTGCTCACGTTATTCCTCATCACCTTGCCGCATTCCTTCTTCGGCGATTACCAGATCCGCATGGACCTGTTCTACGCGCGCATGCCGGAATGGGGACGTAAGGTTGCCGACTGGATTGGCGCGGCCGGGGCCCTCGTGCTCGCCGGCATCCTTGCGTCGCAGGGCTGGGAAAACATTTCGCTGTTCTATCACAACGGCGCCGCGACGCTGAACGTGAAGATCCCCTACTGGCCGTTCAACGTCGTGATGTTTGCCACTGGCGTTCTGCTGTTTGTGTCAGTGCTGTTCTGCATGGCGACCGGCGCTCGGGCCGGTGACAAGGGAAGCCATTGATGGAACCAGTAGCAATCGGTCTTGCGGCCTTCGCGATCCTGCTCGCGCTCACCGCGGTCGGCACGCCGCTCGCGCTGTCGCTCATCCTGGTCGGCTTTGGCGGCAATTTATTCTTCTACAACATCGCGCAGACCTCGACGCGCTTTTATGAATCGCTGTTCGACAATGCGACCAGTTTCATCCTCGCCGCCGTGCCGCTGTTCATCTTCATGGGGCAACTCGTCCACCACTCCAATATCGGGCGCGACCTGTACGAGTGCGTCTACCGCTGGGCGGGGCGCGTGCCGGGCGGGCTGGCGATCACCGCCGTTCTCAGCTGCGCGGGCTTCGGCGCCGTCACTGGCCTGTCGGCGGCCGCGGTCGCGACGATGGGCGCGATCACCATGCCGGAGATGATGCGCTATGGCTACGCGCCGCGCTTCGCGGCCGGCAGCCTTGCCATCGCCTCGACCCTGGCGATCCTCATCCCGCCCAGCCTGCTGATGATCATCTACGGGCTGTGGACGGAAACCTCGATCGGCCACCTGTTCATCGCCGGCATCGTGCCTGGCATCATGATGACGGCCGCGTTCTGCGGCTATATCTACATCCGCGTCGTCATCACCCCCGAGCTGGGACGCCGGGGTGAAGCCTTCACGATCGCCGAGAAACTGCGCTCCCTGTCGGCGTTGCTGCCGATATTCTTCATCTTCGGCATCGTCATCGGCGGCATCTACGCCGGTGTCCTGACGGTGTCCGAGGGCGCCGGCGTCGGCTCGGCGTCGGTCATGGTCTTGCTCGTCGGCATGGGCAGGCTGAACTGGAAGACCATCGCGCTGGCCGTACGCGAGACGTGCCAGCTAACCGTCATGGTGATGACCATCTTCATCGGCGCGACCTTCTTCGCCAAGTTCCTCGTCGTCACCGACATCAGCTACGAGTTGGTCGAGTTCATCGAGGACATCAGCGTCAACCGCTACGTCGTCCTGCTCGCCTTCGTCGTCATGTACCTCTTTCTTGGCATGGTGCTAGACACGATAGGCATGCTGCTGCTGACTCTGCCGATCGTCTTCCCGGTCATCAGGGAGCTGGGCTTCGACGCCATCTGGTTCGGCATCATCCTGACGATCCTCGTCGAGATCGCGCTGGTGACGCCGCCGGTCGGCTTCAACTGCTTCGTGTTGCACCAGATCGTGCCGGAGATACCGCTCGGTCAGATCTTCCTGGGCGTGATGCCGTTCGTGATGATCGCGCTCGGGATCCTCGGCATCCTCACGCTCTTCCCGGGCATCGTCACGATGCTTCTGTGAGTGGCGTCGCCCGGGGCGCCGGGGCTCAGGCGCCGGCGATGTAGACCGGGCGGCCGTCGACGACGGTCCGCAGCACCTTGCCCTGCACCAGCCTTCCGTCGAAGGGCGAGTTCTTCGACTTCGAGCGGAAATTGTCCGGCTCGATGCGGCCCGGACGGTCGGGATCGAAGATCACGAGGTCGGCCGGCGCGTCCGCCACCAGCCTTCCCGCCCGCAGGCCGAGCAGGTCGGCCGGGCGGACCGTCAGCAGGGCCAGCGCCTCGCACATGGTCAGATAGCCGTTGTGCACCAGTTCCAGCGTCACCGGCAGCAGCGTTTCGAGCCCGACGGCGCCAGGCTCGGCCACCTCGAAGGGCTGGCGCTTGGATTCCTGGTCCTGCGGGGCATGATCGGACGCGATGGCATCTATGGTGCCGTCGGCCAACGCGGCAATGACGGCACGCCGGTCATCCTCCGTGCGCAGCGGCGGCGACAGCTTGGCGAAGGTGCGGTAGTGCGACACCGCCAGCTCGTTGAGGGCGAAATAGGGCGGTGCCGTGTCGCAGGTGACGGCGAGGCCCTGTGCCTTGGCGCGGCGGATGCGATCGAGGCCCGGCGCCGTCGACACATGCGCGGCGTGATAGCGCCCGCCGGTCATATCGACCAGCGTCAGGTCGCGGTCGAGCATGAGGATCTCGGTCGCCCGCGAGATGCCGGGCAGGCCGAGCCGAGTCGACAGCTCGCCGCCGTGCATGACGCCGGAAGCGGCGAGCGACGGCTCCTCCGGGTGCTGGATCAGTGGCGCGCCGAGGATGCGGGTGTATTGCAGCGCGCGCTGCATGGTGCGCGCGTCGGCGAGCGCGCGCACGCCGTCGGTGAATCCCAGCACGCCGGCCTCGCGCAGCAGGCCCATCTCGGTCAGTTCCTCGCCGCGGCAGCCGCGCGTGATGGCGGCGTAGCAGTAGACCTTGACCAGCTTCACCTCGCGCGCTCGCCGCGCGATGAACTCGACCACCGCCTCGTCGTCGATCGCCGGGTCGGTGTTGGGTAGCGCCACCATGCTGGTCACACCTCCGGCCGCTGCGGCACGGCTGGCGCTGGCGATGTCCTCCTTGTGCTCCTCGCCGGGATCGCGCAGCTGCACGCGCATGTCGACGAGGCCTGGCGCGAGCACGGCGCCCCCGCAATCGATCGCCGTGGCATCGGACGGCGTCCCGCCGGCGAACAGCTCCGGGCCGACGGCGACGATGGCCTCGCCCTCGGTCAGCAGCCCGGCGGACGGCGTTGCGGCGGCATCGAAGCCGCTCGCCGGATCGACCAGCCGGGCGTTGAAATAGGCGATGCGTCCGGTCATCGGGCCGGACCTGCCATGGCGTCAGTTTGCACGGTGGCCGGCATGGCGCGTCAGCACGTCGAGGCACGCCATGCGCACGGCGACGCCCATCTCGACCTGTTCGCGGATCAGCGAGCGGTCGATGTCGTCGGCGACGGCCGTGTCGATCTCGACACCCCGGTTCATCGGCCCCGGATGCATGATCAGCGCGTCGGGCTTGGCATAGGCGAGCTTCTCGTAGTCGAGCCCCCAGTAGCGGAAATACTCGCGCACCGAGGGAACGTAGGTGCCCTGCATGCGCTCGCGCTGCAGGCGCAGCATCATCACGATGTCGACCCCGGCGAGGCCGGCCCGCATGTCGGTGAATACCTCGACGCCGAGGCGGTCGATGGCCGGCGGCAGCAGGGTTGGCGGCGCGATGACGCGGACCCGCGCGCCCATCGCCTGCAGCAGGTAGATGTTCGACCGCGCGACGCGGCTATGCGCGATGTCGCCGCAGATGGCGACCTCCAGCCCTTCCAGCCGCTTCTTGTGGCGGCGGATGGTCAGCGCGTCGAGCAGCGCCTGCGTCGGGTGCTCGTGGCTGCCGTCTCCGGCGTTGACGACCGAGCAATTGACCTTCTCGGCCAGCAGGTGGACGGCGCCGGCCTGCGGGTGGCGCACCACCAGCGCGTCGGCATGCATGGCATTCAGCGTCATCGCCGTGTCGATCAGCGTCTCGCCCTTCTTGATGGCGGAGTGCTGTACGGCGATGTTGATGACGTCGCCGCCCAGCCGCTTGGCGGCCAATTCGAACGAGGTACGCGTGCGCGTCGATTCCTCGAAGAACAGGTTGATGACGGTATGCCCGCGCAGCAGGTCGAGCTTGCGCCAGGCGCTGCGGTTGCCGTCGGCATAGCTGTCGGACAGGTCGAGCAGCAGCGTGATGTCGTCGCGCGACAGATCCTCGATGCCGAGCAAATGCCGGTGTGGAAAGTCCAGGCGGTCGGCGGCGTCGGGCAGGGCGGCAGTCATCGCGGGCGCAATATAGGCACAAGCGTGGCGGCGACAAGAAATCCGGTGTGTGTCCGGCCAATGGCCTGATACGGCAGGACAATTGGGCTCCGCCGCGCGGCCGGCGGCGACTCGCGGCGCCGGCTCTGGTAGGAATCCCAGATGCGGCGGCGGTGCCGGCCTTGTGGTTCGACAGGCTCACCATGAGGCTTGAAAGTGCAGTCCTCATCATGAGCTTGTCGAAGGTTGAGGCGCGGCGCGGGCCGCCGGACACGGGAGGGCAGGGCGTGAAGGCGGTAATCCTCGCGGGGGGCAAAGGGTCGCGGCTGTCGGAGGAGACGGCTCTGCGGCCGAAACCGATGGTCGAGATCGGCGGCCGGCCGATCCTCTGGCACATCATGAAGATCTATGCCCGCCACGGCATTACCGACTTCGTGGTCTGCCTCGGCTACCGAGGCTACATGATCAAGGAATACTTCGCCAATTTCGTGCTGCACGCGGCCGATGTGACGGTCGACCTGGCGAAGAACGCCATCGAGTATCATGCCGTCGATGCCGAGCCGTGGCGCGTCACGCTGGTCGAGACCGGCGAGGAGACCCAGACCGGCGGCCGCATCCGCCGCATCGCCCGCTATCTCGATCCCGGCCAGCCCTTCTGCCTGACCTATGGCGACGGCGTCGCCGATATCGACATCGCGGCGCTGGTCGCCTCCCACCGTGCCTCGGGCGCGGCGGCGACGATGACGGCGGTGCAGCCGCCCGGCCGCTTCGGCGCCGCCGAGATCGCGGGCGGCAAGGTGGTGCGCTTCACCGAGAAGCCGCGCGGCTATGGCGGACGCATCAATGGCGGCTTCTTCGTCTGCGAGCCGGCGGTGCTCGACCTCATCGCTGGCGACGACACGGTGTGGGAACAGGAACCGCTGGGCGCGCTCGCCGCCGGTGGCCGGCTGGCGGCCTTCCAGCACGACGGCTTCTGGCAGCCGATGGACACGCTGCGCGAGAAGAACCTGCTGGAGGCGCTGTGGTCGGAAGGCCAGGCGCCGTGGAAGACCTGGGCCTAGCGACCCGCGCGCAGCGCCCGCAGCCGGTCGAGCACGCCTTGCAGAATCCACGCGGCGGCGAGCCCGTCGACCACCTCGGCGCGGCGGCGGCGGCTGACATCCGCCTCGTCGACGAGGAAGCGTTCTACCGCGGCGGTGGACAGGCGCTCGTCCCACAGCACGACTGGCAGGCTCAGGCGCTGCGCCAGATTGGCGGCCAGCGCGCGGGCCGACTGGGCGCGCGGCCCCTCGCTGCCGTCCATGTTGACCGGCAGGCCGATGACTATGCCGCCGACGCCGCGCTCGGCCGCCAGCTCCGCCAGCTTCGCCACATCCTCGGTGAACTTGCCGCGCTTCCAGGTGCCGAGCGACGAGGCGATGGAGAAGGCGGAATCCGAGATCGCGAGGCCCAGCGTCTTGGTGCCCGGATCAAGGCCGAGCAGTCGCGCGCCGGGCGCCAGCGCCGCCGCCAGCGCCTCGACATTGGCGACGACGGGGCCGGCTTCGCTCAGGACGGGCCGCCCATCGCGTGGGCGAGGCTGCGGACCTGGGCGTCGAAGGTTGCCTCGGGCAGGCCGAACATCAGCGTCATCTGCTCGGCGCCGGCCCGCGCGACGCCGACGCCGTAGCTTCGCCCGCCCTGCCAGCCCAGCACGCGATACTCCCCGGCGAAATTATGGGCGGTGCCGCAGGTGAGGCTGAAGCGGCCTTCACCGGGCCGCGTCTCGCTGTGCGTGCCGGTGCACAACTCGACGCCGCGCCGGTCGATCAGGCGCACCGGCCGCGCATCGCGGATCGCCGGCCCCATTTCGAGGAAGGCCGGGGCGACATGGCGCCGCTCGTCCTCGCCGCGACTCAGCACGACGATCGTCGCCAGCAACTCGCGCCAGCGCAGCGCCGCCGGTTCGAGCAGCAGCGCATCGTCGATCGCGGCGATACGGCAGCCGCAATCCTGGCCACGGTCGGCGGCGATGCGGGCGACCCCGTCGAGGCAGCGGCCGAGCGCGCTTTCGACCGCCTCGCCAGCGCTGGCGCCCTTGCGGCTGACGGCGATGAAGGGGCAATGGGCCGGCGTGCCGAGCGCCAAAGCGCGGTGGCCGCCTGTGGCGGCCCAGCGCCGCCCTTCCTCGGTGCGCGCGACGAGTTCGACATGCGACAAATCCGTCACCGGCGCGCCGGTGCGGTCGAGCGCGGCGATCTCGCGCATGATGGAGGGGATGTCGTTGCGCGCCAAGGCGATCATCGGATCGCTGCGCAGGACGAGGATGTTGCCGGCGATGGTGTCGGGCACGAGGCCGGTGGCGGCGCCCTCGTCCGGCGCGCCGGCGCAGCCGGCCAGCGCCAGCATCGCTGCCATCCAGGTCGCCAAGAGCACCGATTTCATGTACATCTGCATTTCATCCGTCCGCCGGGAAGGGAGGGCAGGATAACGGGCTGGGCCGGCCTTGCCTACCGTGGCGGGCCGGATACGCGGCGGTCGCGCCTTGCGCCCGCGAGAAGGGCGGTGATAGCGTCCGCGCCCTTGCCTAAACTGGCCGTCAGCGGGGCCCGCTTCCCATGTCGATCGATCACGCCACGGTCCGGCGCATCGCCCGCCTTGCGCGTATCCATGTGCCAGAGGACGAGGTCGACCGCCTCGGCGCCGAGCTGTCGCAGATCCTCGGCTTCGTCGAGCAACTGGGCGAGGTCGATGTCGCTGGCGTCGAGCCGATGACCAGCGTCGTCGATGCCGTCCTCACCCTGCGCGAGGACCGGGTGAGCGACGGCGGCGACGCCCAGAAGGTGCTCGCCAACGCGCCGGAGCGGGCGGAGGATTTCTTCGTAGTGCCGCGGGTGGTCGAGTGATGGCTGCCGCCGCCCTCACCGGCCTCACCCTGGCCGCCGCGCGCGAGAAGCTGCGCGCGCGCGAGATCGGCGCCGTCGAGCTGACGCACGCCCATCTCGAGGCGATGGCGGCGGCGCGCGACCTCAACGCCTTTGTTCTGGAGACACCCGAACGAGCGCTGGAGATGGCGGCGGCGGCCGGCCGGCGCCTCAAGGCCGGCGAGGCGCTGCCGCTCGACGGCCTGCCCATCGCTGTCAAGGATCTGTTCGCCACCGATGGCGTGCGCACCACGGCCTGCAGCCGCATCCTCGACGACTTCACGCCAACCTATGAATCGACCGTCACGGCGAAGCTCTGGGCCGCCGGCGCGGTGATGCTCGGCAAGGTCAACATGGACGAGTTCGCCATGGGCTCGGCCAACATCACCAGCGCCTTCGGGCCGGTGAAGAATCCGTGGCGGGCGAAATCCGGGCCGAGCGCCGGCAAGGATCTCGTGCCCGGCGGATCGTCCGGCGGTTCTGCCGCGGCCGTGGCGGCGCGTCTGGCGCTGGCAGCGACTGGCACCGACACTGGCGGCTCGATCCGCCAGCCGGCGGCCTTCTGCGGCGTCGCCGGCATCAAGCCGACCTACGGCCGCTGCTCGCGCTGGGGTATCGTCGCCTTCGCCAGCTCGCTCGACCAGGCCGGGCCGATCGCCCGCACGGTCGAGGATTGCGCCCTCATGCTCGGCGCCATGGCCGGCCACGATCCGAAGGATTCGACCAGCATCGACGTGGCGGTGCCCGACTACACGGCGGCGCTGAAGCGCGGCGTGAAGGGCTTGCGCGTCGGCATCCCGAAGGAATACCGCGTCGACGGCATGCCGCCGGCGATCGACGCGCTGTGGCGGCAGGGCGCCGGCTGGCTGGCGGCGGAAGGGGCCGAGATCGTCGAGGTCTCGCTGCCGCTGTCGAAATACGCTCTGCCCGTCTACTACATCGTCGCCCCGGCCGAGGCCTCGTCAAACCTCGCGCGCTACGATGGCATCCGCTACGGGCTGCGCGTGCCAGGCGAGGACCTCGTCGACACCTACGAGAAGACGCGCGCCGCCGGCTTCGGCGCCGAGGTGCGGCGGCGCATCATGATAGGCACCTACGTCCTGTCGGCTGGCTACTACGACGCCTACTATCTGCGGGCCCAGAAGGTGCGCGCGCGCATCGCCGCCGATTTCCGCGCGGCATACGAGAAGTGCGACGTGCTGCTCGCCCCGGCGACGCCGTCGGCGGCCTTCGCGCTGGGCGAGAAGCAGGACGACCCCATCGCCATGTACCTGAACGACGTGTTCACGGTGCCGGCCTCGCTCGCCGGCCTGCCGGCGATGGCGCTGCCGGCCGGCCTGTCGCCCGAGGGCCTGCCGCTCGGCCTGCAGCTCGTCGGCCGCGCCTTCGACGAGGAGACTGTCTTCGCCGCTGCTGCCGCGCTGGAACGCGCCGCGGGCTTCACGGCGGTGCCGTAGCCGGGGGCCGGGCAGCCTTCCGGCCATTGGCGGGATCGGCTAGAAGACATACATGACGGCCCGAAGGGACGTTGCGCTATGAACGACATGGCACTCGGCGAAATCTATACCGGACACGTCTCGACGCGTGCCGATGATGACAATCCGGCGGGAAACCTGCTCGACGGCGACACCGGCAAGTGGGAAATCGTGGTCGGTCTCGAAGTGCATGCCCAGGTAGCCTCGGAGGCCAAGCTGTTTTCCGGCGCCTCGGCGGCCTTCGGCGGCGCGCCCAACAGCCATGTCAGCCTGGTCGATGCGGCGATGCCCGGAATGCTGCCGGTGATCAACGCCGAATGCGTGCGCCAGGCCGTGCGTACCGGGCTGGGGCTGGAAGCGCAGATCAACCTGCGCTCGGTGTTCGACCGCAAGAACTACTTCTATCCGGACCTGCCGGCCGGCTACCAGATCAGCCAGTTCAAACAGCCCATCGTCGGCGCCGGCAAGGTCGTCGTCGACATGCCGGACGGCCGCGCCGTGACGGTGGCGATAGAGCGCCTGCATCTGGAGCAGGACGCCGGCAAGTCGCTGCACGACCAGCAGCCCGGCAAGTCCTACATCGACCTGAACCGAGCCGGCGTGGCGCTGATGGAGATCGTCTCGCGCCCCGACCTGCGTTCGGGCGACGAGGCGGCGGCCTATCTCGCCAAGCTGCGCACGATCCTGCGCTATATCGGCTCCTGCGACGGCGACATGTCGCAGGGCTCGATGCGCGCCGACGTGAATGTTTCGGTGCACAAGCCGGGCACGACGCTCGGCACGCGCTGCGAGATCAAGAACGTCAACTCGGTGCGCTTCGTGCGCCAGGCCGTCGAGTACGAGGCGCGCCGCCAGATCGGTATCCTCGAAGGCGGCGGCACCATCGTGCAGGAGACGCGCCTGTTCGATACCGACCGCGGCGAGACGCGCTTGATGCGCTCCAAGGAAGAGGCGCACGATTATCGCTACTTCCCCGATCCCGATTTGCTGCCGCTGGTGCTGTCGCAGGGCGATGTCGACGAACTGGCGCGCGGCCTGCCCGAACTGCCGGACGCCCGCAAGGCGCGCTTCACGAGCGAATACGGCCTCTCGCCCTATGACGCCACCGTGCTGACCGGCGAGCGAGCGCGCGCCGATTTCTTCGAGGCCGTCCTCGGTCGCACGGACGGCAAGCCGGCGCGCGACCCCAAGACGGCGTCCAACTGGGTCGCCTCGGAACTGATCGGCCGCCTCAACAAGGACGGGCGCGAGATCGACGAGAGCCAGGTGACGGCGGCACAGCTCGGCGGCCTGCTCGACCTCATCGCCGACGGCACCATCACCGGACGCATCGCCAAGGACGTGTTCGACGAGATGTTCGCCACCGGCACCGACGCTGCTGCCATCGTCGAGGCCAATGGCCTGCGCCAGATCGCCGACACGGGCGAGCTGGAGGCGGTGGTCGAGAAGATCATCGCCGACAACCCGGGCCAGGCCGAGCAGTACCGCGTCGGCAAGACCAGCGTCGCCGGCTGGTTCACCGGCCAGGCGATGAAAGCCACGCGCGGCAAGGCCAACCCGCAGATCGTCAACGAGATACTGGCGCGGAAGCTGGGTGGCGGTTAAGGGCTGCGGCACGGTACAGCGGCGCCCGCATCCTCGTCCTTCGACAGGCTCATGATGAGGATGCTTGGAGCACCGGGGTGGCGGCATCATCGAAATGGTGACGTCGGAGCCAACGTTACCAGTCGTCCTCGTCCTGAACCTGTCGAAGGACGGGGGCGCCGCACAGGACGGTGACAAAAGTACCGGTTCGCCCAATGAGCACCCTTCGCCGCCCGCCCTTTACGCCGCCCACCGGCGCCGGCACATTGCCCCACTGGGGCGGCGCGGACCGCCGGGAGGATACGCTATGGCTTCGGACGTCTGGATCGTCGGCGTCGGCATGACGCATTTCGGCCGCCACCCCGACCGCTCGGTCAAGGATCTGACGCGCGAAGCGGTGAATGCGGCGCTGGCGGATGCCGGGGCCTCGGCCGCCGACATCGAGGCTGCGTGGTTCGCCAATGTCGCCCAGAGCATCCTCGAGGGCCAGGCCTGCGTGCCTGGCGAGATCGCGCTGCGCTCCATGGGCATCGGCGGCATCCCGGTGGTCAATGTCGAGAATGCCTGCGCCAGCGCCTCGACCGCGCTAGACGCGGCGGCGACATGGCTGGACGCCGGGCGCGGCGGCATCGCGCTCGCCGTCGGCGTCGAGAAGATGTTCCTCGACGACAAGAAGAAGATGATGAGCGTCTTCGACGCCGGCTGGGACGTCTACGACGTGCCGGCGACGACGCGACGCCTGCTGGCGATGGGCGAGGGGCTGGAGCCGCCGGCCGACGAGCAGGACGATCCGGGCCTGCACAGCGTGTTCATGGATGTATACGCCTCGCTGGCGCGCCACCACATGCGCATCAACGGCACGACGCGCGAGCAGATCGCCGCCGTCGCCGCCAAGAACCACGTCCATTCGCAGCACAACCCCCTGTCGCAGTACCGCATGCCGATGACGGTAGAGGAGGTGCTGGCGGCGCGCCGCATCGCCTGGCCGCTGACGCTGCCGATGTGCTCGCCGATCTCCGATGGCGCGGCAGCGGCTATCGTCGTGCGCGGCGACATGCTCGACCGCTTCGACCGCAAGCGCGCGGTGCGCATCCACGCCACGGCGCTGATGAGCGGCACCGACCGCGGGCCGGACGAAGCGGAAAAGCACATCACCCGCCGCGCCGCGCTCGCCGCCTACAATCGCGCCGGACTAGGCCCGGAGGACATGTCGGTCGCCGAGGTCCACGACGCCACGGCCTTCGCCGAGATCCTGCAGGTCGAGAATCTCGGCTTCTGCAAACTGGGCGAAGGCGGGCCGCTCACCCTGTCGGGCGCCACGCGGCTCGGCGGGCGCATCCCGGTCAACCCCTCGGGCGGGCTCGAATCCAGGGGCCACCCTGTGGGTGCCACGGGTCTTGCGCAGGTCTACGAACTGACGACGCAGTTGCGCGGCGAGGCAGGGGCACGGCAAGCGCCGGGCGCACGTTTCGCCATCGCGGAGAATGGCGGCGGCTTCCACGGCATCGAGGAAGCGGCCGCCTGCGTCACCATACTCGGCCGTTGAACCGGAGTCGTTTGCTGCCATGCGAGTGATAGATTTCTTCGACCGGGGCGCGCTGATCGACCAGAACCGTGCCTTCATGATCGACGGCGACCGGCAGCAGACCTACCGCGAGGCGCAGGTGCTGTCGCACCGCATCGCGCGGGCGCTGCTGGCGGCAGGCTACAGGCGCGGTGAGTCCGCCTCGGTCTACAGCCACAACGACATCAGCGCCTTCGACTGCGTACTCGGCATCTTCCGCGCCGGCGGCGTGTGGGTGCCGCTCAACGCGCGCAACGCCGTGCCGGAGAACTGCTACATCCTAGACAATGTCGATGTGCAGGTGCTGTTCTACCACTCCTCCTTCGAGGACAACGTCGCGGTGTTCCGCGAGAAATGCCCGAAGATCCGCCTATGTATCTGCCTCGACAAGAAAGGCAAGGCCGCCCCGTGGCTGGAGGACTTCATCGCCGGACACGAGGGCGAGGCGCCGTTTTTCCCCGACATGCCGACCGATGTGTGCGCCCTGTTCGGTTCGGGCGGCACCACCGGGTTTCCCAAGGGCGTCATCTGGACCAATCTCGTCTTCGAGACGATGGCGATGGGCATGCTGGCCCTGATGCCGCCGCGCAAGCCTCCGGTGCATGTGCTGGCGGCGCCGATGACGCATGCGGCGGGCGGGCTGATGATGGTGCTGATGGCCATCGGCGCCACCAACGTCATCCTGCCGGGCGTGAAATTCCCCGACCTGATGCAGGCCATCGAGAAGCACAAGGCGACCTATCTATTCCTGCCGCCGACGGCGATCTATGTCATGCTCGCCCAGCCCGACGTGCGAAAATACGACTACTCGTCGATGGAGCACTTCCTCTATGCGGCGGCGCCGATGTCGGTCGACAAGCTGCGCGAGTCGATGGACGTGTTCGGGCCCGTGATGTGCCAGCTCTACGGCCAGGCCGAGGCGCCCTTCATCTGCACCTTCTTCTCGCAGCAGGAACACGTCGAGGCGCTGCATAACCAGGGCTACGAGCACCGGCTGTATTCGTGCGGCCGGCCCGCGCTGTCGGTGCCGCTGGAAATCCTAGACGACGACGGCAACATCCTGCCGCGCGGCGAGAAGGGCGAGATCTGCGTGCGCGGCAACCTGGTGATGCCGGGCTACTACAAAAACCCGAAGGCCACGGCCGAGGTGCATGCTCCGAACGGCTGGCACCGCACGGGCGACATCGGCTACCAGGACGACGAGGGCTGGGTCTACATCGTCGACCGCAAGAAGGACATGATCATCTCGGGCGGCTTCAACATCTACCCGTCCGAGATAGAGCAGGTCATCTGGAGCCACGCCGCCGTGCAGGATTGCGCCGTCATCGGCGTGCCCGACGAGAAATGGGGCGAGTCGGTGAAGGCGGTGATCGAGCTGAAGCCCGGCATGGCCTCGACCGAGGACGAGATCATCGCGCTGTGCAAGACCGAGCTTGGCTCGGTGAAGTCCCCCAAGACGGTCGAATTCTGGGACCAGCTTCCGCGCAGCGCCGTCGGAAAGGTGCGCAAGAAGGACATCCGCGAGAAGTTCTGGGTGGGACAGGCGCGGCGCGTGTGAGCATTTTTTTTCCTCGCCCTGTGGGAGATGGCTTCCCGCCTTGGCGAGCGACAGCGAGCCGTAGACGGTAAGGGTGAGGGGTTACGCGGGTGATTTTCCTGCACCGACCGTAACCCCTCACCCTTCCGCCGTAGGTGTCTCGGTCGCTTCTCGTCCTGTGACGCCAACGACGTAAGCCCTCTCCCTATGGGAGAATGGATTATTCGGCGGAGAGGCCCTACCATGCGCGCCATCGACTTCTTCGACCGGGGCTGCCTGCTCGATCCGAACCGCGCCTTACTCGTCGATGGCGACAGCCGGAGGACCTACCGCGAGGCGCAGGTTCTGTCGCACCGCATCGGCCTCGGGCTGCAGGCGGCGGGCATGGGGCAGGGCGACAAGGTCGCGGTCTACTGCCCCAACGACATGCGCGCCTTCGACTGCATTCTCGGCCTGCTGCGCGGCGGCGGCACCTGGGTGCCGCTCAACGCGCGCAATGCCGTGCCAGAGAACGCCTACATCCTCGACAATTGCGATGTGACGGTCCTATTCTACCACTCCTCCTTCGAGGAGGCGGTCGCGGTATTCCGCGAGAAATGCCCGAAGATCGGGCACTACATCTGCATCGACGCGAATGGCAATGCCGGCCCGTGGCTCGAGGATTTCATCGCGGGACACGCTGGCGAGGTGCCGTTCGTGCGGGAAAACCCCGACGATCTCTGGGCGCTGATGTCGTCGGGTGGCACGACCGGGCGCCCCAAGGGCATCCAGCTCAGCAATCTCGTCTTCGAGACGATGACGATGAGCATGCTCGCCCACATGCCGGCGAAGAAGCCGCCGGTGCACCTCGTCGCAGCGCCGATGACGCATGCGGCCGGTGGCATCATGTCGGTGCTGATGGCCATCGGCACGACCAACGTGATGATGCCGGGCGTCAAGTTTCCCGACCTGATGCAGAACATCGAACGGCACGGCGTGTCCTACCTGTTCCTGCCGCCGACGGCGATCTACGGCGCCCTTGCGCAGCCCGATGTGCGCAAATACGACTATTCCTCGATGGAGTATTTCATATACGGAGCGGCGCCTATGTCGGTCGACAAGCTGCGCGAGTCGATCGATGTCTTCGGCCCCTGCATGGCCCAGCTCTACGGCCAGACCGAGGCGCCGGCCTTCTGCACCTTCCTCTCGCCGCAGGAGCATGTCGAGGCGCTGGCGCCGGGCGGCAAGGCGCAGCGGCTCTACTCCTGCGGCCGGCCGACGCTCAACGTGCCGGTGGAAATTCTAGACGACGACGCTGCCATCGTGCCGCACGGAGAGCGCGGCGAAATCTGCGTGCGCGGCAACCTCGTCATGAAAGGGTACTACAAGAACAAGCAGGCCACCGACGAGGTCTCGGCGCCAGGCGGTTGGCACCGCACCGGCGACATCGGATACCAGGACGAGGATGGTTACATCTATATCGTCGACCGCAAGAAGGACATGATCATCTCCGGCGGATTCAACATCTACCCCTCGGAGATCGAGCAGGTGGTCTGGGGCCATCCCGCCGTTCAGGACTGCGCCGTCGTCGGCGTGCCCGACGAGAAATGGGGCGAGGCGGTGAAGGCGGTCGTCGAGCTGAAGCCGGGTGCCACGGCGACCGCCGACGAGATCGTCGCCCTGTGCAAGCGCGAGCTGGGCTCGGTAAAGGCGCCCAAATCGGTCGAGATCTGGGAGCAACTGCCGCGCAGCGCCGTCGGCAAGGTGCTCAAGAAGGATATCCGCGCGAAATTCTGGGCCGGCCAGCCGCGGCAGGTGTGAGTTGCCGCATTCATAAACCCTCTCCGCCCCTCGGGGCGGAGAGGGCAGGGTGAGGTGGAGGACTACCGACGTATTCGGCGCGGCGTGTTTGCGGCGGGTAGCGCCCCCACCTCACCCCGCCCTCTCCGCCCCCAAGCAGGGGGCAGAGAGGGAGATGTATCGAGCCGTCCTGGGGTAGTGAGAAGACCGACCCGCCCGCGCGCTTCACTCGGGGAGAGACGCCGGTGCCTTTACGGCGCCTGCCGCTCGTAGACCGCGCTGGCGACGCCGATCAGCTTGTCGCGCTTGGCCTTGCCGATCAGCGCGTAGCCTAGCGGCCCTTCGAGCCAGTAGAAGGCCGTATAGCCGCCATCCTCTACGACGCGGAACTGCGTCGTGTCGTTGGTGCGGTTGGTACGGATGTACAGCGTCAGGCGCTCGCCGTCGGCCGTCGGCCGTCTCGTACATGAACTGCGCGCCGGGCCTGTCTGCGCCGGCAGCAGGCGACCGCCGACCAGCTTCCACCCGGCATTCGCTAGATCTGGCGCGTTGGCCTTGTTCACCAGCCGGCGCGACAGCAAGTTGATGAGATGGGCTTCCTCGGCGCGCACCTCGACTGGGTGGCGGACATCGACCGAGTAGACACGGTGCGCCATCACCGCCTCTCGCGCCAGCACGGCGAGCTGCGGAGCGGTGCCGTCGCCGTAACGCTCGTGGACGAACCAGCCGGCAACGCCTCCGGCGAGCAGCAGGGCGGTTGGCACGGCGGCGCTCAGGGCCAGCCCGGCCACCCGCGGTCGGGCGCCGTGCAGATTCGCCGGGCGCAGGCGCGTCGGTACCGGTTCGGCCGATACACGGTCGAACAGCGCGTGTAGCGCCTCGTTCTGTCGCCGCCAAGCCTCCACTTCCGCGGCCGCCTATGGGTCGCGGGCAAGATGGGTCTCGACGGCGTCGCGTCGCTTGGGCGCCGCCGCCGTCGCCATGGCCAGCAGGCCCTGCACGAGGGTGAAAAGAACCGTCGCTCCCGTATAGCCGGGTAGCGTGCGCATGGGGTGAGGGCGGCCACCGGCCCAGGGCGGGGCCGGCGGCGGCCGGTCAGCGCTTTGTCTTCGTCGCCGGCTTCTTGCGCGGGCGCAGCAGGAAGCCGACGGGCCGGCCGATGCGGCTGGCTTCCGAGGCCGACGCCTTCTTCTCGTTCCAGTCCTGGGCGTCGTAGCGCATGCCGTTGACGCCGTTGCTGGCGGGCGAGGCGAGCCAGACCACCGGAGCCATCATCTTCTCCGGCGCCATCAGCATCGGCTTCTTCATGGCGCGGCTCTTTTCGCGCATCTCGTCGGCCATGCCGGGCGTGTCGGCGCCGCCGCCGGGATTGAGGATGTTGACCGTCACGCCGGTGCCGGCGACGTCCTGTGCCCAGTTGTCCGAGGCCTGCTCCAGCGCGGCCTTGGACGGGCCGTAGGGCGACGACCACGGGAAGCGCATGGTGCTGAGCTTGGTGGTGACGTTGATGACGCGACCCCAGCCCTTGTCGAGCATGGCCGGCACGGCACGGCGCGCCAGCCGGTCGGCGCCGAGGAAGTTAACGCCGACGACATTCTCGATGATGTCGTCCTTGTGCTCCCAGAAATGCGGCTTCTCCGCCTTCCGATAGAGGTCTGGCCAGATATAGGTGAAGGTCAGGCCGGCATTGTTGACGAGGATGTCGGCAGGGCCGAAGGCTTTCCTGGTCGCCGCGATCAGCCCGTCGCACTCGGCGCTGCTGCGCACGTCCATACGGTGGGTGACGAGTAGGCCGGCCGTGCCGAGCTTTTTGTGCGCCGCCTTGACCTCGGCGAAATCGGTATCGATATGCGCCGCACAGACCACGTTCGCGCCCGCTTCCGCGAGAGCCAGCACCATCGCCCGCCCGAGACCGCGGCCGCCGCCGGTGACGATGGCGACCTTCCCGGCGAGAATACATTCTGCCATTTCCCCTGCTCCGTTAATCGCGCGCAGCTCAACCGCCGAGATAGTAGGTCTTCACCATGTCGTTCTCGCGCAGGGCGGCCGCGCTCTTGCCTTCGAATACGATCTCGCCGTGCACGATTATGTAGCCGCGATCGGCGATCTTGATCGCCTGGTTGAAGTTTTGTTCGGCCATCAGCACGGTGAGGTTGTTCTGGGCCTTGAGTTCCTTGATCTGCTGGATGACGCGTGAGACGAGGATCGGGGCTAGGCCGACCGACGGTTCGTCGACCAGCAGGATGCGCGGCGCCGACATCAGCGCGCGCGCGATGGCCAGCATCTGCTGCTCGCCGCCGCTCATCGACCCGGCGAGCTGCGAGCGCCGCTCCTTGAGGCGCGGAAAGGCCGTATACGCCATCTCGATGTTGCTCGCCAGCGCCGCGCGCGCCGCCGGCCGGAAGGCGCCGAGGAACAAATTCTCCTCGACCGTCAGCTTGGGAAACAGCCGGCGGCCCTCGGGCACCATGGCGATGCCGAGATTGACGATCTCCTCGGTCGTCTTGCCGATGAGGTCGGTGCACTGGCCGTCGACCTCGATCCAGATCGCGCCCTTGCTCGGCCGCACCAGCCCCATGACGGCCTTGATGAGCGTGCTCTTGCCGTTGCCGTTGGTGCCGAGCAGGGCCACCGTCTCGCCGGGCTCGACCGTCACCGACACGTTGTGCAGGACGCTGACGGCGCCGTAGCCGGCGTCGACGCCCTCGATGACCAGCTTATTCGCCAAGGTAGGCCCTCTCCACGTTCGGGTCCTTCACGATCAGGTCGGGCGTCGCCTCGGCGATCTTCTTGCCGGCGTCGAGGCAGACCACGCGCTGGGAGAAGCGCATCACCGCCCGCATGATGTGCTCGATCATGACGATGGTGATGCCGTGCTGCTCGTTGAGGCGGAACAGGATGTCGAGGATCTCGTCGACCTCGGAGTTCGACAGCCCGGCCATCGCCTCGTCGGAAATCAGCAGCTTCGGCTTCGCCGCCATGGCGCGGGCCAGTTCGAGCTTGCGCAGCTCGATCTGCGTCAGGCCTGAGGAGGGCGCGCTGGCCTTGTCGGCCATGCCCATCTCGGTGAGGATCGCCATGGCGCCCTCGCGCACCGCCTTCGCCTCGGCATCGGGGCTGGCGTGGCGATGGCCGCGCAGGGCCACGTACTCGAACGGAATGGCCAGGTTCTCCAGCACCGTCATCGACGTGAACGGGCGCGGAATCTGGAAGCTGCGGCAGATGCCGAGACGGGTCCGCTGGTGCGGCGCCATTCCAGCCATGTCGGTGCCGTCGAAGGTGATCGTGCCGCCGTCGTTCTTGAGCGCGCCGGAGATGCAGTTGATGAGCGTCGTCTTGCCCGATCCGTTGGGACCGATCAGGCCGAACCGTTCACCCTTCTTCACGTCGACCGAAACCTGGTCGAGGGCGGTGAAGCCGCCGAACGTCTTCACCACGCCCGAGCACTGGAGCAGGACATCGCTCATCGGCTCTTCCTGTTGCCAAGGTACTTGCGCGCTAGCCCAACGAAGCCGTCCGGCGCGGCGATGACGAAGAACACCAGAAGGACGCCGACGATCAGCAGGTTCATTTCAGAGGAGATCGTCACGCGCGCCACTTCCTGCGCCGTGCCTAGGACGACGGCGCCGAGCAGCGGCCCGATCCAGGTCGTAGCGCCACCGATCATCGGCATGGCCAGCGCGTTGACCGCGTAGACCAGGTTGAACGCCGAGACCGGCTCGATGTAGTTTACGTAGTAGGGCAGGGGAGCGCCGGCGACGCCGAACAGGAAGCCTGACACCGTGCAGCCGATCAGCTTCAGCTTCAGCGTTGGCACGCCCATGCATTCGGCCGCCTCCTCGTTGTCGCGGATGGCCGCGAGGCCGCGGCCGATCCACGAGCGCTCTATGTAGCGGGCGACGGCGAGCGAGGCGATCGCCAGGATGGCCATGAGGACGAAGAGGAACTCGCCCCAGGTGGAGAAGATCGGCACCGTCTGCGGCGGCAGGATAGAAGCGCCCCTAGCGCCGCCGACGAAGTGCCAGTTGGTCACCAGCGTCTGCAGCACCACGGCGAGCGCCAGTGTGGCGATCGAGAAATACACGCCGCGCAGGCGCAGGGTGAGGTATCCGGTACCGAGGCCGATGACCGCCGCAACGACGCCGCCGAGTGGCAGCATGACGAAAATCATGTAGTCCGGCACCTGGAACAGCGGGAACAGCTTGTAGATGAACACGGCGCTGTAGGCGCCGATGGCGAAGAAGCCGGCGCTGCCGAAATTCACATAGCCGCCATAGCCGCCAAGGATGTTCCAGGCCGTCGCCAGCACGACGAACTGCAGCACCGTGTAAGCCGTGCGCAGGTAGAACTCGTTGGTGACGACGTGCGGCGTGAGCAGCGCGACGACGAGCGCGACGGCGACCCCGATCCAGAAGACGGATATTTTCACGGCTCACCTACCGAAGAGACCGGCCGGACGCACGCCGAGCACCAGCAGCAGGATGCCGAAGGATACAGCGGGCGACCAGGACGGTCCGAAGAAGGTCTGCACGAAGCTCTCGGCGACACCGAGGATGATGGCGGCATAGACGGTGCCGCTGATCGAGCCTAGCCCGGCGAGCACCACGATGGCGAACACCTGGCCGATGTAGAGGCGGCCGACCGACGGCTCGACGGGCAAGATGATGATCAGCAGCGCGCCGGCCATCGCCGTCGTGGCGAGGCTGATGCCGAAGGCGAGCTGCTTGATCTTGACCGGATCGGCGGCCATCAGCTGCAGCGCCAGCCGGTCCTGCGCCACGGCCTTGATGGCGCGGCCGGTGAACGTCTTCGACAGGTACAGGATCAGCGCGATGGCCATCGTCATCGACACAACGAACGGCACCAGCATGCGCAGCGGCAAGTCGAGGACGCCGATCTCGATCTTCGGCCCGACATAGATCGCATCGACCGAGCGGTAGTCGACGCCGTAGACGATGATCAGCGCGACCTCGACGATGAACAGCACTCCGAAGAAGAAGGCTAGGCCGCGCAACGCCTCGGCGCCGCGCTTCTCGAAGCTCTCGTAGTAGATGCGGTAGACCAGCATGCCCAGACCGAAGAACACCGGCATGAACAACAGCCCGGTGAGGATCGGATCGAGGCCGATCCATTTGCCCATCATGTAGGCGATGTAGGAGCCGAGGATGATGAAGGCCGGATGCGCGATGTTGACGACGTCGAGCAGGCCGAACGAGACCTGCAGGCCGAGGCTGATCGCGGCGTAGAAGCCCCCGAGCAGGATGCCGATCACGATCGCGTTGATCAAAAGCTCGAAGCTGAACACGTGACTTCCGCTCCTGTCTGCGTCCGCCGCCGCCGCCTCACCTTCCCCAAGCAATTGCGTCTGGTGTCGACGGCGCGAGAACGATATGACGATGATCAGGCCACTTCGACGATCGTAGGGGTTCTTGCGGCGCGGAAGCGGGCGTCGCGGTACGTGCGTTGCCTCCGGTCGCCGGCGTGGCGAACCGCGGACATTGCTGCACGACCGCTCCGTGCATTCCGTCCTCCCTCGTGCGGGCTGCACACCATGCGCGATCTGGTCGCGTGACCTTTGCAGTCTTTGTCCATATTTAACATCATTCTTGCCATTGGCAAAGCGTTTTGCCCCTGCGTCCTGGACGGTCGCACCGCGCGCGCAAAAAAAACGGCGACCCGCGAGGGTCGCCGTCCGGAACGTCCCGGATGTCCGGCCGTGTCCTATTTCGGCATGGCCTTCCGGCCGTCGTCGAGCGACAGCCAGTCGGCCGTCTTGTATTGCTCGGGCTTGATGATCTGGCGTGCGCCGGGCTTGGCGAAGGCGTCGATCGCCGCGCCGTCCTTGATGCCCTTGTACTGCACGAACAACACCCGATGGCTCTCCCACTCACCGTGAGGACCGAACTTCACGTCGCCGACCACGGTCTTGAAGGCCGTCTTGTGGATGTAGTCGGACAGAACCTTGTCGTCGGTCGACTTGGTGGCGGTGATGGCGGCGCCGAGGACCTGCAGGTAGGCGTAGGACCAAGGCGGCAGGTAGTGGCCGAGCGGGTCGACGCCGGCCGCCTTGGCGCGCGGCTGGTACTTGGTGAGGAACTCCTCGATAGCGTCGAACTTCAGCGTCGGCTCCGCCACATAGTAATCGTAGTTGACGATGCCGTTGAGCTTGGCGCCGAGCGCGTCGGCCACCGATGCGTATTGCAGGCCTACCATGCCGCCGCCGAACATCTTGATGGTTGGCGCGGCGCCGATCTCGTGCAGCGCCCGCACCAGGCCCACCGAATCCGGTGGGTACGACGCGGCGAAGACGAAGTCCGGGTTGGTCGCGTTGATGGCGCGGATGATGGGCGAGAAATCGGCCGTGGGCGGCGGGTAGCTCTTGTCGTAGACGACCTCGATGCCATGTTCCTTGGCATTGAGACGGGCGCCCTCGGCCGAGTTCTGCGCGTACTCGGCGTCGGCGGCGATGATCGCCACCTTCTTCATGCCCTTTTCCTTGGCGATCACGAAGTAGTCGGACGATATGCCACGCCGCGGCTGCGGGCCTGCCGGCAGGATCTGGAAGTAGCGGCCGTACTTGTACTCTTCGTTGTTGCCGAGGCCGAACAGCCCCATGAAGATCTTGTTGCGCTGGATGACGATTGGCATAGCCGGCGCGATCAGGTTGGTGCCGTAGCCGGACACGACGAAGTCGACCTTGTCGACGTCGAGCAGCTTTGTATAGAGGCCGGGCACCGTCGCGGGATTGGTCTGGTCGTCGTAGTAGACCAGTTCGACCTTGCGGCCGAGCAGGCCGCCCCGGGAGTTCACGTCCTCCGCCCAGATCTGCATGCCGATGAGCGCGGACTTGCCGGCGCCGGCGAGACCGCCGGTGAGCGCCATGCCGAAGCCGATCTTGAGCGGCTTGTCCTGCGCTGCCGCAGGCTGCGCCGCGAGCCCCGCGGCAACCACCGCCGATGCCGCCACGCCTGCAAGCAGCAGACGGCGGCCGATGGTGAGATTTCGTACTTTCATGGATTCACCTCCCCGGAGGTTCGAGCAATCCGATCGTCGTTGCGACCCTGATTTCGATTTGCAGCATTGTTAACACGGATTACGGGCAGGAGAAAGGCAGTCGACTCCCGGCCCGAGAATGCTTGCCGGGTACACGGAACGCCGTCGGAACGTGGCGGCGCTTTCCCCTGCGATGGCGGGCGTCTGGAGGGGCGGGATGGCACCCCTCCCTTACGCCGTCTCGACGTGGCCCACCAGATGGGCCGCCTTACGCGGCCCGTGAGACATCGTTGCCGAGCGCCCGCCACACCAGTTCCGCGGTCAGCGGCATGTCGAGGTGGCGCACGCCGCGTGCCTTCAGCGCGTCGCATACGGCGGCGACGACCGTCGGCGGCGCCGCCAGCGCGCCCGCCTCGCCGGCGCCCTTCACGCCGAGCGGGTTGGTCGTGCAGGGCACGACATTGAGGACGAGGGCGAGAAGCGGCAAATCGTCGGCGCGCGGCATGGTGTAGTCCATGAACGAGGCGGTCACGAGCTGGCCGGACGACGCATCGTACACCGTCCGCTCCAGCAGGGCCTGGCCGACGCCCTGGGCGACGCCGCCATGCACCTGGCCCTCGATCAGCAGCGGGTTGATCGGCCGGCCGACATCGTCGACCGCGGAATAGCCGACCACCTGCACGCGCCCGGTGTCGGGGTCGACCTCGACCTCGCAGACATGGCAGCCATTGGGGAAGCTCCACGCCTCGCGCGTATGCGTGTCGTCGCCGGCGATGGCGCCCGCCAGCTCGGTCGGCAGCTTCGCCGTGCCGGCGCGCCGCGCAAGGTCGAACAGGCCGATGCGCTTGTCGGTGCCGACGACGCGGAAGATGCCGTCGTCGTATTCGATGTCGGCGGCTGAGGCTTCCATCAGCTCGCCGGCGATCAGCTTCGCCTTCTCGATCATCTTGCGCCCGGCGTTGAGCGAGGCGACCGAGCCGATGTGGCTGGTGCGCGAGCCGTGGCTGCCGCCGCCCGACGGCAGATTGTCCGACGAATGCGTGTCGATGACGACGGATTCGAAGTCGATGCCCAGCTCGGCGGCGATGATCTGCTTGAAGGAGGTGTCGTGGCCCTGGCCCATCGGCTGCGTGCCGACGCGCACGATGACGCGGTCGTCATTCAGTTCCACCTGCGCGGATTCGGTCGGGTTTCCGGCCGTGGTTTCGAGATAGAAGGTGAGACCGATGCCTGCGAGCTTGCCGCGCTCGGCGGCGGATTTGCGGCGCGCCGGGAAGCCGCGCCAGTCGGCCAGCTTCATCACCATGTCCATGTTGGTGGCGAAATCGCCGCTGTCGTAGGTGATGCCCATGGCGTTTCGGTAGGGCATCTGATCCGGCTTGATGAGGTTGCGGCGGCGCAGTTCGGTTGCGTCCATGCCGAGATCGGCGGCGGCGACATCGACCAGCCGCTCCATGATGTAGACCGCCTCGGGCCGTCCGGCGCCGCGATAGGGGCCGACCGGCGTGGTGTTGGTGACCACGCATTTAACTTCGACATGCGCCGCCGGCACGTCGTAGACGCCGGTCTGTATCTGCGGTCCCACCTGGGTCGGGATGGCGACGCCGGCCGAGCAGGAATAGGCGCCGATGCCGGCGACAGTCTCGACGCGCAGCGCTAGGATGCGGCCGTCGGCGGCCAGCGCCAGCTCGGCATGGGTGACGTTGTCGCGGCCGTGCAGGTCGGACAGGAAGCCCTCGCTGCGGTCGCTCGTCCACTTGACCGGGCGGCGCAGGCGCCGCGCCGCGAACATCACCAGCACCTGCTCGTGATAGGGGTGGGTCTTGTAGCCGAAGCCGCCGCCGACATCGTCGACCAGCACGCGGACGCGATCCTTGGGACATTTGAAGAAAGCGCCGGCCAGCCAGTCGCGCAGCAGGTGGCGGTTCTGGTTGCAGGTATAGACTTCCAGCGTGTCGGTCTCGGTCTCGTAGCGGCCTATGGCGCCGCGCGGCTCCATCGCGTTCTGCACTAGGCGCTGGTTGACGAGATCGACCTTCGCGATGTGCGCGGCGCGGGAGAAGGCCTGCTCGACGGCGGCCTTGTCGCCCAGTTCGGCGCGGAACAAATAGTTGTTTGGTACGTCCGGCCAGAGCTGCGGCGCGCCCGGCTCCATCGCGCGCGCGGTGTCGGTGATGGCCGGCAGCGCCCGGTAGTCGACGACGACCCGCTCGCCCGCGTCGCGCGCCTGCTCGGCCGTGGCGGCGACGACGAAGGCGACCGGGTCGCCGACATGGCGGACGCGGTCGCCGGTCAGCGCATGTTGCGGCGGGTAGGCCAGCGGCGAGCCGTCCGGCCTGGTCAGCGCGGCGAAGAATGGCGGCGGGCCGGGGAAGGTGCCGATGTTGTCGGCGTCGAGGTCGGCCTTGGTGTAGATCGCGGAGATTCCGGGCAGGCGCGCGGCTTCCGTCGTGTCGATCTTCACGATTTCGGCATGGGCGTGCGGCGAGCGCAGGACGTAGCCGTACAGCGTGTCTCTCGGCGTGACGTCGTCGGTGAAGCGCCCGCGGCCCGTCAGCAGCCGCGGATCCTCGTCCCTGCGGACAGGCTGACCCACACCGTACTTCGTCATTGCGCTACCTCCCCGATACGACGCTTTGTTGGCTGCATTATCGGCATGGGACGGGGCAATTGAACAGGCTCTAGGTGGGCGGCGCGGGGAAATGGGGCTGGAGCAATATCCAGGCAGATCGAATCATGCCTTCGATGCCGTCACGGACGCGCCGCAGGCGCGATCCGGGAACCATGAACACAGGACCCTGGCCTCCTGGCGCGGCCCGGTGTTCATGGATCCCGGGTCTTAGCGCTCCGCGCTTCGCCCGGGACGACAGTCGGTGAATACATTCGAGCGGAAAATGCTCTAGCCTGCGCCCGAACGGCCGGGATAAGGCGGGCGGAGATGGCAATTCCCAACCAGCGGATGGCGTATTTCAACGGCGCGATCGTGCCGGAGAGCGAGGTGGTGCTGCCGTTCCGCTACCGCGGCGTGAAATACGGCGAAGCTGTCTTCGACATCACCCGCACTTTCGGCCACCGCATCTTCCGGCTGCAGGAGTACCTCGACCGGCTCTACCGCTCGCTGCGATATCTGCGCATCGACCCGGGACTGTCGCCGGCCGGGATGGCGCGGGCGACCGAAGAAGTGGTCGAACGCAACCTGCCGCTGATCGGCAAGGACTAGGATTACTGGGTCTCGCAGCGCATCACCCGCGGCATCGTCGACGACAACGAGCGCACCGCCTGGCCCGACTGGAAGGGCCCGACCGTGATCGTCGAGTGCCTGCCACTGCCGATCTCCGTGCGCGCCCGCTACTACCGCCACGGCATCGACGTGATGACGTCATCGGTGCGCCGCACCTCGCCCGGTTCGCTGTCACCGCGCGCCAAGACCCACAATTACCTCAACCTCATCATGGCCGACCTCGAAGTGCAGGCGACCGACCCGGCGGCCTTCACCGTGCTGCTCGACGAGAACGGCAATCTCTGCGAGGGGCACGGCTCCACATCTTCCTCGTCATGGACGGCGCGGTGCTGACGCCGCGCGAACGCTATGTGCTGCCCGGCATCAGCCGGCAGACCACCATCGACCTTGCGAACCGGCTCAGCCTGCCGTGCCGCGAGGCCGACCTCGACCTCTACGACGCCGCCAACGCCGACGAAGTTTTCATCACCTCGACCAACTTCTGCATCTGCCCGATCCGCTCGATCAACGGCCAGCGCATGGCCGATACGGCGATCCCCGGCACGGTCACGAAACGCCTGATGGACGCCTACGTGGAACATGTCGGATTCGACTGGGTGGCGCAGTATCTGCGCTACCAGGACGTGGCGGCGACGGGCCCGTCGGGCGGGCGATAGTGGTGGCCGGGTGATCTGTTGTTTGTCGTCCCGGGCGGAGCGCGTAGCGCGAAGACCCGGGAACCATGCACACCGAACGGTGAAGTACAGCTAACGTCCGGTGTTCATGGGTTCCGGCTAGCGGCCTTGCAGGCCTTGGCCGGAACGACAGTCCCTGAAGTGCACTGCGTGAAATTAATCTCACCCCACCACAGGCGCCACCTTCTCTCGCGCCAGCCTGAACCCGTCCAGCAGCGCGCCGGCGTCGGTGCCGAGGAAGCAGCAGCGCGAGGCGCCCATCGCCACGTATTGTCTAAGGATGTCCGGGCTGGCTATGCCGGCGGAGATCAGAGGTTTTCCGGCCGCCCGCGCGCCGACGATGGCCTTCTCGTAGCAGGCGCGCACCTTCGCGTGCCAGTGCTCGCCATGGACGTCGAGATTGGCCGAGAGATCGTTGGTGCCGATCAGCAGCGCATCGACGCCGGGCACGGCGGCGATGGCGGCGGCGTTGTCGGCGCCCTTCTGGCTCTCGATCATGGCGATCACCAGGCACTCGGCATTGGCCGCCGCCATGCCGTCGCGCAGCGACACCGGGCGATAGACCATCTGCGGCCCGGAGCCGGAGGCCGAGCGCTTGCCTTCCGGCGGGTAGCGGCAGGCATCGGCACAGCGTTGCGCCGTCTCGCCGTCCTCGACATCGGGGAAGATGATGCCCATGGCACCGACATCGAGGGCGCGGCTGGCATGCGAGGGCGTGTGGTCGGCCACGCGCACCAGCGGCGTAACGCCCAGCGCCGTCGCCAGCTGCGCCATCGGGCCGATCAGCGACAAATCGAGGCCGGAATGCTGCATGTCGAGATAGACGGCGTCGTAGCCGGCTGCCGCGACGATGCCGATCACATCCGTCGTGCGGCCAACGCGGATGGCCACCGCGTAGCAGGCCTCGTTGGCGGCCAGCTTGCGCTTGAGGCGGTTGGGCGGAACGAGGGCGTCGGCCATGGCGGTTCTCTCCTTGCGTTGCCGGCACGATACCTTCCGCCCGGCGGCCGGGCGACGCCCTTCGCGAGGCGGTTGCCGGACGCGTCGCGCCGCTATTTAATGTCCGTTAAGTAAACTCGCGCCTTGGGGGCTCGTGCGATGCGGTTCGCGGTCGATACCGGCGGCACCTTCACCGACCTGATCGTCGAGGACGACGAGGGCGGCCTGCACATGTTCAAGGCCGCGACCACGCCGGACGATCCGATCCGCGGCGTGGTCGACGTCATGCAGGTGGCGGCCGACGGTCTCGGCATGAAGCTCGACGCGCTGCTCGGCCGCGGCTCGATGTTCATCCACGGCACGACCCACGCCATCAACGCCATCGTCACCGGCAACACCGCCAAGACGGCGTTCCTCACCACCGAGGGCCACCGCGACATCCTCGTCTTCCGCGAGGGCGGGCGCATGGAGCCGTTCAACTTCACGGTGCCCTTCCCGGAGCCCTACGTGCCGCGCGCGCTGACCTGGGAGGTGCCGGGCCGCATCCTCGCCGACGGTTCGGAGATGCGCCCGGTCGACGAGGCAGCCGTGGTGCGCGCCATCGCCGAGATGAAGGCCAAGGGCGTGCAGGCCGTCGCCGTCTGCCTGCTGTGGTCGATCGTCAACCCGGCGCATGAGCGCAAGGTCGGCGATCTGCTGGCGAAGCACCTGCCGGGCGTGCCGTTCACGCTGTCGCATGAACTCAACCCCAGCCTGCGCGAGTATCGCCGCGCCTCCTCGGCGGCGATGGATGCCTCGCTCAAGCCGCAGATGACGGCCTATATGCGCAACCTCACCGGCCGCCTCGCCGCCGCCGGCTTCACGGGGCGCGTGCTGATCGTCACCTCGCAGGGCGGCGTGATGGACGCCGACACCATTGCCGGGACGCCGATCCACCTCATCAATTCCGGCCCGTCGATGGCGCCGGTCTCGGGGCGCTGGTTCGCCCAGGCCGACGAGGGTAGCGACACGGCCGTCATCGCCGATACCGGCGGCACCACCTACGACGTCAGCCTCGTGCGCCGCGGCCGCATCCCGTGGACGCGCGAGACCTGGCTCGGCCAGCCCTATCGCGGCCACATGACCGGCTTTCCCTCGGTCGATGTGAAGTCCATCGGCGCCGGCGGCGGCTCCATCGCCTGGGTCGACGATGGCGGCATGCTGCACGTCGGCCCGCAATCGGCCGGCGCCGTGCCGGGCCCGGCCTGCTACGGCCATGGCGGCACGCGCGCCACCGTCACCGACGCGACGCTGGCGCTGGGCTGGCTCGACCCGGCCTTCTTCCTCGGTGGCGCGATGAAACTCGACGCCGACGCGGCGCGGCGCGTCGTGACCGATACGGTGGCCAAGCCGATGGGCCTGTCGACCGAGGAGGCCGCCGCCGCCATCGTCGCCATCGCTACCGAGAACATGGTGCAGGCCATCGTCGACATCACCGTCAACCAGGGCATCGACCCGCGCGAGGCGATCCTGATCGGCGGTGGCGGCGCGGCCGGCCTCAATTCGGTGTGGATTGGCCGCCGCCTAGACAGCCCGCGCGTCGTCATACCAGAGGTCGGCGCGGCCCTCTCGGCGGCCGGCGCGCTGATGTCCGACCTCTCCTCGCAATACCACCGCACCTTCTTCGCCGAGTCCGCGCATTTCGACCGTGACTCCGTGAACCTCGTGCTCGACGAGCTGGAGAAGCGCTGCCAGGCCTTCATCGACGGGCCGGGCCGCGGCTCGATAGCGCAGACCATCGAGTTCATCGCCGAGGCCCGCTATCCCGAGCAGGTCTGGGAGATCGAGGTGCAGCTGCCAAGGCGCCGCTTCGAGAGCGACGCCGACGTGCAGGCGCTGGTACAGGCCTTCCACAAGGTGCACGAGGACATCTTCGCCATCGCCGACCCGGACTCCGGCATCGAGGTGGTGGGCTGGGGCGCCACCGTGTCGTGCCGGCTGCGCGAGGGCGCCGGCGGCGCGCTGGTGCATCGCGGCGCGGCGAAGGGAAGCGGGCAGGGCACGCGACGCGTCTATTTCGCCGGCCACGGTTTCGTCGAGGCGCAGGTGCGCCGCTTCGAGGCGATGGCGGCGGGCGAGCGCATCGACGGCCCGGCCATCGTCGAGAGCGCATTCACCACCGTCGTGCTCGACCCCGATTCCTGGGCTGAGCGCCGCCCCTCCGGATCGCTCTCCATCGTGCCGACGAAAGGGTAGGGCGATGACCGTAGTCGGTCCACTTACATTGGCTTGCCGTCCCCGTCACCTGTCGTACCGGGCGGAGCGCAGCGGAGACCCGGGACCCATGAACACGGACGGCGCGAAAGCTGTAGAAGCCTGTGTTCATGGCACCAGGCTCGCGCCCCTGCTGGCCTTGTCCGAGACGACATCTTTTCAGTGTACTCTCAGGTTCTGGAGGCGAGCATGACCGCAGATCACGACGGCGTGCGCATGGCGCTGCTGTCCAACCGCCTAGAAGGCATCAGCCGCAAGATGGGAAACACGCTGCAGCGCACCGGTCGCTCGGGCGTGCTCAACATCGCGCGCGACTTCTCCTGCTGCATCCTCACCGCCGGTGACGAGCTGGTCTCGGTCGCCGAGAGCCTGCCGATCCACGTGCTGTCGGGGCCGGACATGATGGCAAGCTCGATGCGCGAGTTTCACCCGGAGCTGCGGCGCGGCGACGCCTACCTGCACAACTCGCCCTACCACGGCTGCTCGCACCCGGCCGATCACACCATCCTCGTGCCGGTGATGGACGATGACGGCGTGCATCGCTTCACCGTGCTGGCCAAGGCCCATCAGGCCGATATAGGCAACTCGATTCCGACGACCTATCACGGCACCGCGCGGGACGTGTACGAGGAGGGTGCGCTGATCTTCGCCGCCGTGAAGGTGCAGGAAGACTACAAGACCAACATGGACATCGTGCGCATGTGCCGCATTCGCATCCGCGTGCCGGATCAATGGTACGGAGATTTCCTTGCCATGATCGGTGCGGCGCGCATTGGCGAGCGCGAGCTGCTGGCGCTCGGCCGCGAGGTCGGCTGGGACACGCTCGACCGCTTCGCCCGCGACTGGTTCGACTATTCCGAGAAGCGCATGATCGCCGCCATCCGCAAGGTGCCCGCCGGCACGGCGACGCGCAGCAGCACGCATGACGCCATTCCCGGCACGCCGCCCGAAGGCATTACCATCAGATCCGTCGTCACCGTCGATCCGGCCGCCGGCAAGGTGACGGTCGACCTGCGCGACAATCCCGACAGCCTGCCCTGCGGCCTCAACCTGTCGGAGGCCTGCGCCCGCACGGCGGCGATGGTCGGCGTGTTCAACTCCATCGATTATTCGGTCCCGAAGAATGCCGGCAGTTTCCGCCGCATCGAGGTGATAATGCGCGAGGGCTGCGTCGCCGGCATCCCGCGCCATCCGACGAGCTGTTCGGCCGCCACGACGAACGTCGCCGACCGCGTCTCCAACCCGACCCAGGCGGCCATCGCCGAGATCGCCGACGGCATCGGGCTGGCCGAGTGCGGCGGCATCATGACGCCAGCCCTCGGCGTCGTCTCCGGCACCGATCCGAAGAACGGCAAGCCTTACGTCAACCAGGTGATGATCGCCTTCACCGGCGGCGCTGGCGCGCCGCACGCCGATGCCTGGCAGACCATCTGCCATGTTGGCAATGGCGGGCTCTGCTACTACGATTCGATCGAGCTCGATGAGCTGCGCCACCCGCTCTACATTCATGCCCGCCACTTCTCCGCCGACAGCGAGGGCGCCGGCCGCTTCTGCGGCGCGCGCGCGGCCTACAGCGAGTATGGCCCAGCGCGCGGCGACATGGAGGTGGTATTCGTCTCCGACGGCACGACCAATGCCGCGCGCGGCGTGCGCGGCGGCCTCGACGGCGTGCGCGCGACGCAGTTCAAGGTGACGCGCAACGGCGGCCACGAGGACCTGCCGAACTGCGCCGTGGTGCGTCTGGCGTCCGGCGAGCGCATCGCCTCGACGACGACGGGAGGCGGCGGCTACGGCCCGCCGCGCGAGCGCGATCCCGATGCCGTGCGCCACGACGTGGCCGAGGGCTATGTCAGCCGCGAGCGGGCGCGCGCGATCTACGGCGTCGTCGTCGATGCCTACGGCACGGTCGACCGCGCGGCCACGGCGGCGCTGCGGGCGGCAGGTTGAATATGAACCGTCATCCCGGGCGGAGCGCAGCGGAGGCCCGGGACCCATGAACACGGACCGTGCGGATATCGTATGGCGGTAGACGGGATCGGTCGCGGCAAGGCTTCGGTGGCGCAGCGCGCGGGGCCTAGCCCTTCCCCACCATGCGCCGCACCAGCGTGACATGGATCGCCACCAGCGCGTCGAGGTCGAGGCGGCCGCCGGGGCGGTACCAGTGCACGACATGGTCGAGCATGCCGAGGATTGCGAAGGCGGCCGCCGTCACGTCCGGCACGTCGAGCCCGTCCCACACGATGCCGTCGCGCAGCACGCCGCGCCACAGATCGAGGTAGCGGCGCTGCAGATCGTCTAGTGTGGCGCGCTGCGGCGCGCCCAGCGAATTGGCGAGGATGCCGGTGCCGTAGAGGCTCTCGTTGAGCATCGACTGGATGCTGACGCGCTGCTGGTCGGTGGCAATATGCACGCGCACCAGCGCCGCGATGCGCGCCCCGGTCTCGGTCCCGGCCGCGGCGACGGTGGCCTCGGCGCGCTCCATCACCTGCTCCATGGAGAGCACGAGATGCGTGTAGAGGATCTCTTCCTTCGACTGGAAATGATAGTAGAGCGCCGGCGCGCTCACCTGCACCGCGCGCGCGATGGCGCCCATCGAGGTGCGCTCGTAGCCGCGCTCGGCGAACAGCGACGCCGCCGCCTCGAGGATGCGCTCGCGCGTATCGGCCGCCTCGCCCGCCGATTTCCGCTTCGTCGCCATCGCCATGCCAGTGCCCGCCCGAGGTTTTCCCTAATGAGCATTAAGTAAACGGTTACGGCGGTGGTCGAGGCAAGCTAGATTGTGCCGCTCCAGCCCACCGGCCCATCGGAGAACCCTGCCCATGACCGCCGCAACGACGACGAAAGTACCTGTCGCTGGCATCTGCCAGCCGCGCTTCGCCGCCGTGCGCCGCGCCTTCGAGCGGATCGTCGGCGAGAGGACGCCGGCCGGGCGCGAGATAGGCGCCTGCGTCTCTGTCGTGCTCGACGGCGCGACCGTGGTCGATCTGTGGGGCGGCTTCCGCGACCGCGCGCGCACGAAGCCCTGGGAGCCCGACACCATCACCTGCATGATGTCGGTGGCCAAGGCCTCGGCCTCGGTCTGCGCCCATGTGCTGATCGATCGCGGCCTGCTCGATCCCGAGGCCACCGTCGCGGCCTACTGGCCGGCCTTCGGCCAGGCCGGCAAGGAGCGCATGACGGTGCGCGAGCTGCTGTCGCATCGCGGCGGCGTGCTCTACGCCGACGCCGCGCCGCCCGGCTCGCTGTGGCAGGCGGGCGTGGTCGAGCGGGCGCTGGAGGTGCAGGCGACGGAATGGGTGCCGGGTACGGACGCCGCTTATCATTCCTTCACCTACGGACCGCTGGTCGAGGGCCTCGTGCGGCGCGTTTCTGGCCGCACGATCGGGCAATTCTTCCGCGAGGAGATCGCCGGCCATCTCGGCCTCGACTACCAGATAGGCCTCAACGACGAGGAAGATTCACGCTGCGCCGAGTTCGAGGAGACGCGCGGTACGCCGTCGCGCGACGGCATCAAGGAGAACAAGTCCTCGCCGCTCCACCGCGCCTGGGCGCCGCTGCCCAAGAGCGAGGATTTCAACAGCCGCGACTGGCGGCGCGGCGAGTTCGCCTCGGCCAACGGCCACGGCAATGCCCGCGCCATCGCGCGCCTCTACGGGTGTCTGGCGCGCGGCGGCGAGATCGACGGCGTGCGCCTGCTGTCGGAGGCCACCGTCGCCGATGTAACGCGCGAGCACTGGGACGGCATGGATCGCATGACCAACCGCAATTTCCGCTTCGGCGCCGGCTTCATGCTGTCCTGCCCGCCGATGCCGATGGGCAACCAGCGGCGCAATTTCGGCCATATGGGCCTCGGCGGCGCCGTCGGCTTCGGCGATCCGGTGCGGCGCATGGGCTTCTCCTACTGCGGCAACCGCATGGCGCCGATCGCCGACGAGGGCCCCTTCGCCGGCCCGCTGATCGCCGCCACCTACGAGGAGCTGGCGTGAGGAAGCCGAGATGACCGACACCGCCACCATGCCGCGCCGCCTCGCCGGCCGCACCGCCATCGTCACCGGCGGCTCGCAGGGCATCGGCGCCGAAATATGCCGGCGCTTCGCCGCCGAGGGAGCCGAGGTGGGCGTCGTCGCCAGCACGAGCCTCGCCAAGGCCGATGCCGTGGCCGTCGCCATACGCGCCGCCGGCGGCACGGCGAGCGCCTATGCCTGCGATGTTGGCAAGGTCGCCGCGATCGAGCGCCTCGTCGCCGATGCCACGGCCGATTTCGGCCGCAGCTACATCCTCGTCAACTGCGCCGGCGTGTTCTTCCCCACCCGCCTCGGCGAGACCGACGAGGAGATGTGAGACCGCATGTGCGATGTGAACCTTAAGGGTACCTTATGCGCTTGCAACGCGGTGGCGCCGGCGATGAAGTCGCGCGGCGACGTCAGGATCGTCAACATGGCCTCGGGCGCCAGCCTGTCGGGGCGCAGCAACTACCTCGTCTACAGCGCGGTTAAGGCCGGCGTGGTCAACCTCACACGCGCGCTGGCGGCAGCGCTGGCGCCGCACGGCGTCAACGTCAACAGTCTGGCGCCCGGCAACACCGAGACGCCGATCAACGAGAACGTCCGAACCCAGGCCGAGTACGCGCCTATCCGCGAGGCGATCCGCGCCCGCACGCCCTCTTCGCGGCTGTTCTCCGACCCGGCGGAGATCGCCTCCGGCGCCGCCTTCCTCGCCTCCGACGAGGCGCGCGCCATGCACGGCGCCGTGCTGGTGATGGACGAGGGCGTGCTGGCCGGATACTGACCGTTTCCAACACATTAGTAGCGCAAGGGGAGCATCATGGAACTCGAAGGCAAGGTGGCGGTGATCACGGGCGGATCGTCCGGCATCGGCGAGTGCATCGCGCATACCTTCGCGAAGGAGGGGGCGCGCGTCGCCATCATCGGCAGTGCCGACCTCGCCAAGGCGAAGACGGTCGCCGGCGCCGTAGGCAAGGGCGCGCGCGGCTACATCAGCGACGTGCGCAAGCCGGCCGAGGTGAAGACGGCGGTCAACCAGATCGTCGCCGATTTCGGCGGCATCGACATCCTCGTCAACGCCGCCGGCGTGTTCTACCAGACGCCGACCGGCGAGACCGATCCGGACGAGATCGACCGCATGGTCGACATCAACCTCAAGGGCGTGTGGCACATGACCAGCGCCGTCGTGCCGCATCTGCGCGCGCGCAAGGGCGGCTCCGTCGTCAACTTTGCCTCGGTCGCCGGCCTGCTGGCCATCCCTGGCTACGCCATGTACTGCGCCGTCAAGTCCGGCATCATCATGATGACCAAGTCCTGGGCGCTGGAGATGTCGCGCGAGGGCATCCACTTCAACGCCATCGCTCCCGGCAACACCGCGACGCCGATGAACCTCAACGTGCGCACCGACCCGGCGATGAAGCCGGTGCTCGATTTCATGGAGGCGCGCACGCCCTCGGGCAAGACCTACTCCGAGCCGCAGGACATGGCCAACCTCGCCCTCTTCCTCGCCTCGCCTCGCACCGGCCGCTCGATCTACGGCGCCGTCTTCACCGCCGACGAAGGCTTCTCCGCCGGCCTGTACGTGTGACGCTATCCGCCGCCCCGCCGCCGCTTCATCGCGAACCCCCTCCCCCGTGAAACGGGGGAGGGGAGGGTGGGGGTATTACCGCCACGCTGGTAGTCAGGCCGAGCGTGTCCGCGACACCCCCACCCCACCCTCCCCCGCATTGCGGGGGAGGGTTGAGACCGTGCCCGGGGGATGAGGAGGGGCCGGCGGGCGCAGGCTGTTTCGACGCCCCTCGAACCCCTCCCCCGTGAAACGGGGGAGGGCAGGGTGGGGGTACTACCGCCACGTCGGCAGCCAGGCCGAGCGTGTCTGCTTCACCCCCACCCTGCCCTCCCCCGTTTCACGAGGGAGGGTTGAGTCCGCGGCGGCTTCGGCGCCTTCGTGCTGCCGCCGCTGGTCATCGCCGGCATCGAGGCCTGGGGCTGGAAGACGACGCTGTACGTCATGGCCGCCACCCTATCGCTGGTCATCCTCGCCGCCATCGCGCTCGCCAGCATGGAACGGCGCGGCGTGGCATCGGGGGCGGATTCCGTCGCGCCCGTGCCGCCACGGCCGCCGCTGCGGGTGCTTCGCGAGGCGCTGCGCCACCGGGGCTTCGTGCTGCTGAGATTCGGCTTCCTCGTCTGCGGCTTCCACATCAACTTCCTGATGACGCATCTGCCTGGCTTCATCGCCTCCTGCGGCCTCGCGCCGGAGGTCGGCGCGCGGGCGCTCGCCGTCACCGGCCTCGCCAATGTCGTCGGCACCTAGGGCTCCGGCGCGCTGGCCCAGCACTGGCGCCAAAAGCACCCGCTGGCGCTGCTCTACCGCGTGCGCGCCGGGCTGATCGCGCTGCTCGTCGCCCTGCCCAAGACGCCGGAGGTGATCATCGTCTTCTCGGCGCTGTTCGGCCTGCTGTTCCTGTCGACGGTGCCGCTGACCAGAGGGCTCATCGGCCGCATCTTCGGCTCTGCCGACATGGGGCTGTTGTTCGGCTTCGCCTTCTTCAGCCACCAGATCGGCGGCTTCTTCGGCGCCTGGCTGGGCGGCCGCGTCTACGATGCGATCGGCGCCTACGACGCCATGTGGACGGCCTCGATCGCGCTGGGCCTGTTCGCCGCCGTGCTGCACTGGCCGCTCCGCGACGCCGCCGTAACGGCGCCGGCGCCTGCAAGTTAGGCGTAACCCGTCAGATCTCCCACTCGACGTTGCCGTCCATGCCGATCTGCTGGCCGGTGATGTGCCGGCCGGCATGCGAGGCGAGGAAGACCGCGAGATCGCCGACCTCGGACGGGTCGATCCAGCAGCGCAGCGAGATGAATTCTAGGAAGTCGCGTTCCACCACCTCTAAGGTTACTCCTTTCTCCTTCGCGTGGTTGGCGAGGATGCGGCGGCCGCGCTCGTTGTCGATCAGCCCTGGCAGGATGGCATTGCAGCGGATTTTCCACGGCCCGTACTCGCGTGCCACCGTATGCGTCAGCCCGAGCACGCCGACCTTAGAGGCGACGTAGGGCGAGCGCAGCGGCAGCGCCACCTTCGCCGAGGCCGTCGAGATGTTGACGATGCAGCCGGCGCGCTGGTCCTTCATCAGCCGCGCCACGTTCTTGATGCAGTAGAACATGCCGTTTAGGTTGACCGTGATCGTGCGGTCCCAGTCCGCGTAGGAGATGTCCTCCAGCGCCGCGCGCGGCCCGCCGATGCCGGCATTGTTGACCAGCACGTCGACGCCGCCCATGTGGCCCACCGCGTCGGCCACCATGCGCTCGACCTCGTCCGGCACGCCGACATCGGCCATCGAGCCGGTGAGGCCGGGGTTGGCGGCGATGGTCGCCTCCAGCGCGTTGCGCGCCACGTCGCAGATATGCACCCGCGCGCCCGCGGCGAGGAAGCGCTCCGCCACTGCCTTGCCGATGCCCGAGCCGGCGGCGGTGACGATGACACGCGAGGTGACGGTGGTGGCGGCCATGCGGCGACTCCGGCGAGGAGGGTCGCCGGCACTCTGCCGCCCCCCCCCCCGCGCGATCTACTTAACGGCAGTTAAACTAGCGCGCGGGGGCAGCGCTCGCCACCGGCACGATGTTCGCCTCATGTTCCCCTATGTCGGATGGGGACGACGCGGCTGTCACGACATGACGCATGGCTAGGATTCCCGTTATTCGTCCCCGTGGGCCGGCCCGCCGGAGGGCGCTCTTTTTGCAACGATCGTCGCAATTATGTCCTGGCCCCCCCTTGCCCGGTTGAGACGGGGGAACGCCAGCGCCATCTAAAGCACTGGTGGGGAGGGGCCCCTGCACGGAGTTTTCGCACATGATTCGTAGACATTATTCGATGGGAGCGGTCGCCGCCGGAGCGCTTGCGCTGGCGCTGTCCGCGACGGTCGCACAGGCCCAGGATCCGGGTCTCTACATCTCCGGCGGTGCCGGATGGTCGCTGCCCCAGGATAGCGAGCTCGACGGCGGCGGCGCATAGCGCAGCGCCGATCTCGAGAATGGCTGGAACGGCGTGCTGGGCCTTGGCTACGGCTTCGCCTCCGGCCTCCGGGGCGAGGTCGAGGGCGGATATCACAACAACGACGTCAATTCCGTTTCGGGTGTTGCCGGCAGCGGCGACTTCCGGGCCTGGAGCCTGATGGGCAACCTGTTTTATGATTTCCGTGGCCTGCTCGGCAGCGTGACGCCCTACATCGGCGCTGGTCTCGGCGGCGCGCGCGTCGACGCCGACAGCGTGACGCCGGTAGGCGCCAGTTCGATCAACGACGAAGACACCTCCTTCGCCTGGCAGCTGATGGCAGGTGTGGCCATGCCGCTCGCCGAGCAGCTCGAGGGCACACTGGGCTACCGCTACTTCGCGGCCCAGAACCTCGATTACAACACCGCTGCCGGCGCCTCCATCGACTCCGACTATCGCGCCCACAGTGTGATGGTCGGCCTGCGCTACAGCTTCGGCGCCCCGGCCAAGCCGGAGCCCGTCCGAGCTGCCACTCCGGCCCCGGCGCCCGCGCCGATGGCCGCCGCCCCGGCGCCGCAGCCGGCACCGCCGCCGGTCGCCCGCCAGTACCTCGTGTTCTTCGACTTCGACAAGGCCGACCTGACGCAGCAGGCTATGGGCATCCTGAAGATGGCCTCGGCCAATGCGAAGGGGCTGACGCAGGTGAAGATCCGTGCGACCGGCCACGCCGACCGCTCGGGTTCCGACGCCTACAACATGCGCCTGTCGCAGCGACGCGCCGACGCGGTGAAGGCCGAGCTGGTGCGTCTCGGCATGAAGCCGACGGAAATCGCAGTGGTCGCCCGTGGCGAAGCCAACCCGCTGATACCGACCGCCGACGTGGTGCGCGAGCCGCAGAACCGCCGCGTCGAGATCATCTTCGAATAGCCGCTTCCGACCTATATCGGCAGCGTTCGGCCCGGCCGCCCCCGCAAGGGGCGGCCGGTTCCCTTTCGGGACCGGCCTTGCCGACCGACACTCAGCGCCTGAGCGTCGCGCGCCGGGAAAGTGACCAGCCCTGCCCGCAGGAATAGGCTCGCCTGCCGAGGGAGGCAACCGATGTACGAGAGCTATCGCACCATCCGCACGGCACGGCAGGGGCTCACCCTCACCCTCGACCGGCCGGAGGTGAAGAACGCCGCCGACGCCACGATGCATGACGAACTATCGCGCATCTTACACGACGTGGCGCGCGACGATGGCTGCGATCTCGTGGTGCTCACCGGCACTGGCGGCGCCTTATCGTCCGGCGGCGACATTGTCGGCATGCAGAAGAAGATCGAGGACCGCGCCATCTGGGTGAAGACCGTGGAGGAGGGGCGCCGCATCTTCTACGGAATGCTCGACCTCGAAAAACCGGTGATCGCGCGCGTCGACGGCGCCGCGACCGGGCTCGGCGCCACTCTGGTGGTCTATTCCGACATTTCTGTCGCCGTGACGGGCGCGAAGATAGGCGACCCGCATGTGCGCGTCGGCCTTGCCGCCGACGATGGTGGAGCGCTGATGTGGCCGCTGCTGGTCGGCTTCCAGCGCGCCAAGGAATTGCTGTTACTCGGCGACCTGATCGAGGCCGAGGAGGCGCAGCGCATCGGCCTCATCACCCATGTGGTGCCGCCCGAGCAGCTCGACGAGAAAGTCTACGGCCTCGCCGAACGACTCGCGGGCGGGGCCACGCGGGCCATCGGCTGGACCAAGGCGGCGATGAACCACACGCTGCGCATGCTGGCGGCGGGGACGATGGAGGCCGGTTTCGGCTCCGAGACGCTGTCGCTGTTGACGGCCGACCACGCCGAGGCGGTGGCGGCCTTCCGCGAGAAGCGCAAGCCGCGCTTCACCGGCCGATGAGCGACGCGCTAGACGCGTTGCTGCGGCCGCGCTCGGTCGCCATCATCGGCGCCTCGACCGACCCCGACCGCATCGGCGGCCGTCCGATCCAGTTCCTCAGGCGTGCAGGCTTCGCCGGCGCGATCTACCCTGTCAACCCGCGCGCCGCCGAGGTGCAGGGCATTCCTGCCTTCGCCGCCATCGGTGCGCTGCCGGCGGTGCCCGACGTCGCCATCGTCGCCTTGCCGGCGAGCGTTGTTGGCGAGACGGTCGACGCCTGCCTGGCGCGCGGCACGCGGGCCTTCATCGTCTTCTCCGCGGTCTTTGGCGAGGCGGGGGAGGAGGGACGGCGCGCGCAGGCCGACATCACGGCGCGCGTGTGCGCGGCGGGTGGGCGGATGCTCGGTCCCAACAGCCTCTGCCTGCTGGCGACCGGCAGCGGCTTCTTCGGCACCTTCGCCACCGCGCTCGACGGCGCCTGGCCGCGCCCCGGGCCGTCGCCATCGCCACCCAGTCGGGCGCCTGCGGCTCCTACATGCTGGCCATGGGCACGACGCGCGGCCTTGGCGTCTCCCGCTTTGTCGCCACCGGCAACGAGGCCGATGTCGATGTGGCCGACATCGTGGCCTGGCTGGCCGGCGATCCCGATAGCGACGTGATTGTCTGCGCCGTCGAGGGCACGCGCGACGAGATGCGCCTGCGCCGCGCGCTGGATGCTGCGCGCGCCGCCGGCAATCCGGTCATTGCCATGAAGGTCGGAGAGACCGAGGCCGGGCGCGCCGCCGCCGCCTCGCATACCGGCGCGCTGGCCGGTGCGGCGGAAGTGTGGGACGGCGTGTTCCGCCAGCACGGCGCGCTGCCCCTGCATTCGCTGGAGGATGCCGCCGACATCGCCATCGCGGCGGCGCAGACGGCGCGGCCGGCGAGCGCACGCATTGGCCTCATCACCACCTCGGGCGGGATCGGCGTGCTGCTGGCCGATGCCGCGGTCGCCGCCGGCCTCGATCCGGCGCCGATGCCCGATTCCGCCCGCGCCAAGATCGAGACGCTGTTGTCGCTCGCCAGCGGCCGCAATCCGGTCGATACGACGGCGCAGATCCTCGCCGACATGAGTCTCTTCGGCCGCATCCTCGCCATCATGACGGGCGAGGGAGGCTACGATTAGATCGTCGCCTTCCTCGCCCATATCGGCCGCAATCAGGCGCATTTCGTCGCCATCGAACCGGCCTTGCGGGAGGCAAGGCGGGCGCGCCCCGACGTGCCGTTCGCGCTGTGCATGCTGTGCGACGACGAATTGCGCGACCGGCTGGTGCGCGACGGATTTCTCGTGTTCGAGGATCCGACAAGCGCGGTCCGCGCCATCGCCGGCCTTCACAAGTTGGCGCGCGCGGCCGGGGTCGCCGCGGCGCCGCCGGACAATTCCGAGGCCACGATGGTCGCGGGCGAAACGCTCGACGAGGCCGAGGCGGCAAGCCTTCTCGCCGCCGCCGGCATCCAGATGGCGCCGGGGCGTGTCGCTGCCACGCCGCGCGCCGCGGTGGCGTCCGCCGAGGCGCTGGGCTACCCCGTGCGCTGAAGATCCTGTCGCCCGACATCGCGCACAAGACGGAGGTCGGCGGCGTCCGCCTGGGGCTTGCCGATGCCGCCGCCGTGCGCCGCGCTTTCGCCGAGGTGACGGCCGGCGCCCGCGTCAGGGCGCCGGCGGCGCGGCTGCGCGGCGTGCTGGTGGCACCGATGCTGTCCGGCGGCATCGAGGCCATCCTTGGCGTCGAGCGCTATACGGCCTTCGGCCCGGTGGTGATGGTCGGCCTTGGCGGCACCGTGGTCGAGGTATTCCGCGATGTCGCCTTCCGCGCCGCTCCGTTAGACATGGCCACGGCGCGCGACATGATCGGCGAGCTGCGGGGCGCGGCCCTGCTGGGCGACTTTCGCGGGCGTGGTCCCGCCGATACCAAGGCGCTGGCCGAGGCGCTCGCGGCTCTGTAGCGCTTTGCCTGGGCCAATCGTGACCGCCTCGCCAGCGTCGACGTCAATCCGCTGTTGGTGCGCCGTGCCGGCGAGGGCGTCGTCTGGCTGGATGCGCTGGTAGTGCCGCTGGGGTAGTGCGACGGATCGGGGATCGGGTGCGCGCGGCCGAGACCTTGTATGCCCCCGCCTTCACCTTGTCCGGCGTCGGGCGCCAGCCCTTGGAATAGTACTTGTCGAACATCTCCTGCGGCACGGTGATGCCGGTATACGGGTCGCCGCCGGTGTCGAACAGGGTCAGCACATGGCCTTCGTCGCGGTCGAGGCATTGAACGACCGGAAGACGCCGGCCGGCACCGAGATCACGTCCCGGGGCGCGAAGTCGTGGCTCTCCTCGAGGGTTTCGCCCCAATAGAAGCGGAAATTCGCATCCAGCGTCATGAACACCTAGGCGTAGGGGTGCGCGCGCGTCACCTGGTTGATGCCGCGCCGCAGGGCCGAGACCGCCATGTGGAACTGGTGCGGAGCGGCGATCTGGGCCGGGCCGGCCGTCTCTCCAGGCGACAGCAGGTAGGCCACGGACCGGTCGCGCGCCGGATCGGCGAGATCGGGGAAGGCGTTGCGGTCCGGCGCGGCATCGCGGTAGCGCGCGACCGGCCGGAGCATTTCGGCGCGCGAGCAGGGCACCGAGGGGGCCACGCGGCGGGCGTGCGGATCGCTCTGGTCCATCGTCGTCTCCATCGCAGGACTGCCGGCGACGCCAGGACCGGCTGCGCCTGCGCCGTAGCGGCGATGGCAGCCAGTTTCAGGCGGTGAGCGCGGGCGGCTTGCCTATCACGCCGGCCGCGCGCAGGCGCTCGATCTCGGGCGTAGCGAGGCCAAGCAGGCCAGTCAGTACCTCGTCGGTGTGCTGGCCGAGCAGCGGCGGGTGGTGGCGATAGGCGACAGGCGTGCCGGACAGCTTGAGCGGGCTGGCGATGATCGCCGCACCCTCGGGCCCAGCGAGCGGGTGGGGGATGCGCTTGACCATCTCGCGGGCGAGCACGTGCGGATCGGCGAAGACCTGGTCCATGGTGTTGATAGGCCCGCAGCCGATGCCAACGCGCTCCAGCCCTTTGAGCCACCAGGCCGATGGCTTCGCCTTCACGATCGTTGCGAGGCGCTCGACCACGACGCCGCGATTCTTCACGCGCGCGGCGTTGGTGGCGAAGCGCGGGTCGTTGGGCAACTCAGGCACGCCGGCGATCGTGCAGAAGGTGCGGAACTGGGTGTCGTTGCCGACGGCGATGACGATATGCCCGTCGGCAGTGGCGAACACCTGGTAAGGCACGATGTTCGGATGGGCGTTGCCCAGCCGCTCGGCCTTTCCCGAATGCAGCCAGTTCATGCCTTGGTTGACCAGCCACGCCACCTGCGTGTCGAGCATGCCGATGTCGATCGATTGGCCATCGCCGGTCAGCGCCGCGTGGCGCAACGCCGCGCACAGCGACACGGCGGCGAACATGCCCGACATGATGTCGGCAATGGGTACGCCCACCTTCTGCGGCTCGCGCTCCGGCTCGCCGGTGAGCGACATGATGCCGCCCATTCCCTGGATGAGGAAATCGTAGCCCGGCCGTTCGGCATATGGGCCGGTCTGGCCGAAGCCGGTGATCGAGCAGTACACCAGCTTGCGGTTGGCGCCCTTGAGGTCGTCGTAACCGAGACCATAGCGGGCGAGGTTGCCGGTCTTGAAGTTCTCAACCAGCGCGTCGGCCTTGAGCGCGATGGCGCGCACCAGCTTCTGGCCCTCGGGATTGGCGATATCGATGGCCATGGACCGCTTATTGCGGTTCGCGCTCATGAAATAGGCACTTTCCGAAGTGTCCTCGCCATCCGGTCCCTTCATGAAGGGCGGCGCGAAGCGACGCGTGTCGTCGCCGGCGCCGGGCCGCTCGATCTTGATCACGTCGGCGCCGAGGTCGCCGAGCAACTGGGTGCAGTACGGGCCCGCTAGGACGCGGGTGAGATCGAGCACGACGACGCCGGAAAGCGGCCCGGTGGCCTCGGCCATGATGGTCCCCCTGAAAAGACGGCCCGCCTGCCTAGCATTCCCGGTGCGGCCGAGCCAGCGTCCGATTGCGTGTCCGGTGTGCCTTGACGCGTGCCGGTGCCGGACCATCTTTGCCCGATCCGCCGCCCACGCTTGGCGCCCGGCCGCCGGTCTAGTACCTTCGCGGCGACACCCTGGAGGAGAAAGCTCACATGAATGACGATGCGGCTCTGGCGCGCGCCCGCGCGGCCGTCGAGGATGTGCACAAGCGTGTAGGCCATGCCGACACGGGCGCCCTAGACCTGATCTTCCGCGACGCGCGTAACCACAACAAGTGGCAGGACCGCGACGTGCCGGAGGCGCTGATCCGCGAGGCGGTGGCGATCGCCCAGTTCGGCCCGACCAGCGCCAACGGCCAGCCGATGCGCGTCACCCTGGTGCGCAGCAAGGAAGGCAAGGAGAAGCTGCGCCCGGTGATGGCGCCGGCCAACCTGGAGAAGACCTTGGCGGCGCCGTGGACGGCGATCGTCGCCTACGACGTCGATTACTGGAAGACCCTGCCGCGCCTCTACCCGATCCGCGACATGGCGCCAATGTTCAAGGACAACCCGGCCTTCGCCGAGGAGCATGCGTCGCGTAACGGCACGCTGCAGGGCGCCTACCTCATCATCGCCTTGCGCGCGGTCGGCCTCGATGTCGGTGCCATGTCGGGTTTCAACCGCAAGGTCTGCGACGAGACCTTCTTCGCCGGCACCTCGGTGCGCTCGAACTTCATCGCAAATATCGGTTACGGCCATACCGACGGCATTCTCGGGCCGCGGCTGCCACGCTACGACTTCAAGGAAGTGGTTACGATAGTATGATGCAGACGGCGGAGCGGGCGCGTGCCTGCCCCGCCGCCGGCCGCCGCAGCAGGAGGGCAGCAACCATGCGCGACCTGACAGAAGCCAATGTCACCGACGCCGTCATCGCGCGTATCGGCAATGATACGCCGGCCCGCGTGTCGGAAATCATGACCGCCCTGGTCCGGCATGCTCACGCCTTCGCGCGCGAGGTGAGGCTGACCCCCGACGAGCTGCTTTACGCCGCACGCTTCATCCAGCGCGTCGGCCATATTTCCAACGACAAGCGCGAGGAGGGCGTGCTGCTGGGCGACGTCCTTGGCATCACCTCGCTGGTCGAGGCAATGGCCGACAACGCTCGCAAGGGAGCGACAGAGTCGAGCCTGCTCGGGCCGTTCTACCGCGACGGCGCGCCGTTCCGCCCCAACGGCTTCGACATCTCATTCGGCGATGCCACGGGCGAGCCAGCCTGGGTCGGGGGCCGCGTCACCGACGCCGACGGCAAGCCGTTGGAAGGCGTCATCCTCGATCTCTGGCAGACCGCACCCAACGGCTTCTACGAAGGGCAGGTCGGCCAAACCATGACGCTACCAGACTACGCCTACCGCGCCAAGCTGCGCACCGATGCCGATGGCCGCTACAGCCTGCGGACGACCAAGCCGGTCGAATACCCGGTGCCCATAGACGGGCCGGTCGGCGAGATTCTCATCTGCACCGGCCGTCACCCGTGGCGTCCTGCCCATCTCCATTTCCTCGTTCTCAAGGACGGTTACCAGTCAGTGCAGACCGAGCTGTTCAACAGCGACGACCAGTATCTCGACAGCGACGCCGTATTCGGCGTGAAAGCTTCGCTTGTCGTCGATTATGTGAAAAACGCCGATTCGGCGGTGGCGAAGAAGCGGGGCTTCTCCGGCCCGCACTACGAGACGCGCTACGACTTCACGCTGAAGCGCGCGGTCGAGGTGCTCGACCTTGCGGCGGAATATCGCCGCCGCGCCTCGATCAGCGCTTAAGACGACATCCGCCGGATCGATTCGAGCTTCGGCTTCCTCCATGCCAGCGTCTCGGCCGCCGCCGGCCGTGACGGCTCAGCGAGACACGATACCGGCTGGGTCGAACCCCGGGCGCTACAGCGCCTCGTCGTCGGTCTCGCCGGTGCGGATACGCACGGCGCGCTCGAGGTCGTAGACAAAAATCTTGCCGTCTCCGATCTTGGCGGTATTCGCCGCGCCGCGGATGGCGTCGATGGCGGCGTCGGCGATCGCGTCGGGCACGGCGACCTCGATCTTCACCTTGGGCACGAAATTCACCTGATACTCGGCGCCGCGGTAGATCTCGGTCTGGCCCTTCTGACGGCCGTAGCCGCGCGCCTCGCTGACGGTGAGGCCCTGCACGCCGATTTCGGTCAGCGCGGTGCGGACGTCGTCGAGCTTGTGCGGCTTGATGATGGCGATGATGTACTTCATGTCTTCCTGCCTCCGTCATGCGGCGGGGTGGACGCCGCGGACGCCGGGACCGCGGCGTCCCGTCCGGCCGCTAGAGTTCGTAGGCGCGCTCGCCGTGAACGGCGAGATCGAGGCCTTCGACCTCGACCTCTTCTGCGACCCGCATGGGTATCGCAAGCCCGACCAGCTTCGCCAGCACAAAGGTCGCCACCGCCGTCCATACGGCGACGATGGCGATGCCTTCTATCTGCACCGTGAGTTGCGAGGACCATACCATGCCCTCGGCCTGGCCGAGCCCGCCGAGACGCGGCGAGGCGAAGAAGGCGAGAAGCAGAGTACCCAGCGCGCCGCCGACGCCGTGGACGGCGAAGACGTCGAGGGAGTCGTCGATCTTCAGCCGTTGCTTGATCAGCGCAGTGGCGAAGTGGCAGACGACGCCACCGGCAAGACCCAGCACGATTCCGCCCAGCGGTCCGACGAAGCCGGAAGCCGGGGTGATCGTGGCGAGGCCGGCGACCATGCCGGTCACTGCGCCGACCATACTGGCTTTGCCGAAGCGGATGTACTCGATCGCCGACCAGGCGATGGCGCCGCAGGCGGCGGCGGTGTGGGTCACCACCAACGCCATGCCGGCATTGCCGTTGGCGGCCAGTGCCGAGCCGGCATTGAAACCGAACCAGCCGACCCACAACATCGCCGCGCCGGTCATCGTCATGCCCGGGCTGTGCGGCGGACGCACCTCGCGCGGGAAGCCGTGCCGGCCGCCAAGCATCAATGCCAGCACCAGCGCCGAGACACCTGACGTAACATGGACGACTATGCCGCCGGCGAAGTCGCGCACGCCCATATTGGCGAGGAAGCCGCCGCCCCAGACCCAGTGGGCGACAGGCGCATACACGATCAGCACCCAAACCAGCGTGAACAGGATGACGAAGCCGAAGCGGATGCGCTCGACGTAGGCACCGACGATGAGGGCAGGCGTGATGACGGCGAAGGTCATCTGGAAGGCGAAGAAGACGTTCTCCGGCAACGAGCCCGTCAAAGACTCGGTTCCAGCGCCGGCGAGCAGGGCCTTGTCTAGACCGCCCCACCAGCTCGTACCCTCGCCGAAGGCGATCGAATAGGCGCAGACGAGCCACAGCACCGAGACGATGCAGGCGATAGAGAAACACTGCATCAGCACAGACAGGACGCTGTTCGAGCGCACGAGCCCTCCATAGAAGAGGGCGAGGCCCGGTAGAGTCATGAACAACACGAGTGCCGTGGATGTCAGAATCCAGGCCGTATCGGCTCCATTCATGTCCCGCTCCGTCGTTTGGTTGGTTTGGACGTTTTTCGGAACGGGGGACGTGGCTGGCTCTGGGTGGTGCGAGATTCCCTTGACCGGCGACCCGTTGGTGCGGGCCGCGTTGCGACTCCCCCGATGGTCAGGCGGCGATGGAGGGTAAGATTGAACTTCTTGTTTAGTGCCGCCTGTTTGTGCAGTGAAATGATAGATGCACGCGGAGTAGGCGCAAATGCCCGCTTGAGAGGCTGTGTCAGCCTCGCATTTGGGCATCGAGGGGGGAACAGCAACTCCAGATAGTTGCGATAATGCGCGAACTGGCGCGCCACACGGCCGGCGGATCGCGCAGCGTACGCGACAGGATGAACGCCCCCCATTTGAAGACAACGCTGATCATGTCGGCGATCTCGCCAGATCGATTTCCAGAACGACTGGCCAGAACGACTGGTATGTCTGCCGACCGTGAGCGGATCGCTCGAAGCGCGCGGCTCGCCTATGGTGTGGGCGGCCGCGCGCGACGCGGCGTTTCGATGGCGCGGGACGATGGTTTCGATGGTGGCAGATGAGGCGCGGGCGCTGTTGCGCGGACTTTTCGATGCGGCGGTCGCGCGCGCCGATCCCGCGAAATGTCTGCCGCCGCACCTGCCTGCGAAGACCGATGCGCGACGCGTGCTGGTGCTCGGCGCCGGCAAGGCGTCGGCTTCGATGGCTCGGGCCATCGAACGCCACGCGGCGGCGCATGGCTGGCTCGATCGTCTCTCCGGGCTTGTCGTCACGCGCTACGGCCATGCCGTGCCGTGCGAGCGCATTCGCATCGTCGAGGCCGCCCATCCTGTTCCCGACGCAGCCGGCGCCGGCGCCGCCGCCGAGTGCCTTGCGCTCGCCGGCACGCTCGGCCCGGACGACTTGCTGCTGTGCCCCATATCGGGCGGTGGCTCGGCACTTTGGACGCTGCCGGGGGACGGGCTTGAGCTTGCCGACAAGCGTGCCGTCAACCAGGCCCTGCTGCGCAGCGGCGCGGCCATCGGCGAGATCAACTGCGTGCGCAAGCACCTGTCGGCGATCAAGGGCGGGCGGCTGGCCGTCGCTGCCGGCGGGGCACGCGTGCTGGCGTTGCTGATTTCCGATGTGCCGGGCGACGACCCGGCGGTCATCGCCTCCGGGCCGACCGTGCCCGATCCGACGACCCTGGCCGAGGCGCGCGCGGTACTGACGAAGTACGGCATCGTTCCCTCGGAAGCGGTCGCGCGCCGCCTCGCCGACTTCGCGGCCGAAACCCCAAAACCTGGGCAAGCGGCCTTCGCACGGGTCGAAAATCGTGTCGTCGCGGCGCCGTCGCAGATGCTCGAGGCGACGGCGATGGCGGCCCGCGCTTCCGGGCTGCGCACCATCGTGCTGGGCGACGCACTGGAAGGCGAGGCGCGCGACATGGCGGCCGAACAGGCGCACCTCGCGCTCATCTTGCGCGAGAAGGGGGAAGGGCTGCCGGCGGTTATCCTGTCGGGCGGCGAGTTGACGGTCACCGTGCGCGGCGGTGGGCGCGGCGGGCCGAATGCGGAATTCGTGCTTGGTCTAGCGCGGGCGCTTGGCGGCGCGGCTGGCATCCACGCCATCGCCTGCGATACCGACGGCATCGACGGCACCGAGAACAATGCCGGTGCGCTGTGCGGGCCGGACACGCTGGCCCGCGCGCGGGCGGCCGGGTTGGACCCCGACGCGGCGCTGGCCGGCAACGACGCCTACGGCTTCTTCGCGGCACTCGGCGACCTTGTTGTCAGCGGGCCGACGCTGACCAACGTCAACGACATCCGCGCCATCCTCGTCTTGCCCTAGCACAAAGGCCGGCCCGCGGCCTTTGTGCTAGCAATCATTTATCGATAGATTAATAATGACTTGGGACCGGCGGTGGGTTTGTCCCACGCACGGGCCCTCTGTAGAGTGGGACGAGGAGGAAACGATGGCCCAGGCGGCAACCGCCATATCGACCGTACGGATGACTCGCGAGGCGCTGCTGGCGCGCGCCGAGGCCCTCGTGCCCATGCTTGCCGAGCGCGCCGAGCGCACGGAGGAGGAGCGCAGGCTGCCTGTCTCTACAGTCGAGGATTTCCACCGCAGCGGCCTGTTTCGCGCGCTCCAGCCGGCCCGCGTGGGCGGCCACGAACTCGACTACGGCATGCTCGTCGACATGGCGGCCGTAGCCGGAAAAGGCTGCGCCTCTGCGGCCTGGAACCTCAGCAATCTCGCCAGCCATCACTGGATGCTGGCGATGTGGCCCAAGGACGCCCAGGACGAGGTGTGGGGCGGGCGCGGCGAGCGGGCCGACACGCTGATTAGCGCCTCGGTCATCTTTCCCGCCGGGCGGGCCCGCAAGGTCGATGGCGGCTATCTCCTGTCCGGCCGATGGCCTTTCTGCAGCGGCGTTGACCCGAGCGAATGGATCATGCTGGGTGGCGTTATCCCGGCTGTGGCGGACGGCGGCACCACCGATTACCGGCTGTTCCTCGTGCCCAAGGTCGATGTGCGAGTCCACGATGTGTGGTTCACCAGCGGCCTGCAGGGCACCGGCTCCAACGATGTCGAAGCGGCCGACCTGTTCGTGCCCGAACACCGCACCGTCAGCGCCGACGATGTGAAGGGCGATCCGACGCCCGGAGCCGCGGACAACCCGGCGCCGCTGTACCGCGTGCCCGTCATCGCGCCGTTCCCGTATGTGCTGAGCGGCGTCGCCGTCGGCGTGGCGCGCGGCGCGCTCGACGGCTTCGTCGACAATCTGCGCTCGCGCGTGGCCCGTTACACGGGCGCTCGCATGTCCGACCTGCAGAACGTACAGATCAAGGTCGCGGAGGCGGCTGCGCTGGTCGATGCCGCCCACCTCGTCATGCGCGCCGACTGCGAAGAGACGATGGCGATCGCCACCGCCGGGCGAGCGCCGGACATGCTGACCAAGGCCAAGTACCGCCGCAACGGCGCCTTTTCGGCCGGCCTGTGCGTGCGCGCCGTCGACCTGTTGTTCCAGGCCAGTGGTGGCGGCGGCATCTACAAGCGCAATCCCATCCAGCGCGCCTTCCGCGACATCCATGCGGTGTCCGGACACATTGCCTTCAACATGGACGTTGCCGGCACAACGTATGGCCGGCTGGCGCTGGGCGCCGATCCCGATAATCCTACCTTGTAGCCCCTGCCGACCCCGGCGCGCCCAGGCAGGGCCGCCGACACAGGAGAGAGAGATGGCCGATCCCAGCACGACCGCCGCGACGGCACCGGTGCCGTTCGACGCTCGCGCCTTCCGTAATGCACTCGGTTGCTTCGCCACCGGGGTGACGATCATCACCACGCGTCGCCCGAACGGCGAGTATGTCGGCCTGACCGCGAACTCTTTCACCTCGGTGTCGCTCGATCCGCCGATGATCCTGTGGAGCCTCGACCGCCGTGCCAACAGCCTGCCTGCCTTCGAGGAGAGCCTGCACTTCGCCGTCAACGTGCTGGCCAAGGGTCAGGCCGAGCTGTCGACGCGTTTCGCCAAAGCCGGGGAGAACAAGTTCGATGGGCTGACGCTGGAGGAGGGCATCAGCGGCGTGCCGCTGCTCGATGGTTGTACGGCCCGCTTCCAGTGCAAGAGCGAGTTCCGCTACTGGGGTGGCGACCACATTATCTTCATCGGCCGCGTCCAGGCGTTCGACTGCTGCGAGCATCCCCCGCTGCTGTTCGTACGCGGGCGCTACGGCGAACACTCCGAAATCTGAGCCCAGCCTCGAGGCATCGAAAGGACAGCAAACCATGCCCGACAGCGCCGATACCAAGACCTTCGACGTGGTTAGCGAGCTGAGCGCGGTGGCCAGCGGCGTGATGCGCAACGATGTGTGCGGCCGCATGCTGGAGCCGGTGCTCGACCACATATTCGAGATGGCGACCGACGAGGGCGGCTATCATGGCGGCGATGCATCGGCGCCGCCACCGCTGGCCTATTTCACCACCGGCCTCGTCACCTGCCTGATGACGCAGCTTCGTGCCTCGGCGAAGCGCCTGCGAATTTCCATTGGCCTGCCGAAGATCGATGCACGCATCGAATGGAAGGGCGATCAGGTCGGCAATCTGCCCTATGTCGCGCGCGGCCATGAATTCCGCCTCGATATCGATCTGCAGACCGAGACGACGCTGGCCGAGCAGAAGCGCGTGCTCGAAGCGGCAACAAAGAGCTGCTTCGTCGAGGTCATCCTGAACGTGCCGATCAGCCATCGCCTGCGCATCGGCGGCAAATGGGTCGAAGCCTGAGCGCACCGCGCAAGACCGGTACAGCGCCGCGCCTGCCCGGACAGCGCCGCGTCGTGCAGGCAGTGCCTGTGCGCCGCCGTCTGGCGCCGGCCGAGCGCGAGCGTCATATCGTCGACGGCGCGGTCTCGTTCTTCGCCGAAGCCGGCTTCGGCGGCCAGACGCGGGAACTGGCGCGGCGGCTGGGCATCACCCAGCCGTTGCTCTACCGCTATTTCCCGACCAAGCAGGACCTGATCGAGCGGGTCTACGAGGAAGTCTATGTCCGGGGCTGGGATCCGCGCTGGACGCGGCTGATTGCCGATCGCTCGCGGCCGCTGCGCGCGCGGCTGGTCGATTTCTACGCCGAATACGGCCCGACCGTGCTGACACGCGAATGGATGCGCATCTACATGTTCGTGGCCCTGGCCGGCGCGGCGATCAACCAGCGCTACACGGCGCTGATCGAGCGCGCCCTGCTGGCACCGGTCTGTGCCGAGCTGCGCGCCGAGGCCGGCCTGCCGGATACGGCGTCCGTGCCGCTCGCCGATGCCGAGATCGAATTGGCGTGGGCCATGCACAGCGCGGTCTTCTACGACTATGTGCGCAAGCACATCTATGCCGCCCGCGTCGCCGCCGATGCCGGGGAGACGGTGGCGCGCATGGTTGATGCAATGCTGGACGGTACGCCGGCGGCGATGCGCCGGGTGGTCGCGAAGGCGTGATTACTCCGCCGCCTGCCGCGCCGCCTAACGGTTGCGCCGCTTGTTCCACCAGGTGGCGATGTCGATGCTGGCATGGGCCCAGATCAGCTTTGGGAAGGTCTTGGCGATATCCCACAACGCGTCCCAGCCGCCCTTCAGCGTCACCGGCACGGTGATCCAGGGCGCCGCGCCGTAGATGACGATGTGCTCGTTGCTGTCGATGCGGTCGCGCTTCGACAGCACGCGATCGATATTGTGGGCAAAAGACCAGTCGGCGCGGTAGATCACCCGCCCTTCGGGACTGATGATGTAGACCATGTTGGGCAGGAGGCCCCAATCGTGGTGCCAGCGCCCATCGACGCTGTCGACGAGGAAGTCCCGCGGGTCGTCGTAGTCTTCCTTGTTGCGCTTCGCATACGCGACCTTCTCGTCCATCGTCTGCGCCGGCTTCAGCTTCGAACCTGGGTGCGCCTCACGGACGTAGACCACGAGGAAGGCGACATCAGGGTATTTGGCGCGCAGCCTGTCGATCGGCTTCACGTTCTTGACATACATCGGGCAGGTCAGGCTGCCCGACTCGACGACCAGCCATTTGCCCTTGTAGTCGGCGAGCTTGACCTCGCGACCGTTGAGGGTGCGGAAGGTATAGTCGTAGTTGACCGGCTCGCCCGCCCTGGGGCCCGGAAAATAGCCGAGCTCGTAGTTCGACATCTTGAAGCGGGCGTAGTTGTAGCTTTCGCCACGAGCAGCCATCGGATTCCCTCCCCAGGGACAAGAAATCAATTGACCACCACTGTAGAGCTACCGACGCGATACGGAAAGACATGACAGGCGCAAGCGCTGCCCGTCACGATCACGAACGCGTCATTGCATAGGCCGGGCCGTGGTAGTGCGGCGCGCAGGCGGAGGCGGTGTTGAGCGAGCGTCCCGATCCCATCGAATTCGTGCTGTTCGAGCTGACCGGCGGCGGCGAGGCGCCGGAGGGGGCGGGCGAGCGCGTGGCCGCCACGCCCGATGCCGACGCCACCGGCCCGTCGCCGCCGGCCTATCTCGACCTGCTCAATGTCTGGTGGGATGCGCCGGCCAATTTTCCCAGTCATCTCAATGTCTTCGAGCGCTACTCATCGCTCCCTGACCGGTGCCGGCACGCGGTCGTGGCTATCGGCAAGTTCGACGGGCTGCATCTCGGCCACCGCGCCCTGATCGACACGGCCGCCACCATCGCCGACGAGATCGGGGCGCCGCTGGGCGTGCTGACCTTCGAGCCCCATCCGCGCGCCGTGTTCGAGCCCGAGGCCGGGCCGTTCCGACTGATGGCGCCGCAGGCGCGCGCGCGCTGGATGGGCGAGCTGGGTGTCGACATTCTCCTGACGCAGAAATTCGACCGCGAATTCGCCAGCCTGTCGCCCGAGGATTTCGTCGCCGAGGTGCTGGTGCGCGGCATGGCGGTGCGCCATGTCGTCGTTGGCCATGATTTCCGCTTCGGCCGCGGCCGGGGCGGCGATGCCGGGATACTGAAGGCGCTGGGTGAAAAATTCCGCTTCGGCGTCTCCGTCGTTGGCGCGGTGGTGGTCGACGGCGAGGTCGCCGGATCGACGACGGTGCGCGAGCATCTGCGCGGCGGCCGGCCGCGTGCCGCTGCCCGCGTGCTCGGCCGGCCGTGGGAAGTCGAGGGCGTGCTGGTCGCCGGCCCCGCCGGCGCTCCGTCGCTCGACCTCGGCGCGCATCTGGCCCCGGCGCCGGGCTGGTATGGCGTGCGGGTGGCCGACGCATCGGTGCGCGACGAGCCCGCCTGGTACAGCGTGCATGCGCGGGTCAGCGATACCGGCAATGGCCGCGCCATGCTGGCGCTTACCGACCTCGCGCCTGAGGCCGCGCGCGCGCTGGCCGGCAGGCCGGTGCGCGTCGCCGTGGTCGATTTCGTCTGGGCCGAGGGCGAGGACGAGCCGGAACTCTAGCCTGGCCCGCGCCGGCATCCGACGCAGGTTGGCACGGTCGGGTCGGCATCGAGGCGCGGTGCGCCGATCTCCTCGCCGCAACTCGTGCACCAGCCGAATTCCTCGGTCTCGAGGCGGGCCAGGGCCGCGTCGAGCCGCCGGAGCCGCTGGTGCCGCCGCCGTTCCGCCGCCGTCGCCATTTCCTGCATCTGCATTGCGTCCATGCGCGACAGGCGGCCGACGATCTGCGGGTCGAGCGCGACGGGCGCCCTGTCTTCGGCCCGGGCCGCGCTGTCGGCCTGCAGGCCGGCCCGTTCTGCGCCTAGGCGGGCGCGGAAGGCCGCGATGTCGATGTCCGGCCGGTCGCTCATGGGGGCCTGCGTACACAAGCCGGGCGCCCGCGTCCATCCTGCCGGCTACACATTTCGGCGCCGCATCACTATGTTCCGGCCGGCCGAGCCATCCTTCGGCCGGGATTTTCAGGACCACGCATTGACCGATCTGCATGATGCTCCGGCCCAGGCCGGCCCCGGGGCCGGCGGCGTTGCCCCCGACGGGCCGGCGACGCGACGCACCTTCGCCATCATCTCGCATCCCGACGCCGGCAAGACGACGCTGACCGAGAAGCTGCTGCTGTTCGGCGGCGCCATCCACCTCGCCGGAAGCGTCAAGGCGCGCGGCGAGCGTCGGCGCGCGCGATCGGACTGGATGGCTATGGAGCAGCAGCGCGGCATTTCCATCACCTCCTCGGTGATGACCTTCGAGCGCGACGGGCTGACCTTCAACCTGCTCGACACGCCGGGCCACGAAGATTTTAGCGAGGACACCTACCGCACGCTGACGGCGGTGGATTCGGCGATCATGGTGATCGACGCCGCGCGTGGCATCGAAAGCCAGACGCGCAAGCTGTTCGAGGTATGCCGGCTGCGCGACATCCCCATCGCGACCTTCGTGAACAAGGTCGACCGCGAAGGCCGCGACCTATTCGAGATCCTCGACGAGATCGAGAGCACTATGGCGCTCGACGTGCGCCCGCAAATCTGGCCGGTCGGCATGGGTGTCGACTTCCATGGCTGCTTCGATCTGGGCGACAATAGATGGCTGACCTCGCTCGCCGGCAAGGGCGGCGCCTGCGACCTCGCCGTGCCATGCAGCGGACCGGACGACGCGAAATTCGCGGCGACGGTGCCGGAGCATGTGCTGGCGGGTTTCTGCGAGAGCGCGGCGCTGGCGAGGGAGGCCTATCCGGCGCTAGACGTCGACGCCTACCGCGCTGGGCACGAGACCCCGGTGTTCTTCGGCAGCGCGCTGAAGGACTACGCCGTCGAGGAACTGCTGCGCTTCGTCGCCGCCGCCGCGCCCTCCCCGCGCCCTCAAGCTGCAATTCCAGTGCCGGTGGCGCCGGAGGACGGCCGTGTCAGCGGATTCGTCTTCAAGGTGCAGGCCAACATGGACCCCAACCATCGCGACCGCGTGGCCTTCGTGCGCCTGTGCTCGGGGCGATTCCGGCGCGGCATGAAGCTGACCCAGGCCGATGGTGGGAAAAGATTCGCCGTGCACAGCCCGATCTTCTTCTTCGCCCAGGAGCGCGCGCTGGCCGAGGAGGCGGTGGCCGGCGACATCATCGGCATCCCCAATCACGGCACGCTGAGGGTGGGCGACACGCTGGCCGAGGGCATGGACGTCCGCTTCACCGGCATCCCCGACTTCGCGCCGGAAATACTGCGCCGCGTGCGCCTCGACGACCCGATGAAGGCCAAGCAGCTCCGCCGCGCGCTGGATGATCTGGCCGAGGAGGGCGTGGCGCAGGTGTTCAAGCCGGTGATTGGCTCGCAATGGATCGTCGGCGTCGTCGGCGCTCTCCAGCTCGACGTGCTAGTCAGCCGCATAGGCCACGAGTACCGCCTCGCCATGGGCTTCGAGGAGGCGCCCTACGAGACCGTGCGCTGGGTCGCCGGCGACGACGCGGCCGAGATCAAGCGCTTCACCGACAGCCACCGCGGCGACCTCGCCGATGACCGCTACGGCGCTCCCGTGTACCTCGCCCGCAATGCGTGGCAGCTCACCCGCACGACGGAGGAATGGCCGAAGCTGCGGTTCCTGCGGTCACGGGAGCGGTGGTAGGATTAACAGCGCTGGCCACGTTGATTGCCGTGGGCGAGGGACAAAAAGAATGGCACGGGAACGGGGTATTTCTGTCCCGTCGCATAAGCCGTCTCTAGGAAAAATTCGAGCGGCAGTTGCTAGAAAAGTTTGAGAAAGCGTTCTGTTAAGCTCACAATACTACGCGAACTCCTTTTGAGCAAAACTCCGGTTAGCTTTGAAAGTCGCTAAACGGACGTCCACCCGCCATCCACCGTCAGGCTCGCGCCGGTGATGAGGCTCGCGGCGGGGGAGAGCAGGAAGACGATCGCGCCCATCACGTCGTCGATGCGGCCGACGCGGCCGAGCAGGATGCGGTCGTCGACGAATTTGCGGAAGGTCGGGTTCTGGAAGAAGGGCGCCGTCATCGGCGTCTCGACGAAGGTCGGGCCGACGCAGTTGGAGCGAATTTGGTGCGGCGCCAGCTCCGCCGCCATCGCCTTCGACAGTCCTTCCAGAGCGTGCTTGGTCATGCAGTAGACGGTGCGGTTGGGCGAGCCGACATGGCCCATCTGCGACGACATGTGGACGACGGCGCCGCCGCGCCCGCCGGCGATCATCCGCCGCGCCGCCGACTGGCCGCAGAGGAAGGCCGACTTCACGTTGAGCGCCAGCAGATAATCTAGGTGCTCCTCGGTGACGTTCACGAAGGGCTCGGGGATGTTGCCGCCGGCGTTGTTGACCAGCAGGTCGATGCGCTCCAGCCCCTCGATGGCGCGCGTCACCTGATCGGCCTTCGTCACGTCGCAGAGGAGGGTGCGCGCCGCGCCGCCGCGCCGCTCGATCTCGGCCTTCGTGGCGTCGAGGTCGGACTGGGTGCGCGAGACCAGCACCACCTCGGCGCCTGCCCCGGCCAGCGCGATGGCCGCGCCCTGGCCCAGCCCGCGCCCGGCGCCGGTGACCACGCCGACGAGGCCCGTCAGGTCGAAGGCCGGCGTGCGCAGATCGGCGATGGTGTCCGGCATGGTTCCCTCCCGCTTTTCGACGTTCTAGATAGCCCCGCGCCGGGGATGAGGCCAGCGTGGGCGTTCCAACCCTCTCCGCCCCGCTGTACAGACCGTAGAGATGGCGGACGTGCGTACGGGGACATGGTGGACGTTTTTCATCTCGCCTCGCGGAGGTCGAAGGAGGCGATGATGTGTCTGCCGAAGCAGATGTCGAAGCGGCCGTCGTCGC
>SHWB01000013.1 GCA_009691025.1 Alphaproteobacteria bacterium
TATCGAGGAGCTCGCTGCGATCGCCGCGCCCTTCGTCCGGCTGCGGATGGAAGACGAGGCAGTGCTTCGCAAGATCGCTGAGGAGTTCGAGCTGGGCCGCTTGCGTGAGGCCACGCGGGTCCGCTTCGAGGCTGCACTGCGGATCGCTCGCCAGTCCGTGATCCGATCGTGAGAGGCAACGCAACGCTTTCATCAGCGACTCCTGACACGCTATTGGGGGCAAATAGCACTTCTGGTGCTCGCCCCATTCGACTCCGAACAAGCAGGTGCTTGATTGCCAGGGTGTCTGTCACGCGCGCTGAACCACCCGTCGCGGAAAGCACAGCGCGGGTTGCCTCCACCCCCAAAAGCCACTCTTCATCGGGCATCGCTCTCTTTGGCCGACCCGCACGTCTGGGCGGCTTGAGTTTGCGAATGACCAGTTTCTGGACGTTGGGTTTGGCGCGGAGAAACGCCCCGAAGACGGCGCCACAATTTCGATCATCTTTCATAGTCTTTCGAAGATCTTCCGATAGATAGTTGGCGAGATCTCGGTTGGTGATCTGACTTTTGGCAGTCTTCACGACGACTTGTTTTGGCTGCCGCAGGCGACTTGGCTTCGTCATTCGCTCTCCGCGCTCCAAGCAAGTTTACGGTCGCCCGCGACCAAGACAGCCCAGTGTCGTGCGGGTGCTGCCACCGGGTAAGATGTCGCCGAAAGGACCACCACCGAGATCAGGCGGCAGCGGTGTCCCGGACCTCTAGAGAGCAGACCGGAGATTGCGGCGCACCACTACCGAGTCGCTAAACGAATCGCTCGACGTGCGACCGGCCAATCGCGCCCTTAGACGAGCGCCGCGGTGTAGGTAGGAGTGTATGTAAGGTCGGGTATCCCGAAGATTAACCAAGCATAATCAATAGGTTAGTCTAGATGAATGGCGGATGGGGTGGGATTCGAACCCACGGGAAGCGTGAACCTCCGCCGGTTTTCAAGACCGGTGCCTTCAACCTCTCGGCCACCCATCCGACGCGGTCATCTAGCGCGGGGCGGCGGCGGCCGTCGACTCCCCGATTCCGTGGCGCTGTCCGCCTCAGCCGGGCGATTCATCGAGCCTGGCAAGGGAGGCGCGGATCCCGGGCAGGGCGATGTCGAGGCCCAGACGCTGTCTCTCGCCAGCGAGGTTCTCCAGCCGGCGGCGCAACTAGCCGGATCGCGCGCCCGCGCCGACATCCGCCAGCGCGCTTCCCCGCGCCGCGACGAAATCGCTCCACGGCATCGGCCCGGCGTTCGCATAGGCCACCAGATCGTCGGCGAGACGCGTGGCCTCGCTCCATTCGCCGGCGGCGAGGCAGGCATCGATCGCATCCTGGCGGAACAGCAGGTGATTTTGGCATACTGATCCGGCCGCCAGCAAGACTTCGGCATCCGCGATGGCCTGCCGGCGAAGGGCCGGGTCGACGGCGATGCGCGCCATCGTGCCAAGGATGATCGGGCCGATGAATGTCATGCCGGATTGCCGGCCGATGGCGAGCGCCTCCTCGATATCGGCCCGGGCCTCGGCATCGCAGCCGGCCAGCCGGCGCAGTCCCGCGCGGAAGGCGAGACCCTCGGCGACGAACAGCATCGCGCCGAGGTTGCGCGCTATGTCGACCGCCAGGTCAACATCGCCGCCGCCAGGTCCATCTCCCCGAGCGAACGGCCGCACATGTAGATGGCGTGGTGCGCCACCATCTCGGCCCGCTGATGGAAGATGCCGCTGGCCCGCGCAGGCCGCCTCCCGGGCATCCTGTAGCGCGCCCGGCGTGTCGCCGGCGAGCCAGCGCGCGATGACCCATGGGCCGATTGGCGACCTCCACCAGGAACAGCCCGTGCTGGCGGCTCAGCTCGACGCAGCGCTGGTAGTGCCGGTGCGCGCTGATCAGCCGACCGCGCAGGTACTCGGCGTCGCCGAGCCCGCCCAGAGCCGCCGTCTCGGTCTCAACCGATCCCGCCTCCCGGGCCAGCGCGAGGCTGCGTCCATGCTGGCGCAGGCATCTCTCGATGTCGCCGCGCGGGAACAGCATGTTCCCGCGCAGGAAGGCGATGCGCGCGCCTTCATGGTCCTGTCCGCCGGCGGTCGCCTCGGCGCGTTCTAGGCCGGCGAAGGCGCCGTCGATGTCGTCGGTGACGCGCTTGACCTAGGCGAGGCCGATCCAGGCGCGGCAGCGCTCGCGGTACGAGTCGGCGGCCTCCAGCGCGGCCGAGAACGAAAGCTTCGCTTCCGGCATGCTGCCCTGGTCGTGCAGCAGATCGCCCTGCAGGCAGTCCAGCGCGAAGCGCGTCCCGGCGGAGGCGGCGATCTCCAGGCCGCGGCCGACCACCCGCAGGGCCATCGACTGGCGCGACTGCGCCGCCTGCGCGGTCGCGGCCGCGAGATAGGCGGCGTCCTCATCCGGCGCCTCCGCGCGGTCGATATGCTCGGCCCGGGGCACGGGGTCGCGCGCCTCGAACCAGTCGGCGGCGCGGCGATGGAGGACCCGCCGCTGGCTCTTCAGCAGCGTCGCGTAAATACCGTCTCGGATCAGGGCGTGGCTGAAGAGACAGGATTCCACGCTTTGGCGCCGGATCAGGAAACTCGCCGCCGCGCGGTCCATGGCCTCGTCCGGCGCGCCCTCGATCAGATGCGCTAGCGGCGCGGTGTTGAACCGCTGGCCGAGCACGGAAGCGGCTTTGAGGACGGCCTTGTCGGCGACGTCCAGACGATCCAGCCGCGCCTGCACGAGGCTCTGGACGGAACCGGGCACGCCGTCATCGGCGCTTTCCCAGGTGCGGCGGAGCAATTGCTCGAGGAACAGGGGATTGCCCGCGGCACGCGCGACGCAGCGCGCCGCCAGTGGCCAGGCAACACCGGTTACCGCGCTGGCGGGGGCCAGTCCCTCATCGGCGCTGAGCGGGGCGAGGTCGAGCGTGACCAGCGACGCCCAACCGGCCGCGCTGCGCCAGGCGCCGTCGATCGGGTCGCAATCGACGCGCGACGTCATGACCAGCATGGCAGGACACTCGGCTACAGCGGCCGCCAGGATCGCCAGCTGCATCAGGACAGCCCTGTCCTCCCAGTGCAGATCCTCGACCACGAGCAGGAGCGGGATTCGCGCGGCGCTGTGGCGGAGCAGGCTGGCGACGGCCCGGTCGATGCCCTCTCGAAGTGTCGTGACATCCATCGCCTCGTAGAGGGAGCCGAGGGATGGCGGCGGCTGGATATCCAGCAGATAATACAGGAAGACCGCGTCGCCCTGCGCGACGGCGCCGCTTTCGAGCGCCCGCTCGGCGGCGGCGCGCATCGCCCGGTCGTCGGCGGCCGCGTCGAGGCCGAGCAGGCCGCGCACGATGGTGCGGACCGTATCGTGGCCTGCGCCGGCGCCGAAATCTAGGATGAGGGCGGTCGTACAGGCGAAGCCCAGGCTCGCCGCCTTGCGGCTAATTTCCTCGACCAGCCGCGACTTCCCGATCGCGCCCTCGCTGCGGATGCAGACCAAATGGCCCCGGCCGAGGTTGCGGCAGGAACCCAGCAGCGCCCGGCACTGGCCAAGCTGCACCACACGGCCGATGAGTGGCAGGCCAGCGGCCTCGCTGCCCTGCCGCAGTCCTGACAGCCGCCACGCCGCGACCGGCCCGGCTAACCACTTGACCGAAAGCTGCCCGGCATCGTCAACGGCGAGGCGGTCCCGCAACTGCTCGCGCACATGGTCGGAGAGTAGGATGTCGCAGGTGCCAGCGGCCTCGGTCAGGCGCGCCGCAAGGTTCACCGTCTCGCCGGTGACCGTGTATTCATGATGGCTCGAACTGCCGGTGCTGATGGCGACGACCTGGCCGCCGGCGATGCCGACATGCGCGTCGATCGGCCGACCGATCGCCAAGGCGAGCCCCGGCATCGCCGCTCGGATCGCCAGCGCGGCCCGCACCGCCCGCTCTGCGTCGTTGCCATGCCCGACGGGCGCGACGATGCCCCATCACGCAGTCGCCAATATGCTTGTCGACACGGCCGCCATGCGCCTCGAAGATACTGTCGGACCGCTCGAAGAAATGCCCGAGCAGACCTTGCACGTCCTAGGCGTCGACCGCGTTGCTCAGGGAGGTGAAGCCGACGATATCGGCGAACACGACGGTGACCTGTCGACGCTCGCCGTCCGGCACGGTCGCGGCGGATGACGGGGTTTCCTCGCCGCACCATTCCGCAGGCAGTGGCGGGGGCGGGGCAGCACCAGCAGCCTCCTGCAGTCGCGATATCGCCTTCAGCAGCCGCAGCCTGTCGTCCAGCGGGACTGGCCGATGGGGGTGTCGCATACGCTCGCCACCTTGACCTGCGGCTTCTAGCGGTCGAGCAGGCGCTGGCTGTTGAAGGCGCTGGAGAAATCGCTCAGCTGGGCGATGCTGCTGAGGATCTGGCCGGCGCCCTGCAGTGCCAGCGGCACGCAGGCGGGCGCCGCCGCGAGGCCCGCCAGCACGGCGAGGGGCAGCAGGATGTTACGCGAGGGGCGCATGCGATCCTCCGCGATGGCGCGGCAGGTCTCGCCGCTGGCCCGAAGCCAGGCGCGGTTTCGTCGGGCGCCTGTGAGGCGGCTCACAGGCACGGCCATGGCAACCGCCACACACGACGCCCGCCCAACGGAATTGTCGTCCCGGCCAAGCGGCGAAGCCGCGCGAGCCTGGGGCCATGATCACGGGCCGCGCGACAGCTTGCACCGTCCGGTGTTCATAGGTCCCGGGTCTGCGCGCTTCGCGCTCCGCCCGGGATGACAACCGCGCATAAAATGACCAGCGGAACTGTCCGGGTTCGGGGCCGCAGGAATCAGACGGCTAAGGCGGCGACGAACCAGGCGGCGGCGGCGAGGCGGGCGGCATTAGCCCGCTGCGGCGGGCCCTCGTAACGCACCGCCGCGCGCCAGACGGCGACGAACAGCACGAAATTCCACGGCACCGTGGCGAAATGAAAAATGGCGATGACGAGATTCGAGGCATCGGCCGACAGCAGGATCAGCGCCGCGATGCTGGCGACGATGTTGATCAGCGTGCCGCGCAGCAGCATGTGGTCCCAGAAGGCGCGGCCGAGCGGCACTCCGCCCCACCACAATTCGCCGACGATGCCCCGCATTCGCGCCCCGCGCCTGTGCCGTTTCCGCCGCCCGGCCGGCACGCTAGACTCGCGGCAGCGACGGGACGAGCCATGCCACTGCAGAACCGCGTGACCCCGACATCGGACATCATCGTACATCAGGTGCGCGGCCTGTTCATGGGCAATCGCGGCATCCTGCACGACGAGGCTAGCCGGCTCGGCACGGCGCGCTGGCGCCATCCGCACTGGATCGCCTGCCTGACGGCATTCATGGGAAGGCGGCGCGTGCCGATGACGCCTCGCCGCTACACGGAGCTGTTCTTCCTCGACGAGGCGGTGGCGCTGGCCGCCGGGCATCGCCCCTGCGCCGAGTGCCGGCGGGACGACTGGCAGCGCTTCCTCGCCGCCTGGCGGTACGGCAATGGCGACGGCGTGCGCGGCGCCGCCGACCTCGACCGGACCCTGCACGAAGCGCGCCTCCTGCCGCGCCGGCGCTTCCAGCGCCGCCACGAGGCGGACATCGCGACCCTGCCCGATGGAGCCTTCATCGCGGCGTGGCAGGGGCCGTGCCTCGTGCACGGCGACAGGCTGCTGCCCTGGTCGCCGGGCGGCTACGGCGCCGCGCTGCGCCGGCCGGCGACCGGGACGGTCACGGTGCTAACCCCGGCTCCCGTGATCGCAACCATGCGCGCCGGCTACGCGCCGGTCCTGCACTCCAGCGCACGGGCGTGAAGGCCGTTCCGCGCGGCGCTTCGCATGCTATCGTCCGGCCATGCGCGCGTTCCTCCGCCTGCCGCTCGCCATGGTCGTGCTCGCCTGCTGGCCGGCGCTGGAGGCCGATGCGGTCGACCTCGAACTGGTGCTGGACGCCGACGGTTCTGGCTCGATCGACGATGCCGAGATGGTACTGCAGCGCGAGGGCTATGGCACGGCTCTGATGCACCCCGACGAGCAGGCCGCCATCCGCTCCGGCATGCTCGGGCGCATCGCCATCACCTATGTCGAATGGGGGTCGGCGCATTCGCAGCACGTCATCGCCGACTGGACCATCATCGACGGGCCGGTGGCGGCGGGCGCCTTCACCGAGACGCTGCGCACCACGCCGCGCGCCGCAATGGGCTACAACTCCATCGTCAACGCCATCGATTTCGTCCGACCATGATCGAGACCAACGCCATCGACGGCACGCGCAGGGTCATCGACTTGTCGGCCGATGCCGGCAATTACGGCGGAAGGCCGATCGCCGAGGAGCTCGCCGACGGCATCACCATCAACGGCCTCGCCATCGCCCGCCACGGCTCCGGCCGGCCCTATATGGGCATGCCGCTGGAGGACCATTTCCGCAACGACATCATCGGCGGCCCCGGCGCCTTCGTCATCACCGCCGGCCAGGAACTATCCTTCGCCGACGCCGTGCTGAAGAAGCTGGTGCTGGAGATCGTCGGCGCCGTGCCGGCGGCGGGCCAGTTGGGCGCTCTGGCGGCGGAGTAGGAGACGGCACCGAGGCCCGCGAACCTCGCCCTTCGAGACGCGGCCTGCGGCCGCTCCTCATGGTGAGGTTCGCTTGTGATGCCATCTGGTGGCCTACGATTGTCTCGCGCAAACAATATGTTCCCCAGCTATCCTCACCCTGAGGAGCCCGCGCGAGCGGGCGTCTCGAAGGGCGAGGATCGCTGGGCGCGTCGCCGCGCCCCACTCACACCACCGGCGACATGCCGCCATCGACGTTGATCGCCGTGCCGGTGATGTAGGAGCCGGCGTCGGAGGCGAGGAACAGGGCCAGCGCGGCGAATTCCTCCGGCTGGCCGATGCGGCCAAGCGGCACGCCGGCGATGCGGCTCTCGATGAAGGCCGAGAAATCCTTTTCCGGCGCCTGCTTCTGGTGCATCTCGCGCCACTGGTTGGTCTCGATGAAGCCCACCAGCATGGCGTTGACCAGCACGCCCCAGGGCGCCGCCTCCTGCGCCAGCGCCTTGGTCAGCGCCATGCCCGCGGCGCGCGTCACCGAGGTCGGCGCCGAGCCGGAGCGCGGCGCCTTCGCCGCCGTGTTGAGCACGTTGATGATGCGGCCCCAGCGGCGCTCGCGCATGCCGGGCAGCACCAGCCGCGTCAGCCGCACCGCCGCCATCAGTTTGAGGTCGATGTCGTCCTGCCAGATCTCGTCGGTGCCCTCCAGGAAGGGCATGGTGCGCGAGGTACCGGCGTTGTTGACGAGAATGTCGATGGGGCCGAGCTGGCTGGTCGCCTCGGACACCGCCACCTCGATCTGGCGCGCGTCGCGCACGTCGCATGGAATGGCCAGCACGCGGCCGCCGGTATCGTCGGATATCTCGGCCTCCGCCGCCGCCAGAGGCGCGGCGCGGCGGGCCAGCATGGCGACCTGCGCGCCGGCATCGGCGAAGGCGTGCGCCATGGCGCGGCCGAGGCCGAAGCTGGCACCGGTGACGAGGGCAATACGACCGTCGAGACGGATGTCCATCGTGCGTCTCCTGTATCCAGGCGTCATCCTTCGACAGGGTCAGGATGAGGATATGTCTTCGACAGGCTCAGAAAGAGGTCCTCATGGTGGGCCTGTCGAGCCATGAGGCATCCGGGACTACGCCAGCATGCCGGCAGCACCGCCGTAGACGGGCATCTCGATGCCGCTGATGTAGGCGCTGTCGTCCGAGGAGAGGAAGAGCGCGGTTTTGGCCACGTCCCAGACCTCGCCCCAGCGGCCTAGCGGGATCTGCGCGTTACGTTTGTCGAGGTACTCGGTGATCGTGCACTCGCGCTCCGCGTCGTCGAGCTTCGCCTTGCCCCTGAAGGCGTCGACCACCGACAGCTCGACCATCGGCGTGCGGATGAAGCCCGGCAGGATGGCGTTGACGCGGATGTTGTGCATGCCGTACTGCGCCGCCGTCACCTTCGTGAACTGGTTGATCGCGGCCTTGGTCGTCGGGTAGCTGACATAGGCAGGGCCGAGGTGGTGGTTAGAGGCGATCGGCGACAGGTTGATGATCGAACCTCCACCGTTCGCGATCATCACCGGTATCGCATATTTGCAGCCGAGGAAGACGCTGGTGAGGTCGACCGCCAGCACGCGATCCAAGTCGGCCAGCGTGTGCTCGAAGGCTACGCCATGGGCTAGGATACCGACATTGTTGCGCAGCACGTCGAGCCGTCCCGAGGCCTCGACGCAGGCCGCGACCATGCCCTCGCAGCCTTCCGCCGTCTCCCCGACGGCGTCGCGGTTGCGGTCGACCAGCAGCACCTTCGCGCCCTCGCGCACGAACAGCACCGCCGTCGCCTTGCCGTTACCCCAGCCGTGGCCGATCGACCCGGCGCCTGTTACGATCGCCACCTTGCCGGCCAGCCTGTCGGCCATGACGCGTCCTCCGTCTTTTTCTTGATTGCTTTCGCGCCGCCGCCGCGCCGGCCGTCCCTACGGTCTACTTCGCCCCGTGCACCGCCGCCTTCGGCAGCATCACATGGATGCCCTTGTTCTCGTTGACGAGCTGCGAGACATGGGTGTCGGCGGCCAGACTCATCAGCGTGAAGGCGTCCTCGCGCGACAGATTGGTGCGCGCGCATACGAGGTCGATCATCGCCCGCAGCGCCATCTGCGCGGCGTCGTCGAGGTCGGGGTCGATGCCGATGGTGACGTAGTCGGAAGGCGTCTCGGCCTGCGGCATATCCAGCTTCATGTCGTCGCGGACATGGAACTCGAAGGTGCCGGTCAGTGCCGTCTCGGCCGCCGACAGGCAGACCTCGCCATCGCCCTGCACGGCATGGCCGTCGCCGCAGGAGAACAGCGCGCCGTCGTTCCAGATCGGCAGGAAGAGCGTCGAGCCGGCGACCATCGCCTTGATGTCGAGGTTGCCGCCATGGGCGCGCGGCTGGATCGAGCTGATCTCGCCCCAGGCGGGCGGCGGCGCCACGCCCATGACGCCGAAGAACGGGTTGCACTCCAGCTCGACGCCCCACGGCATGATCGCCTTGTTGCGCGCGATGTCGAGGCGGATGGTCATGCGTCGCTCCTGCTTGAAGTCGTGCGGCAGCGAGCCGCGCAGCGGCATGATGATGTTCCACGCCCAGTCCTGGCGCAGCTTCACCTCGAGGATGCGTATTTCCAGCACGCTGCCGGCCTTCGCGCCCTTCACGGCGATGGGCCCGGTCATGATGTGCCCGCGCATAGCCGGCTTGCCAACCTCGAGATAGGCGAGGTGGTCGGGCAGGTAGTGCCAGTCGCCCTTCTCGGCCGGCAATTGCTCGCGCCCGCCGGAGATGGTCTCGATGGTGACGCGGTCGCCCGACGCGATCTCCAGCACCGGCCGGTGCTGCGACGAGAAGGAGCCCCAGTGGATGTTCCCGGGCTTCGACGGCAGATGATGATGCGCCATGTCGGTCTCGCCGCTGGTGGCAGGGCAGGGGCGAGGATTGTGTCCCGCCGGCCGCGCGGAGGCAACCGCCGCCCTACATGGCGCTGACGCCGCCGTCGAGCACCAGTTCGGCGCCGGTCATAAAGGCGCTCTCGTCGCTGGCGAGGTAGAGAACCCCGTACGCGATGTCGCGCGCCGTGCCGACGCGGCCGAGCGGAAGCTGCGAGGCCAGCCGGTCGACGCTCTCGTCGCGCGTGCGGTCCTTGCGCATGATGTCGTCGAGCATCGGCGTGTCGATGAAGGCCGGGTGCACCGAGTTGCAGCGGATGCCGTATTTCTTGCGCGCGCAATGCAGCGCCACCGACTTGCTCAGGTGGCGCACCCCGGCCTTGGCCGAGTTGTAGGCGGCGAAATTGTGGCTGGCGACGATGCCGGCGACCGAGGACAGGTTGACGATCGAGCCGCCGCCCGACTTAGCCATGGCCGGTATTGCCGTCTTGCAGCCGAGGAAGACGCTGTCGAGGTCGACCGCATGGACGCGCCGCCAGTCCTCCAGCGTGGTCTCCTCGACCGTGCCGACGATGGCGATGCCGGCGGCGTTGACGAGGATGTTTATGCCGCCCAGCGCCTCCACCGTGTGCGCCACCGCGCCCTGCCAGTCGGCCTCGACCGTGACGTCACCGACGATGGCCACCGTGCCGGCACCGATCGCCTGCGCCGTCGCCGCCACGCCCTCGGCATTGCGGTCGAACAGAGCCACGCGCCCGCCCTCGGCGACGAACAGCTCGGCGCAGGCCCGCCCTATCCCGCGCGCCCCGCCCGTCACCAGCGCCACCTTCCCCGCCACCCGACCGGCCATGAAGTTCCCTCCGAACGCGCTCGCATCAGCGTGCGACGCCTCGTCCTTCGAGACGCCCGCTGACGCGGTCTCCTCAGGATGAGGTTACTCGGGGGACCATAGCGCGTGGACAGGAATTGAGGAGAGGATAGAGCGGGAGGAAAAGGCAAAGAGTATCCTCACCCTGCGGAGCCCGCGCAGCGGGCGTCCCGAAGGGCAAGGGCCCGTCGGTGCCCACCCTGCGGCAGCCTGTCCCGGGTCGTCGCCCCGGCCGGAGCCCGCAGGGCGAAGAGCAGGGGCCCATGAACACGAACTGCGGCCAGATTTCTACAGTCCGTGTTCATGGCTCCCGGGTCGCGGCCGCTGGCGCGGCCTGCCAGGCACGACGATACAGGGGGACCAGGGGGCAGGCGAGGGGGAGCGATACGCTTCTCCGCTACCTGACGCTCATCGCGCAGACGTGGCGGAGCAGTCTGGTATTGTGTCCCCCTAACCCCGCTGGAAGACGGCGAGCGCCGCCGGTGAGATTGCAGAAGTCACGAACGATGGCGAATACGGCAAGCACGACTGAGAGCGGCATCCTCGGCACGGTCCGCAAGACCGCCGCCGGCCTGCATCGCGCCGGCGTCATCGACAAGGCAAACATGCGCGAGTTCGACGCCCTGTGCCTGACGCCGGTAACGCCGATGGCCCAGGAGGACATCAAGGCTCTGCGCGAGCGGGAGAAGGTCTCCCAGCCGGTGTTCGCGAGCTACCTGAACGTGCGCAAGGATGCGGTCAGCAAATGGGAGCGCGGCGAGAAGCGGCCGGACGGGCCGTCGCTGAAGCTGTTGAATTTATTGAGAACGAAGGTCCTGCGGGCGTTAGCCTAGTCACTGAAACTTGCGACGCTTGAACGCCAGCACATCGGTAGGCGTCAGCTTGAACCATTCGCCGTTCGCACGACGATCCGCAAATCGACGGTGCCAATAGGCTTCGATCCCTGGTGGATCATCGGTTGTAATCGTGTGAACCAATGATGCGGCGTCCGGCATGGCAACGCGGATTTCCTTCACGCGTCGCTCCAGTTCGTCGCTACGACCGATCTTATAGTGAGGGCCAGACTGTATCAGATAGACTGAACCATCCTTGGTCTTGTCGCGGCGCGACGTCGACGATGACGGCAGATCGGTGGGCAGCATCGCCGCCACGTCCGCATATTCATGGCGGGTTGACACCCAATCGCGAGTTGCCGAGAACAGGCCGGCCTTTTCCGCGAAATGATTCGAGATCGTGGTGTGAGCAGGAAAGGTTGGATGGGTTCTCCCGTAGAGGCGAAGCTCCCCATTGGTCGCGACATGACCGAAGTGGCGATACGCTTCCGCGCCCTGTCGAAGAAGGCTCCCGCCGTCAAGTTTGGTCTTGAGGTAATTGGGAGATAACCCGGCCTCCGCAACAGCATCACCCCAGCGCGCCCAGTGAATGCCGTACTATTCCGTGTAGAGAATCTCCGTCTCGGCCTCGAATACCTGCCGGCCGGGAGGTTGACCATCATTGGCCAAAGCAAGGCGCCGGATTTCCGCAACGATTCTATCGCGCATTGCTAAAGCATAGCCGGCCAGAGCGGTGAATGTCACCGCGTTGAGCCATAAGCGCATGGCCTGCATCGGCCCGGTTTAGGCCGGGCTGTCAAGGGCGGCTACTACGCCAACCGTTTCCACCACGATAGTAATCCCGCATGGCAAACGGCACCCATCAACGACCCGGAGGTTAGTAGGATTTACTCACCGCACGCTGCGCTTCACATCGCGCAGATGATCGCGTTTCTCGCCGGCCGTGCGGCCTCGCGCAGGCTTCCGGGCTCGACTCCCGACTTCCCCCTCTATTCGGTCTGGATCGCTTCGTCAGCGCGCAGCCCGCTCACCCCGGCCCCGCGACTGGCTCCAGCGGGCCGCCGGCCTTGTTCCAGGCGTCGACGCCGCCGCGCAGGTTGAGGGGCGGGGGCAAGCCGGCTTCCATCGCCGCCTTCACGGCCAGCGCCGAGCGTTCGCCATAGGCGCAGTAGAAGACCAGCCGGCGGCCGGAGGCGCGCCCCAGCTCGGCGAGGATGCCGCCGGGGCGCAGATAGTGCGACAGCTCACCATAGGGCGCGTGCAGCGAGCCGGGAATGGCGCCCGTCCGCGCCCGTTCGCGGTCGTCGCGCAGATCGACCAGCAGCATATCTTTCAACGGCAGAAGGGGGATGGTCTTGGCCGGATCGAGCGACAGGCCGGCGGCGGCCAGTTCCGCTTGGTCGAGGCCGATCTTGCGGTTGGCCGGCACCGCCACGTCCATCATCTGCGGATTAGCCAGCTTGAGGCTCGCCATCAGCGCCGCGTATTCCTCGGCGGACTTGACCTGCAGGCGCGGGTTAAAGCGCCGCTCCTCGCCGATGGTCGACACGGTCTCGCCCTTATAGTCGTGCGCCGGGTAGACGAGCGTGTCGTCGGGCAGCTTCAGCAGCTTGTTGAAGATCGAATCGTAAGCCGCTAGCGAATCGCCATTATGGAAGTCCGTCCGGCCACTGCCTCGGATCAGCAGCGTGTCGCCGGTGAAGACCCGGTCGGCCATCGCTAAGCAGTAGGAATCTTCGGTGTGGCCGGGCGTGTAGAGGGCGCGCAGGCCGAGCCCCTCGATGTCGATCGTGTCGCCGTCGGCCACCAGCATAGACACCGTGTCGACGCCCGAGCGCTCGCCCATCACGGTGATGCAGCGCGTATGATCGCGCAGCGCGCCGAGGCCAGTGATGTGGTCGGCATGAACATGGGTGTCGACGGCCTTCAGCAGCCGCAGCCCCAGCTCCTCGATCAGCCGCAGATAGAGCGCCACATTCTCGATCACCGGATCGATGATCAGCGCCTCGCCGCCGGGCCGGCTGGCCAGCAGGTAAGTGTACGTCGAGGAGGTCTTGTCGAAGAGCTGTCGAAAGATCATCGCGGCATCCCGTTACGGGCGCCAATTTACACCAGTGTCCTGCGAATTGTCAGAGACGCCTGACGGCAGCGATGCCATTGCGCCGACGCGACGGCGTGTGGCAAAGGATTGGCATCTGAGGACACCGGACGGATCGGTCGATGCGGGCGCGCTCGCTCGGAACAATGGCATTGGGATTGATGCTCGCCGCGGCGCCCGCCGCGGCGGCGACCGATGCCGCCTTCACCGACTGGCTGGCCGCCTTCCGCAGCGAGGCGGCGGCGAAGGGCATCACGCCGGCGACGATCGAGGCGGCGCTGACCGGCCTCGAACCCATTCCTCGCGTCATCGAGCTGGACCAGAAGCAGCCCGAGCGCACCGTCACCTTCGACGAGTATATCGCCCGCATCCTGTCACCGACGCGCATCGCCAACGGCCGCGCCAAGCTGGCCGAGCACAGCGCCGTGCTGGCCGAGGTGTCGCAGCGTTTCGGCGTCCCGCCGCGCTTCATCGTCGCGCTGTGGGGCATCGAGACCAGCTATGGCGGCTATACCGGCAGCTTTCCGGTGATCGGCGCGCTGGCGACGTTGGCCTGGGAAGGCCGGCGCGCCGATTATTTCCGCGGCGAATTGCTGGCGGCGCTGAAGATCGTCGACCAAGGCCATGTGCAGCCCGCCGGCATGATGGGCTCCTGGGCCGGCGCAATGGGCCACAGCCAGTTCATGCCGTCGAGCTTCCTCGCCTATGCGATCGACTGGAATAACGACGGCGCCAAGGACATCTGGGGCACGCATGCCGACGTCTTCGCCTCGGCGGCCAATTACCTCAAAAGCGTCGGCTGGCGCGAGGAGCTGACCTGGGGGCGAGAGGTGAATCTGTCCGCCAATTTCGCCACCGCCGACGCCGACCTCAAGGTGGCGAAGCCGCTGGCTGCGTGGCAGGCGATGGGCGTGCGCAGGGCCGATGGCGGCGACCTGCCGGCGCGCGACCTTTCGGCCTCGATCGTCCTGCCCGGAGGGCCAGGCGGACCGGCCTACCTCGTCTACGACAACTACCGCAGCATCATGCGATGGAACCGCTCGCTCTATTTCGCGACCGCGGTCGGCCTGCTGGCCGACCGCATCGGCGCGCCGTGAACGCCGTCCGGCTCCGTCGGCTGACGGCGCTGGCCGTCGCCGCCATGGCGGCCCTCGCGCTCGCCGGCTGTGCCGAGACCGAGTTTCTCGTCAACACCGCCAAGCGCACGCAGCAGGAGCCGGTGCCGCAGCAGCCGAGCGCCGTCGGCCGATACAAGATCGGCACGCCCTACCAGATCGAGGGCAACTGGTACTACCCGGCCGAGGAATACGATTACCGCGAGACCGGCATCGCCTCCTGGTACGGGCCGGGCTTCCACGGCCGCTCCACGGCGAACGGCGAGAGCTACGACCAGAACGCGCTGACCGCCGCGCACCGTACCCTGCCGATGCCCAGCGTCGTGCGCGTGACCAACCTCGAGAACGGCCGCTCCATCGTGCTGACCGTCAACGACCGCGGGCCGTTCGCGCGCGGCCGCATCATCGACGTCTCGCGGCGCGCGGCGCAGCTGCTCGCCTTCGAGCGCAACGGCACGGCCAAGGTGAAGGTCGAGATCCTTCCCGACGAAAGCCAGCAGATCAAGCTCGCCGCGCTCAACTCGCCCGAGGGACGGCGCGAGCAGATGCAGGTCGCCGCGGCCCCGCGCGGGATTGTCGCCTCCGAGCCTCTGCCGCCGGTGACGGGCGGGGCGGACACGCAGATCGCCCGCGCCCCGGCCACAAGGACGCCGCCCGCGCCGAGACAGGCCCCGACCGTCGCCGCGCGCACCACGCCGCCGCCACAGGCACCGCCGGCGCTGTCCGACAAGGTCGACGTGCTGCCGGTCAGCCCTACCGGCATCTACGTCCAGGCCGGCGCCTTCGGCCGCCTCGACAACGCCTTGCGCATGCGCGACCGCCTGCAGACGCTCGGCTCGAGCCATATCAGCCGTACCAGCAGCGCCAATGGCGATCTCTATCGCGTGCGGGTCGGGCCGCTCGATACCGTCGACCAGGCCGACGCGCTGTTGACGCAGGTCGTCTCGTGCTGCCAGCGCGAAGCGCTGATCATCGTCGAGTAGTGCCGACGCCGCATTGTCGCCGCCGTTGCCAGCGATGCTGGCGGCAGAACGGGGGTACCGCCCCCCTTGTCCGCACGACCGGGAAGACCGTTTCCATGCGCAAATTGCCGCAGATCCTCGCCTTCGTAATCCTCGCTTTATCGGCCGCTGCGCCGGCTCTCGCCTACGAGACCAAGGCGAAACAGGCGCTGATGATCGATTTCGACACCGGCGCGGTGCTGTTCGAGAAGAACGCCGACGAGGTCATGTATCCGGCCTCGATGACCAAGATCATGACCAGCTATCTGCTGTTCGACGAGATCCGCAAAGGCCGCCTGAAACTCGACGACCAGCTGCCGGTCTCGGAGCGGGCATGGCGGATGGCCGGCTCGAAGATGTTCGTCGGCATCGGCAACCGCGTGCCGGTCGAAGCCTTGATCCGCGGCATCGTCGTGCAGTCGGGCAACGATTCCTCGGTCGTCGTCGCCGAGGCCATCTCCGGCAGCGAGGAAGCCTTCGCCGAGAAAATGACGGCCAAGGCGCGCGAGATGGGGCTGACCATCACAACATTTCGCAACTCGACCGGATGGCCCGACCCCGAGCATGTGACGACGTCGCGCGAGCTGGCAGAACTGTCGCGCCGCGTCATCGCCGACGACGCCGATTTCTACCACTACTACGACGAGAAGGAATTCGTCTGGCACAACATCCGCCAGGGCAACCGTAACCCGCTGGTCTACAAGGACATGGGCTGCGACGGGCTGAAGACCGGCCATACGGAGGAATCCGGGTATGGTCTGGTAGCGTCGTGCAAGCGCGGCGACCGCCGGCTGATCCTCGTCCTCAACGGCATGGCCAGCATGCAGGAGCGCGCCACGGAGTCAGAGAAGCTAATCGAGTGGGGCTTCCGCGAATTCGGCAACTACGCCCTGTTCCGCCAGGGCGCCGAGGTGGAGACGGCGGAAGTCTGGCTCGGCCGTACGCCGACTGTCGGCCTCGCGCTCGACAAGGATCTCGTCGTCACCATGCCGCGCCGGGCGCGCCAGCAGCTCAAGGTCACGGTGCGCTACGACGGCCCGGTGCCGGCGCCGATCGCCGCCGGCCAGCCGATCGCCCGCCTCGTGCTGACGGCGCCCGACATGGCCCCGATCGAACGCCCGCTCTACGCCGCGGTCGCCGTCGAGGGCCTCGATTTCTTCGGCCGCATCGAGACCGCGGTGTCCTACCTCGTCTGGGGCCCGGGCGGCTGATCCGACCGCGCGGGCAAATCCACCGGGCATCCTCGTCCTGAGCCTGTCGAAGGATGAGGCAGCACCGATGCTGGCCATGCATCGGTTGCCGGCCACGCGGGACGATTGCTCCAACACACGGAATCCTCCCGACGATCCCGGTTCCGGGCCTGCTATAAGTCATCCATGATTCCCGCGCGTTTCATCACCTTCGAGGGCGGCGAGGGGGCCGGCAAGTCGACCCAGGTCGCCCGCCTCGTCGCGGCCCTGGAGCGCGCCGGCCTCGCCACGCTGCGCACGCGCGAGCCGGGCGGCTCGCCCGGCGCCGACGCCATCCGCGCCCTGCTGGTGAACGGCGAGACCGATCGCTGGGACGCTACCTCGGAATTGCTGCTGCATGCCGCCGCGCGCCGCGACCATCTCGTCCGCACGGTCTGGCCGGCGCTGGCCGCCGGACGTTGGGTCGTCTCCGACCGTTTCGCGGATTCGACCATGGCCTATCAGGGCAGCGGCCATGGCCTGTCGCGCCTGACGGTGGCGACGATCCACGGGCTCGTCGCCGACGAATTCGCGCCCGACCTGACGCTGATCCTCGACCTGCCGGTCGAACAGGGGCTGGCCCGCGCCGCGACGCGCCCCGGCGCCGATACGCGCTACGAGCGCATGGGCCACGACTTCCACGTGCGCCTGCGGACCGGCTTCCTCGACATCGCCCAGCGCGAGCCGCGCCGCTGCGCGGTCATAGACGCCACGGCGACGGTGGAAAAGGTCGCCGCGCAGGTGCTGACCACCGTCGCCGAGCGCCTCGCCGTCACGCTGGCGGATACGTGAGCGAAGAGGTCATCGCCGCCATCGAGGCGCCGCGACGGTCGGCGGCGCTGGTCGGCCATGCCGACGCGACGCAGCGTCTCGCCGATGCCTGGCAGAGCGGGCGGCTGGCGCATGGCTGGCTGATCGCCGGGCCGCCGGGCATCGGCAAGGCGACCTTCGCCTGGCGCTTCGCCCGCAGGGTTCTGGCGGCGCAGCCGGCCGGGGACGGGCTCAACACCGATCCAGCCGATCCCGGCGCCCGCCAGGTCGCCGCCGGCTCGCACCCCGACTTGCGGCTCGTCCGGCGCAGCCATGCCCGTAAAGCGCCCTTCAACTTCCGCACCGAGATCGCCGTCGACGACATTCGCGACCTCGGCCCCTTCCTGCACCAGACCGCGGCGCGCGGCGGCTGGCGCGTCATCGTCGTCGATGCCGCCGACGACATGAACCGCAACGCCCAGAACGCGCTGCTTAAACTCCTGGAAGAGCCGCCGGCGCGGACGGTGTTCCTGCTGGTGGCGCATGCGCCCTCGCGCCTGCTGCCAACCATCCGCTCGCGCTGCCGGGTGCTACTGCTGCGCACGCTGGCCGAGACGGATGTCGCGGCCGTGCTGGCCGCGTGCCGCGCGCGCGCCGTGGCGGCACTGGGCGAGGCGACGGACGAGGATGGGATCCTCGCCCGTACCGGCCTGTCGACCGAGGCGGCGAAGGCCGTCGCCGCCCTCGACGATGCGGCACTGGCCGGGCTCGCGCGGCTGGCCGACGGCGCGCCGGGCCGGGCGCTGGCGCTGGCTGCGACCGGCGGGCTCGCCGTCTATGCCAACATGGTGGGGCTGCTCGGCACCCTGCCGGCGCTCGACGGCCGCCTGCTGAGCGCGACGACCGACCGTTTCGGCGGCAATGCCGGCGAGCCTGCCTTCCGCGCCTTCGTCGACCTCGTGCAATGGTGGCTGTCGCGCGCCGTCCGCGCCGCCGCCGCGGGCGAGGGCGTAACCGAGATCGTCGCCGGCGATGAGGCCGTGCGCGTCCGCCTGCTCGGCCTCGCCGGCCCGGCCGCCTGGGCCGAGGCAGCCGAGCGCATCGCCACGCTGTTCGCGCGCGGCGACGGGCTCAATCTCGACCGCAAGCAGCTCGCGATGGCCGCCGTCTTCACGCTGGCGGAGACGGCGCGGCGGCGACGGGGTGCCGGTGCCAAACACCCTCATCCTTCGACAGGCTCAGGATGAGGATGTCGTGGGGTGCCGATGTCGTCAAATCCAACAAGCCCGGTGATCGTCCTCATCCTGAGCCTGTCGAAGGATGAGGCATGCGCCGACCGTCACCCCGCCGCCAGCGCCTGCCTGAACGAGCCGAACTCGATGTCGTGCAGGATCGACTTGCGGTGCGGCTTCCAGCCCAACTCGGCCTTCGCCTTGGCAGAGGACAGGCGGCTGTTGCCGCCCATGGCATGGGCGAAGGGCGCGCCCCAGCGGCGTACCGCATCGACATTGCGGATCGTGCCGGTCTTCTCGCCGAGGCCGAGCAGGCGGCCGATGGCCTGCGCCATCTCGACCCAGCTCGCCTCGCCATTGGTCAGGAAGTAGTAGGCGCCGGGCTGCGCCTTCTCCAGCGCCAACAGATAGGCGTCGGCGCAATCCTCGACATGGATATGCGACCAGATGTTCTTGCCGGCGCCGATATGGCAGGGCTGGCCGCGCTCCTGCGCCAACTTGACGAAGTTCATCACCTGCGGGCCGACCGTGCGCACGCCGAGGCCGGTGCCGTATACCAGCGTCGGGCACAACACCATGCTGCGCACGCCCTCGGTGGCGCTGGCGCAGACCAGCGTGTCGGTGGCGATGCGGCTGCATTTCTCCGGCAGAGGGATCGGCCGGCGCAGATCCTCGTGATAGGTGGCGCTGGGATATTCGCCGGCCGAATGATCGCCGACGATGGTCGAGCCGCTGGTGTGGATCAACGTCTTTCCGCTGCCCTTGAGCGCGTTGACGATCGCATCCGCGGCGAACGGGTTGTCGGCATTGGCGGTATTGAGCGTGGCGTCAGCGGCGCGCGCCTCGCTTGACAGCGTGTCGAGATGGTCGAGCGTGCCTACGACCGGCTCGATGCCCTTCTTCGCCAGCAGAGCGCCGCGCTCGGAATCGCGCACCAGCCCGCGCACCGAATGGCCCGCCGCCAGCAGCTTGGCGGCGATCGTGCCGCCAATCAGTCCGGTCGCCCCGGTAAGGAAGATCTTCATCGCCAGGCCTCTCCTCCTCGAAATACGCCGGCGGCTCTGCGGCCACCGATGCAGGCGCACGCTATCACGGGCCCGGACGCGGGCGACCACCTTCGGCATCAGGCCGTCACTGGCTGGAATGGACGGGTGCGCGGCCCGGGCGAGTAACGGGTTCGCATTGACCGTACGCCTGCCTAGGTTACCTACTCGCCAACCATCGATGCCCGTCCGGCGGAGCAGTCTCTTGCGTTCGCAGCCCTCATTGGAGATCTGGGCTTACCGCCTCTATGATCGCTGGCTGCGCCCCGGCCGCCCGGGAACCAATCCGCTGTTCCGTTTCAAGCACGGGCTGCACAGGTCGATGTCGGCGATCGGCGGCCAGCGCTTCAAGAAGTTGCTGGTGGATCGTCCGATCCTGTATGACGGCCGCGTCATCCGCATCGACGCTCAGGACACGATGCGCGTCCTGTCGAGCCGCGCGGTCGACCCAGCCGAGATGGCGCTGCTGGCGAGCCATCTGAGCGCCGGCGGTGTCGCCGTCGACATCGTCGCCAATATCTGACTGTACACCCTCGCCATGGCGCGAAGGGTCGAGCCGCACGGCCACGTGTTCGCCTTTGAGTCCACTCCCAAGAACTTCTGCCTTCTGGCGCAGAACATCGAAAGCAATGGGTACGCAGCGATCGTAACGGCACGCCGCACGGCAATTGCGGACCGCTCTGGCCCGGGCCGTCTTGCCCTCGACGTCCACAATTCCGGCATGCATCGACTGGCGCCGGACGGGACGGTGGAGGTGGAAACCACGCGCCCCGACGACCTGCTGGCCGGGCAGCGTGTCGATTTCGTTAAGATCGACATCGAAGGCGCTGAAGTGGCGGTGTTGCGCGGCATGCGAAAGATCATATCGGCCAATCCGTGCATCCGCGTTGCTCGTCGAGTACAATGAAGCCGGCCTCCGCGCCTTTCGCCATTCCACGGACGATCTGTTCGCCGAACTGGAAGTCTTCACATTCACAGTGGCCGGGAAAATGGGCGCCTCCAGTCGCGCAGACCTGGCCGCCGCCACGCGCTGCAAAGGGGCGTACGCAAATCTCCTCTTCAGACGACGGCATCCGTGACGGCGGCAAGCCGGCGCTTCAACGTTGACCGGAGCGCCGACCGCATGGCCAATTCCCTCCGGACTCAAGACGCCCGTCAAGGAACAGATGCCCCGTGGCCCAGCCGACCTATTCGCTGACAACGCCGATCTATTACGTCAACGACCGCCCGCATATCGGCCACGCCTACACGACGCTGTCTTGCGACGCGCTGGCCCGCTTCATGCGGCTCGACGGCAAGGACGTACATTTCCTCACCGGCACTGACGAGCACGGCCAGAAGGTCGAGAAATCGGCACGCGCCGCCGGCAAGGATCCGAAGACCTTCACCGACGAGGTGAGCCAGAATTTCCGCCGCCTCGCCGCCGACATGAATTACTCGCACGACCAGTTCATCCGCACGACCGAGGAGCGGCACATACGCGCCTCGCAGGCGATCTGGCAGGCGATCAAGGCCAACGGCCACATCTATCTCGGCAAGTACGCCGGCTGGTACGCCGTACGCGACGAGGCCTACTACGCCGAAAGCGAGATCACGGAGAAGGACGGGCGCAAGGTCGGCCCCTCGGGCGCCGAGGTCGAGTGGGTCGAGGAGCCGAGCTATTTCTTCGATCTTTCAAAGTGGCAGCAGAAGCTGCTCGACCTCTACGAGAACAACCCCGGCTTCATCGGTCCTGAAACACGGCGCAACGAGGTCATCAGCTTCGTGCGCGGCGGGCTCAACGACCTGTCGGTCAGCCGCACCAGCTTCAAATGGGGCGTGCCGGTGCCGGACGACCCCGCGCACATCATGTACGTGTGGCTCGACGCGCTGACGAACTACATCACTGCCATCGGCTATCCAGATGTGAAGGCAGAGAATTTCCGCAAATACTGGCCGAACGACCTACACATGGTCGGCAAGGACATCATCCGCTTCCACACGGTGTACTGGCCGGCCTTCCTGATGGCCGCCGGGCTGGAGCCGCCGAAGCGCATCTTCGCGCATGGCTGGCTGCTGTCGCGCGGCGAGAAGATGTCGAAGTCGCTCGGCAACATCGTGCGCGCCGAGGACCTCGTGGCGCAGTACGGGCTCGATCCGGTGCGCTATTACCTGCTGCGCGAGGTGCCGTTCGGCCAGGACGGCTATATCAGCCACGAAACCATGGTCGGCCGCCTCAACGGCGACCTCGCCAACGATTTCGGCAACCTCGCCCAGCGCGGCCTAGCGATGATCGCGCGCTTCGCCGATGCCAAAGTGCCGACGCCCGGTCCGCTCTCGGCCGACGACCGCCGGCTGCTCGACAGCGCCGCCGGGGTGCTCGACCAGTTGCGGCCGCTCTATGCCGAGCAGGCCTTCCACCGCGCGCTGGAGGCGCTGTGGGTCGTGGTCGGCGACGCCAACCGCTATTTCGACGCCCAGGCGCCCTGGGCGCTGCGCAAGAGCGATCCGGCGCGCATGGCGACCGTGCTGTGGACCACTGCGGAATGCGTGCGCCGCCTCGCCATCCTCATCCAGCCGGTGATGCCGGGCTCGGCCGAAAGGCTGCTCGACCAGCTCGTCGTGCCGGTGGATTCGCGCAGCTTTGTGCACCTCGCCGATAGCCACGCCCTTGTCGCCGGCACGGCGCTGCCGACGCCGCAACCTATCTTCCCGCGCCATGTCGGGGAGCGGCCGGCGGCGCAATGACGGCCATGCTCGTCGACAGTCACTGCCATCTCGACTTTCCCGAGTTCGCCGCCGACCTAGACGGCGTGGTTGCGCGGGCAGGGGAGGCCGGAATCGGCATGATGCTGACCATCGGCACGCATCTGTCCAAATGGCGGGGAGTGCGCGCCGTCGCCGGACGCTTCGCCAATGTCTACTGCACGGTCGGCGTGCATCCGCACGAAGCGGGGACGGAGGGGCAGGGGGATGCCGCCCGCCTGATCGCGCTGGCCGGCAACGATGCCAAGGTGATCGGCATCGGCGAGACCGGTCTCGATTTCTACTACGACAAGAGCCCGCGCGATGCCCAGGCGACCAGCTTCCGCTCCCATATCGCGGCGGCGCGCGAACTCGGCCTGCCGCTGATCGTGCATGCGCGCGATGCCGACGCCGATTGCGCCGCGATCCTGCACGAGGAATACGCAAATGGCCCGTTCACCGGCGTCATGCACTGCTTCAGCAGTGGCCGGCAACTGGCTATAGACGCGTTGAGAATTGGCTTCTTCATCAGCCTTTCTGGCATCGCCACTTTCAAGGGCGCGGCGGAGTTGCAGGCGATCGTGCCCGACATTCCGGCGGACCGCCTGCTGGTCGAGACCGACGCGCCCTTTCTCGCCCCGGTGCCGCTGCGCGGCAAACGCAACGAGCCAGCCTTCGTCGCGCACACCGCGGCTGCGGTGGCAAAACTGCGCGGCGTCGAGGCGGCGGCGCTGGCGGCGCAGACGACCAACAATTTCTTCCGCCTGTTCACCCGGGCGGATCGCGCCCTGGCAACCTCTCCTTCGACAAGCTCGTGATGAGGTCGCCGGGGAACGCCACCACAAATTCGCCTCACCCTGAGCCTGTCGAAGGGGGAGGCGCGGCGCCATGCGCGTGACGGTGCTAGGCTGCGGGCCGTCGACCGGCGTGCCGGCGGTCGGGCCGGATGGCTGGGGCGCCTGCGACCCGACTAACCCGAAGAACTATCGCCGCCGCGCGTCGATCGTCGTCGAAAGCGGCGCGGCATGCGTATTGGTCGACACCTCGCCAGATCTGCGCGTCCAGCTTCTCGATGCCGGCATCTGGAAGGTCGACGCCATCGTCTTCACTCATGCCCATGCCGACCATGTGAACGGCATCGACGACATCCGTTCGCTCAATTACTACGGCGGCGGCGCGGTCGACGGCTGGGCCGAGCGGTCGACGCTCGATATCCTTCAACAGCGTTTCGCCTATGTTTTCGAGCCCTATCACACGACGCCGCCGAGCTTCTGGCGGCCCTGCATCACGCCGCGCGAGATCTCCGGGCAGTTCGCCGTAGCGGGCATCGACATCGTGCCATTCCGCCAGAGCCATGGCCGCATGCCGACGCTGGGCTTCCGCTTCGGGGCCTTCGCCTATTCGACCGATGCCGCCGAACTGCCGGAGGAAGCCTTCTCGGCCCTGCGCGGCGTCGATACCTGGATGGTGGATTGCCTGTCGGACCGGCCGCACCCAACCCATTCCCATATCGAGCGCACCCTCTACTGGATCGCGCGCGTCCGGCCACGCCGCGCCGTGCTGACCCATATGGGCTTCCGCCTCGACTATGAGGAGCTGCGCGCGCGCCTGCCGGACGGCGTCGAGCCGGCCTGGGACGGCATGGTGCTGGACATCCGACCGTTCAGCCGATGATGCGGTAGAGCCGCTGGTCGAACAGCGCGCCGCTCATCGGCCCCAGAGCCGTGCGGAACGCCCGCATCGTCGTGCCCGCGGACCACGCGTCGAACGCAAGCGGCGAGGCCCAGAATTCGACCAGCGTCATGTGGTTGGGCCGCGCGGTCTGGGTCCAGGCGTCGAAGAGCAGATTGCCGTTCGCGGCGCTGCCAGCGCGGCCATCAGCGCCGCGCCGTCATACTTGCGCGGCGGAATCACGTCGAAATGGGTAACGGCACAGATCGCGCCCGTTCCCGGGCCCTTCATCGGGCCGGCCGACAGCGCGTGATGGACCCGCTCGTCGTCTGGCGCCAGCCGCGAGGACTCCAGCGCCTCCCGGAAGCTCCTGGTGACGGTATCGGCGGCATGCGCCTGCCAGACGGAGGCGCCGGCCCAGGTCTCGACGAGCACGAAGTGGGCCGGCCGGCCGAGGCGCTGCATCGCCTCGACATCGACGGCACCCGGCGCGCCGCGCGCGGCATGGCGATAAGCGGCGGCGAGATCGTGCGCCCGCTCGGCTTCGCCCGCGGCGACTTCGATATAGGTGACGATGGTGACGATGGTGACGCTGTCGTCGGCCATGGCCGGCCTACCGCCGCGAGGTACGGGCTATTATCGCAGGCCATGACCGCCCGATCATAGACGTGTGAAGGCATGGCGGCGGCGTGGGTTACACTGGGGCAGGTTGCACCGGGTACGACGAAAGTCTGGGAGGGCGGGATGGAGCGCCAGATCATCTATATCGGCGATCCGATGTGCTCCTGGTGCTGGGGCTCCGCGCCCGCGCTGAAGCACCTGCGCGACGAGTTCGGCGCCGTCGCGCCTATGTCGCTGATGCTCGGCGGCATGCGCGCCTTCGGGACCGAGCCGATGGATGACGCCCGCCGGACGGCCGTCCGCAAGCATTGGGACTACGTCAACCGCGCCACCGGCCAGCCCTTCGATCCCGCTTCTTCGACCGGCAAGGTTTCGTCTTCGACAGCGAGCCGCCATGCCGCGCCGCGGTGATCGTGCGCCAGTAATGGCCTGACCGCGTTTGGGATTTCTACGACGGCCTGCATCGTGGCTTCCACGCCGGCAACCTCGGCGTCACCGATCCGGCGGTACTGGCCGACATCGCCGTCGAGCACAGCATCGACCGGGGAAACTTCCTCGCGCTGTTCGAGGATCGTGCCGAGAAGGTGGCGGCGCTGGGCGATTTCCAGAGGTGCCACCGCGCCGGCGTCGGCGGCTTTCCGACCGTCGTCGTGCGCTAGGACGAACGCTACGGCCTCCTGACCGTCGGCTGAACGCCGTACGACGAACTGGCGCCGGTGGTTAGCGCCTGGTGAGCAGGCAAAATCTCGCTGGGCCAGGAAGCCGGCGCCACGATGCACTTACGCCACAACAGCCTACCGTATTTACCATAATATACATTATGAGAATCGCGAACAGGCGGATCCATGGAGAGCGGACACATAGCCTTTGCCGGAATGGACTATCTAGCCGTCCTCGTCGCCGCCGTCACCAACACGCGCATGCTGACGGCCTGCACGGCAATGAAGGCCTAGGGCGTGGTGATCTACGCGATCACCTTCCAGCTCTCGAGCAGTTCGGCGCAGAACCTATACCGGAGCTGCGCCACCTCGCCGGCACACTATTTCAACTCGCCGAACAACAGCTCGCTGCAAAGCGCCTTCGGTGCCATCGGCAAGGATCTGACCAATCTGCGCCTGGCGAGCTGAGGGCTGCCGCTACATCCTCATCCTTCGACAGGCTCAGGATGCGGAGGACTGGCCGCACGGTTAGCAAACGTCCTCATCATGAACCTGTCGAAGGAACAGGACATTCGGTACCACGCCGATAGGTCCGACGGTAGGATGGCCCGCTTTTCATGGAGTCATCCGTTGACCGAAAGCCTCGTCCGCCTGCTCGACATCATGGCGCGCCTGCGGGATCCTGCGCGTGGTTGCCCGTGGGATGTCGAACAGACCTTCGCCACCATCGTCCCCTACACGATCGAGGAAGCCTACGAGGTCGCCGACGCTATCGAGCGCGACGACCGCAAGGCGTTGCGCGAGGAACTGGGCGACCTGCTGTTGCAGGTGGTGTTCCACGCCCGCATGGCCGAGGAGGAAGGCTCCTTCGCCTTCGACGACGTGGCCGCCGCTATCGCCGACAAGCTGGTGCGCCGCCACCCGCATGTCTTCGCCGGGGCGGCGGGCGAGGATGCCGCGGCGGTGAAGCGGAGCTGGGAGACGATCAAGGCCGACGAGCGCGGCGCCAAGGCCACGGCATCCGGCGCACGGGCGAGCGCGCTCGACGACGTGCCGCGTGCTCAGCCGGCGCTGATGCGCGCCGAGAAGCTCGGCAAGCGCGCCGCCCGCATCGGCTTCGACTGGCCCGATGTCTATGGCGTTCTGGCCAAGGTGCGCGAGGAGATCGGCGAGGTCGAGGCCGAACTGGCGCAGGGTGAGCCACGGGAGCGAACGGAGGCGGAAATAGGCGACGTGCTGTTCTCCGTCGCGCAGCTCGCCCGGCGGCTCGACATCGACCCCGAGACGGCGCTGCGCGGCGCCAATGCCCGCTTCGAGCGCCGCTTCAGGGCCGTCGAGGACAAGCTGGCGCAACAGGGCCGCATCGCCGCCGATGCGCCGCTCGACGAGCTGGAGGCGTTGTGGCAGGCGGCGAAAGTCGGAGAGAAGGATTTCTGAACCACTGAGGCACAGAGGCACAGAGACACAGAGAGACCGTGCCGGCAGACGGCAGGGCAGTTGGGTTGGTTGCGCCACCTTTCGGCGGCGCTAGCCATTAACCCGCGTTCGGCAGTACCGACCGGCACCAAAGTCGCTTCTCTGTGCCTCTGTGTCTCTGTGGTAAAAAATCGTTTCGGCAAAGGAGGGCGACGTGCGGTACGAGCTTTACTACTGGCCCGGTATCCAGGGGCGCGGCGAGTTCGTCCGGCTGGCGCTGGAGGAAGCCGGCGCCTACTACGTCGATGTAGAGCGCGGCGCCAAGGGGTCGACGACCATGTCGGCGCTGCTCGACGGTTCGAGCCTCGATCGGCCGCCCTACGCGCCGCCGATCCTCAAGGCCGGCAATCTGGTCATCGCCCAGTCGGCGAACATCCTGCAGTATCTCGGGCCGCGCCACGGCCTCGCCCCGGCGAACGAGGCGGGCCAACTCTGGACGCACCAGATCCAGCTGACGGTGACGGATTTCGTGAAGGAGATACACGACACGCACCACCCGATCTCCGGCAGCCTCTACTACGAAGAGCAGAAGGCCGAGGCGAAGCGCTTCGCCGCCACCTTCGTGGCCGAACGGGCGCCCAAATATCTCGGCTGGTTCGAGCGTGTGCTGGCGCAGAACCCGTCGGGCGATAAGCACCTCTCTGGCGCGCACCTGACCTATGCCGATCTGTCGGTGTTCCAGATCGTCGCCGGCCTCGACTACGCCTTCCCGAAGACGATGAAGAAGCTGGCGAAGAAGCTGCCGCGCGTCCGTGCCCTGTACGCACGCGTCGCGGCGCGGCCGCGCATCAAGGCCTATCTTGCCTCGGACCGCCGCCTGCCCTTCAACCAGCACGGCATCTTCAGGCATTACCCGGAACTGGACGGGTAACGCGGACGGTCGATGCCAGCCCGCCTCGCCCTTCGACAGGCTCAGGGTGAGGATGCCTTGTGCTGCCTGGGCGTCAGGAATGCCGTTACCGGTCGTCCTCATCCTGAGCCTGTCGAAGGATGAGGACGTCGCACGGCGACACTACCCGCCCTCAATCCTTCTGCAGCAGCTGGATTAGGGCGGAGGTATCCCAGCGGCCGCTGGCGCGCGCCTGGACGTGCTTGTAGAACTGGTTGACCAGCGCCGTCAGCGGCAGGCGGGCGCCCGTCTTCTCGCCGACATCGAGGCACATCGACAAATCCTTGCGCATCCAGTCGACGGCGAAGCCGAACTAGAACTGCCCGGCGATCATCGTCTTCCAGATATTTTCCATCTGCCACGAGCCGGCGGCGCCATTCGAGATGGCACCGATCACCTTCTGGATATCGATGGCGTATTTCTGGCCGAGGTTGATCGCCTCCGACAGACCCTGCAGGACACCGGCGATGCAGATCTGGTTCATCATCTTGGCGAGCTGGCCCGAGCCGGTGGGACCGATCAGCTCGCAGGCGCGCGCATAGGCGTCGATGGTGGGTCGTGTCGCGGTGAAGGTTGCCTCGTCGCCGCCGTACATGACGGTGAGCGCGCCGTTCTCGGCGCCAGCCTGGCCGCCCTAGACGGGCCGTCGAGTAAGGCCACGCCATTCGCCTTCAGGCCTCAGGCAGTTCGCGCACCAGCGTGTCCGACGCCGTCGTGTGATCGACCAGCACGGCGCCTTTCTTCATGCCGGCGAGAATGCCGTAGGCGCCATGGGCGACGCTGCGCACGTCGTCGTAGTTGCCGACCCACATGAAGACGACGTCGGCCTTCGCCGCCGCCTCGCGCGGGCTCGTCGCCGTCTTGCCCTTGTGTTTGGCGACCCATGCCTCGGCGCGAGCGTCCGTGCGGTTCCACACGGTCACGCCGTGGCCAGCCTTCACCATATGGCCGGCCACGGGAAAGCCCATGACGCCGAGGCCGATGAAGGCGACGTTGCGGGGTTCTGGCATGTCTCGGAGCTCCGCCTGTTCCGGGCATCGAGGCCCCGGGGCGGGGCCGGCGGCGGATGATAGCGATGGCCGGCGGCCCGGCGCAAACCTCGTGCCGGCCGAGGTTTACCGCGCATCGGCGAATGTTATGATCGCGCCAACGATCCAACAATAATAGCCGGGAGGCATCGACGATGGCGCGCTATCCGACCTTGTTCTCGCCCGGCCGGCTAGGCCGGCAGGCACTGCGCAACCGGGCAATAGTCTCGCCGCTGACGCGCGCCAGCGCCACCGAAGACGGCCTCGTCACCGACCAGATGCGCGACTACTACGCCGACTACGCGCGCGGCGGCTGGGGCCTGGTGATGACCGAGGCCGTCTACATCGACCTCAAATACAGCCAAGGCTACAAGTACCAGCCCGGCATCGGCAGCGACCGGCAACAGGAATCGTGGCGCAAGGTGGTCGACGCGATCCATGCCGAGGGCTCGCCAGCCTTCATGCAGATCTTCCACTGCGGCGCCATCAACCAGGGCAACAACTGGGTCGAAGGATCGATCGCGCCCTCGGTGTTCACGCCCCGGGGCAAGCAGATCGACCGCTACCGCGGCAGCGGCACCCTGTTCCAGACGCCGCGCGAGATCACACGAGACGAGATGGCCGAGGTGGTGGCGAGCTACGCCGACGCCGCCCGCCGAGCCGCCGAGCTGGGCTTCGACGGCATCGAGGTTCACGGCGCCAATGGCTACCTGCCAGACCAGTTCCTCACCGTGCACACCAACCTGCGCACCGACGAATACAACGGCACGGTCAAGAACCGCATCCGCTTCCATTGCGAGGTGATGCGTGGGGTGCGCGCGGCGGTGCCGGACCGGCCGGTGGGCGTGCGCATCTCGCAGACCAAGGTCAACGATTTCGACTATGTCTGGCCCGGCGGCGAGGCCGACGCCGGGGCGATCTTCTTGGCGCTGGCCAAGACCGGGATCGATTTCATCGACATCTCCGCCCACCTCGGCGTGACGCCCGTGTTCGGCTGCGCGGACAGCCTGTCGGGTCTGGCGAAGAAGCATTCCGGCCTGCCCGTCATAGCCAACGGCAAGCTGCAGGACCCGGCGGTGGCCGAGGCGGCGCTGACCGGCGGCCAGGGCGATTTCTGCTGCATCGGCAAGGGCGCGCTGGCCGATCCGCACTGGGCCGCCAAGATCGAGCGTGGCGCGGCGCCGATCGCCTTCGACCCCGGCATGATCACGCCCTACGCCACGCTCGACAATTACTACGGCTGGCGCAAGGCCAATCCGAGCGGCGTGTCGGCGGTCAAGGCCGTGGCGCGCGACAGGGCGGAGGCGGTGTAGGACCGAACGCCTATCCGTCGACCAGCACGTCCCGGATCGTCCGCCACACGCTTTCGCTGCGGGCGCTGAGATAGTCGCCCGCGTGGACCAGCGGCGAATATGGTGTGCCATCGAGCAGGCGGGCGACACCGCCCGCCTCGACGACGAGCATCGCGCCGGCCGCGTGGTCCCAGGGCAGCAGTCGGTTATAGGCCGAGAAATCCGCCTCGCCGGCGAGCTGCAGCAGGTACTCGCACCCGGCCGAGGACGATCCGCGCAGCGCCCCGAACAGCGCCGGCTTCGTTTTGGCTCGTTCCATCATGCAGCGCACGGCCACTCCGGCGAAGCGGCCATCCGTCGCCGACGGCGAAGAGCCCTCCCCCAGCCGCACCGGCACATCGTCCAGCATCACGCCGCCGCCGCGCACGCCGATCGCCATCCGACCGCTGGCCGGTTCGAGGATCCAGCCATGGCTGACCGTGCCAACCTCGACCAGCGCCACCATCATGGCGAAGCGCTCAACGCCGTTGGCGAAGTTCCAGGTGCCGTCGACCGGATCGATGACCCAGACCTGCGCCGGCTCTCCCAGCAGGCCGAGGATTGCAGCGTCGGCGAAGACCGCTTCCTCGCCGACGACGACGCTGCCAGGCAGCAGCGTGGCCAGCTCTATCGCCAGCCAGACCTCGGTTTCGCGGTCGGCTATTGTGACGAGGTCGTTCTCGCCCGATTTGGTAAGGATCTCATGCGTCTCTAGGACTCGGAAGCGCGGCAGCACGAAACGCCGTGCCGCCTCGCGCATCAACCCGGCGACGCGGGCGGGATCGGGGGACACGGTCATGTTGCCGAACCATCGTTATCCAACGAACCGTCACGCTGTCGGCAATCACCCCCCCACCTCACCCTGCCCTCTCCGCCCCCAGGGTCGGAGAGGGTAAGTTTTGCAGCTCGGTCAGATTCTCCCTCTCCGCGCCCGGGGGCGGAGAGGGCCGGGGTGAGGTGGAGGAGTGCCGCCGACACGGCGAATCCCCCCGGCGCCATCACGCACCACCATGACGCCGGTTGAAGCGGGCGAGGTCGGCCGGGTCGAGGCGCACGCGCACGCGCGAGACCTCGTCGGTATCCTCGCGCGACAGCACCTCGCCCTTGCGGTAGAGCCAGGCCAGCTCGGCGCCGTCGGAGAGGCTCACCTCGACTTCGGCTACCGTCTGCGTGGCGGCTAGGTCGGCTTCGATCGCATCAAGTAGGGCCACGCAGCCCTCGCCCGTCAGCGCCGACAGCGGCACCGCACGCCCGTCGCGCCGCGCCCGCTCGGCGATCGCATCGCGGGACTTGGCATCGAGCAGGTCGACCTTGTTGAGCGCCTCGATCTTCGGCGGCCGGCCGGCCAATCCATCGTCTTCGTGGCCGCGCGCGAACAACCCGGTCAGGATCGACTCTACATCGGCGAGCTGCGCTTCGGTCTGCGGGTGCGCGATGTCGCGCACATGCACCACGACATCGGCCGCCAAAACCTCCTCCAGCGTCGCGCTGAAGGCGGCGACGAGGTCGTGCGGCAGGTCGGAAATGAAGCCGACCGTGTCGGACAGGATGATCGTGCGGCCGCCCGGCAGGCGCACCGCGCGCATGGTGGGATCGAGCGTGGCGAACAGCATGTCGGCGGCCATCACGCCGGCATGCGCGAGCCGGTTGAACAGCGTCGACTTGCCGGCATTGGTGTAGCCGACCAGCGCCACCACCGGATAGGGCACGCGCTCGCGCGCCTTGCGGTGCAGGCCACGGGTGCGGCGTACCTGATCGAGTTCGCCGCGCAGCTTGACGATGCGGTCACCGATGACGCGGCGGTCGAGTTCGAGTTGGCTCTCGCCCGGACCGCCGAGGAATCCGTAGCCGCCGCGCTGTCGTTCGAGATGGGTCCAGGACCGCACCAGCCGCGAGCGCTGGTATGTCAGCGCCGCCAGTTCAACCTGCAACTGGCCCTCGCGCGTGCGCGCCCGCTCGCCGAAGATTTCGAGGATCAGGCCGGTGCGGTCGATGACCTTGGCCTTCCACGCCTTCTCCAGATTACGCTGCTGCACCGGGGTCAGCGTGCCGTCGACATAAACCAGCGTCGCCTCCGTCCCGGTGACGGCTGTTCCCAGCCGTTCGACCGTGCCGGAGCCGAACAGGGTCGCCGGGCGCGGCGCGGCCAGCCGCACCACCTCACTGTGGACGAGTTCAAGGTCGATGGCCGCGGCGAGGCCGCACGCCTCCTCCAGGCGCATCTCCGGCGTCACCGCGGCAGGCCCGGAGGCCCCGCGCGCGGTCTTCAACGCCGGATGGAGTACGACAGTGCGCGTGCGCTCCGGCTCCGTGCCGCCGCGCCCGCCGTCGCCACGATCGCGGTCGGTCAACTCAGGCGGCGACCTCGGCGTCGGCCATTTCCGGTTCAAACAATTGCACCGGCACCGACGGCATAACTGTCGAAATAGCGTGCTTGTAGACGAGCTGGGAATGGGCATCGCGGCGCAGCAAAACGCTGAAATTATCGAACCACGTCACGACACCCTGCAGTTTTACGCCGTTGACCAGGAAGATCGTCACCGGGGTCTTGTTCTTGCGGATGTTGTTCAGGAACACATCCTGCACGTTTTGTAACTTGTCGGCCATAATCGACCTCTGTTGCTTTTGTTGTCGACCAGACGCGCGCCCCCGCGCGGTGCGACGTCATCTCCCGGCCTTGTTCGTTATTGTTGCCGCTAGGATAGGGGCTGCCGGCTGAAATGCCAGCAGATTATTCAAGGCGTCCAATTGCCCATCGGTGTCAGCCCGTCGGCCATCCGCGGCAGTTCGGCGATGCGGGCGCGGTAAGCCGCGTTGAGGCTGCGCGACAGGCTGCCGGCGCGGCCGTTGGCTATGACGGTATCGTCGATGCGCGTCACCGGCATGACCCAGCTTGACGAATTCGAAAAGAAAGCCTCCCGGGCCGCCATCGCCTCGCGGGAAGTAAAACCACGCTGTTCGACCTTCATCCCCTGCTCGGACGCAAGGCGCAAAATGGCCCGGCGGGTGATGCCATCGAGGATGGCATTGTCGGCCGGCCGCGTGACCAGTCGCCCGTCGACGGTGACGATCCAGGCGTTGGACGAGCCGCCCTCGGTGATGCGGCCATCGCGGTCGACCAGCCAGGCCTCGGCCGCGCCGGCCGCGCTCGCTGCCTGCCTGGCGAGCACATTGGCCAGCAGCGCGACCGACTTGATGTCGCAGCGCGCCCAGCGCTGGTCGGGCAGCGTGACGACCGCCACCCCATCCTCCAGCAGCGCCGGAGCGGGATGTGCCTCGCTGCGCGCGGTGACGACCATCACTGGCCGCGCCGCGTCCGGAAAGGCATGGCGACGCCGGGCCACGCCGCGCGTCACCTGGAGATAGACGAGGCCGTGCTCGACGCCGTTGCGCCGCGCAATCTCGCGCAGGATGCGTTGCAACGGCCGGCGCGCCATGGGCGCGGCGATGGCCAGCGCGCCGAGCGAGCGGGCGAGACGGTCGAGGTGCGGGCATTCGTCAACCAGCCGCCCGTCCTCGATATGGATGACCTCGTAGACGCCGTCGGCGAACTGGTAGCCGCGGTCCTCTATATGCACGGCGTAGGCCTCGCCATGCTCGACATAGCGGCCGTCTACCCAGGCGATACGAGACATCAGGGGCATGACGGTCCGGCCTAGAAGAATTCGAGCCGCACGGCGAACATCTTCTCGATCTTGCGGATCGCGTCCTTGGTGGAGAACAGCACGACGCGGTCGCCGACCTCAACCACCGTCTCGCTGGTCGCCATCTGTACCTTGTCGTGGCGCACGATGGCGGCGACGATGACGCCCGGGGGCAGCTTGGCATCGTCCAGCGGCTTGCCCACCAGGCTGGAGGTCGCCAGAGCATCGGCTTCGATCAGCTCGCCGAAATTATCGCCCAGCGTGTGGACCGAACGGATGCGGCCGCGCCTTATGTGCTGGAGGATCGTCGAAACGGTGATGGAATGCGGGTTAACGACGACATCGATGCCGAGGGTCGACAGCATCGGCGTATAGGTCGTGGTGTTGACCAGCGTGACGGCCCGCATCGCGCCATGCCGCTTGGCCAGCAACGAGGCTAGGATGTTGACCTCGTCGTCATTGGTGACGGCGACCACCACCTCAGCGTTGGCAATGCTCGCTTCGGTGAGGATCTCGGGGTCGAGCGCGTCGCCGTTTATGACGATCGTGCGATTCAGCGCCTGGGCGGCGGCGGCGGCCTGCGCCTTGTCGATCTCTATGATCTTCGCCGACATGGCGGCGAACTCGGCCTCGATGTCGGCGGCGAGGAAGCGGCCTATATTGCCGCCGCCGATGATGACGACGCGGCGGGCCTCGGGCTCCTCGTGGCCGAAGGCAGCCATGGCGCGGGCGACATGCTCGCTGTCGACGACGAAGTAGACATCGTCGCGCGCCAGCATCTCGTCGTCGCCAGACGGAACGATGGACTTGGCGTTGCGCACTATGCCGACGACGGCGATGCGCATGTCGGGAAACAGTGTCGTGAGCTGGCGCAGCGGCGTGTCGATGATCGGACAATCGTCCGGGCAGCGCACGCCAATCAGCCGCAGCAGGCCATCGGCCAGCGGGATCATTTCGAAGGCTCCCGGTACGGTGAAACTGCGGGCGATGGCGCGCGCTACCTCCACCTCGGGCGAGATGATCATGTCGATCGGCATGTGGTCGCGGCTGAACAGCGCCGCCCAGTGCCCATCGCGGTAGGACTGGGCGCGGATGCGGGCGATCTTAGTCGGCACGTTGAACAGCGAGTGCGCGACCTGGCAGGCGACCATGTTCACTTCGTCGGTATATGTCACCGCTATGATCATGTCGGCGTCGGCGGCCCCTGCCCGCTCCAGCACGTCGGGATGTGCGGCGTGGCCGACCATGGCCGTCACGTCAGCCGTATCGGAAAGGTGGTGGATGAGGTCGGCTCGCTGGTCGATGACAGTCACATCGACCCGTTCGGCCGCCAGTTCGCGCGCAATGTTGGAGCCGACCTGGCCGGCGCCGCAAATGATGGCCTTCATAACGGTTCCTGTGCCTCGTCGATCCCTTCGGCGCCGTCGCCAAGGCGACGGCGCAGTCCGGCCGCCTCGGACGATACGCCGAGCAGCTTTATCTTGCGATGCAGCGCCGAGCGCTCCATGCCGACGAACTCGGCCGTGCGCGAGATGTTGCCGCCGAAGCGCATCACCTGCGCGGCGAGGTACTGGCGCTCGAACTCTTCTCGCGCGGCGCGCAGGTTGAGGCCGAGCAGTTCGACATTGCCGTCGCGCCGCAGGATGGGCGGCGAATCGCCGCTGACTTCCGGCGGCAGCATGTCGACGCCGATCAGCGTGTCGGCGTCACCCGGCGCCATGATCAGCAGCCAGTCGATCAGGTTGCGCAACTGGCGCACATTGCCCGGCCAGTCATAGGCCTGCAGGGCAGCGATCGCATCGGTCGACAGGCGCCGCTCCGACAGGCCGGAGATCGCCGCGCTGCGGGTCATGAAATGGTCGCACAGCAGAGGGATATCATCGCGCCGACGGGTCAGCGGAGGCACTTCGATGGGGACCACGCTCAGCCGGTAGAACAGATCCTCGCGGAATCGGCCGGCGGTGATCTCCGCCTTCAGGTCGCGCGTCGTCGTGGCGATGACCCGCACATCGACACGCACCCGCGTGGCGCCGCCGACGCGCTCGAATGTCTGCTCCTGCAGCACGCGCACGATCTTGCCCTGCGTCGCCGCCGGCATGTCGGCGATCTCGTCGAGCAGCAGCGTGCCGCCATGCGCTCGTTCGAACAGGCCGATGCTGCGCGGCGAACCGGCGCCATTGGCGCCGTCCCCCTCCGTGCCAAACAGGGCGATCTCGACACACTCGGGTGACATGGTGGCGCAATTGACGACGACGAACGGGCCGTCCGAGCGGCGCGAGCGACGATGCAGCAGGCGGGCGGCGACCTCCTTGCCGGCGCCGGCGGGGCCGGAAATCATCACACGGCTGCCGGTCGGCGCGACGCGCTCGATCGCCTGGCGCACCTGGACGATGGCGGCGGATTCGCCGACGACCTCGGCGATGTCGCCAGTGCGAAGCAGCAATTCCTGGTTCTCGCGCCGCAGACGGGCGGCCTCGACCGCGCGCCGCACCACCAGCCGCAGACGGTCCGTCTTGAACGGCTTCTCGATGAATTCCCAGGCGCCCTCGCGGATCGCCTGCACGGCCAGTTCGATGGTGCCGTGGCCGCTGATCATCACGACCGGCACGTCGGCATCCTCACGATGCAGGTGCTGCAGGATCTGCATCCCGTCGAGCCGGCTGCCCTCGAGCCATATATCGAGCAGCACCAGCGAAGGGCGCCGACGCGCGATCTCATCCAGCGCCGCGTCCGCATTGCTGGCGCCGCGCACCTCGTAGCCTTCGTCCCTCAGTATATCGGCGATGAGCAGACGAATATCGTCCTCGTCATCGACGATCAGTATGTCCGTGGCCATATTCGGGTCGTTCCGCGTTACTCGGCGGCCGGCCGCGCTTGCGCGGCTGGTGCCTTCTCACCGGTCGGCGGCAGGGGGAACGTCAGCACGACATGTGCGCCCGCCGCTCCCGCTACCGCCACGGCCCCCGCACCGCGGTCCTCCAGCATCAGATGGCCACCGTGGTCCTCCGCGATTTTCTTGACGATGGCGAGGCCCAGCCCGGTGCCCTTGGCGCGCGTCGTGACGTAGGGCTCGGTGAGTCGGGCCCGCTCGGCCACCGGCAGGCCCCGCCCGTTGTCCTCGATGGCCAGCGCGATACGCTCGGCGTCCGCGGACAGGGAAACGACGATCTCGCCAGGCGGGGCGTCGCCCTCGCGGCCCTCGATCGCCTCGACGGCGTTCTGCAGCAGGTTGGTGATGGCCTGCGCGACCAGCCGTGCGTCACATCGGCACATCACCGGCGATTCCGGCAGCCGCAGGACGAAGCGCACCTCGGGGTGCGCCGTGCGCTGCACGAACACGCCGTCGCGGGCCAGGCTGCGCAGGTCGACCATGGTCGGCTCGGGCTGCGTCATGCGCGCGAAGGCGGAAAACTCGTCGACCATGCGCCTGATATCGCCGACCTGCCGCACGATGGTGTCCGTGTATTGTTCGAACGTCGCCCGGTCGCTCGTCACTTCGCCGGCGTATTTTATCTTCAGGCGCTCTGCCGAAAGCTGGATCGGCGTCAGCGGGTTCCTGATCTCGTGGGCGATACGCCGCGCCACGTCCGCCCACGCCGCCTTGCGTTGGGCGGATTCGAGCTCGGTGATGTCGTCGAAGGTAACGACATAGCCGGGCGCCGCGTCGTCGTCGCCACGTTCGGCAGCTATGCGGACCAGCAGCGTCCGGGTCTCGCCGTCGCGTCGCACGGTCACCTGGTCTTCAACACGGCGATCCGGACGCTCCCGGGCGGCGTCGAGCAGGGCCGCCATCTCCGGTACCGCCTCGCCGAGCGAGCGTCCCGCCAGTTCGCCGCGGACGAGGCCGAGCAAGGTCGCCGCCGAACGGTTCGGCAGCGTAACTCGGCCCTCGGCGTCGAGTCCCAGCACGCCGGCCGACACACCGGCCAGCACTGTCTCCGTGAAGCGCCGCCTGTCTTCGAGCTGACGGTTGGCGCCGGTCAGTTCGCGATGCTGTTGCGAAAGCTGCTCGGTCATGCGGTTGAAGGAGCGCATCAGCGAGCCTAGTTCAGGCTCGTCCCCCGACGGCGTCACACGCACGTCGAGATCCCCGGCGCGCACCTGTTCGGCCGCGGCGATGAGGCGCGAAATCGGCCGCGCCAGCCTGTTGGCGAGGCCGAGGCCCACGGTGATGGCGGCAAACAGGATGAGCAGCGCGAAGGCGACGAAGATGCCGGCCATCATCACCTGCAGATCGCCGCGCAGCGCTTCCAGCCGGTTGTACTCCGTCGCCGCCTGGCGCGTGCGCTCGAGATGGCGCAGCACGGTCGGGTCGATGAAGCGGGTGACATAGAGGAAGGCGCGCGGCACCGTATTGAGGCCGATGAGGGCGCGCACGCGATCGTCGTTGCTGCCGGTCAGAATGACCAGTTCGCCGCCGCTCGCCAGATCCAGAGCCCAGCCGGGCGGCGGCTCGCTCTCTAGGGCAAAGCCGGTGCGCGCCAGCACCCGCCCGGTCGAATCGAAGACGACCGCTTCCGACAGCGAGCGCAACGCCGCCTGGGAATCGACCGCCCGCTCCGCGGCGCCGCTCGACGAGAGGATCGACGGCCAGATGCGGTAGAGGTCGTTGGCCATCGCCACGGCGTCGCCAGCGATGACCTGCTTGTGCTCGCGCAGATAGCCCTCGGCCACGGCGACCGAATTGTCGACGGCCGCGCGCACCCGCTCGTTGAACCAGCTCTTGACCTCGAAATTGAAGAACAGGGCCGCCATCACCGCAACCATGATCGCCGGTGCGACGGCGACGACGCTGAACAGCGTCACCAGCCGGACGTGCAGGCGCGCGCCAACGGCGCCGTCCCGCCTCTCCGCCCACAGCTTGACGATGGAATAGCCGACCAGCCCGCCGAGGCAGAGCACGATAGCCACGTCGACGACCAGCAGGACAAGCAGCGTTCCCTGCGTGATGCCGGGGCCGGCCGTGCCGGTCAGCACCAGGAAGGTCGCCGCCCCCGCCAGCACGGCGATGACGGCGACCGCCAGCGTCAGCCGGCGCGCGAAGGGCCACTGGCGCCAGCGGGCGACGGCCGCGATCGGGACGGCGGAGGAGGTGTCTGTCAACGCGGTCGGCCTGCTGCTCGCAAGGGCGCCCGGTACGGGTCGGCCGTTCGGCCGCACCAGCGACCGGACGGCGCGTCTATTTTACGCCGCGTACGACCTCTATGTCTAACTCACGTATTTTCTTGCGCAATGTGTTGCGGTTGAGGCCCAGCATGGCGGCGGCGCGGATCTGATTGCCGCGCGTGGCGGCAAGCGACAGCAGGATCAACGGCCGCTCGATCTCGTGCAGCACCCTGTCGTAGAGGCCGGACGACGGCAGGCCGTCGCGATGGGCGGTAAAATATTCCCGCAGATGGCGCTCGACTGCCTCGCCTAGCGACTCGGCAGTGCGCGTCTCGGCCTGCGCCAGTTGCGGCGCCACGTCGGCCATCTCCGCCTCGATGACATCGATGCCGATGACTTCCTGGCTGTAGAGCGCCGCGAGGCGGCGCATCAGGTTCTCCAGTTCGCGCACATTGCCTGGCCAGCGGTACTGGCGCAGCCGGTCGAGCGCCGCCGTTTCCAGAATCTTCGCCGGCAACCCTTCCTTGTGAGCGAGGCTGATGAAGTGGCGGACCAGCGCCGGGATATCCTCGGTGCGTTCGCGCAAGGGCGGCACGCGGATGGGAACGACGTTGAGGCGGTAGTACAGATCCTCGCGGAACTGCCCCTGGTCGACGGCCGCCATCAGATCGCGATGCGTGGCGGCGACGATTCGTATATTGGCCTTGATCGGCGTGCGGCCGCCGACCGTGGTGTATTCGCCCTCCTGCAGGACGCGCAGCAGGCGCGTCTGCGCCTCGATCGGCATGTCGCCGATCTCGTCAAGGAACAGCGTGCCGCCATTGGCCTGCTCGAAGCGCCCGGCGTAGCGCTGGGTGGCGCCGGTGAAGGCGCCACGCTCGTGGCCGAACAGCTCGCTTTCGATCAGCTCGCGCGGGATCGCCGCCATGTTGATGGCGATGAACGGGCCGTTGCGCCGCTTGCCGTAATTGTGCAGGGCGCGCGCTACCAGCTCCTTGCCGGTACCGGACTCGCCGGTGATCATCACCGTCAAATCGGTGCCCATCAGGCGCGCCAGCACGCGATAGATTTCCTGCATCGCCGGCGAGCGGCCGATCAGTGGCAGACGCTCGTCGTCCTCCGGCGGCTCCGCCTCGGCGGCCAGCCGCTCGGCCCGGCGCGGCGCGGTCAGGGCGCGGCGGACGGTTTCGACCAGTTCCTTCAGGTCGAACGGCTTGGGCAGGTATTCGAAGGCGCCGCGCTCGGTTGCCCGCACCGCCGTCAGCAGGGTGTTCTGAGCGCTCATGACGATGACACGCAATTCGGGCCGCAGCTTACGGATGCGCGGAATGAGGTCGAGCCCGTTCTCGTCGGGCATGATCACGTCGGTGATGACGAGGTCGCCCTCGCCATCGGCGATCCAGTTCCACAGGCCGGTGGCCGTGCCCGTGGTCCGCACCTGATGGCCGAGGCGTGACAGCGCCTGGTTAAGGACGGTCCGGATGGCGCGGTCGTCGTCGGCGACGAGGATGGTGGCCATCATCGAACCTCCTCGCCGGCATTCGGGTGTTTAGGCAACATCACGCGGAATTCCGTGCGCCGGGGTTGGCTCTCGATGTCGACGACCCCCCCGTGGTCACCGACGATCTTCGCCACCAATGCAAGACCGAGGCCGGAACCGTTCGGCTTGGTCGTCACGAACGGATCGAACAGATGCGGCCGCAAATCTTCCGGGATGCCGGGCCCGTTGTCGCGCACCACGACTAGCAGCGGCAGTTCGACGCGCGTGCCGCTGCCCGGTATCGCCAGACGCAGCCCTTGGCGGAAGCTGGTCAGCAGCGTAATCGCGCCGCCCTCGGCCGGCACGGCCTCGGCGGCGTTCTTCAGCAAGTTCAGGAAGACCTGGACGAGCTGGTCGCGATTGCCCCAGACAGGTGGCAAGGACGGATCGTAACTGTCTGAAAATTTTATATGTCTGGCGAAGCCGGTGCGCGCCAGCTTGCGCACATGGTCGAGCACTTCGTGGATATTGACGGCCGTGCGCTCGGGCGGCCGGTCATCGGCGAAGACCTCCATGCGGTTGACCAGCGCGACGATGCGGTCGGCCTCCTCGGTGATCAGCCGCGTCAGCTCGCGCTCGTCGTCGTCGGCGCCGTGTTCGAGCAGCTGAGCCGCGCCGCGGATGCCGGATAGCGGGTTTTTGACCTCGTGTGCCAGCATCGCCGCCATCGCCGTGACCGAGCGGGCGGCATTGCGATGGGTGAGCTGGCGATCCAGGTGCTGGGCCAGCGAATCGTCGTGGAAGGTCACCACGACCGAGCCAGGATCGTCCATCAGCGGCGCCGCCCGGATGTTCATCTCGCGCGTGCCGGTGCGCGGATTGTCGAGACGTATGGCCGATTCCGAGATGCTGACGCCGTCCCGCCGCACCTGCATCAGCAGGCCGAACAGCGGCGAGTCGTGCGGCACCAGCGCATCGAGGCGCTGGCCCGCGAGCACACTCGCCCCGGCGCCGAACAATTGCTCGGCAGCATGATTGACCCAGGCGATGGTGTCGTCCGGCGCGATCACCGCGACGGCGTCGGCGAGCGAATTGACGACCGCCGCCGGATCGATCACGACGGCACGCCGCCGTCGTAGTTTCAAAGGGTGAGCCATATCAGGCCGCCATCCGTTCCCCTGCGGGGGCAAAGAAGCGGCGTATCTCCCCGATCACCACGGTTGGCTCCGTGGCGTTGTTGACGGCGTTGCGGAAGGTCGCGGCGCCTGGCAGGCCCTGGGCGTACCAGCCAAGATGCTTGCGCGCGATGCGCAGGCCGCGGTCGGTGCCGTAATGGACGAGCATGGCGTCGAGATGTTCGCGCGCGAGGGCCCAGCGCGACGCCATGTCGGGCTCCGCGGCCTCGCCGTTGCCGGCAAGGGCGCGAGCGATGGCGCCGGGCAGCCACGGCCGGCCTTGCGCGGCGCGGCCCACCATCACCCCGTCGGCACCAGATACGGCCAGGCAATCCGAGGCATCGGCGGCCGAGGCGATGTCGCCATTGGCCACCACGGGTATGCCGACCGCCGCCTTAACCTCGGCGATGAAATGCCAGTCGGCCCGCCCGCTGTAAAACTGGCAGCGCGTGCGGCCATGGACCGTGATCAGGCGCGCGCCCTCGCCTTCCGCCATCTTCGCCAGTTTCGGGGCGTTGCGGGCGTTGTCGTCCCAGCCGGTGCGCATCTTCACCGTCACCGGACAGGCGACGGCCCGGACGACGGCACCGACGATGGCGACCGCGAGCCCTTCCTCGCGCATGAGGGCGGAACCGGCGGCGCGCTTGACCACCTTCTTGGCCGGGCAGCCAAAATTGATGTCAATGAGGGCCGCCCCCATGCCTTCGACCAGCTTAGCGGCCTCGGCCATCACCTCGGGCTCCGTGCCGGCAAGCTGCACCGCCATCGGCCCGGTCTCGGCGCTGGAGGCTGCGCGGCGCAGCGAGCCGCGCGTCTCGCGCACCATCTCGGCCGAGGCGATCATCTCGGAATAGGCGAGGCCGGCGCCGAACCGGCGGGCGATGCGGCGGAACGGCAGATCCGTCACGCCGGACATCGGGGCGAGCAGAACAGGGTTGTCGAGAACCAGCGGACCGATCGTCAGCGCCATTCTATGCCTAATTTTTAGGCGACCAAAAACTGGCCACTAATTGTGCAGATTCTAGATACGCCGTCGCCGCTGTCAACTGCGGCGAATCAGCAGAGTCGTCAGCCCATCACGACATCGGTTACGAACTTGACGTCGGGAAAGGCGAGCGTGAGGAGCAGAAAGGCCAGCAGGACGAGGCGCGCGGCCCGCCTGCCACGCAGGCCGGAAACGCGGCGCGCGGCCAGCAGCCCGCCAATGACGGCCAGCGCGGCGATACCCAGGACGGTCTCGTGATCGAGGGCGAGCAAATGGCGTTCGGCCAGCCAGAGCGTCGTGACGCCGCTGACTAGCCCGACCACCAGCACGGCGCCCGCCAGCCACAGCAGGATCACTGCGAGCCTTTCGGCCTCCGCCACCGGCGGCAGCGCACGCGCCAGCCGCGACGGCCGGCGCGTGCGGATCGCCCGTTCCTGCAGCGCCACGGCGAGCCCGGAGACGGCGTCCAGCGTCGCCAGCGCGTAGGTCGCCACTGAGGCGGCGATATGCAGGGCCAGCCCGGCGGGCGGGGCATGGCCCGACAGCTGGCGGGCCGGCACGGCGAGCCAGATCGTGCCGACGAGACCGAGCAGGGCGAGATAAGGAAACAGCAGCGGCGCCAGCAGGCGGGCCGCCGGCATCATCGCCGCCAGCAGGGCGAAGGCGGCGGTGGTGGCGCCGACGGTGATCCACAGCGCCGCCGAGAACCCGGTCGGCCAGGCCTGCCAGGCGACGCTGAGGTCGAAGGCGACCGGCCCGACCACGGCGACCAGGACCAGCGGCCAGAAAACAGCGTCGCGCCCCTCCACCGGGCCGCGCAACGGCAGCAGCGCCGCCGGCAGCAGTGTCGCCCGCGCCGCAACACCATTAAAGACCGTCGCCGTCATGGGAAGGTTGGTAGCACCCGGCCCCGTTCCCTGCCACCGGCTCGACGGCCCCATCCTTCGCCCTTCGAGACGCCGCCTTGCGGCGGCTCCTCAGAGTGAGGAGGCTCAGGATGAGCCCTTCTCGAATGACCGTGCCCGCGAAGACCCTTTGTTTACCAGCCGCCTCATCCTGATCCTGTCGAAGGACGAGGCGGCTCCGCGCGGGCGGGCGAGTAGGCGACGCTGCGACCTCCCCCGTTTCCGCCCATTGCCGAAATGCCCTATATGGTGTCGCGCCGAACCCGGAGCCCGCCGCCCGTGCCTGCCACCGATACAGCCGCGCTCGTCGTCGCCGCCGGCCGTGGCACGCGCCTGCCGGGCGACGTCCCCAAACAGTACCGGCTGATCGCCGGACGCGCGGTGATCGCGCACACGTTGGCGCGGCTCGCCGCCCATCCGCGCATCGCCACGGTACGGGCGGTGATCCATCCCGACGACCGCGCCCTGTGGGCAGCGGCGACGGCGGGGCTCGACCTGCCGTCGCCGGTCGATGGCGGCGCGACACGACAGGATTCCGTACGCAACGGTCTGGAAGCCCTGGCGGCGACGCAGCCGGGCCGCGTGCTGATCCACGACGCGGTGCGCCCGCTTTTCTCTGCGTCGCTCATAGACCGGGTGATCGACGCGCTGGCCGCCTCTTCCGCCGCCATCGCCGCGCTGCCGGTGGTCGACACGCTCAAGCGCGACGACGGCGCCGGTCACAGCGCCGGCACGGTGGCGCGCGACGGGCTGTGGCGGGCGCAGACGCCGCAGGGCTTCCGCTTCGACGCCATCCTCGCCGCGCATCGCGCGCTCGCCGGCAGGGCGATGACCGACGACGCCGCCCTCGCCGAGGCGGCCGGCCTTGCCGTGGAGCTGGTGCCGGGCGAGGAGGCAAACCTCAAGATCACTACCGCCGACGACCTCGCCCGCGCCGAGGCGCTGCTCGCCGCCGCGCTGGAGGTTCGCGTCGGCCAGGGCTTCGACGTGCACGCCTTCGGCCCCGGCGACCATGTGATGCTGTGCGGCGTGAAACTCGCGCATGGCCGGGCGCTGGTCGGCCATTCCGACGCCGATGCAGGCCTGCATGCGGCGACCGACGCCATCCTCGGCGCGCTCGGCGCCAGCGATATCGGCGAGCACTTCCCGCCCTCCGACCCGCGCTGGCGCGCCGCCGATTCTGCCGCCTTCCTCGCCCATGCGATGGCGCTGGTGCGAGCGCAGGGCGGCGTGCTCGCTCATCTCGACGTGACACTGATCTGCGAGGCGCCGAAGGTCGCGCCGCACCGCGCCGCGATGCGCACTCGGCTGGCGGAAATTCTCGGCGTCGCGGTCGCGCGCGTCAGCGTGAAAGCGACGACGACCGAAGGCCTCGGCTTCACCGGCCGCCGCGAGGGCATCGCCGCGCAGGCTGTCGCCACGCTGCGCGTGCCGGGGGATGCGGTTTGATGCCGTCCCAACGCCGGTGCCAGGCCCCCTCGCCCTTCGACAGGCTCAGGGTGAGGAGGCCTTGTAGCGACATCGCAAGCCGGCTCGGCCATCCCAGTCGTCCTCATCCTGAGCCTGTCGAAGTATGGGGACGCCGCACCTTGCCGGGCGCGTCGCCATGAACGCCGCCTTCCTCCTCGCCACGGCCGGCGGTGCCGGGCGGCTGCCCTGGGCGCCGGGCACCTGGGGCTCGGCGGTGGCCATCGTGCTCGGCGGCCTCATCGTCGCCCTCGGCGGGCCGCGATGTGGCGCGACGGTGCTGGCGCTCGCCGCCGTGGGACTGTTTCCGCTCGGGGTCTGGGCCTCGGCCCGCCATGCCGCGACCACAGGCATCGTCGACCCCGGTGAAGTCGTGGTCGACGAAGTGGTCGGCCAGTGGCTCGCGCTTCTCCCGGTCGCCTCCGATTGGCTCTGGTATCCGGTGGCCTTCGCGCTGTTCCGCGTCTTCGATATCTGGAAGCCGTGGCCGTGCCGGCAGCTGGAAAAACTGCCCGGCGGCGTCGGCATCATGGCCGACGACATCGCCGCCGGCGCCTGGGCCGGACTCTGCGTGCTGGCGCTGACGATGATCTTCGGGTCCGCCCCCACACTGCCCTTCGCCTTCGGATGACCGCCATGTTCGATCTGGCCCTTGTCAACGCCGCGACCGAGCTGCTGCAGATCTGCCGCGGCAACCGGCTGAAGCTCGCCACCGCCGAATCCTGCACCGGCGGCCTCATCGCCGGCTGCCTGACGGAGATCGCCGGCTCCTCGGAAGTCGTCGACCGCGGCTTCGTGACCTACTCCAACGGCTCCAAGGCGGAGATGCTGGGCGTGCCGACGGCGCTGATCGCCCTCAACGGTGCGGTCTCGGAGCCGGTCGCCCGCGCCATGGCCGAGGGCGCGCTGAAACGCTCCGACGCCGACCTAACCGTCGCCGTCACCGGCGTCGCCGGCCCGGGCGGCGGCTCGAAGGAAAAGCCGGTCGGCCTCGTCCATTTCGCCGTCGCCGGCTCTGGCCGCCCGACCGCGCATCACCGCGAGATGTTCCCCGGCGACCGCTCCGCAATCCGCCGCGCGACAGTGTACCGCGCGCTTGAGTTGCTGCGCGTCGCGGCGACGACGGGATTGTAGTGGTGTACCCCATCCCTCGCGAGGCGGGGGGGCCGGGGTGGGGGGGGGCCGGCACACGCCGGGTCGCGGCTCCAGCGTGGAGGTATCACCCGCTCCCTACCCTCCCCATCTTCGCGATGGAAGGTTGATCTGGTTGCGCGTGCCCTCCAGCCATTTTGCCGTCCGTTCGACGCCGCCGAAGGTGAACAGGTGGATGCCGACGACGCCGGGCAGCGGCGCGGCGGCGAGGTCGGCGAGGAGAGCGTCGGGCGTCGCCTCGCGGGCGAGTTGCGTCAGTCGGGCGACGTGCCGGGCCAGCGCGCGGGCGGAATTGCCGATGCCGCATCGCAGCGCGTAGCGGGTGAGCGTAGCCAGCCCCGCCGGCCGGGCGATGCCGAGACGCACCGGAGCCGTATGGCCGGCGCCTCGGTAGGCCGCAAGCCATGATCGGATCGGACCGGCCGCGAAGCAGAACTGCGTGACGACATGCGCGGCGATGCCCTTCCCGTCCAGCAGTGCGAGCTTTTCTTCCAGCGCCGCGGCCAGTGTCTTGCCGTCGATGAGCGGATGCCCCTCAGGATAGCCGGCGATGCCAATATCGCGGAAGCCATGGCGGCCGAACAGGCCGCTCGCCAGCAGCGACGCCGCCGAGACGAACGGTCCAGCTGGTGTATCGGTATCGCCGGCTATGACGAGGGCGCGCGTCACTCCCGCCTCGCCGGCCAGCCGCGTCAGCAGCGCGTCTGCCGCCGCCGCATCGGCGAGGCGGCGCGCGGCAATGTGCGGCACCAGCACGAGGCCGGCGCGCGCCAGCGCCGCCGCCATGCGCGCGGTGTCGGCCAGCGCGTCGCCGGGCAGGCTGGTGATGTAGACTTGCGTGCCAGGCGCGAAGCCATCTCGGCAGGCATCGGCATCGGCCGGGAGCCGCGGCTAGACTTCCATAGACAGTTTGGCCAACAGAGGCGACAGCGATGCGTCGGCACGCGGCTGCGCGTGGCGCTGGAGCCGCTGCCGGGCCGTGCCCGCCGCCTCGCCGTGGCGAGCACGGCCGCGCCCTGGCCATCGGCCGCTTCCTCGCGCCGGAGGAAAAGGCCAGCTTCGCGCAGGCACTGGCCGCGGCGATCGGCCGGCTTGACGCACCGATGCCCTCTTCGCCGGCGGGTGTATGG
>SHWB01000004.1 GCA_009691025.1 Alphaproteobacteria bacterium
CTAGGCTGTTCGACCGTCTCGACGCACTCGGCATCGCCCACAGCACGGTGCGGCACGAGAAGCTGTTCACCGTCGCCCAGTCGCGCGCCCTGCACGACCGCCTGCCCGGCGCCCAAATCAAGAACCTGTTCCTGCGCAACAAGAAGCAGGCGCTGTTCCTCGTCACGGTCCTCGACGAGCGCCCGATGGACCTGAAAGCACTGCGCCAAGTGCTTGGCACGACGGGGGTTTCTCCTTCGGCAGCGGCGAGTTGCTGGGCGAGGCGCTGGGCGTCGAGGCCGGCTCCGTGACGCCCTACGCGGTAATGAACGACAGCGAGGGGCGGGTCCGCTTCGTGCTCGACCGCGCCCTCCTCGGCCACGCCCTCATCAACGCCCACCCGCTGCACAACGCGGCGACGACGAGTGTGGCCACGTCCGACCTCGTGCGCTTCGCCGCCGCCTGCGGTCATGCGCCGCTGGTGGGCGATTTCGACGCCCCGGGCGGCCCCGTCCTCGATGGCGGCGGGACTTGATGGGGCGGGGGTTTGTCGCCATGTTCTGCCACAATCGCTGAAACAGTCGCACACGGGCCCCGCGCGCATGGAAACCCTGCTGTCCACCGGAGCCACGCCGCCCGCCGCGGTGGTAATCAAGGACTCTGACACCGAGCATTTCATGGAAGACGTGATCGACGCCTCGCGCGCGGTGCCGATCATCGTCGATTTCTGGGCGCCGTGGTGCGGCCCGTGCAAGCAGCTCTCGCCGGCGCTGGAGAAGGTCGTGCGGGCGGCCAAGGGCGCTGTACGCATGGTCAAGGTCGACATCGACCAGAACCAGGAACTGGCGGCGCAGCTGCACATCCAGTCGATCCCCGCCATCTACGCCTTCCGCGATGGCCGCCCGGTCGACGGTTTCCAGGGCGCGCTGCCGGAGAGCCAGGTGAAGAGCTGGGTCGACCAGCTGGTGAAGAAATTCGGCCCGGCCGATGCCGCCGCCGACCCGCTGGTTGAGGCCATGGAGGCCGCCGCCGAGGCGCTCGAGGCGGGCGATTACGGCGGCGCCGGCGCGCTCTACGCCCAGGTGCTCAACCAGGATCCGGGCCACGCCGCGGCGCTGGCCGGGCTCGCCCGCTGCTACCTAGCGGCCGGACGGCCGGAGAAGGCGCGCGAGGCCATCGCCAACGCCGCGCCCGAGGCGCAGCAGGCGGCCGAGGTGAAGGCCGTGCTGTCCGGCCTCGAACTGGTCGAGAGGGGGCGCGAGGCGGCGGGCCGCACCAACGAGTTGCAGGCGCGGCTGGCGGCCGACCCGAAGGACCATCAGGCGCGCTACGAGATGGCCGAGGCGCTGTTCGGCGCCGGCCAGATGCGCGAGGCCATCGACGAGCTGCTGACCATCGTGCGGCGCGATCGCAAGTGGCGCGACGATGCCGCGCGCCTGCTGCTGCTGAAGGTCTTCGAGGCTCTGGGGGCGACCGATCCGCTGACGATCGAGACGCGCAAGCGCCTGTCGTCGATTCTGTTCTCGTGAGCGACAGCCCTTTCGACCTGCCGTTCGACCGGCTGCCGGCGGAGTTGCCGATCTTTCCGCTGACCGGCGCGCTGCTGTTGCCGCGCGGTCGCCTGCCGCTCAACGTCTTCGAGCCACGTTACCTCGCCATGATCGAGGATGCGCTCGGGGCCGGACGGCTGGTCGGCATGGTGCAGCCGCGCGTGCCCGGCGAATCCGGCCTGTCGGTAGACGACGGCACGGCGGTCTACCCGGTCGGCTGCGCCGGCCGGGTCACCAATTTCCAAGAGACGGAGGACGGCCGCTTCGTCCTCAGCCTGTGGGGCGTCTGCCGCTTCACCGTCGCGGCCGAGCTGCCGGGACGGCGCGGCTATCGCCGCGTGCATGCCGACTGGGCGTCGTGGCAGGCCGACATGGCCGGTGACGGTTCCGAGGAGGGACTTGACCGGCCGGCGCTGCTGGCGGCCTTGCGGGCCTACTTCAGCCACCACGGCGTCGCCACCGACTGGGCCGCCGTCGAGCGCACGCCGACCTCGCGGCTGGTGACGATGGTGGCGATGGACTGTCCATTCGCGCCGCAGGAGAAGCAGGCGCTGCTGGAGGCGCGCGACCTCGGCGCGCGCGCCGCGCTGCTGCGCGACCTCGCCGAGGCCGGACGACACGAGAGTGCCGCCGGCGGCAGTCCGACCATCAACTGAGGATCGCCCGCCAATGGCCAGCACTCGCGACGCAAGCGTCGATCCCAAGCTGCTCGAAATCCTCGTCTGCCCGCTGACCAAGGCGCCGCTGCGCTACGACCGCGAACGCCAGGAACTCATTAGCGACAAGGCCGGCCTCGCCTATCCGATCCGCGACGGCATCCCGATCATGCTGGTCGACGAGGCGCGCGAGATCGATGACAGCGAACGCCGCAAGTGAGCGCCGACGCACAAGTCCTTGAGCCGCCGTGGTGGCCGGTCGAGTTGCGCTATCGCCGCGCCGACCGCGCCATGTACGTCGCCTATGACGACGGCGCCAATTACGCGCTCCCCGCCGAGTTGCTGCGCGTCGAGAGTCCGTCGGCCGAGGTGCAAGGCCACAGCCCGGCCGACCGCAAGCTGGTCCCGGGCAAGCGCAATGTCGGGATCAAGGCGATCGAGACGGTCGGCAACTATGCGGTTCGCCTCGTCTTCGACGACGGCCACGACACCGGCATTTTCACCTGGCGGTTCCTGCGCGAGGTCGGCGAACGGCAAAACGAACTGATGGCGCGCTATGTCGCGGCGCTGGCCAAGGCCGGCTTGTCGCGCGATCGCTGATTTCTCCGGCGCTTGCGTACGCACCCGCACATGATCGTTCAGATGTCACGAAAGCGTCTGTAGTTCGCTCAATAGATTCACCGCCCCATCCAAGTCACACCACCACTTTCCCTCTCCGCCCCAAACAGGGGCGGAGAGGGTGATCCGGAGAGCGCCCGCTACAGCGTCTCGCCGCGCGCCAGCCGCGGCAGGTCGCCGACGACGCCCATGGCGTGGCGCATGAACAGGCGGCGCGCGGGAGCGATGCGCTGCACCGCGCCGAAGCCCAGCCGCCGGGCCGTGCGCAGTGGCGCGATATCGTTGGAGAACAAGCGGTTGATGGCGTCGGTTACGACGGCCAGCACGGTGTTGTCAAAGCGCCGCCAGCGCTCGTAGCCGGCCAGCACCCCGGCGGCGCCGATGTCAAGCCCGCAACGCCGCGCGTCGACCAGCAACTCGGCCAGCGCGGCGGCATCGCGGAAGCCCATGTTGAGGCCCTGGCCGGCGATTGGGTGGATAGCGTGCGCCGCGTCGCCGACCAGCGCAAGGCGGCGGTCGACATAGTGCCTGGCATGGGTCAGGGCGAGTGGATGGCGCCAGACGGTGCCGGGCACCGCGAGCCGCCCGAGCCGGTCGCCGACGCGGCGCACCAGCTCGAACTCGAACTCGGCGCGCGGCAGCGCCGCGATGTCCGGCGCAATCGCCGCGCGCTCGGTCCACACGATCGAGGAGCGGTGGACGAGGCCCCCGGCCGCGCGCGCCGCCGCCGCCGGCGCATCCGTCATCGGCAGCATGGCGAAGGGGCCGTCGGGGCGGAAATGCTCGACCGCGACATTGCCGTGTGGATGCTCGTGATGGACGGTGCAGACGATGGCGTCCTGGCCGTAGGACCATTCCACCGTCTCGATGCCGGCCTCGGTGCGCAGGGCCGAGCGGCGGCCGTCGCAGGCGAGCACGACGGCGGCACGCAGGGCGGTTCCGTCGGCGAGGCGCGCCGTCGCGGCTACCGGGCCACACACAATCTCCGTCACGGGCGCCGGCGCCAGCAGGCGCACGCAAGGCAGGGCACGCACGCGGGCGAGCAGGGCGCCGCGCAGTGCAAAATTGTCGACGATGTGACCGAGCGGGTCGTCCCCGACCTCGGCGGCGTCGTAATGCACGAACAGCGGCGAGCCGCCATCGGCGACGCGGATCGCATCGATGGGGCAGGCATCCGCCGTCAGCGCCGCCCAGGCGCCGACGCCGTCGAGCACGCGGCGGCTGCCGGCGGAGATGGCCGTGGTGCGCCCGTCCGCGCCGAGGGCGGCCTGGGCATCGGGATCGGCGCGGTCGACCAGCGCGACGCGCAGGCCAGCGCCGCCCAGCGCCGCTGCCAGGGTCATTCCGACGGGGCCGGCGCCGACGATCAGGGCGTCGCAGCGGTCTTCGGCGGGCGGGCGGGCAGTCATGCGGCAAGCCTCGCCGCGCGGCGGCGTCCTGTCCAGCGCGCCTCTCATCACAGCCCGTAGGCGCGGCACCCGCATGATTGAAAATTGTGCATGCTTGCCTGAGGTGCCCGCGAATCAGGCGCTATGCGCCAGACCGGGGCACCGATCGCACGACCCCGCGCGGACTCGCGCCGCTGGCACGGTTCTTGATGAATACCCGGCGATCCCGAGCCGTGCCCGGCCCTGTACGTTGTGACGTTCGGGGGGGCGGACGCCGGCGCAACAGCGAGGGAAAGGCTCGAATTCCAATGAAAATGGTGATGGCCATTATCAAGCCCTTCAAGCTCGACGAGGTGCGCGAAGCACTGACGAGCATGGGCGTCGAAGGCATGACGGTCTCCGAGGTCAAAGGTTACGGCCGGCAGAAAGGCCAGACCGAGATCTACCGGGGTGCCGAGTACACGGTGAGCTTCCTGCCCAAGGTGAAGGTGGAGGTTGTGGTGAGCGACGATCGCGCCGACGGCGTGGTCGAAGCGATCCAGCGCGCCGCCAACACGCAGAAGATCGGCGACGGCAAGATCTTCGTCATCGATGTCGGGCAGGCGCTGCGTATCCGCACCGGCGAGGCCGGCGACGCGGCCCTGTAGCCCCGAGCAAATCCGTCAAACGCGAGCTTTCGGAAGGATTAGGACAATGGTGAAAACGGTTCTGCGCGGCCTGCCTGCGGGTCTGGCGGCGCTGGCGGCGATGGTGGCGACACCCGCCCTCGCCCAGGATGCCGCGCTCGACAGCGGCGACACGGCCTGGATGCTAACCTCGACCGCGCTGGTCCTGATGATGACCATCCCCGGCGTGGCGCTGTTCTACGGCGGCATGGTGCGCAAGAAGAACGTTCTGGCGACGGTCATGCAGTCCTTCGCCACGACCTGCGTCATCACCATCGTGTGGATGGTGATGGGCTATTCCCTCGCCTTCACTGATGGCGGCGGCCTCAACAGCTATGTCGGCGGTCTCGAGAAATTCTTCCTCTCGGGCATGGCGGTCGACTCGCTGACGCTGACCATCCCCGAATCGGTGTTCATGGTCTTCCAGCTCACCTTCGCCATCATCACCGCCGCGCTGATCGCCGGCGCCGTGGCTGACCGCATGAAGTTCTCGGCCTGGCTGCTGTTTATCGTGCTGTGGTCGATCGTCGTCTACTCGCCGATCGCCCATTGGGTCTGGGGCGGCGGCTTCCTCGCCGAGGCCGGCATCCTCGACTATGCCGGCGGCACGGTCGTGCACATCAACGCCGGCGTGGCCGGTCTCGTCTGCGCGCTCGTGCTCGGCAAGCGCAGGGGCTACCGCACGGAAAACCAGGCGCCGCACAACCTCGTGCTGTCGGTGATCGGCGCTTCGCTGCTCTGGGTCGGCTGGTTTGGCTTCAACGCCGGTTCGGCGGTCGCCGCCAGTGGCGGCGCCGGCATGGCCATGGCGGTGACGCAGATCGCCGCCGCGGCCGCCGCGCTGGGCTGGATGTTCGCGGAGTGGATCATGCGCGGCAAGCCGAGCGTGCTCGGCATCGTCTCGGGCGCCGTCGCCGGCCTCGTAGCCATCACGCCGGCCTCGGGCTTCGTCGCCCCGGGCGGCGCTCTGGTTATCGGCCTCATCGCCGGCGTGGTCTGCTTCTGGTCGGCCACCTGGCTGAAGAACAAGCTCGGCTACGACGACTCCATCGATGCCTTCGGTGTCCATGGTATCGGGGGCTTCATCGGCGCCATCCTGACCGGCGTGTTCGCGGTGGCGGCCATCGGCGGCGAGGGCAAGTCCGGCCTGTTCGACGGCAATGCCGGCCAAGTCTGGACGCAGTTCCTCGGCGCGGTGGCGACCATCGTCTGGTGCGCGGTGGCGACCTTCGTGATCCTCAAGGTCGTCGATGTCATCGTCGGCCTACGGGTGACGCAGGAACAGGAGGTCGAGGGTCTCGACATCAACCTGCACGGCGAAGTGGTTCAGTAGCGGGCATTTACCTCGCTGGTGCCCGGGGCCCGGCAGAAATTCTGCCGGGCCGTTGTCCTGTCGGGCGGCACGCCGCCATTCCGGTGGTCTGTCAACGTTTTCCCCCAAATCATTGTCTTTGCTATAGGATAACCGTCCGAATCGGGGACGGTAAGCGGGTGTCATGGCGCCCGCGGGCCAAACCCGTCCGCAGCCGCAAACGGCGCCGGCAGGCATGCACAACGACGCCCTCGACCGCCTCACCGACTATCCCTTCGACCGGCTGCGCGCCCTGCTGGGCCCGCATGCGCCGGCGGCGGGAAGGCGCGAGATTCACATGCAGATCGGCGAGCCGCGTCACGCGCCGCCGGACTTCCTCGCCGCCATCCTGGCCCGCTACCCGGCCGACTGGGGCAAGTACCCGCCGGCGAACGGCACGCCGGAACTGCGCGCCGCCATCGCCGCCTGGTGCGCGCGGCGCTTCGCCGTGCCGGCGAGCCTCGTCGAACCAGAGCGCCATGTGGCGCTGGTCGCCGGCACGCGCGAAGCGCTGTTCATGGCCGCCCTGCTGACGGTGCCGCGCCAGAAGCGCGGCCGCCGGCCCGTCGTGCTGATGCCCAATCCGTTTTACCAGGTCTATGCCGGCGCCGCGGCGCTCGCCGGCGCCGAGGCCGTGCTGGTGCCCGCGACGGCGGCAACCGGTTTCCAGCCGGATTTCACCAGCCTGCCCGACGATGTGCTCGACCGAGCCGCCTTCGCCTACCTCAATTCGCCCTCGAACCCGCAGGGCGCGGTGGCCGACCTGGCACGCCTCGAAGCGGCGCTGACGCTCGCCCGCCGGCACGATTTCGTGCTCGGCGCCGATGAGTGCTATTCGGAAATCTACACCGCCGCGCCGCCCGCCGGCGCGCTGGAAGCCGCGGCGGCACTGCCCGCCGGCGCCGAGGGCGACCGTCTGGCCAATCTGCTGGTCTTCCATTCGCTATCAAAACGATCGAGCGTGCCGGGCCTGCGCTCCGGCTTCGTCGTCGGCGAGGCCGCGTTGATCCGCCGCTTCCTGCGCCTGCGCCAATATGGTGGCGCGCAGGTGCCGCTGCCGGTGATGCACGCCTCGGCCGCGCTATGGGGAGACGAGGTGCATGTCGAGGCCAATCGCGGCCTCTACCGCGCCAAGTTCGCTGCCGCGCTCGGCATTCTCGACGGCGCCTGCGGCGCGGCGCGGCCGGGCGGCGCATTCTATCTGTGGCTCGATGTCGGCGACAGCGAGGACGCGGCGCTACGCCTGTGGCGCGATGCCGCCGTGCGCGTGCTGCCCGGCGCCTACCTCGCCCGCACCGGCGCCGACGGCGTCAACCCTGGCGCGCGGTACATCCGCTGCGCGCTGATCCACGACCTCGAGACGACGGTCGAGGCGGCGACGCGCCTGCGCGCCGTGCTCGCCGGCTGACCCTGGAGGCTACCGCCATGTCCGCCCGCACCCATGCCTACGCCGCCGCGCGCGGCGGCACCGCCTCGTTCTCGTGGCGCGATTTCGCGCGACGGCGCGGCGCGGAGTTGACCGGGGCGCTGCTGGTCGCCGCCGGCGTCGCCGCGCTGCTGGCCCTGGCGAGCTACCGCGCGGCCGATCCCTCGGCCAACCTCGCCGCCGACGGCCATGTCGCCAACTGGCTTGGCCTGCCGGGCGCGGCCTTTGCCGACATGCTGCTGCAGGCGCTCGGCCTAACCGCGCTGCTGCCCGTCGCCTTCGTGCTGGCGTCGGGGATGCGCATGGTCCTGCACCTCCCGCTGCGCCGCATGGCGTGGCGTGGCGCCGCGCTGGTGGCCGCGACCTTCGCCGCCGCCGCCGCCCTTGCTGCCCTGCCCGTGCCCGAAGCCTGGCCGCTGCGCAGCGCGCTCGGCGGCGTCGGTGGCGATATCGTCGGCGGCGGCCTGATGCGGGTCGTCGGTATCGCCGGACCGGCGGTGGCCGGCTGGATCGTGCCCGTCGCCGCCACGGCGGCGGCCGTGCTGCTGGCTTTCCTCGCCTTCGCGATCGGCCCACGCTCGCTCGTGGCCGCCAGCCGTGGCGTGGCGCGCGGCGGCAGTGCCGCCTGGAATGTCGGCAGCATCGCCGCCGTGGCGACCGCGCGCGGCGCGCGCTGGGCGGCGGATCGCCTGCCGAGCGCGCCAAGCCTGCGCCGCGAGCCGCATTTCGGCGCGCGCCTGCCCCTGGCCGAGGCCGATGCCGCTTTCGCCGCCTCGCTCGCCGCGCGCGGCGAAGCCGAACCTGGCGAGGAGGCCGATGACGAGAAGCGCGCGCCGCGCCAGCGCCGAATCGCCCGCCCGGCGACCAGGGGGCGACCCGCCGCACAGCGCGCGCTCGACCTGTTGCCGACCGACGGCGCCTTCGCGCTTCCCGCCCTAGAATTGCTGGCGGCTCCCGCGGACAATGGCCACGTCGCGCGCAACGTCGGCGACGATGCTCTGAAGCAGAATGCGCAAATGCTCGAATCCGTGCTCGAGGATTTCGGCGTGCGCGGCGAGATCGGCAACATGCGCCTCGGGCCTGTCGTGACGCTCTACGAGCTCGTGCCCGAGGCCGGCACGAAGACCAGCCGCGTCATCGGCCTCGCCGACGACATCGCACGCTCGATGAGCGCGGTGTCGGTGCGCATAGCCGTCGTGCCGGGGCGCAATGTGATTGGCATCGAATTGCCCAACGCGCACCGCGAGGTGGTCTACCTGAGCGAGGTGCTGGCCTCGCCTGCATTCACCAAGCACCGCGGCGCGCTGCCGCTGGTGCTGGGCAAGGACATCGGCGGCGAGCCGGTGATCGTCGATCTCGCGCGCATGCCGCATCTGCTGATCGCCGGCACCACCGGCTCCGGCAAGTCGGTCGGCATCAACGCCATGATCGCCTCGCTGCTCTACCGGCTGAAGCCGGAGGAGTGCCGCTTCATCATGATCGACCCCAAGATGCTGGAATTGTCGGTCTACGACGGCATCCCGCATCTGCTGGCGCCCGTCGTCACCGATCCGCGCAAGGCGGTCGGCGCGCTGAAATGGGTCGTGCGCGAGATGGAGAACCGCTACCGCTCCATGTCGAAGCTCGGCGTGCGCAACATCGCCGGCTACAACCAGCGCCTCGAACAGGCGCGCCAGCGCGGCGAGGTGCTGTCGCGCAAGGTGCATACGGGCTTCGACGCCGAGACCGGCAAGCCGGTATTCGAGGAGGAGGCGCTCGACCTCACCGCCCTGCCGCTGATCGTCGTCGTCGTCGACGAAATGGCCGACCTCATGCTGGTCGCCGGCAAGGAGGTCGAGGTCGCCATCCAGCGCCTCGCCCAGATGGCGCGCGCCGCCGGTATCCACATCATCATGGCCACGCAGCGGCCCTCGGTCGACGTCATCACCGGCACCATCAAGGCGAATTTCCCAACCCGTATCAGCTTCCAGGTGACGAGCAAGATCGACAGCCGCACCATCCTCGGCGAACAGGGCGCCGAGCAGCTGCTCGGCCAGGGCGACATGCTCTACATGGCCGGCGGCGGCCGCATCATGCGCATCCATGGCCCCTTCGTCGCCGACACCGAGGTCGAGGCGGTGGCGCAATGGCTGCGCCGGCAGGGCGAGCCCGACTATGTCGACGCCGTCACCGAGGACGAGGACGCGGCGGCCGGCATCCCCGGTTTCGATGCGGCCGACGGCGAGGGCGGCGGCGAGGATCTCTACTACCAGGCCGTGGCGCTGGTGGCGCGCGAGGGCAAGGCCTCGACCAGCTTCATCCAGCGTCACCTGCAGATCGGCTACAACCGCGCCGCCAGGCTGGTGGAGCGCATGGAGAAGGAAGGCGTCATCACCCAGCCCAACCACGCCGGCAAGCGCGAGGTGCTGGTCGGCGATCATTCGCGCTGAGCCGCGCTGGCGATCCGCCGCGCCGCCGACGCAACTCCGGCTTTGGATTGCCACGGCCGGTCGCCTATATGGCGTATATGCATATCCTTCGCGCCATCGCCGCGATCCTTTGCCTGAGCGTCGCGCTCGCGGCTCCCGCTTCGGCGCAGACGCCGCCCGGGCCGGCGGACAAGGCCGATATTGAGCGGATCGGGGGCTGGCTCAACGGTCTGACCACGCTCGACACCCGCTTCGTGCAGTTCTCCTCCGACGGCCGCGCCTCGGGGCGGATGCTGCTGCGCCGGCCCGACAAGCTGCGCGTCGAATACGATCCGCCGACCCCGGTGCTGCTGGTCGCCAGCGGCACCTGGATCATGCATCACGACAAGGAATTGCTGCAGACGAGCTTCTATCCCGTCTCGGAGACCCCGGCGGCGTTCCTGCTGCGCGAGCACATCGACCTCGATGAAGGGCTTAAGGTTACCGATTTACGCAAGGGCGAGGGCGTCGTCCAGATCACCCTCGTGGAGGCCGGCGCGCCGGCCGCGGGCTCCATCACCCTGCAATTCGACGAGCAGCCGCTGCGCCTTGCGCGCTGGCGCGTCGTCGACGCCCAGGGCGCCACGATCGACATCGCGCTGGTCCAACCCCGCTTTGGCGGGCCGATCGGCAGCGAACAGTTCTCGCTCGTCGATCCTAACCTCGGCAGGCCGGTCGGTCCAAACAATTGAAGGGCCTTGCGCCAACCGTGGGGCATCGCCGGTGCAGCCCGCCATGCTAGCATAGCGGCGGTCCCGTGACGGTTCCAACGCGATACTGCCTGCTGCCATGCTCGCCTCATTTCATCGTCCTCTGATCGGCATCGCAGGCGACATGCGGCAGTTCAACGGCATCGACGTGCATGGCGTCTCGCACCGCTATGTCACCGCCGTGATTGAGGGTTCCGACGGCATTCCGGTGATGCTTGCCTCGATCGGCACGGAGGAGAGCGGCGGCCTCTACCCGCAGGACGCCCTCCTCGACCGCCTCGACGGGTTGTTGCTGACCGGCGGCCGTTCCAACGTCGAGCCGCACCATTACGAAGGCAAGCCCTTCCGCGACGGCACGCTGCGCGACCCGATGCGCGATGCCACGACCCTGCCGCTGGTGCGCGCGGCGCTGGCCGGTGGCGTGCCGCTGTTCGGCATCTGCCGCGGCATCCAGGAGATGAACGTGGCGCTGGGCGGCTCGCTGCACCCCTATCTGTGGGAAGTCGAGGGCGCGCGCGACCATCGCATGCGCATCATTGCGCCGATGGAGGAACGCACCGCCCTCCGCCATCCCGTCCGCTGCATCCCCGGCGGCCTGTTCGAGCGCTGGGCCCGCGATGCCGGGCTCGACCCGCGGGGTTTCATGGTCAATTCGCTGCATGGCCAGGGCCTCGACCGGCTTGCGCCGGGGGTGGTCGTCGAGGCGCTCGCCGATGATGGCGTCGTCGAGGGTATTCGCATCGACACCGCGCGCGGCTTCGCCGTCGGCGTTCAATGGCATGCCGAGCATGGCGCCCGTGGCCACCCCTTCTCCGAAGTTCTGTTCGCCCGCTTCGGCGAGGCCTGCCGTGCCCGCGCCATCGCCCGCACCGCCCGCGACCGGGTGGCCTGAGCCGCCGATACCGGTTTTTTTCTGAATCGAAGCGCGGTGGACCCCCTTGGCGGAGTCGGCCGGCCAACCTACGTCCTCATCCAGATCCGGTCGCCAAAGCGTCCGGACGGCGGCGAACGCGATGCCGCTGAAAGCTCTGCGGAGCAAATCGGGCGCCCCGGTCGCCCCCCCTTGGCCGGGGCGTCTTTTTAAGCGGTGGCACGCGGCGTTTTGTCTCTGAAATAATTGGCTGGACGAACTAATTTGAGATAATCTGCCCGGGCTCGAGGCAGGTGAGGCACGATAGGCTTTCGCGTCGCCATACGGCAGGCTGCGGCGTCGGCGATGTGAGCGGCCAGCTCTTCGGCGTGCCTGGGCGCGAGATCTTCCTGTTCTCGCAGCCGCGCCCTGCCCGGCACGCGGTCTATGCGGAAGCCGGCTGGGAGTCCGTGCGGGCGTCGCTGGCACCGGGCAATGTGCCAACTGGGACCCGAGCCGGAAGCCTTCAAAACCAACCCTGTCGTGTGAGCTCGGCGGCACCTGCCAGGAGCGAGCCATGAGCGATCCAACCATCCCGGTCGTGCGAACCGTCGAGGAGTTCGACGCCCAGCCCGAGGAGTACCGGACGGCGATCCGCAAGATCGTGCGCAGCCACGCGATCAACTAGCTGTATGGCGCCCAGGTGTTCGACGAGCCGGCCATCGCTCTGGCGCCGACGCCCTATGCCAAATGGCTGACTTGCCGCGTGTCCATGGAGGAATACGGCCGCCATGTCCGTTTCCGCGAGCTGGGCGAGAAGATCGGCGTGCCGGCCGACGAGATGGTGCCCGGCGGCGACAGGAAGCCGCTATCGATCTTCGGGTTCCCCCTGCAGAGCTGGGCCGAGTTCTGCGTCATCAAGCTGCTCGCCAACCTCGCCGAGATCCTGCAGGTCGAGGATCTGCTGCAATGCGGCTTCCACCCGCTGCGCAACCTCGCCCGCATGACCCTACCTGAAGAACGCTTCCACGCGCAGTTCGGCGAGGATTTCACCCGCGAGATGATCGCCACGCCCGCCGGCAAGCGAGCCATCCAGGTCGCCATCGACCGCTACTTCCCCATGCTGCCGCCCTTCTTCGGCGGCGCCGGCTCGAGCAACAACGCCATCTTCCGCAAATGGGGCATCAAGCAGCGCAGCAACGATGACATGCGCGCCGATTACGTCGCCAAGGCGAGCGATGTGGCGGCAAAGCTCGGCCTGACTCTGCCCGCGCCGGCGGCCGCGGCGGCGTAAGGCCCCACACCGTGTCCGGCACGCGTCACCCCTGCCCTAGCCCCCCCCGCAAGGGGGGCCCGCGCATTACAACCCCTCCCCTTCACGGGGGAGGGTTGGGTGGCGGTGCTGCCGACACGCTCGGCGCCTTCGCGCACGATCTCGCACGGCAATACTGGTTCGCCGCGGTCGGCGAGACTCCGAGCGAGGCCGAGGCGCGCCTCTGGCTCGCCGGCCTCGGCCTCGCGGCGCTGGGCGGGTGCCCGGTCGCCATCGCCGCCGTCGCCGGCTGGCCGCAGACCGCCACCATTACCACCAATCCGGCCTGGGACCGGCGTTGGTGGGGTGCCGAGGAGGCCGCGCGCGCCGCGCTCCGGGGGCCGGCGATAGCCGCCGCCGGCGGGGAGGGTGCGCTGCTGGCCCTGCTGACGCGCGCCGCCGACGCCACCGGCGAGGTCGTCCATGGCGCCGCCGCCATCGCCGCCGCCAGTGACGGTGTGGCCGATGCGTCGTTGCTGCGCGTCGCCGCCGGTGCCGCCGCCCAGGCGTGCTGCCGGACCGCGCTTCTGCTGGCAGCCGGCGGCGGGCTTGCCGGCGACCATCCCTTTGCCGCCATGTACCGTCTGTCCGCCGCCGGACTCTGGCCGCTTGGCCTCGTCGCCGGACGGTACTACCTGTTCTGACCTTTCGCGCGGGCGCTCTGCCCGTGCCGCGCCCCGGAGAGCGTCATGGAGTACGTGCTGACGCCGCCGGTCGCGTCCGTGCCCGTGGCGGGGTCCGACAAGCAATTTGCCGTGCGCCGCATCTTCTGCGTCGGCCGCAACTACCTCGAGCACGCCGGGGAGATGGGCAGCGACCTGCGCGAGACGCCCTTCTATTTCACCAAGCCGGGCGACGCGATCGTCTTCACCGGCGCGACGATCCCCCACCCGTCGAAGACGAAGAGCTTCCACGACGAGATGGAGCTGGTCGTCGCTATCGGCAAATGCGGCAGCGACATCGCACAGGAGCGCGCGCTCGACCATGTCTGGGGCTATGCGTGCGGCATCAATCGCACGCGCCGCGACGTCCATGGCGCGCTGCGCGACAAGGGAAGGCCGTGGGACATGTGCAAGGCCTGCGACCGGTCGTCGCCGATCGGGCTGCTCCACCCGGTCGCCGCAATCGGTCATATAGGCAAGGGCCGCATCCGGCTGCAGGTCAACGGCCCGGCGAAGCGGGATTCCGGTGTGTCCAAGATGATCTTGAACGTACCGGAGACCATCGCCAATTTGTCGAGCCTGATCGAACTGGCGCCCGGCGACCTGATCTACACCGGCACGCCCGAGGGCGTCGGCCCGGTCGTCTCGGGCGACCGCATGACAGGCTCCATAGAGGGCCTGTCGGGCATCGACATCAGCATCGCGTAGCTTCGCCTGCCGCAGGCGCGCAACTACTGGGATTACGGTCCATGCGTATCGCCACCTGGAACATCAACTCGGTGCGGCTGCGTCTGCCGCTGGTGCGGCGGCTGGCGGAAGAGGCCACACCAGATGTCCTCTGCCTGCAGGAAACGAAGGTCCCCGACGAGCTGTTCCCGCATGAAGGGCTGGCCGATCTGTTCCCCTACCGCATGGTGCGCGGCATGAAAGGCTACAACGGCGTCGCTATCCTGTCTAAACTGAGGCTGACTGACGCCGGCTGGCAGGACTGGTGCGGCAAGACGGATTGCCGGCACGCCTTCGCAAGGCTGCCCGGTGGCATCGAGCTGCACAATCTTTACATTCCATCCGGCGGGGACGTGCCCGACCCGGCGATGAACGTCAAGTTCGCGCACAAGCTCGCCTTCATCGACGCCCAGGCCGCGTGGTGGGCGAAGGAAGCTACGACGAAGGCCAAGCGGATCGTCGTCGGCGATTTCAACGTCGCGCCGCTGGAGCACGATGTGTGGTCGCACAATCAGCTTCTCGATGTCGTCAGCCACACGCCGGTGGAGGTCGAGAAGCTCGGCCGGCTGCAAGCGGCGCATGACTGGGTCGATGGCGTGCGCCATTTCGTGCCGGCCAGCGAGAAGCTTTATTCGTGGTGGAGCTACCGCGCGCGCGATTGGCACCTGACCAATCGCGGCCGTCGCCTCGATCATATCTGGGTGACGCCGGCGCTGGCTCCGACGCTCGCCGCCGCCAACATCCTCGTCGAAGCGCGCGCCTGGCCGCAGGCCTCCGATCATGTGCCGGTGATCGTCGACCTCGATGTGTAGCATCGCGTCCGGCGCCTCCTCGTCCTTAGACAGGCTCAGGGTGAGGCGGTCTTGTAGCGTTACTCTTGTTACCCCCGCCCCGCCTCCTCATCCTGATCCTGTCTAAGGACGAGGAGGCGCCGCACCGGACGCGGAGCCGCGCATGACCGATTTGCGCCCCTTCTTCCGCGCCGCGCTCCATCGCTGTCGTCGGCGCGGGCGAGCGGCCAACCTCGTCGGGCGGCGCGGTCATGCAGATGATCGCGCGCCCCGGCTATCGGGGCCGCGTCGTGCCGGTTAATCCTCGCGGCGGCCGCATCTTCGGCCACGATGCCGTCGCCAGCATCGGCGCGGTGACGCCGCCGGACGAGCTGGTCGTCGTGGTGGTGCGGCCCGGCGCCGTGATCGAGGTGGTGCGCGAGGCCGCCGCGTCCGGCCACCGCCATGTGCTGGTGCTGCCTGGCGGCTTCGCCGAGGCGGGCGCGGAGGGCCGCGCGCGCTACGCCGCCCTGCGCGCATTGATCGAGGAAACCGACATCGTCGGCGCCGGGCCGAACTGCGCCGGGCGGATCAGCATGGATGCCGCATGGCCGCATGCCCCGACCTTCTTCCGCGACCTGCCGCCGTGCGCCGGTCCGCGCGGCGGCCGCGCCTTCGTCTCGCAATCGGGCGCGCTAATAGAGGAATCTATGGCGCGGGCCAATGCCGGCCGCCCGCCGATCTCGGCGCTGGTGTCGGTGGGCAACGGCCTACAGCTCGGTGTCGAGGGCTATCTCGACTATCTCGGTTGCGACCCGGCCATCGCCGCCGTGCTGCTCTACGTCGAATCCGTCTCCGATCCGCGCCGGCTGCGCGCCGTCGCCCGGCGCGTCGCTGCGATAAAGCCGGTCGGGGCCCTCTTCGGCGGCTCCACCGCGCCCGGTGCCACCGCCGCCGCCTATACCGGCGCGGCGGCTAACAGCGATGCGGCGATCGAGGCCTATGCGGCCGACTGCGCCATGCTGCGCGTCCGTTCGCTGGCCGAACTGCTTCTGGCCGCCAGGGGATTCGGTTTCTATCCCAACGGCCGGCCCGGGCGGCGCGTTCTGGTGCTGTCCAATTCCGGCGGTCCTGGCGTGCGGGCCAGCGGCCGCGCCGCCGGCACTGGCCGCGACCTCGCGCCGCTGCCCACAGCCATGGCGGCGACGTTGCGTGCGATTCTGCCGGCGGAGCCAGCCATCGCCAATCCGCTCGGCCTGCTGGCGATGCGCGCGAGGACCGCTTCGCCGCGACGCTGGAGGCCGCGCTCGATGCCGGAAGCGCCGCCTTCGACGCCATTCTAGGCGTCCATGTCGTGCCCTTCATGGTCGATGCCGGTCCGGTGATCGCCGCGCTTTCCCACCTCGCGCCACGCGCGCGGGCGGCCGGCATGCCCTTTCTGCATTCGATGATGGGCACGCTGGAGGCGGGCCCGGAGTGGTCCGGCGCGATGGAGACGACGGGCGTGCCGATGTTTGCCGACAGCGAACGGATGGCGCAGTGCGCGGCGCTGCTCGCCCGCTACCAGGCTCTCCGCGCTCAAGCCGCCGCGGCACCGGCGGACGATGCCTCGGCGCCCGCGCTGAAGGGGCGGGGATAGCGGCGACCGTGTGCGGGCTATCGCGCCCGATAGAGAAAATACCGTCCCGGCGGTACGCCGTCGGGCAGCGACATTTCGGTCCAGGCGGCCGCGGGCATTTCCTGGTCGCTGGCGACGACGCCGCCCGGCGCCAGCAATTGCGCGTAGAGCGGCGCCAGCGCGGTGGCGATGCGGGCATTTCTTGCCGGATCGCCGGTGCCGATATCTGAATGGATCAGTACCGCCGTGCGACCCAGCCGCGCTATGGCGTCGGGCAGGCGGTCAAACAGATCGCCGAGGAACAGGTGCGAATCGTCTGGTACGCAGTCGGGATGGGCGTCGATCTGGCGGTCGAAGACGAGGATCCCGCGACCCGGCAGGAGGCTGCGCAGATGGTCGTAGGTACGGCCGTTGCCGAGGCCGACCTCGAGCACCGGGCCAGCAATGCCGGCGATGGCGGTGGCGATGTGGTCGAGGCAGGCGCGCTGGGCCTCCAGCCGGCTGATGAAACTATCCAGCCGGCTCATTGCCGCTGCTGCATGCGCGCCTCGCGCAATTGCGCGGTGGTGTTCTCGAGGCGCGAGGCTAGTTCGCGCATGATCTCCACCGCCATCTGCGGAAATTCGGTGACGAGGCGGAAGAACAAATCCTTGGCGATGCGCAGGGTCACCAGCCGTGTCTTCGCGCGCACGGTCGCGGTGCGCGGCACATCGCAGAGAATGGCGATCTCGCCGACGAAATAGTTGCGGCCGAGCGTGGCGACGACCAGCGGCCCGGAGGGCGTCGACACTTCGACATCGGCCTCGCCCTCGACGATGATGTAGGCTGCATCGCCCATGTCGCCCTGTGCGAAGAGAGCCTGACCGGCATCGTAGCTGACGCGTTCGCTGGTGAAGGCCAACAGCTTGAGCTTCGACGGCTCGACCTTCGCGAATAGCGGGATCTTGCGCAGCAGCTCGACTTCCTCGTTGAGCGTCATCGCGGTTCTCCCCCGTATTGGCGCCCCGGTCGCATCAGGGCGCGCCGGCCAGCGCGTGGAGAGGCCGGCCCTCGCGGTTCAGCTCGGCCCAACTGCCGTCCTCGACGACGCGCCCGTCATCCATCACCAGTACCCGCCCGAACGCCTCGGCGAGCCGCGGCCGCGACAGGGCCCAGACGACGCCCTTGCCCTTGCGCGCCGCAAGCAGGCGCCCGGTTATCCGCTCCAGCAGCGAGGTGTCGAAGGCGGCGCCGGCCTCGTTGATCACCAGCAGGTCGGGCTGCCGCAGCAGCGCGCGCGCGAAGGACAGCTTCTGGCGCTGCACCGTCGACAGCCGGCTGCCGCCGACGCCGACGTGATAGGCGAGGCCGGCCTCCATGACGGCGGCGCGCAGCGACATGCTGTCGAGCGTTTCGGCCACCAGCGCGCCGATCTTCTGCGCCGCCTGCGCCTGGCCGTGCGCAACCTTGCCAAACAGGATGTTGTCCTGCAGCGAGGCGGCGGCGTTGTAGCGGACCGGGTCGAAGAACTCGACCTCGCCGGCGAGGTCGTAGGGAAGTTCGGCGCGGAACAGGCGGCGCGCCTCGAGCAGCTTTTCCTCGCGCTCGGGCGTCACGACGCCGAGGCGGTGCTGCGCCGGGATAACCATGAAGGGCAGCGCCAGCAGGCGGGCGCGGTCCTCCGCCGTCATCGCCGCCGGGGCGAGGCTGGCGACGCGGCCGAGCAGGGTGCGGAATTCGGGCAGCTCGTCGGAGGAAATGAACGAGTAGCGTTCGAAGAATTCGTGCCCGGGCGGTAGGTCGGCGAAGATGTCGACCATCGTCTGCGCGACTTCGCGGCCCGCCTCGACCAGCTCGTCGGTCAGCCCCGCCTTATCGAGGACGGTGCGGACCCAGACATTGTCGGCCAGCGTCTCGATCTTGAAGGCGGCGCCGATCGGCGTGCCAAACAGCAGGTTCTCCGCCATCGTCGCGTTGGCATTGTAGCGTGCCGGGTCGAAGCGCTCGACCAGCCCGGCATGGGATTGGTCGGCCAGCCGCGCGGCCAGCGCGGCGCGGGCGCGCAGCACGGCCTCGGCGATGTCCGGCCGGTCGGCAGGGTCGACGATTCCGCGCAGGCCCATCTGGTAGACGTCGTCTGTCAGCTCCACGAGTTCCAGCGCCGCGATCATGCGTGGTGCGATGTCGTCGGGACCAGTGGCCCCGGCGATTTCGTAGTCGACCCAGTCAGCGCGATAGTCCTGCATCGTGTTGCCGGCCAGCGCCGCGGCAATGCTGTCGCGTTCGCGCTGCGCCGCTTCCTCGGGCGTGTAGGCGGCGGGGCGAAAGGGTCGCTGCTTGAGTGCGTAGAGCAGGTTCTCGCGCACCGTCGTCGACTGCAGGGCGGAGGACTGGTCGACCCAGCCTATGCGCCGCCCGGTAACGGCCTCCGGCAGCGTCGCAAGATCATGCTCACCGACGAGGATGCGCCCCGATGTCGGCACCGCGAGGCGGGCGAGCAGGCGCGCCAGGTCGTCCTTGCCGCAGGTCGGGCCGCCGACCACCGCAATATGCTCGGCCAGTGGGAACTCGAGCGACACGCCGGCTACGCGGCGGATGCCGTCCTCGTCAACCAGAGAGACGCTGGATAGTCGCACCGGCCCGTTGAGCGCCGGCACGGCCTCGTCGCGATGGGCGTCGAGCAGTTTCTGGTCGAGCAGGCCGGCCGGCTCAAACTGGGTGACGACCTGCTCGTACTTGACCGTCGCGTCGGCCTGCGCCTGGTACCAGTTGAGCAGCTCCTTCCATGGCGCCGCCATGTCCTTCTGCGCGCCAATGACGGCGACGAGGCCGCCGAGCGTGATGTCGCCCTGGATCACGAGGATGCCGCCGATCGAGTAGAAGAAGAAAGGCGACACCTTGTCGAGCAGGTTGTTGAGCGCCTTGATGGCGTATTTGCGAAAGAAGATTTCGAGGCGGACGGTGTAGATCACGCCCAGCCGGTCAGCGAGCCGTGCGCGCTCCAGCCCGGACGTGTCGTTGGCATGGACCTCGGCGATGCCGGAGATGGTTTCGCCGAGGTGGTCGGACAGGCGCCGCACCTCGCGCTGGCGGCGCTTGGACAGCGCGCTGACCTTTTTCTGCATGCGCGGGATGACGTACATCTGGATGGGAAAAACCGCGAAGGCGATCAAGCCCATCATCCAGTCCTGCGCGAGGATAAACATCGTCGACACGGCGAGCTGCCCGCCGAGGAACACCGGGTCGGCGATGGCGCCGGGAAAGAAATTACCGACCTGTTCTACTTCGCCGGTGATCATCGCGATCATCTCGCCCTGGCTCGTCCGCTTGAACTGCGACGGCGGGAAGCGAAGGATGCGAGTGTACAATATGTAGCGCAGCCGCCGGATAAGCTTCTCGGCGTTGCGGCCGCGGACGTTGTTCATCCAGTTCTTGAAGCCGTTACTGGCGACGACGGCGAACAGGTAGACGAAGCACAGCGACAGCAGGAACGTGATCTGGCCGACGTCGAGCGAGAAATGTATGAGGCCGAAGAAGGTCGCCTCGAAGGGCGGGCCCTTGCCGCCGATCGCCTTGTTGATGATGATCTTGGTGGAATCGTAAACGAGGAACTGGATCGGGTATGAGGCGACGATCAGCGCCAGCAGATAGAGCTGGTCGCGCTTGCTGTGCCGTAGCACGAAGCCAAACATGTTGCGGTCGAGATAATCGCTCACCGGTCCGGCCCCCGACGTGCGGCCGGGGCCCGGCGACGCAGCCGGCCGGACGATAGCGCGTGGGCCCCGTCGCGGCAAATCCGCCCCGCGAGACGCCGCTTTTCGCGCCCGCCCGGTCTGTGCCATAGTCCGCCGGCGTCGGTGGGATAAAATCGGAAGGGGCCGTCGATGCCCGCGAGTCGACGGGTTCTCATTTACAGCCACGACACCTTCGGTCTTGGCCATCTTCGGCGCTGCCGCGAGATCGCCCATGCCTTGGTGCGGGCCGATCCAATGATATCGGTGCTGATCCTGTCGGGGTCGCCGATCATCGGCAGTTTTGACTTCGCCGAGCGCGTCGATTTCGTTCGCATCCCGGGCGTCGTGAAGCTGCAGAACGGCGAGTACACGTCGCTCAAGCTGCCGATGGCGATCGACGAGACGGTCGCCCTGCGCGCCGCCATCATCGAGCGCACGGCGGCGGCCTTCGGCCCCGATGTGTTCATCGTCGACAAGGAGCCGCACGGGTTGCGCGGAGAGGTGCTCGACACGTTGCACATGCTGAAGTCGCGCGGCACTACGCTTGCGCTCGGGCTGCGCGACATCGTCGACGACCCACAACTGCTCGGCCCCGAGTGGAACGGCAAGGGCGTCGTCCCGACCCTCGAATCGCTCTATGACGAGATCTGGGTCTACGGCCTGCCGCAAATCGTCGATCCGCTCGACGGGCTGGGCTTGCCGGCCTCGGTCCGGCGCAAGATGGTCTACACTGGCTATCTGCGGCGCGGGCTGCCGCATGGCGCGGTCCAAGGCCCGCCGCCCTATGGCGGCAAGCCGTTCATCCTTGTCACCGCCGGCGGCGGCGGTGACGGCGCCGCGATGTTCGACTGGGTGCTGCGCGCCTACGAATCCGACCGCGGTCTACCGCTGCCGGCCTTCTTCATGTTCGGGCCATTCCTCGACCTCGAGCTACAGGCCGGGTTCAACGAGCGCATCTCCCGGCTCGACAACGTCGAGTCGATCATCTTCGACAGCCACCCCGAATGGCTGCTGGCCGCCGCGGCCGGCATTATCGCCATGGGCGGCTACAACACCTTCTGCGAGATTTTGTCTTTCGACAAACGCGCCGTTCTGGTGCCGCGCACGAAGCCGCGCCGCGAACAGTTCATCCGCGCCGCCCGCACCCAGGCCCTAGGCCTCGTGCGCATGCTGGTTCCGGAACCGATGATCGCCGAGGACGAGATGACGGCCGACTGGCGGTCGATGGCCACCGCACTACGCCATTTGCCGCAGCAGCCGCGCCCGTCCGAGGTGGTGCTGCCCGGGCTGCTCGACGGCCTCGGCAACGTCAACCGGCTGGTGGCGCTGGCCATCGGCCGGCGGCGCGCGCGCGGCGTCCGCCTTGCCCGACGCAACGGCGCCGACACGGCGCGCGGTGGTCAGGGGCCTTGACCGTGCCGCGACCACGGCCGCTACTGGTCCTCGTGCTGGCCTTTCTGTCCGCCTGCGCCGACGGGCCGCAGCCGACGGCCGGCGCCGGCAGCGAATCGCGTGCGCGCCGGGGCATCATCGTGCCGCTTTGAGCGTCATCCCGCCGGCACCCGGGCCCGCGCGGCTAGCACGGTGAGTGTTGGCCCGAGGCGATAGACCCGGCCGCGCTTCTCGCCGATTGCCGCCAGCACGCCGGCATCGCACAGCCTGTGCAGGTCGCGCGTGGCGCCGACATCCGACAGCCCCGTCTCGGCCCTGTAGCGGCCGTTGCGCAAGGTCAGGCCGAAGGCGGCGTCGAGCAGCACCGGGGCGGCACACGCCGGCAGGTCTTCCCCGCCCAGCCGCGTCGCCAGCTCGGTCCATACCAGCGCCGCGGCGGCGTGGCTGGCCACCAGCCGGTCGAGTTGCGCCTGTTGCCCGGCGAGACAGAGGCGCACCCACGGGCCGGCATCGGCCTGCGGCGGCCACGCCGCGCCGGCCGCCGCGCGCAGGCCGGCGTAGTAGCCGGCCGTTTCGCCACCGAGCCAATCCTCGATGCCGGCGAGGGCGTGGTCGAGGGCGCCCGTGCGCGCCAGCACCAGCATCTCGCGCGCCAGCCGCTCGTTGCCGTCGCAAAAAGGCCGGATGGTGGCGAGGTTCAGATGCGCCAAGGCGGCCGCCACGGGCCACGGCGGCGCGGCGAGGGCCACGGAAAGTTCGCACATCCGCGCCGGCACCTTGGCCGATTGCGGTCCGACACAGATCGTCGCCTCGTCGCGCTAGCCCGCCAGTTCGGCTCCGCCGTCGCGCCACTGGCCAGACGCGGCGGCCGGATTGTGGCCGAGCATCACCACATGGAGGGCGCGCAGGAATTGCGGATGCGGCTAGAACGCCGGGCCGGCGGCCAGCCGGTCGATGTACGCGTGCGCCGTGCACAGCCCGGCGAGTGGCCGAAAATCCGGCGATTCGACGCTGCGCGGAACCTCGCCATCGACCGAAGCCCGCGCATCGTCGAGGTCCACTTCGCCGCCTTCGACGGCGAGGGCGCCAACAAGGGCGCGGGGCGGCGTGGGTCATTTCCGGCCCCTGCGAAACCGGTGTCGACGATTAATATTGCCCGCGCGTGCCGGGTCAATCGTCGATGTCGGCGGGCCGGCCGTTTCTCGCGCCGGGACTTGCCCGGCAGCGCCGTCCGTGCTTCGACTGCTGCGTCACCGCGCCGCGAGGATCGGCCATGCGCATCGCCGTCGTCGTCAAGGGTTACCCGCGCCTGTCGGAAACCTTCATCGCCCAGGAGATCCGGGGCCTGGAGCGGCGCGGCCTCGCGCTGACGATCGTTTCCCTGCGCCAGCCGACCGATGGTGCGGTCCATCCGGTGCATCGCGAGATACAGGCGCCCGTCCTGTATTTGCCCGAATATTTGTGGCGGGCGCCGCGCCGCGTGCTTGCCGGCTGGCGCGTGGCCCGCCGCCTGCCGGGATACCGGAAGGCGCGGGTCCTGTTTCTCGCCGATCTGCGGCGCGATCCGACGCCGAACCGCATCCGGCGCTGGGGTCAGGCGCTGGTGCTGGCGGCCGAGCTGGCGGAGGATGTCGGCCTGCTCTACGTCCACTACCTGCACACCCCGGCCTCGGTCGGCCGCTATGCCGGCGCCCTGCGCGGCCTGCCCTGGGGCGTGTCCGCCCACGCCAAGGACATCTGGACGACGCCTGACCGCGAGATCGCAAACAAAATGGCCAATGCCGCCTTCGCCGTGACCTGCAGTGCCTACGGCCAGGCTCGTCTTGCGGCGCTTGCCGACCGGCCGGACAGGGTGGCGCTGGTCCACCACGGCCTCGATCTAGTGCGCTTTCCGCGTCGGTCAGCGCGCGCGGACCGACGCGGCGGCAGCGACCCCGCCGCACCTGTACGGATATTATCCGTCGCCCGGCTGGTGGAGAAGAAAGGTACCGATGACCTGCTCGACGCGCTGGCCCTGTTGCCGCGCGACCTCCACTGGCGGCTGGTGCAGATCGGCGGCGGCCCACTGGGCAAAGCCCTGAAGTGTCAGGCGCTGAGGCTCGGCATTGCCGACCGCATCGAGTGGCGCGGCCGGCAGCCGCAGGAGGGCGTGCTGGCGGCGCTGGCGGCGACGGATATTTTCGTGCTGGCCAGCCGCGTCGCCCGCAGCGGAGACCGCGACGGCCTGCCCAACGTGCTGATGGAGGCGCAGAGCCAGCGCGTCGCAGTGCTGGCCACTGATGTCGCAGCGATCCCCGAACTGGTCGAGGATGGTGTTACCGGCACCCTCGTGCCGCCGGACGAGCCGGCTGCACTGGCCGCCGCGCTCTCTGCGCTGATTGCCGATCCGGCGCGACGCGATGCTCTTGCCGATGCTGGCGAGCAGCGTGTTCGGAAAGATTTCGACGCCGCCGCGGGAATCGACCGTATCGCTGCCCTGCTGCGCACCCACCTGCCCGTGGCGACGGCAGCGGCGCGCGCCGCCGAGTAGGAGGAGGGCAGGATGCGTGTCGCTTTCTATGCGCCAATGAAGGCGCCGGACGACCCCGTGCCCTCGGGCGACCGCACCATCAGCCGGCTGTTCCTGCGCGCGCTGGAGGTCGCCGGCCACGAGGCCGAGGTCGTCTGCCATTTCCGCTCGCGCGACGGGGCCGGCGACGCCGCCCGGCAGGCACGGCTCGGCGCGCTCGGCCGGCGCCTCGCCGAGAAACTGGCCGAGCGGCTGGCGCGCCGGCCGGTCGAGCTGCAGCCGCGTGCCTGGCTGACCTACCACGTCTACCACAAGGCGCCGGACTGGCTCGGTCCGGCGATCGCCGACGCGCTCGACATCCCCTATCTGATCGCCGAGGCGTCGAGCGCGCCCAAGCAGGCGGGCGGAAAGTGGGCCATCGGGTATCGCGCCGCCAACGACGCCATAGCGCGCGCCGACGCCGTGCTGTCGCTCAATTCGGACGACCTCAACTGCCTCTCTCCGGTGGTGCGCCAGCCCGTGCTGATGCGCCGGCTGTGGCCGTTCATCGACACCGCGCCCTTCAGCGCCGCCGCCGCCCACCGGGCCGAGCATCGTGCCGCGCTGGCGCGCAGCCATGGCCTCGACCCGGCCCGGCCATGGCTGCTGGCCGTCGGCATGATGCGGCCGGGCGACAAGGAGGCGTCGTTCCGCCGTCTCGCCGCGGCGCTGGTGAGGCTGCAGGACCGCGATTGGCACCTGCTGGTGGCCGGCGACGGGCCGGCGCGTGGCGAGATCGTACGCGTACTGGAGGCGGCGATCCCGGGGCGTACGAGCCATCTGGGACTGGTTCCGGAAGGCGATCTACCGGGCCTGAATGCCGCCTGCGACCTGCTGACCTGGCCGGCGGTGCGCGAGGCCTTCGGCATGGCGCTGGTCGAGGCCCAGGCCGCCGGCCTGCCCGTCGTGGCCTGCGCAACGCGCGGCGTGCCCGACATCGTCTCGGGCGGCATCAGCGGCCTGCTTCCCGAGCCCGACGACGACGCGGCCTTCGCGCAGGCGGTGGCGAGGCTGCTCGACAACCCGGCGCGCCGGGCGGAGATGGGCCGCGTCGCCGGCCGCCTCGCCGCCGAGCGCCACGACATTTCGGGCGCGGCCACCCTGCTCGACGCGACGCTGTCGGTACTGCGCCACAAGCGGCTGAACTGAGGCTATGACCATTGTCGCCTTCGTCCGCCACGGCCCGACCGGCTGGAACGCCGAGGGGCGCCTGCAGGGCCGCGCTAACATTCCGCTGAGTGCGGCCGGGCGGCGCATGGTGGAAGGCTGGCGCATACCGCCCGATATCGACGGCTTTGCGGTGCTGGCAAGCCCTCTGGGCCGGGCACGCGAAACGGCGGCGATCCTCGGCCACCACGCGCCGGAGATCGACCCGCGCCTGGTCGAGCGCGACTGGGGCGAGTGGAGCGGCCGGCTGCGCGCCGATTGCCAGCCCAACATCGATACCATGGGCGGCGAAGACGCGCCCCCGGGCGGCGAAAGCGCCGCCGCCGTGTCCGCGCGCGTCGCCGCGGTCTTCGCCGATATCGCCGCCGCGGGCGCGCCGCGCCTGATCGTCGCCCATCGCGGCATCATCCGCGCCGCCTACGCCCTGGCGACCGGCTGGGACATGCGCGGCGCACCGCCCGACAAGTTGTCGCGCAAGGCCGCGCATCTGTTCGTCCTGGCGCCCGACGGCCGGCCGACCGTGCTGCGCCTCAATCTGCGGCTCGACCGGAGCGCCGCATGACTCCCCGCCTGCTGTTCTGGGTGCAGCACCTGCTGGGCATCGGCCATCTGATGCGGGCGACGACGCTGGCGCGCGCCTTCGAGGCGAATGGCTTCGCCGTGACGCTGGTGTCGGGCGGCATGGAGGTGCCGGGCTTCGACCCGCGCATCTACCGCTTCGTGCAATTGCCGCCGACGCGGGCCACCGACCGCTATTTCAAGGTGCTGGTCGACGCGCGGGACAACCGCATCGACGATGATTGGAAGGCGATGCGCCGCGACCGGCTGCTTTCTGTCCTCGCCGAAACCCGTCCCGATGTCGTGCTGGTCGAGCTTTACCCCTTCGGGCGGCGGCAGATGCGCTTCGAGGTCGAGCCGCTGCTGGAGGCCGCGCATGCCCTGCCTGCACGGCCCCTGATCGTCTCCTCCGTGCGCGACATCCTGGTCGAGCCGGACAAGCCCGAGCGCATCGACGAGATGGTGGCGCGCCTGCGCCGCTTCTTCGACCTCGTGCTGGTGCATGGCGACGGGGCCTTCATCCCCTTAGAGACCACCTTCCCGCGGCTGGCCGAGATCGCCGATATGGCGCGCTACACCGGCTACGTCGTAGACCCGCCGCCGCCGCGCGAAGGGCCGGGCGCGCCAGGCTGGGGCGAGGTAATCGTGTCGACCGGCGGCGGCGCCGTCGGCAGCGAGCTGATCGAGGCGGCGCTGGCGGCGCGGCCCCTGACGATGCTGGCCGCGGCGCCGTGGCGGATGCTTGCCGGCCACAATCTTCCCGACGACCGCTTCGCGGCACTGGTCGCCGCCGCGCCGCCGGGCGTGGTGGTCGAGCGGGCGCGCACCGATTTCCGCCGCCTCGTCGCCAATTGCCGGCTGTCGGTAAGCCAGGGCGGCTACAACACGGTGATGGAAGTGCTCGCGGCCGGCGTGCCGGCCGTCGCCGTGCCCTATGCCGGCGGCCTCGAAAGCGAGCAGACGCTGCGCTGCGGCCTGCTGGCCGACCGCGGCGCGCTGCAGGTCGTCGCCGAACGCGCCATGACACCGGCCAGCCTCGCCGCCGCGATCGACCGCGCGGCGGCCGTGCCGCCCGGCAGCGTCACGCTCGACACCGCCGGAGCGGCACGCTCGGCTGCGCTGGTGAAGGATGCGCTAGCGGCGTTGCGGCTGCGCGCGGGCTTTCATCCTGAGCCTGTCGAAGGATGAGCCGGGCGGCGACATTGCGATTCGCCCAACTTGCCGCCTTACGCCGTTCGCAACGACCGTCTATTCTGCGCTCAGCTCCGGGACGGGGAGCGCGGGAGTAGTGACGTGGCGACGCTCGTTGCCGATAACAGGACGACCGAGGGAGGCACGGCGGGCTGGGCCGCGCTGACCGCCGAACTCGACCGCTGGTGCGCCGCCGGGCGTGTCGGCACCTTCTGGTGGCGCGACGACGATGCGCGCTCGACCGGGCCGGCGCTCGACCGTCTGCTGGCGCTTCGTCGCGCGGCCGGCGTGCCGCTGGCGCTTGCCGTCGTGCCCTGGGGCGCGGATCGCGCGCTTGCCCGACGCCTTTCCGGCGAGCTGGACATCGCCGTGTTGCAACATGGCTGGGCCCATACCAACATCGCGCATCCCGGCGACCGCAAGATCGAGCTGGGCACAACGCGGCCTGCAGCCCATATCGCCGCCGAACTGGCCATGGGCCTCGATACGCTGGCGAACTGGTCGGGCTTCGTGCCGGTGCTGGTGCCGCCGTGGAGCCGCATCGCGCCAATCCTCGTTCCCCTGCTTCCCGAACTGCATTTCACCGGCCTGTCGACGGCGAAGCCGCGCGCGCGCCTTCATCCCGTGCGCGGCCTAGTGCAGTCGAACACCCATGTCGATCCTATCGACTGGTCAACCCGCGCCTTCGCCGGCGAGGCGCGCGCACTCGACGCCGCGACCGCCCATCTCGCGGCGCGCCGTCTGCGCACAGTCGACGCCGACGAGCCGACCGGCCTGCTGACTCACCACCTCGTTCAGGACGAGGCGACCTGGTCCTTCGTCGCCCGCTTCCTCGACGCTACCGCCGCGCAGGGCGCACGCTGGCTTTCCGCCGCCCGGGTGTTCACAGCATGACGCTGCTGCGCTACCCCGTGCGCGCGCTGGCCGGAGACTATGCGCGCGCGACCGTCGGGGTCATGCTGTGCGGAGGCGGCGCATTGCTGGCACCGCCCGTCAGCGCGGCCTTCTGGATCCTCGCGGCGCTTGCCGCCTTGTTCGCCGGCTCCGCCGCCTGGACGGCGCTGCGCCACGCCACCGCCGTGGTGCTGGACCCCGGCGGCGTCGCAGCCGCCGGGCCGCGCCCGGCGCGCATCGACTGGCCGGCGCTCGATCGCGTGCGGCTCGCCTATTATTCGACGCGGCGCGACCGCAGCAATGGCTGGATGCAGCTGACGCTCGGCGCCGGGCGTACGAGGCTGCGGCTCGACTCCGCGCTCGACGATTTCCCTCTCGTCGTCGCCGCCGCCTCGCGTGCCGCCAACATGAACGGACTCGCGCTGTCAGCCGCCACACGGGCCAATATCGAAGCGCTAGGCCAGCAGGCGCCGGGGCCGCGCGCGCCGGCGGCGCTGCCAGGTGGCGGCTGGGGCGACCCGGCGGAGTGGCGGCGATGAGCGACCTCCTCCGCGTCGACAACCTTACCGTCGACTTCGCGCTGCACGGCGGCACGCTGCGCGCGCTCGACGGCGTGTCGTTCCGCATCCGCCCGGGCGGCACCACGGCGCTGGTCGGCGAGTCCGGCTCCGGCAAGTCGGTCACCAGCCAGGCCATCATGCGCATCCTGCCGCCGAGCGCGCGCATCGCCGGTGGCCGCATCCTGTTCGACGACCCGACCCGGACCCACGAGCCGGTCCTCGACCTCGCCGCGCTGCCGGAGGGCGGCAAGACCGTGCGCTCGATCCGTGGCGGGCGCATCTCGATGATTTTCCAGGAGCCGATGACCTCGCTGTCGCCGTTGCACACGGTGGGCGACCAGGTGAGCGAAGCGCTGTTCCTGCACCGCGAGGTCGACAGGGGAACCGGTCTCGAGCTGACACGGGAGATGCTGCGGCTGGTCGGCTTTCCCGATCCGGCGCGCGCCATGCGCACCTATCCGTTCGAACTGTCGGGCGGGCTGCGCCAGCGCGCGATGATCGCCATGGCGCTGGTCTGCCGGCCGGCGCTTCTCGTAGCCGACGAGCCGACGACGGCGCTCGACGTCACCATCCAGGCGCAGATCCTGAAGCTGATCAAGGATCTGCAGGCCGAGCTGGGCATGGCGGTGCTGATCATCACCCACGATCTCGGCGTCGTCGCCAACATGGCCGACGAGGTGGTGGTGATGTTCCGCGGCCGCGTCGTCGAATCCGGCACGCTGGAGGACCTCTACGGCGCGCCGCGTCACCCCTATCTCAAGGCGCTGCTCGCCGCCGTGCCGCGCTTCCACATGCAGCCGGGCGAGCGGCTGGTGCCGCTGCGCGCGATCGTGGCCGAGCCCGGGAAGCTGATCGACGCGCGCGAGGCCTGGCCGGAAGGCGGCGACGCCGCCGGACCGTTGCTCAGGGTCGAGGGGCTGACCAAGAGCTTCCGTATCCGCAAGGGAAGCTGGTTCGGCCCGCGCGAGGAGCGCGCCGTGATCGCGGTCGAGGACGTGTCGTTCGAGGTACGGCGCGGCGAATGCCTCGGCCTCGTCGGCGAATCCGGCTGCGGCAAGACGACGACCTCGAAGCTGATCATGCGCGCGCTGGCGCCCGACGACGGCTCCATCACCTTCAACGACCGCGGCCGCAAGGTCGACCTGCTGGCGCTGAGGGGCGACGCGCTCAAGGCTTTCCGCCGCCGCGTCCAGTTCATCTTCCAGGACCCGTTCGGCTCGCTCAACCCACGCATGACGATGTTCGACATCCTGTCCGAGCCGCTGGTCATCCACGGTCTCGGCAATGCCGCAAGCCGGGCCGAGACGGTGCGTGAACTGATGCGTCTCGTCGGACTGGACCCGCGCTTGCTCAACCGCTATCCGCACAGCTTATCCGGCGGCCAGCGCCAGCGCATCGGCATCGCGCGCGCGCTGGCCCTGCAGCCCGATCTGCTGATCTGCGACGAGCCGGTCTCGGCGCTCGACGTGTCAATCCAGGCGCAGATCCTCAACCTGCTGAAGGATCTCAAGTCACGGCTCGGCCTGACCTACCTGTTCATCAGCCACAACCTCGCCGTCATCAACTACATCGCGGATCGCATCGCCGTGATGTGCGCCGGCCGGCTAGTCGAACTGGCCCCGCGCGAGGCGCTGTTCCGCAACCCCGTGCATCCCTATACCCAGGCCCTGCTGTCGGCCGTGCCCGAGCCCGACCCGGACCACCGCCTCGACCTGCGCGCGCTGATGGAGGGCCGCGCCTCCGACCCGTCGGCATGGCCGGCGCCTTTCACCATCGACGGTGCGACACGGCCACGCCTCGTCTCGCTCGGCAACGGCCATTTCGTGCGCGCCGACCCTGAATCCGGAACGCTGGCGGCGGTGGCATGAAGGCGCTCGCACAATTCCTTCACCCTCTCCGTCCCCCGTGGCGGAGAGGGTGTATCGAACAGGCGTCGTCGGCTTCGCCTCTTCGCCCTGGCATTAATTTTATCCGCCGCCGCCGCTCCGCCTGCTGCCACCGACTGGAAGGAGCCGCCCTTCCTCGCCGCACGCGTCGCCGCCGGCCAGCTGCCGCCCGTCGCCGAGCGGCTGCCTGCCGCGCCGCGCGTGGTCGAGATGGAGAAGACCGGGGCATACGGCGGCGATCTGCGCATCGCCATGCCGCGGGCGCGCGACACGCGCATGATGGCGGTCTACGGCTATGCCCGCCTAGTCGGCTACGACCGCGACTACAATCTCGTGCCCGACATCCTCGAACGCGTCGACAGCGAGGAGGGCCGCGTCTTCACCTTCCATCTGCGGCCGGGCCACAGATGGTCCGACGGCCATCCCTTCACCGCCGAGGATTTCCGCTACTGGTGGGAAGACGTCGCCAACGACAAGGATCTGGCGCCGTTCGGCCCGCCGCCCTTCATGAAGGTCGACGACAGGCTACCCGCGTTCACGGTGATCGACGCGACCACCGTGCGCTACGCTTGGGACGCCCCCAATCCGCTGTTCCTGCCGGCGCTGGCCGCGGCGCGCGACCCCTACATCTACCGGCCCGCCCATTACCTCAAGCCGTTCCACGCGAAATACGCCGGCCGCGAGGCGATGGAGGAGGAGGCGAAGAAGCGCCGGCTGCGCAGCTGGGCGGCGCTGCACAACAACCGCGACAACCTCTACGACCTCGACAATCCCGACCTGCCGACGCTTAACCCGTGGCTGAACACGGTGCGGCCGCCCTCGCAGCAGTTTCCCTTCCTGCGCAATCCGTATTTCCACCGCGTCGACAGCGCTGGCCATCAGCTGCCCTATATCGACCGCGTGCTGATGGGCATCGCCGACGGCAAGCTGATCGCCGCCAAGGCCGGCGCCGGCGAACTGGATTTGCAGGCGCGCAACCTGTTCATGACCCATATCCCGTTCCTGCGGCATGCCGGCGGCGGCCAGCGCTTCCGCACCTGGCTGTGGCGCGAATCGCTGGGCGCGCGCGTCGCGCTGTTTCCCAACCTCAACGTCGCCGACCCGGGATGGCGCGCGCTGTTCCGCGACGTACGCGTGCGCCGCGCCCTGTCGCTCGCCATCGACCGCGAGGAGATCAACCAGGTCATCTTCTTCGGGCTCGGCAAGGCGTCGCAGAACACCGTGACCGAGGGCAGTCCGATGTTCCGCGGCGATTACCGCGACGCCTGGGCGGCCTTCGACCCAAAGCAGGCGGATGCATTGCTCGACGCCGCCGGGCTCGACAGGCGCGACCGCGACGGCGTGCGCCTGCTGCCCGACGGGCGGCGGGCTGAGATCGTGATCGAGACGGCGGGCGAGGATTCCGAGCAGGTCGACGTGCTGGAGCTGGTCCACGATTCCTGGCTCGACATCGGCATCAAGCTGCATACCCGCCCGTCGCAGCGCGAGGTGTTCCGCAACCGCATCTTCGCCGGCGAAACCCAGATGGCCGTATGGTCGGGGGTCGAGAACGGCATCCCGTCGCCGGACATGGACCCGGCCGAATTCGCCCCGACGCTGCAGGAACAGTACCAGTGGCCGAAATGGGGCCAGTACCGCGAGACGGCCGGCTCCGCCGGCGAGGCGATCGACGTCCCGTCGGCTAAGGCGCTGTTCAATCTCTACCAGGACTGGCGGCGCGCCACCGGCACGGAGGCGCGCCGCACCATCTGGGAAAAGATGCTGGCGATCCATGCCGAGGAGGTGTTTACAATCGGCATCGTCTGCTGCACCAAGCAGCCGGTCGTGGTCGCCAACGGCCTCGCCAACGTGCCGGAGAAGGCCAACTGGGCCTGGGACCCCGGCGGGCATTTCGGCATCTATTTGCCCGATACCTTCTTCTGGGCCGACGCGGCGACGCGGAAGTGAGGGCGTAACCGAGATGTTCTCCTACCTCGCCAACCGCCTGCTCGTGATGGTGCCGACGCTGCTGGCCATCAGCGCGCTGGTGTTCATCATCATCCAGTTGCCGCCGGGCGATTATCTCGAGACCATGATCGGCGAGATGAAGGCGCGCGGCGAGGCGGTCGATTTGGGCCAGATCGAATCCATGCGCCAGCAATTCGGCCTAGACCGTAGCCCGGTCGAACAGTATTTCGCCTGGCTCGGCGGCATGCTGCAGGGCGATTTCGGCTGGTCGTTCGAGCATCGCCGGCCGGTCTCCGAACTGATCGGCGAGCGCGTGGCGCTGACCGTCGTCGTCACCGCCGCGACCATCATCTTCATCTGGGTCGTCAGCTTCGCCATCGGCACCTTCGTCGCCACGCGCCAGTACAGCGTGTCCGACCACATCGCCACGCTGGGCGGCTATCTCGGCCTCGCCACACCCAATTTCCTGCTGGCTTTGGTACTGATGTACCTCGCCAGCGAGTGGTTCGGCCTGTCGATCGGCGGCATCATGGACAACGAAGTGCGCGAGTTGCCCTGGGGCTGGGCGAAGATTTCCTCGGTGCTCGAGCATCTGTGGATTCCGGTCATCGTCATCGGCACCTCGGGCACGGCGGGCATGATCCGCCGCCTGCGCGCCAATTTGCTCGACGAACTCCAGAAGCAGTACGTCGTCACTGGCCGCGCCAAGGGCCTGCCGCCGACCCGTCTGCTGTGGAAGTACCCGCTGCGCGTGGCGCTCAACCCGTTCATCGCCGATATCGGCTCGATCCTGCCGGAAGTCGTCTCCGGCTCGGCCATCGTCGCCATCGTGCTCAACCTCGACATCACCGGCCGCATGCTGCTCGAGGCGTTGCGCGCGCAGGACATGTACCTCGCCGGCTCGTTCCTGATGTTCCTCGCGCTGCTGGTGGTGATCGGCACGCTGATCTCCGACCTGCTGCTGGCCCTGCTCGACCCGCGCATCCGTCTCGGCGGGGGCACGACGCGATGAGCGCCGCCGACACGCGGGATGAACGCCTGGCGCACTTCGTCGACGACGCGCCGTTCGAGCCGGCCGCCGAGGTGGCCCTGACGCCGGCGCAGGAACGCTTCTACATGGCGTCGCAGTGGAAGCTGATGTGGTGGAAGCTCCGCCGCCACCGCATCGCCGTCGCCTCCGGAATCTTCCTGCTCGCGCTCTACGTCGTCGCCGGCTTCGCCGAGTTCTTCGCGCCCTACGAGCTGCAGCACCGCGACCGGCGATTCATCTACGCGCCACCGCAATCGATCCAGCTCTTCCACGAGGGCCGCTTCGTCGGCCCCTTCGTCTATGGCATGCGCATGCAGCGCGACCCCGAGACGCTGCAACCGCTGTATAAGGAGGATCCCGGCCGCATTCAGGAACTGCGCTTCTTCTGCGCAGGTGGCTACCGCGGTAGCGAATACGCATTCTGGGGCGGCCTGTTCGAGGGCGACTTCCATCTCGTCTGCCCGGCGCGCGGCGGCACGCTGTTTCTGCTCGGCACCGACCGGCTGGGGCGCGACATGTTCTCGCGCATCCTCTACGGCGCGCGCGTGTCGATGACCATCGGGCTGATCGGCATCGTGCTGTCCTTCGCGCTCGGCATCGCCATCGGCGGCATCGCCGGCTATTACGGCGGCTGGATCGACAACATCGTGCAGCGCGCGATCGAAGTTCTGAAGTCCTTCCCGCGCCTGCCGCTGTGGATGGCACTGTCGGCCTCTCTGCCGGTGGTGTGGTCGCCGATCTGGATCTTCTTCGGCATCACCATCATCCTCGCCATGCTCGACTGGCCGGGGCTGGCGCGCGCCGTGCGCTCGAAATTGCTGTCGCTGCGCGAGGAGGATTTCGCCGTTGCCGCGCAGCTCATGGGCGCGCGCCCGCCGCGCATCATCGGCCGCCATCTGGTGCCGAGCTTCGCCTCGCACCTCATCGCCTCGGCCTCGCTGGCGATTCCGGAGATGATCCTCGGCGAGACGGCGCTGTCCTTCCTCGGCCTCGGCCTCAGACCGCCGATCACCAGCTGGGGCGTGCTGCTGAACGAGGCGCAAAATATCCAGGCCGTGGTGCTCTACCCGTGGCTGATGGCGCCGATGGTGCCGGTCATTCTCGTCGTGCTGGCCTTCAACTTCCTCGGCGACGGGCTGCGCGACGCCGCCGATCCTTACAAGTGACGCCGCCGGCCCTTATGATTAACACTCCGTGAACGGGTACGGTCTAGCGTTTCTCCCGGCACCCGACAGCGGGGGGCCGACATGGCGATGAACACTCGCTCGATGCAGTCCTACGAACTGCCCATCGTCATCAACCGCTCGTCGCGAGGCTATTCGATCGCGGCGGCGATTTTCGAGGGCACGGTCATCAGCCGGCAGGTCGGTGAGGCCGATCTGCGCCAGCTGCAGGTCCACCTCGCCGAGGTGCTCGGAGACCGCCCGCGCGTGCCGCTCGACTGAATCACCCCCCCCGGGGGGGGGGGTGATCAGCCGGGACGGCGCCCGACGGCGACCGACATGGCGCGCCGCACGCGCTGGGCTACTCTAGATAACGCCACGGTCGCTCGATCAGGTCGATCAGGGCAACCCGGCGCTCGTATGCGCGCCAGACCAGAAGAAGGGGCACATAGGCGCAAGCGAGCCTGACGACCGGCCTGATGTTCCTCCGTGCGGTCACGTCACGTCCCCGTCGGCAGTATGGCAATCATCGGTCCGGGGGCCGTGTCGGCCGGCGCCTACGGTCGCAGCACCATGCCTTCCGTGGCCACGACGGAGCCTGGGCGGCGTGCCGCGACACCAGCGGCGACCTTGTCCATGAAGGCGTCGTCATGCGCCGGGTCGTGGTGGAAGACGACATAGGTGCCGACCCCGGCGGCGTCGGCGAGATCGGCGCCGGCCTCCCAGGTCGAATGGCCCCGGCCGAGATAGCTCGGATACTCGGCCTCGGTGTAGGTGGCATCGTAGATGAAGATGTCGGTGCCGCGCACCAGATCGACGATGGCGCCGTCGATCCGGTCGGCAAAATGCTCGGTGTCGGTGATGTAGCTGATCGACTTGCCGGCGAATTCGACGCGATAGCCGGTGGCGCCGTTGGGGTGGTTGAGCGGCCCGGTGCGCACGCGCGCACCGCATGCCAGCTCCAGCGTTTCGCCGGCATTGAAATCGTGGAAGCTGCACTCGGCCTGCATGGCGCCGATGGGCACCGGGAACAACGGCGCCATCATCATCGCGCACAGCACGTCGCGGATGGAGAGTTCCGGCAGCAAATGGCCGGCACGGATGCGGAAGCGGTTGCCCGGCTGGTAGATCGGCCGGAAGAAGGGCAGCCCCGTGATGTGATCGAAATGCGTGTGCGTGAGCAGGATGTCGGCGTCGACCGTGCCTTGCGCCACCAGCTCGTTGCCGAGTTCGCGCAGGCCCGTGCCGCCGTCGAGGATGACCAGCGCGCCGCCGCAACGCAGCTCGATGCAGGAAGTGTTGCCGCCGTAGCGCACCGTGCCCGGCCCGGGCGTGGCGATGGAGCCGCGCACGCCTCGAAAGCGCAGATGGAAGTCGCTCGCCGCCTGCACGAAGCCGGTACCCCTTGCTGTGCGCGGTCGGGCCGCGGCTGCGCGCGCCTGTGCGCGTGCGGTGAAAGTGTGCCCGACTCCGTCTCGCGGCGAAAGTGACGGCCCGATATACGGATAACGTGGATCAGGGTTGGGACCGCCGTTGCGGTAACGGATTCCTCCCTCCGCTGCACTGTGTATAATCGCGCGCCGCCGTTGTCGTGCCCCGCGCCGAGGTCCGCCGATGCCCAGTTCCGCCCCCGGGCGCGTCGCCACGAGCTGGCCCGGCGTCGCCTACGGCATCGCGCTGGGCTACCTCGCGGCTTACCTGCAGTTCAAAGTGCCGCCGGTCCTGCCAGTGCTGTTCGACTCCTACGATTACGGCGCCTTCGTCGGCGGCGGGCTGATGTCGATCTTCGCGCTCGCCGGGTTGCTCTTCGCGGTGCCGGTCGGCCACGCCATCCAGCGTCGCGGTGCGGTGCCATTCCTCGCCGGCGCCTTCGCCCTGCTGGCGGCCGGCAGCGCGCTCGGCCTCGTGCGGCCTGAAAACGGCGCGACGATGCTGGTCGCGCGCGGTCTCGAAGGACTCGGCGCCGTCGTGCTGGCGGTGTGCATGACCGCCTTCGCCAACATGAATGCGGGCCCGCGCCACCTGCACATCGTCGTCGGCATACAGGCGACATGGATTCCGGTGGGCCAGGTCGTGTCCAACGCGGTGGCGACCCCCTTCGTCGCCGACGGGATATGGCAGCCGGTGTGGTGGGCCGGCCTCGCCGGCATCGCCGCTCTAGCGTTGTGGACGGTGGCCATCGTCGTGCAGGGCCGCGTCGATCTCGGCCTGCGCAGCGGCCGGCGCGCGGGCGGTGCGGCGGCGGTGGCCGACGCCACGCTGACGCGCGCCGAATGGCGGGCGCTGCTGGCGGCGGCGACGCTGTTCTGCCTGTGGCAGGTGCAGTTCATGGCGTATTTCACCTGGCTCCCCGAATACCTCGTCGGCGCGCGCGGCTACGGCAACGAGGCGGCCGTGCTGACCAGCCAGCTGCCGGCCGCCGTGCTGCTGGTGATGACTTTCGCCACCGGCTTCGTGCTACGCGCCGGCATCGCCGCGCCGCGCCTGCTGCTGGTCGGCCTCGCCGCCCAAGCGGTCGGCTGGCTGCTGGCGCTGGCCGGCGACAGCCCGGCCTGGGGCCTCGCCAGCCTGGTCGTCTGGGGCTTCGCCGCCGGCGTGACGCCGACCTGCCTGTGGGCCTTGCCATCCTATCTGCTGGGCGGCCAGCGCGTCGGCACGCTGGCCAGCGGCGTCGTGCAGTCAGGCCGCTATCTCGGCATCATCGTCGGGCCGCTGCTGGCACCCGCCGTGCGTGAAGTCTCGACCGGCTGGGAGACGACCATCCTCGTCTTCGGGCTCGGCACGGCGGCGGTGGTGCCCTGGGCCGCGGCCTTCGCCCGCCGGGCGAGGCGGCTGCGCGACGCGGGCTAGGGTACCAGTTTGTAGCCGCCCGGCTCGGTCACGAGCAGGCGGGCGTTCTGGGGGTCGGGTTCGATCTTCTGGCGCAGGCGGTAGACGTGCGTTTCCAGCGTGTGCGTCGTCACCCCGACATTGTAGCCCCAGACCTCGACCAGCAGCGTGTCGCGCCCGACGACGCGGGCGCCGGCGCGGTAGAGGTATTTGAGGATCGAGGTTTCCTTCTCGGTCAGGCGGATCTTCCTGCCGGCGGCGGCGAGCAGCAGCTTGTTGGCCGGCTGGAAGGTGTAGGGCCCGATGGCGAAGACGGCGTCCTCGCTCTGCTCGTGCTGGCGCAACTGGGCGCGCAGGTGGGCGAGCAGCACGTTGAGGCGGAACGGCTTGGTGACGAAGTCGTTGGCGCCGGCGTCGAGGCCGAGGATCTGGTCTGCATCGGTGTCGTGGCCGGTCAGCATGATGATCGGCGAGCGCACCCCGGCCCGCCGCATCAACCGGCAGACCTCGCGCCCATCCATGTCGCGCAGGCCGACATCGAGCAGGATGATGTCGAAATGGCCGCGCTTCGCCGCCTCCAGCGCGGCGGCGCCGCAATCGGCCTCGACAGTGGTGAATTCCTCGTGCAGGCGCAGTTGCTCGGACAGCGAGCGGCGCAGCGCCTCGTCGTCGTCCACGAGCAGGACCTTCTTGCCGGCCGTCATCGCGCTCCGTCCTTCCGGTCCAGCATGGCGGAGCCGCCCCCGCGCCACAAGGCCACGGCCCGCGCCGGCCGGGCCAAACCTTTTCCGGCGCGCGGAACGTGAGGCTGGCAATCCGCCGCGCGGGCGCCGATATTCCCGCCTCCTTTCCATCCCACCGCCGCGCCACCATGACCGACCGCCCGTCGCCGATTCCGCCGCACCGCCAGCTGCCCGCCGCGCCGCTGCTGCCGGGCGCGCTGCAGGCCGTCGAGCGGGCCATCTCCGATCTGCGGCGCGGCGCCATCGTGGTGCTGCACGGGCGCGGGCGGGCGCTGCTGACGCTCGCCGCGGAGGGCACCTCGCGCGAGGCGCTGGCGCGGCTGCGGGCGCTGTCGCGCAACGATCCCTCACTGGTGCTGACGGGACGGCGGGCGCATCTGCTGGGTTTCGTTGACGCGGGCGAGGGCAGCGTGCGCTTCGCCCTGCCGGGCGGCGCCACCGCCGACGCGGTGCGCCAGATGGCCGATCCCGGCGCCGGCATGCCCAAGGCGCTGCCGCGCCCGCTGGCCATCGACCGCGTCGACCCGGCGAGCGACGCCGGCGCGACCGAGGGCGGCGCCGTCGAACTAGCCAAGCTGGCCGGCCTGCTGCCCGCCGCCGTCATAGCTCCGGTGCCGCGCGAACGGCTAGGCTGGCTCGCGTCGTGGTGCGACCGCGAATCCCTGCTGGCGACCGAACTGGAGGCGGTCGCCGACTACCGCGACGCCGAGGCGCGCGCGCTGCAGCTGGTCGGCGAGGCGCGGGTGCCCCTGGCTGGCATCGAGGCGGCGCGCGTCGTCGCCTTCCGGCCGCCCGATGGCGGCCGCGAACACCTCGCCATCGTCGTCGGCGCGCCCGACCCGAAGGCGCCGGTTCTGGTGCGGGTCCATTCGGAATGCTTTACCGGCGACCTGCTGGGCAGCCTGCGCTGCGATTGCGGCGACCAGTTGCGCGGCGCCATCGCCGAGATCGGCCGCGCCGGCGCCGGCGTGCTGCTTTATCTCGCCCAGGAAGGACGCGGCATCGGGCTAGTCAACAAGCTGCGCGCCTATGCCCTGCAGGACCACGGCCACGACACCATCGACGCCAACGAGCAGCTCGGCTTCGAGCCCGACGAACGCATCTACAAGGTGGCGGCGCGGATGCTCGAATTGCTGGACTTCCGGCGCGTGCGCCTGCTGACCAATAACCCGGCCAAGGTGGCGGCGCTGGCCGGCTTCGGCATCGAGGTCGTCGAGCGGGTGACGCACAGCTTCCCGTCGAACCCCCACAACGCGCAATACCTCGCCACCAAGCAGGCCCGCGCCGGGCACATACTGTAGCGCCGCCCGGCACTCCTTGCCGCCCGGCCGGCAGGTTCTGCCGGGCCAGGCGCCGCCAGCCCCCCCCTAGAAACCCAACGGTTCCTCGCTTTTCCGTCTGGCACCGCGCTTGCGACGGCGCCCGCGGAGGAGCAGGTCGTGGCCATCGCGCCGGAAACCGGATTGTTGATGGGACTGGCGCCGGGCCATGCGTCGACGAATGCGGGCGAGGAGGCCGAGAGCGCCTTCGCCCAGCTTCTCGACGTCTTCGCCCCGCTGCCGCACCTGCCGGTCGTCTCCACCTTCTACCGCGACGCCACCGGCGACCCGATCTCGGCGCCGGCGCAACTGGCGGGCGGCGCACTGTTCGGCGGGCCGATCGGCTTCCTCGCGGCGCTGGCCAATCTGGCGGTCGGGGCGTCAACGGGCAGCGACATCGGCGAACATGCCCTGGCGATGCTGGCCGGCGACGAGACCGAGGGCGACGCCGCGCCGGCGGCGGACCAGCTCGCCGGCCCGGATGCGCCCGGCGACCAGCTCGCCGACGCCGAGGCGATCGTCGGGACGGCGCCGCGAATCGTCCCGCAGCGTCTGTCCTATCCCGTGCCATCCCTCGACCTGCCGCCCGCTGCCGGGCCGCAATCGCCCGCCACCATGGCCGGAGCCGTCCGCAGCGTCGTCCCGGCAATCCGGCGCGGGCCGGCGCAGGAACCGCCGCCGGCCGGCTGGCTCGCCCGCACCATGGCCGAGGCGACGGCGATGCGCGCCGCCCAGGCCGCCGGCACGCCGGCCGAGACACATCCCGTCGCCCAGCCCTGGCTACCGGCCGCCATGCAGCAGGCCCTCGACAAGTACGAGGCCCTGGCGCGCGGCCGCCGGCCGGAGCCCACCTGGGCCGGAGTCGAGCTCAACGGGTAAATCCCCACCCCGCTTTTCCCCGGTGCGGGGAGGTTGGGCGGGGGTCGCCGCGGCTACGGGGCGCTGCGTAGACTCCGCCCATGGACCTGATCGTCGAGCCTCGCGGTACGCGCGGCACCGCGCGCTGGGGCGAGCGCCGTTTCGACTGCGCGCTCGGGCGCGGCGACGCTCGCGCCGACAAACACGAAGGCGATGGTGCGACGCCGGTCGGAAAATTTCCGATGCGACGTGTCCTGTATCGCCCCGACCGCCTGTCGAGGCCCGCGACCCGCCTGCCGACCGTCGCCATCGGCCCGCGCGACGGCTGGTGCGACGATCCCGCCGATGTCCGCTACAATCGTCCGGTGCGCCTGCCATGGCCTGGTTCGGCCGAGATATTGTGGCGCGACGACCGCGTCTACGACCTGATCCTCGTCGTCGGCCACAACGATTCACCCCCCGTGCCGGGGCTGGGAAGCGGCATCTTCGTCCACGTCGCGCAGCCCGATTTCTCGCCGACGGCCGGTTGCGTCGCCCTGACCCTGGCCGATCTCATGACGGTAATTGCCGGGGCGCAGGCCGGCGATGCGTTGGTGGTGCGGGCGGAACCGTAGGGGCGTCGTGCGTCGTCCTCGTCCTTCGGCAGGCTCAGGAAGAGGCCCTAGGGGAGCGCTCTTCCAGGCCGCCTCACCCTGAGCCTGCCGAAGGACGAGGACGACGCACGACGCCGCTTATCGCGGCGCGCGATCGCCGAAAATCGCCGTGCCGACCCGCACATGGGTGGCGCCGAGCGTCACCGCCGCCGCGTAATCGGCACTCATGCCCATGCTGAGGCCGGCGAGGCCGTGGCGGCGGGCGATGGTCGCCAGCAGGGCGAAATGCGGCGCCGGCACGGCGTCGCGCGGTGGGAGGCACATCAGCCCGGCCAGCATCAGCCCGAACTCGCCCCGGCACCGCTCGATGAAGGCGTCGGCGTCGGCCGGCAGGACGCCGGCCTTCTGCGGCTCCTCGCCGGTATTGATCTCGATGAAGCAGGCCGGCCGGCGTCCGCTGCGCGCCATTTCCTTCGCTAGCGCCTCGGCCAGGCGGGGCCGGTCGACGCTGTGGATCGCATCGAACAACGCCACCGCCTCGCGCGCCTTGTTGGTCTGCAACGGCCCGACCATGTGCAGTCGGAGAGCCGGTATCGTGTCGCGGCGGGCGGCCCAGTGCGCTTCGGCTTCCTGCACGCGATTCTCGCCGAAGACGCGCTGGCCGGCGGCCAGCACGGCGGCGATGCGCTCGTCGGGCTGCTGCTTGCTGATGGCCACCAGCGTCACGGCGGCCGGATCGCGGCCGGCTTCGCGCGCCGCCGCGTCGATGCGGGCGCGCACGGCGGCCAGGCGTTGCGCTGCGGCGGCGTCCGGCGGTGGCGCGGCAATCGTCATGGCGAAGGCTCCGGAACTGGGTCGGACGCTCGCAACGCTAGCGCAAATCGCCGAGCCGCGGCAGCGGGCCGCTCCCCAGCCGCAGCCATGATCGTGTATAGAAAACCCATGGCCGCGCGCATCACCAGCTTCGCCGACCTGATCGCCCCGGTGGATGAGGCGGCGTTCTTCGCCGATGTCCAGGGCCGGCAGCCGCTGCATATTCCGGCACCGGCGGCGGACAAGTTCGCCGCAGCAATGTCGTGGGCGCATTTGAACGCCCTGCTCAACATGTCGGCGATCTGGACCCCCAATACCTTCGCCATGGTGCTGGACCGCAAGCCCGTTCAACCCGACCAGTTCACCATCGCCACCGAGGATCGCGACAAACGGCCGTCGCGCCAGCCCGACGCGGCGAAGGTGAAGGCGCTGCTGCGGCGCGGCGCGGCGATCGTGCTCAACGACATCGAGACGCTGACGCCCGGCATCGCCGATGTGTGCAACGCGCTGGAAGAACGCTTTCGCGGCCGCGCCCAGGCCAACCTCTACTGTTCGTGGGAAGCGCATCAGGCTTTCGATGTGCATTTCGACACCCACGAGGTGTTCGCCGCGCATATCGAGGGCGAGAAGGTCTGGCGGGTCTACGAGGGCCGCGTCGACCATCCGATCGCCCATCCGGCCTACAAGCAGCTGCCGCGCGAGTACCATGAGAAGCACCGCGGCAAGGTGCTGATGGAAGTGACGCTGCGGCCGGGCGACCTGCTCTACATCCCGCGCGGCCATTATCACGACGCGCTCGCCAGCGCGCCCGGTTCGCTTCACATCGCCTTCGGCCTGACACACGTGATCGGCTTCGACGTCATGCAGGTCGTGTTCGAGCGGGCCATGCAGGATCCGTTGTTCCGCCACAATTTGCCGCTGCCAGAGCATGGCCGGCCTGCCCTCGTCGCGCATCTGCGCGCGCTCGGCGACCGGCTCGCCGCGATCGCCGGGGAAGATGCGGTGGCCGAGGCCGTGAGCGCCTTCCGCACAGGTTTCGGCGTGGCGCGCGGCGGCTTCGATCTGCCGGGCGACGCCCTGCAGCGCCACTACGCCGTGACGGCGCGCGACCTCATCGTCGCGCGCCAGGATGGGCGGCCGGTACTGCGAAGCACGAAAGGCGCGGTGCCGATCCCGCCAGCCTTCGAGGCGGCGGTGACCTGGGTGGCCGGGCGGCGCCAGTTCAGCGGCGATGAGTTCGCCACCGCCTTTCCCGCTCTCGGCCCCGACGGGTGCGGCAAGCTGCTTGCCGATCTGGCCGCAATGAAAGTCATCGCAGCGGTGTGATCCCGCGGTTCCAGTTCCTTTGGATTGCACCCAAAAGTGGCCATTTCTGCCGAGAATGACGGCAGTTTTGCCCCTTCGCCGCGTTGTTACGTGCAAGTGCCGGCCCGGTGCATGTGCCCGTTTCGCGGGGCAACGGCGCCGCTCTATGGTGCGTCGACTCGTTGGCGAATGGTGGCTCGGAGCGAGGGGTTCCAGTCGGCTATCGCTATGTTATAATATAGCGTCCACTGGCGTCGCGATCTCTCTCCAACCATTTGGGGTTTTGAAACAGATGAAGCAGTTCCTTCGCGGCACGTCCGCTATCGTCGGCTCAGTGCTGTTCGCCGGCTCGGCGTTGGCCGGCCCCGTCTCGGCGAGCGATTCGTTCGAACTGTCGCTGGGTGGCAACATCCGCTACAGCTTCGTGCACGACTCGGAGGACCAGACGCTGAGCCGCGGTCGCGGCTACCGCTTCTATGCCGACGAGGTGGAAGTGTGGGTCAAGGGCTCGAAGCGGGGCGATAACGGCCTTCTCTACGGCTTCGAGATCGAGCTGAATGGTTCGACGACCGACGGCACCGCCTCCGACGAATCGTGGATGTTCGTCGATGCGAACTGGGGCCGGGTCGAGTTGGGCGACCAGGACGACGCCACCGGCCGCATGGCCGTGACCGGTGGGAACGCGATGGTGGGTCGCCTCGGCTTCGACGAGGACGTGGCGGAGAACTTCTTCTTCGGCGCGGCGATCGGCGCCCCCGGCACGACCGTCACCGACGATGCCACGAAGGTGGCCTATTTCACCCCGCGCTTCGCCGGCTTCCAGCTCGGTGCGTCCTTCACGCCCGACAGCGGCCAGACCGGTTTCACCCGCGACCCGGACAATGACGGCGATTTCGAGAGCGTGATCGGCGCCGGCGTCAACTATGTTGGCGAATTCGGCGCCGTAGGCGTGACCCTGTCGGCCGTCGGCGAATGGGGCAGCGGCGAGGTCGCCGCCCCGGCCGGCGGTGCCCGGGCGGAGGATCGCGAGGCTTACGCCCTGGGTGCGCTGGTCAGCTTCAGCGGCTTCGCGGTGGGCGCGGGCTGGGCCGATTTCGGCCGGTCGGGCGTCGTCACGACCACGACCGCCGATGCCGGCGAGTGGTGGAACGTCGGTGCCGGCTACCGCACGGGCCCCTGGGGCTTCTCGGTCGGCTACTACGAGTCGAAAATCAATCAGGGCAACGGCTTCACCGCCAAGGCCAACATCCTGTCCTTCGACGTCGAGTACACGGTGGCGACGGGCTGGCTGGTGATGGCCGATCTGAGCTTTGTCAACGCCCGCGACATCGACGCCGTGGGCGCCAACAACGATGGCCACGTCTTCATCCTGTCGAGCGACTTCATCTTCTGATCGGGGCCCCGACCACGGTCGGGGCGCGACGACGCCGGGCGCCGCGCGCCCGGCGTTTTCATTTTGAAGGGACACCTGCCTCGGGACTTGAAATCAAGCGGCAGAAGCTCTGTGGTATTGGCGACATATAAATGCATAGTGCTCGTCGTAGAATAGACTTCGTTGCGTAATGTTCAATCCCAGCCTTGATGAATTCGCCACGCGGTCGATGGCGCTTCGCAGAGTCGTTCCAGTGTTATAATATTCGATAGTGTCGTTCGATATTTTGCTCCCGTGAGTGCCGGGCGGTCCCTGCCGCGCCGGTCGATACTTCGGGAGCAGGACAATGAAGCGTATTTTCCTTGGAACGCCGGCGCGGGCCGGCCTGGCGCTGGCGGCATCGCCGGCCGCAGCCGGGCCGGTGACGGCCAGCGACCCCTTACGATCTCTCCGTCGGCATCGAGCTGCGGTGCCGCCTTGACCACACCAGCCAGGACCAGACGCTTGGTCGCGGTCGTGACTACTCGCTCGCGGGAGACGCGGGCGAAGTCAGGATCAGGGGCAGCAAGAAGGGCAACAACGGCCTCACTTACGGCTTCCAGACCGAGATAAACGCGCTGACCGGCGACGCCACGACATCCGACGAATCCTGGATGTTCGTCGATGGCGGCTGGGGCCGCGTCGAACTGGGCGACCAGGACAGCGCCAACGACCGCATCTTCGTGGCCGGCGAGGATGTAATGGCGGGCCGGCTGGCCTGGGATGGCGACATCGGTGACATCTTGCTCGGCGCCGATATCCTCAACATCAACAGCCGTGCCAGCGACGCAACCAAGGTCACCTACTTCACCCCGCGTTTCTCGGGCTTCCAGTTCGGCGCGGCCCTGACGCCCGACAGCGGCCAGAACGGCTTCACCCGCGATGCCAACAATGACGGCGACTTCGAGAATGTCGTCGGCTTCGCCGGCGGCTATCAGGCGAAATTTTCCGGCGTCACGCTCGACCTTGCCGGCTTCGCCGAACTGGGCGAAAGCGAGGTCGCGGCGCCGGCTGCCGGCGCCAACGAGCACGACAACGAGATCTACGGTGTCGGCGGTACGGTCGAGTATGCCGGCTTCGGCTTCGGCGCCGGCTGGGTCGACCTCAACCAGGGCGGCATCGTCACCACCGTGAACGCCGATGCCGGTGAATGGCGGAATGCCGCCGTCAGCTGCGGCAAAGGGCCGTGGAAAGTCAGCTACGGCTATTACGAATCCGAGCGCCGCATCAACGCCACGGTGGCCCATAGCGTCGACATCATCGCCTTCGACGGCCATTACAACGTGGCGCCGGGCTGGCCGGTGGCCGCCGGGCTCTGTCTGATGGACGTCACGAACCTGAACGCCACCGGCGACGACAACGACGGCCACATCGCCCTGGTGTCGAACCAGTTCAATTTCTGACGCCAGAGGCCCGTCCCGCAGGGCCGGCCAACGGCCGGCCCTGACCGAGCGGCTATTATCCCGAGCGGAAGCCCGTTGTTGCAACTTTGCCACATGTCACGGCGAACTGGCTCCCGGGCGCCCCCCGCCATTGCGGCGCCTCCCGTTACGATGTTCTATCCGACCAAGGCTTCGGTCGCGTGCGGCGGGTTCCGTGCCGTGCGTGGGCCTGGCGGGGCCGAGGGGTTCGAAGTTCATCCGGGGACCGAGTGTTTTGGGGCGTCCCCCTGGAAGAGGTTAATCGAGCAATGAAGAAGCTACTGCTTGCAAGCACGGCGCTGGTGGGCGCCTCGATGCTGGCGGCGGGCCCGGCCGCGGCCGGTCCCGTTACGTCCGGCAATGACTTTGACTTGACGCTGGGTGGCATGATCCGCGTCTCGGCCTACGGCGTCAGCCAGGACATTTCCAGCGGCCTGAACCCGCTAACGGGCGCGGCGATCACCGGCACCACCTCTAGTGGCCGCGGCTATCGCATGTACCATCCGGAGACCGAAGTGTGGGTCAAGGGCTCGAAGAAGGGCGATAACGGCCTGACGTACGGCTTCGAGATCGAGCTGAACGCCGCCTCGACCGACGCCACGACGTCGGACGAGTCGTGGATATTCGTCAGCAGCGACACCTGGGGCCGTGTCGAGATGGGCGACCAGGACGACGCCGGTAACCGTATGACGATCGACCCGGGCACTTCGGCCGTGCTGAAGGGCAATGGCGGCTTCTACGGCGGCATCGGTGTGCAGCAGTGGTTCAACTTCGGTACGGAAGCTGCGGGCCAGGGCGTCTCCCCGACCCGTATCGACCTCGAAGTATCGTACGAGGGCGGCGCCTCTGACGCGACGAAGGTGATCTACTTCACCCCGCGCTTCGCTGGCTTCCAGCTCGGTGCGGCCTTCACGCCGGATGGTGGCCAGGGTGGCTTCACGCGTGACGCCGACAACGACGGCGACTTCGAGGAGATCATCAACCTTGCCGCCAACTATGTCGGCACAATGGGCGATGTCGGCGTCTCGATTGGCGGCGCCTGGTGGGGGGGTAAGGGCGAGGTTGCGGCGCCGGTCGTCGGTACCGCCAACACGACCAACGACATGGTAATGTGGCGTGCCGGCGCGAAGATGGACTTCGCGGGCTTCTCGGTCTCCGCGGCCTACATGGACCTCGGCAGAACCGGCGTAACTACCGCCAACTCGGATCTCGGCGCGGATTCCGGCGATTACTGGACGGCTGGCATCGGCTACACCACCGGCCCGTGGGGCGTCTCGGTCGGCTACTACGACTCCCAGAAGAGCCGTGGCACCGGCGTGGCTGTGAATGCCCGCGAGTTCAAGCTCAGCTGGCTGGCCTTCGGCGCTTCCTACGCAGTGGCTCCGGGCTGGTCGCTGCTGGCTGACATGTCATTCATCGACGCCACCAACATCGCTGGCACGTCGTTCGACAACGACGGTCACGTCTTCGGCTTGACGAGCAATTTCACTTTCTAGGATTTCTCCGGAAATCCGACGTCCTGACGGGCGGTGGCGCAAGCCACCGCCCGTTTTCTTTTGCGTAACGGCGCGGGGATGCATGCGCCGTCGATATGCGCTAATGTCTGCGCCGTTTCTGGCCCCGGTCACGATTGCGCCCCCATGCTCCGGACGGTTCTTCGCCACCTGCTTCTGCCACTCGCCCTGGCCTTCACACTCGCCGCCTGCGAGGGCAAGACCGAGCGCGTCGGCGAGATCCTGACGGGCGAGGAAAAGATTAAGCGTGGCAGCGGCAAAGTGTTCGGCGACTTGAGAATTGGCGGCATCGACCGATCGACCGCCGATCGCAGCGGCGGTATCGGTGTCAATGGCTGGCTGTGGCGCGCGTCGCTCGACGCCCTGTCCTTCCTGCCGCTCGCCGCGGCCGACCCGTTTGGTGGCGTGATCATCACGGACTGGTATGCGCCGCCCGAGAGTCCGGCTGAGCGTTTCAAGGTCACCGTCTACATTCTTGGTACGGATTTGCGCTCCGACGGGCTGCGCGTGTCGGTGTTCCGCCAGGAGCGGCGCGGGTCCGATGCCTGGGCCGACAGCCAGGTCGGCGCCGGCACCGCCTCCGAGCTAGAGAATGCGATCCTTACCCGCGCGCGCGAGCTGCGGATCGCCTCGGCCCACTAGGCCCCGCTCGCCGGCACGATTTTCGTCAACCCTCGCTCCGGACCGGCCTCCGCCGGCGCAGTCGGGCAGACAGCATGGCGCGTTACGATTTCCGGGCCGTCGAGGCCCGGTGGCAGCAGGACTGGACCACGACCGGCGCCTTCAGGGCAACGGAGGATCCCGCGCGGCCGAAATACTACGTGCTGGAAATGTTCCCATATCCGTCGGGGCGCATCCATATGGGGCACCTGCGCTGCTACACGCTGGGCGACGTGGTCGCCCGCTACAAGCGCGCGCGCGGCTTCAACGTGCTTCACCCGATGGGCTGGGACGCGTTCGGCCTGCCGGCCGAAAACGCGGCGATGGAAAAGGGCGTGCATCCGCGCGAATGGACGCTCGCCAACATCGCCAACATGCGCGACCAGCTCAGGGCGATGGGTCTGTCGCTCGACTGGAGCCGCGAGATCGCCACCTGCGATCCGTCTTATTATCGCCACGAGCAAGCGATGTTCCTCGATTTCCTTGACAAGGACCTGGTCTACCGCTCCGAGGGCTGGGTCAACTGGGATCCGGTCGACCGCACCGTGCTGGCCAACGAGCAGGTCATCGACGGACGCGGCTGGCGATCCGGCGCGCTGATCGAGCGACGGCAGCTTGCGCAATGGTTCGGCCGCATCAGTGCCATGAGCGACGAATTGCTCGCCGGCCTCGACCGGCTCGACCGCTGGCCGGCCAAGGTGCGCGCGATGCAGGAGAACTGGATCGGCCGCTCCGAGGGCGCGCATATCGACTTCCCGCTGAGGGGCGTGCCGGCCGGCGCGGCGCCCGCGCTGCGCGTCTTCACGACCCGTCCCGATACGATCTTCGGCGCCAGTTTCTGCGCCATCGCCGCCGACCATCCGCTGGCCCTCGCCCTGGCCGCGCGCGATCCGGAGATCGCCGCCTTCGTCGAGGAGTGCCGACATCTCGGCACCAGCGAGGAGGCGATCCAGACGGCCGAGAAGCGCGGCATCGATACGGGCGCGCGCGCCGCGCATCCCTTCGTCGACGGCCATGAACTGCCGGTCTACATCGCCAATTTCGTGCTGATGGGTTACGGCACTGGCGCCATCTTCGGCTGCCCGGCGCACGACCAGCGCGACCTTGACTTCGCACGCGCCTATGATCTGCCGGTTTTGCCCGTGGTGGTGCCCGAGGGCGCCGATCCGGCAAGCTTCACCATCGGCGACACCGCCTTCGTCGATGATGGCCGTATCGCCAATTCGCGGTTTCTCGACGGGCTCGACGTCGCGTCGGCCAAGCGCGAGGCGGTGCTGCGTCTGGCCGAGGCGGGGCGCGGCGAAGGCACCGTCCATTACCGCCTGCGCGACTGGCTGATGAGCCGCCAGCGCTACTGGGGCTGTCCGATCCCGGTGATCCATTGCGGCGATTGCGGCATTGTGCCGGTACCGCGTGCCGATCTGCCGGTGGTCTTGCCGGAGGATGTCGATTTCTCCGCGCCGGGCAATCCGCTCGGCCGCCATCCAACCTGGAAGCACGCCGCCTGCCCGCGCTGCGGCAAGGCGGCCCTGCGCGACACCGACACCTTCGACACGTTCGTCGATTCGTCATGGTATTTCGCGCGCTTCTGTTCGCCGCAGGCCAATCAGCCGGTCGAGCGTCGCGCGGTGGATTACTGGCTGCCTGTCGACCAGTATGTCGGCGGCGTCGAGCATGCGATACTGCACCTGCTGTATTCGCGCTTCTATGTGCGCCAGATGCGAGCGACCGGCCATCTCGATCTCGACGAGCCATTCGCCGGGCTGTTCACGCAAGGCATGGTCAACCATGCCACCTATCGCGACGATCGCGGCGCATGGCTCGAGCCGCTCGAGGTCGAGCGGCGCGACGACGGCGCCTGGATCACGAAGGATGGCGGCAGGCCGGTCACCGTCGGGCGCGTCGAGAAGATGTCGAAGTCTAAGAAAAACACCATCGACCCGACCGACGTCATTGCGGACTACGGCGCCGACACGGCCCGCTGGTTTATCCTGTCCGACAGTCCGCCCGACCGCGACATGGAATGGACCGACGCCGGTGTGCAGGGTGCGTGGCGGCACGTCAACCGCATCGAGCGGCTGATCGACGACGCGCTGCCACTGATGCCGCCGGCCGACACGCCGGCGCCCGACAGCTTCACACCCGCCGCCGAGCGGATGCGCCGCGCCACGCACCGCACGATTGCGCGCGTGACCGACGATATCGAACGGTTCGCCTTCAATCGCGCGGTCGCCGCGCTCTACGAGCACACGGGCAATGCCGTGTCCTTCCGCGATGCCGTGCGCGGCAACGGCTCCGGGCCAGCAGGTGTCGACGCGCGCTGGGCGCTGCGCGAGGCACTGGAAATGCTTGCGCGCCTTTCCGCGCCGATGATGCCGCATCTTGCCGAGGAGATGTGGGAACGGCTCGGTCACACGACGCCGCTTGTGTCGGGCGCGTGGCCACAGGCCGACGAACGCCTGCTTGCGGTCGACAGCGTCACCGTCGCCGTGCAGGTTAATGGCAAGCTGCGCGGCAAGGTCTCGGTGCCGGCCGGCAGCGCCGAGGAGGCGGTCGCCGCGCTCGCCATAGGCGTGCCGACCGTCAGCAGGGCGATCGGCGGCAAGGCCCTTCGCCGGCGCATCTTCGTGCCCGACAAACTCGTCAATTTCGTGGTCTGATTCATGATGCGGCACATCGGCATCGTCGTGTTGCTGTGTGCCGCGCTCGCCGCCGTGCCCGGCTGCGGCTTTCGCCCCCTCTATGGTGGCGGCAACATGGGGCAGACCGCGGTCGACCTGTCGGGCGTCGCCATCGCGACCATTCCCGAACGTGTCGGACAGATGCTGCGCAACAAATTGCTCGATCGTGTCGCGCCGTATGGCGAGCCCAGCGAGCCGCTATGGCTGCTGCAGGTTTCCGTCAGCGAGCAGCTGCTCGGCTACGGCATCCAGAAGGACGCGACATCGACACGCGCCAGCCTGCGGCTCGAGGCGACCTTCTCGCTGGTGGACCGCAAGACGGGGGCGACGACGCTCAGCGGCTCCTCGATCTCGATCAACAGTTTCAACATTTTGCGCCGGAGCTATTCCACCGCCGCGGCGGAGGCCGATGCGCGCGAGCGGGCCGTGAGCGACCTCGCCGAGGACATGACGACGCGCGTGGCGATATTCATCGCCGCCATTCGCGAAAAGGGCTCCCTCGTCCCCGCGCCGCAGCCGCCGGGCAAACAACCGTGAAGGTTGGGCCGCGCGGCATCGACGCCTTTCTGCGCACGCCGCCCGACCGCATCGTGGCGATCCTGCTCTACGGTCCCGACGGCGGACTGGCACAGGAAAGGCTTGCGGCGCTGGCGAAGGCTGCCGCCGCCAACCCGGCCGATGCCTTCGGCGCGGTCGACCTGCCGGCCGCCACCTTGCGCGGCGACCCTGCCCGGCTGGCCGACGAAGCCCTGGCCCTGAATCTGGGCGGCGGGCGGCGCGTGGTAACGGTGCGCGATGCCGGCGAGGAGGCGACGGCCGCCCTCGCCGGCCTGCTCGAACTCCTCGGGGACGGCGCCTGCGGGCTGGTGCTTATTGCCGCCGGCGACCTTGCCGCCCGTTCCGGCTTGCGTAAGCTGGCCGAAGGTGCGGACCGGGCCGCCGCCGTGCCGTGCTACGCCGATGACGGCGCGTCGCTCGAAAGGCTTGCTGCCGAGATGCTGCGCGCCGACGGCATCACAGTCGACCGCGAGGCGCTCGGAGAAATTTCCGCCCGCCTCGGCGGCGATCGGGCCCTTGCACGGCGGGAGATCGAGAAGCTCGCCTTATTTGTCGGCGCCGGCAACAAGGCCGATTCCGATGCCGTGCGAGCCGTGCTCGGCGACGTTGCCGAGGCCTCGCTCGACGAAGCGATACTGGCGACGGCCGATGGCGACTATGCCGCCCTGTCCACGGCCCTGTCGCGAGTGCGCGCCGACGGGGCCACCGCGGTCGGCGTCATCCGCATGGCGCAGCGTCAGTTCCAACGCCTGTACGCTTTCGCCGCGGATGTTGAATCCGGCCTTACCCCCGCACAGGCGGTCGAACGCGCACGCCCGCCGGTGTTCTTCAAGCAGCGCACGCGGGTGCGGCGCCATGTCGCCCGCTGGACCGCACCGGCGGCGGCCAGTGCGTTGCAACGGTTGACGGAAGCGGAGATGCACGCGAAATCGAATGCCGCCGATGAATGGCAGGTTTGCGAGCGGGTTCTGCTCGTTATCGCCCAGGCGGCGCGTGGCCTGCGCGACTGAGAACAGCGACGTGGATTATCCGTGCGCGTACGGATCAGGCGCGTGCCGACGGCCGGCGCTCACTATTCAGGCGTTGCAGCACATCGTCGAGCTGATTGAGCGTATCGTAGTGGATGACAAGGCTGCCGCCCTGCACGCCCTTGCCGTGCAGCCGCATCTCGACGCGCAGCCCGAGCAGGCTGGCCAGGCTGCGTTCCAGCGCCAGCGTGTCGGCGTCCTTGCCCAGCGAGGCGGCTCGCCGCGCGGTCTTCGCCGTCGGTCCGGCCTCCCGGGTCTTGCGGACGAGCTGTTCGACCTGGCGCACGTTCAGCCCCTTGGCCACCACTTCGCGGGCCAGCGACGCGGGGTCATCGGTGCCGATCAGTGCGCGGGCATGCCCGGCCGACAGCTTTCCAGTGTCGACCAGGCCGCGCACTTCCGTCGGCAGCGCCAGCAGGCGCAGTGTGTTCGCGACATGGCTGCGGCTTTTGCCGATGGATTTGGCGAGCGCGTCCTGGGTGTGATGGTACTCGTCGATCAGGCGCTGGAAGGCGGCCGCTTCCTCGATCGGCGTCAGGCTTTCGCGCTGCAGGTTCTCGATCAGCGCGATCTCGAGCGCGTCACGGTCGCTCATCTCGCGGATGACGACCGGCACCTCATGCAGCCGTGCCTGCTGTGCTGCGCGCCAGCGCCGCTCGCCGGCGACGATCTCCCAGCCATCGCCGCCGTCCGGATCGCGCCGCACGAGGATTGGCTGTAGGATGCCCTTCTCGCGTACCGAGGCGACGAGATCGGCCAGATTTTCGTCGTCGAAATGGCGCCTCGGCTGGGCCTTGCCCGGCTTCAGCTTTGCGACCAGCACCGTGCGCTGACCGCGCACCTGTTCGAGCCTGGCGTAATCGGCACTCTCGTCGCCGAGCAGCGCCGAGAGTCCGCGGCCGAGGCGGCGCTTGGGATCGTCGCTCACGCCGCGACCTCGGCCGAACTCGGCGCGGGCAGCCGCCGTTCGCGCCGCAGCATCTCGCGCGCCAGCCGCAGATAGGCCTGCGAGCCCGGGCATTTAAGATCGTAGAGCAGCACGGGCTTGCCCCAGGACGGCGCCTCCGAGACGCGGATGTTGCGCGGAATCACGGCCTCATAAACACGGTCGCCGAAATGTTCGCGCACCTCGGCCTCCACCGAAACGCACAGATTGTTACGCCGGTCGTGCATGGTCAGGACCAGGCCCTGTATCTCCAACTCTGGGTTGAGCCCACGCCGAACCCGTTCTACCGTGCGCACCAGCCAGCTCAATCCCTCCAGCGCGAAGAATTCGCACTGGACCGGGACGAGCAAGGCATCGGCCGCGACCATGGCGTTGAGGGTGAGCAGGCCGAGCGTTGGCGGACAGTCGATCAGCACATAATCGTAGTTGCTGCGCAGCGGAGCCAGCCGCTCGCGCAAGCGAAATTCGCGGCGCGGCAGTTCGATCAGTTCGATCTCCGCCGCAGCCAGGTCGGCCGACGCCGTCACGATGTCGAGGCCCGGCACGGCGGTTGCCAAAACAGCCTCCGCCGCCGCCGCATCGCCAACGACGAGCCCGTAGGTGTCGGCCTGGGCCGTGCGCCGGTCAACGCCGAGGCCCGTCGTCGCGTTGCCCTGCGGGTCGAGGTCGACCACGAGGACGCGCTGTCCGCAGGCCGCCAGCGCCGTGGCGAGATTGATGGTGGTCGTCGTCTTGCCGACGCCGCCCTTCTGATTGGCGATGGCGATGATCCGGGTCGGCGATGCACCGGCGACCGCAGGGTCAGGCATGGCTCAGCGCTCCGATACGCAGGATGACCCCGTCCTGGTCGGTCCGGCTCGGCAGGCGGTCGATGGTGAACCGCCACGCGGCGGCAGCATCGGCGATCTCGCTTTCGGCCTCGCGTCCCTTGAGAAACAGACACATGCCGTTGCCGGCCAGCCAGCGGGCGGCCCAGCCGAGCAGCCGCTTGAGGGGCGCCAGCGCGCGGGCGCACACGACGGAGGACGGCGAAGGCTCGACAGTCTCGATCCGGCCGACACGGATCGCGACATCGGTCGCGGTCACCCTTGCCGCCTCGCGCAGGAACTCCGCCTTGCGGACATCGGCCTCGACGAGGGCCATCGGCCGCACGCCCATGATGGCCAGGACCAGACCCGGCAGGCCGGCGCCGCTGCCGAGATCGGCAACCGTGTCCTGTCTGCCGATATGGGGATAAAGCTGGGCGGAATCCAGCATGTGGCGGCGCCATGGATCGGCGAGGGTCCGCGCGCCCACCAAATTGACCGCGCGCTGCCATTGGCCCAGCAAGCCTAGATAGGCCTCCAGGCGATCCAGCGTTTCACGTGAAACACCGGTCAGGGAGCGGAACTCTGCCGGCGTCAGCGGTCGCTCGGTCTTCATGCCCGTGTGACTACCACATATTGCGGTAGTGGTGACTGTGGAAAGTGATTGGAAATAGATATTGCGTCCGGGCCGGCGCGAGAAACCGGCGCGCGTTACTGTCGAGCAACACTAGAAGCCTGCGTCAGGCGGCCGACCGTTCCCCCGCCCGTCGCACATGGCGCAGCAGTGCCGCGAGCGCGGCCGGGGTGACGCCGGCAATGCGCGCGGCCTGGCCCAGCGTCGCCGGCCGGGTCCGTGTCAGCTTCTGGCGCATCTCGTTCGAAAGGCCGCCGATCAGCCCGTAGTCCAGCGCTGGGGGCAATTCGAGGGCCTCATCGCGGCGAAAGGCGCGGATATCGGCGTCCTGGCGGCCGAGGTAGCCGGCATATCCGGCCTCGATCGTCAGCTGGTCGATGGCGTCATGTGACACGCCGCCGATGTCCGGCCACAGCCGCGCCAGCGCCGCCGCGTCAATCCCGGGGTGCCCGAGCAGGGTCATGGCCGTGCGGCGGCGGCCGTCGTGATTGACATGGAGCCCCGCGCGGGCCAGCACCTCGGGTGTCGCTGCGAGACCCTCCAGCAGGGCCCGCCCCGCTTCCAGCCGCGCCTGGCGGGCGGCGAAGGCGGCGCGCCGCGCCGGACCGACGCAACCGAGCCCGATGCCGGCCGGGGTGAGGCGCAGATCGGCATTGTCGGCGCGCAGGGTTAGCCGGTATTCGGCGCGCGAGGTGAACATGCGATAGGGCTCGTCGGCGCCGCGCGTGACGAGGTCGTCGACCAGAACACCGAGATAGGCATCGGCCCGGCCGGGCGCGAAGCGGCGCCCGCCGCCGCCGGCCAGCAGGGCGGCATTGAGCCCGGCGACCAGACCCTGCGCCGCGGCCTCCTCGTAGCCCGTGGTGCCGTTGATCTGCCCGGCGAGGAAAAGCCCCGGCAGCCTGCGCGTCTGCAGGGTGGCGTCCAGCTCACGCGGATCGACGAAGTCGTACTCGACGGCATAACCAGGGCGGAGCATTTCCGCCCGTTCGAGCCCGGGGATCGTCGCGACGAAGGCACGTTGCGCGGCCTCTGGCAACGAAGTCGAAATCCCGTTGGGATAGACAGTGTGATCGTCCAGCCCTTCCGGCTCGAGGAATATCTGGTGCCCGTCCCGGTCGGCGAAGCGGACGATTTTGTCCTCCAGGGACGGGCAATAGCGCGGTCCCGCCCCCTCGATGCGGCCCGCATACATCGGCGAAAATCGAAGGTTTTCGCGGACGATGGCATGCGTCGCCGGGGTCGTGGCCGTCACATGGCAGGCGATCTGCGGCGTCGCGATCGCCGTCGTCAGGGCCGAAAGCGGCACAGGATCGGCATCGCCCGGCTGCGCGGCCAGAGCGGAGTAGTCGATCGTCCGGCCGTCGAGACGAGGCGGTGTACCGGTCTTGAGCCGTCCAAGAGCTAGGCCGTGGCGCGCAAAAGTTTCCGCCAGGGCGACGGAGGGGGCCTCGCCGGCCCGCCCGGCCGGCATCTGCCACTCGCCGATATGGATCACGCCGCGCAGAAAGGTCCCCGTCGTCACCACCACAGCGCCGCTACGCAACCTCCGTCCGTCGGAAAGTATCACTCCCGCCGTCACGCCGGCCGAGTCCAGCACCAGATCGTCCACCGCACCGGCGATCACGGACAGGCCGTCCTGGGCCGCCAGCAGCGATTGCATCGCGCAGCGATAGAGCTTGCGGTCGGCCTGAGCCCGCGGGCCGCGTACCGCCGGCCCCTTGCTGCGGTTGAGCAGGCGGAACTGGATGCCCGCGCGGTCGGCGGCGAGGCCCATGAGGCCGTCCAGCGCGTCGATCTCGCGCACCAAATGACCCTTGCCGAGCCCGCCGATGGCGGGATTGCAGGACATCTCACCGATCTTCGACGGGTCGTGCGTCACCAGCGCCGTGCGGGCACCGAGGCGCGCCGCCGCCGCTGCCGCTTCGCAGCCGGCATGGCCGCCCCCGACGACGATGACGTCTAAAAGAATCATGCGCTCCGCGGCCGTGCGGCCCTCATCCTTCGACAGGCTCAGGATGAGGATTTGGGAAGATTGGCCGGCCCCTAGGGACCGTTCGCCCCCGGCAGCGCCGATCCCGGGGGACCAATCCAACAAGAAGCCTCATCCTGAGCCTGTCGAAGGATGGGACCTCGCGCCGGGTCTTACCCTCGTGTCGCAGCCGCTGTCAAAGCGGCAGTGTTTCACGTGAAACGCCGCACTACTTGCCGATGCAAAAATCGCGGAAGATCACATCGAGCAATTCCTCGACGTCCACCCGACCGGTGATCCGGCCCAGGGACCGGGCGGCCAGGCGGACATCTTCCGCCACCAGCTCCGGCGGCACCCCCCCCGCGGCGGCCCGCCGCAGGGCCACCTTGGCCTCCTCCAGCGCGGCGCGATGTCGAGCCCGCGTCAGCGCGGGACTTTCGCGCGCACCGAAGCGGTCGGCCACCGCCTCCGTGAGCCGCGCCTCCAGCGCGGCGACACCCGCGCCGGTCAGCGCCGACACGGCCGACGCCGTCTGCCCGCCAATCATCGCCGCCGCGGGCGCCAGCAGATCGGCCTTGTTGAGCACGGGCACCGTCGTCGCATCGATCAGCGCCATTGTTTGCGGATCAAGCGCCGGCCACGCCGTCGCATCGAACACCGCAAGACGGAGATCTGCAGCGACGGCGGCCGCCTGCGCACGCCTGACGCCCTCGACCTCCACGGGGTCGGCGGCATCGCGCAGCCCGGCGGTGTCGGCCAGGATGACTTTCACTCCGCCGAGATCAAGCGCGACCTCGATGACGTCGCGCGTGGTGCCGGCGGTCGGGGCGACGATAGCCGCCTCGCGACGCGCCAGTCTGTTGAGAAGACTGGATTTTCCGACATTCGGCGCACCGATCACCGCAATCCGCACGCCATCCCGCAGTCTCTCCCCACGATGCCCGTCAGCGAGATGCGCCGCGATGTCGGCGGCCAGCCCGGCGATCGCCGCGCGCGCGGCGTCGCCGGCCTCAGGCGGTAAATCCTCGTCGGGAAAGTCGATATCCGCCTCAAGATGCGCGAGCAGCCGCACCAGCCGGTCGCGCCAGCCATCGTAGAGCCCGGCCAGCGCGCCGTCGAGCTGGGCCAGCGCCTGGCGCCTCTGCCCCGCCGTCTCGGCGGCGACCAGATCGGCCACCGCCTCGGCGGCAGTTAGGTCAAGCCGCCCGTTCTCGAAAGCCCTGCGGGCGAATTCTCCCGGCTCGGCAAGCCGCAGCCCCGGCAGGCGCGCCAACACATCGAGCACGCCGGCCAGCACGGCGCGGCCGCCATGCAGATGCAATTCGGCCATGTCCTCGCCGGTCTCGCTGCCGGGACCGGGCAGCCAGAGAAGCAAGGCGGAATCGAGCACCTCCCCACCGGCCGGATCGCGCAGACGGCGTAGGCTCGCATGGCGCGGCGCCGGGCGACGCCCGCCGGTCAGCGCATCGATCGTCGCCCCGGCGCCGGGGCCCGACAGGCGGATGACGGCGATCGCCGCCACGCCGGCGCCCGTGGCCGGCGCGTAGATGGTCGAGGATTCACCCACCTTCCACGTCAGTCCTTGCGCCCGCCGCCGAGGCCGCCGCCGAATCGCGCCCAGAAGGCCTTCTGCGCCTGCTCAATGCCTTCGAGCCCGAGCGGCAGCCGGGTTTTCATCACCGCCTCCGGCTCCATCGCCGCGAGCCCCGCCATCACCGCGTCCTGCGCCGTGCGCACATCCGGCAAGCCGAGGAAGGCCCGCGCCTCTTCCGGCGTGCAATCGATATCGACGGTCAGTTTCATCGCCCCTCCCAGGACGCCCCGCGGCACCCTTTGCGCCTGTGCCGGCGCGCCCTACATTGCCGCAATCCGGCGCCGGCCATGATAGACCAAACCCCAACCGCCCGCGCCGCCGGAGAGCCCATGGCCGTCAATCGCCTCGCCGACGAGACCAGTCCCTATCTGCTGCAGCACGCCGACAATCCGGTGGACTGGCGCCCGTGGAGTGAGGCGGCGCTGGCCGATGCGCGCAGCAGCGACCGGCCGATAATGCTGTCGATCGGCTATGCGGCCTGCCATTGGTGCCATGTGATGGCGCATGAGAGCTTCGAGGATCCCGCCATCGCCGCGGTGATGAACGAGTTGTTCGTCAACATCAAGATCGACCGCGAGGAACGGCCGGACCTCGACACGATTTACCAGACCGCCCTCGCTTTGATGGGCGAGCAAGGCGGCTGGCCGCTGACCATGTTCTGCACGCCCGAGGGCAAGCCGTTCTGGGGCGGCACCTATTTCCCGCCGACGGCCCGCTGGGGCAGGTCCGCCTTTCCCGACGTGCTGAGGCGCGTGTCGGAAGTCTGGAAGACCGAGCGTGGCAAGGTCGATACCAATGTCGCGGCCCTTCTCGACGGAATCGCCCAGAGTTCGGCCGCGCATGGAAGCGGCGCGCTGACCGCCGACGCGCCGGTCGAGGCCGGCCGGGCCATCGCGCGCGCCATCGACCCGGTCCATGGCGGCATCGGCCAGGCCCCGAAATTCCCCAATGTGCCGGCGCTGCGCCTGTTGTGGCGGGCCTGGCGGCGCAGCGGCGAGGAACCTCTCGGCCGTCTCTTCGCCGTCTCGCTCGACCGCATGGCGCAGGGCGGCATCTACGACCATCTCGGCGGCGGCTTCGCCCGCTACTCGACCGACGATGCCTGGCTGGTGCCGCATTTCGAGAAGATGCTCTACGACAATGCCCAGCTCGTCGAGCTGTACTGCGAGGGGTGGCAAGCCACACGCAAGCCGCTCTGGGCGAACCGCGTCGCGGAGACCTGCGACTGGGTGCTGCGCGACCTGCGCACCGGTGACGCGGGCGGCCAGGGCTTCGCCGCCACCTGGGATGCCGATTCCGAGGGCGAGGAAGGTCGCTACTACGTCTGGGCCGCGGCCGAGATCGACGCCCTTCTCGGTACGGACGCGGCGCTGTTCCGCGCCGCCTACGACGTCGACGAGGCCGGCAACTGGGAAGGCCGCGCAATCCTCAATCGTACCGCCCGGCCGGATTTGCAGACCCAAACGGATGAAGCGATCCTCGCGCGCTGCCGCGCCGTATTGCTCGCAAAACGTGCCGAACGCGTCCCGCCCTCGCGCGACGACAAGGTGCTGGCCGACTGGAACGGGCTGATGATCGCCGCGCTGGCCCGAGCCGCCGGCATCTTCGAGCGGCCCGACTGGCTCGCCGCCGCGCGCGAGGCCTTCGCCTTCATCCTGCGCGCCCTCGATGCCGGCGACGGAAGGCTGCAACATTCCTGGCGCGCCGGACGCGCACGCAACCTGGCGACCCTCGACGACTACGCCAACATGGCGCGCGCGGCCCTCCTGCTGCACGAGGCGACCGGCGAAATCTCCTATCTCGACCGCGCGCGCGCCTGGGTCGCCACCGTCGAACGCCACTACCGCGACGTCGGGGGTGGCGGATACTTCTTCACCGCCGACGACGCGCGCGACATCATCGCGCGCACCCGCACCGCCGTCGACAACGCGACCCCGAACGGCAGCGGCACCCTCGCGGAAGTGCTGTCCAGGCTCTACTTCCTGACCGGACACAGGCCATACTTTGATGCTGCGGAGGCCCTGATCTCGGCCTTTTCCGTAGACATAGCGCGGTCGCCCCTGGGGTGCGCCACCATGCTGCTCGCGTATGACGGACTGCAACATCCCCTGCAGGTAGCGGTCACGGGAAGCGCCCACGACACCACCCGGCGCGCCCTGCTGGCGACGGCCCGACAGGCGCCCCTGCCGGCCGCCCTGATCCTGTCGGTGACAGATGACAGCGTCCTGCCTTCCGACCACCCTGCCGCCGGCAAGCTGCCCGCCGACGGCACGGCCGCCGCCTTCGTCTGCCGTGGCCCGATTTGCTCTCTGCCGCTCCGCGACCCGGCCGCGCTCGCCGCCGCGCTGGCGCAATGACGCGATGAGCGGCGCTCTCACCGTGCTCAGCCCCTTCGGCCCCCTGGCCGTCATCGAAGACGATGGCGCCCCGGTCGCGATCGACTGGCAGGCCGGCGCGGACAGCCGGCCGCCGAGCAACTCGCTGCCTATTTCGCCTGGGATCGCAAGGATTTCGACCCGCCGGTCGCGCCCCGCGGCTCGGCGCACGCCCGCGCGGTCTGGCGCGCCACGTGCGCCATTCCCTGGGGTGAAACCCGTACCTATGGCGAGGTGGCGCGCAATATCGCCTCCTCCCCGCGGGCCGGGGGTGGCGCCTGCGGCGCCGATCCCCTGCCGATCATCGTGCCCTGCCCTCGCATCCTCGCGGCCGGCGGCCGGCTCGGCGGCTATTTGGGCGCCGGCGGCGGCGGCGCCAAGCGCGCGCTTCTGGCGTTGGAGGGTCACCCGGTCCAGTTCAGCCTTCTCGACACAACGCACTGATTCCACAGGGAGAATACATGAATGGTCAACGCCATCCGTATCCATGAGCACGGCTCCGCCGACAAGATGCGCTGGGGGCCAATCGAGGTCGGCAAGCCCGGCCCGGGTGAGATCCGGATCCGCCACACCGCCATCGGCGTCAATTTCATCGATGTCTACATGCGTTCCGGCGTGCGGCCGATGCAGCTTCCCGCCATCATCGGCATGGAGGCCGCCGGCATCGTCGAGGAGGTGGGGGCGGGCGTCGGCGGTTTCGCTGTGGGTGACCACGCCGCCTACACGGAGCCCGTCGGCAGCTACACCGAGGCGCGGGTTATGCCGGCGAAGACCGTCGTGAAACTGCCCAAGTGGATCGACGACAAGGTCGCCGCCGCCATGATGCTCAAGGGTATGACCGCGCAATTCCTTTGCCGGCGCACCTTTCGTGTCGAGAAGGGGCAGGCGGTATTGCTGCATGCCGCGGCCGGTGGCGTCGGCCTGATCCTGTCGCAATGGCTCAACCATCTCGGCGCTACAGTCATCGGCACGGCCGGCGGCAAGGACAAAACGGCGCTGGCCAAGGCTCATGGCTGCCATCACGTCATCGACTACCGGACGGAGAACTTCGTCGCGCGGGTCAAGGAGATCACCGGCGGCAAGGGCGTGCCGGTGGTCTATGACGGCGTCGGCAAGGCGACGCTGACGGATTCGCTTAAATGCCTGCATCGCCTGGGCATGCTGGTGTCGTTCGGCAATGCGTCCGGCGTGCCCGACCCGATCGCGGGCGGCCAGCTCGCCGCGGGCGGTTCGCTGTTCTTCACACGGCCGATGCTGTTCGACTACAACGCCACGCGCGACGAGCTGGAGGCCACCGCGGCCGACCTGTTCGACGTGGTCGCGAAGGGCGCGGTGAAGATCGAGATCAACCAGACCTACAAGCTCAGCGAGGCGGCGAAGGCGCATGCCGATCTCGAGGCGCGGCGCACCACGGGCTCGACCATATTGCTGCCGTAGGGCGCTTCCAAAAGCATGGCGGCCGGCCATACAAGTAGTGCGGCAGGCCGTTTTCTATTGGAAACCCAGTAACTTGACGCCCAGCTAAAGTATGGCCGACGAAGCCTGCCGATAGCGCTACTGGTTCATCGATTCGAAGAAGTCGCTGTTAGTCTTGGTGTGGCGCAGCTTGTCGAGCAGGAACTCCATGCTGTCCGTCACGCCCATCGGCATCAGGATGCGGCGCAGCACCCAGACCTTCGACAGCATGTCGCGCGGCAGCAGCAGCTCTTCCTTGCGCGTGCCAGACTTGGTGATGTCGATCGACGGCCAGGTGCGCTTGTCCGACAGCTTGCGGTCGAGCACGATTTCCGAGTTACCGGTGCCCTTGAACTCCTCGAAGATCACCTCGTCCATCCGCGAGCCGGTATCGATCAGCGCCGTCGAGATGATGGTCAGCGAGCCGCCCTCCTCGATGTTGCGGGCGGCACCGAAGAAGCGCTTGGGCCGCTGCAGGGCGTTGGCGTCGACGCCGCCGGTCAGCACCTTGCCCGACGACGGCACCACGGTGTTGTAGGCGCGGGCGAGGCGCGTGATCGAATCGAGCAGGATGACAACGTCGCGCTTGTGCTCGACCAGCCGCTTGGCCTTGGCGATGACCATCTCGGCCACCTGCACATGGCGCGTCGCCGGCTCGTCGAAGGTCGAGGAGATGACCTCGCCGCGCACGGTGCGCGCCATGTCGGTCACTTCCTCTGGCCGCTCGTCGATCAGCAGGACGATCAGGTAGACCTCGGGATGGTTCGCCATGATCGCCTTGGCGATGTTCTGCATCATCACCGTCTTGCCCGTCCGGGGCGGCGCGACGAGAAGCGCGCGCTGGCCCTTGCCCAGCGGTGCCACGATGTCGATCACCCGCAGGGTCGGGTCCTTGATCGTCGGATCGGGGATTTCGAGTGTCAGCTTCTCGTCGGGATAGAGCGGCGTGAGGTTGTCGAAATTGATGCGATGCCGCGTCTGCTCGACATCGTCGAAATTGACGTTGTTGATCTTGAGCAGCGCAAAGTAGCGCTCGCCGTCCTTGGGCGCACGGATCTCCCCGTCCACCGTGTCGCCGGTCCGCAGCGCGAAGCGCCGCACCTGGGTCGGCGAGACGTAGATGTCGTCCGGGCCCGGCAGGTAGTTCGATTCCGGCGAGCGCAGGAAGCCGAAACCGTCCTGCAGCACTTCCAGCACGCCGATGCCGAAGATCGGCACGTCGCGGTCGGCCAGCGCCTTGAGGATGGCGAACAGCATGTCCTGGGTGCGCAGCGTGCTGGCGCCCTCGACCTCCTGCTCCTCGGCGATGGCGAGCAGTTCCGCCGGCGTCTTCTTCTTGAGGGCCTGAAGGTGTACCGGCTGGTCGAGATCGAGCAGGGGCATGGTGGGTTGCCGCTATGTCGGAGGGAACAGGGCGCGCCTGACCGGCGCGCCGCGATGGCCAACGGTGACGCCCACGCTCAGGGCACTTTGGAAATGCTGCGGCGGGGCGGCCGGTTCCGGCGTTATCGCCGGATGGCCCTGGGCGGGAGCGGGATTCCGGTGGGGAGCCGGACAACCCTTCGGCTGATGTAGTACGGGGGTTCCGGCAAAGTCAACACACTTCACCGCCCGCCGGGCTCAAAACGGCCGTACCATCACCATGGCAAGGATGGCCAGCAACAGCACCGCCGGCACCTCGTTGACGATGCGGTAGAAGCGGGCACCGTGCCGGTTGGCGCCGGCGGCGAAATCCTTGCGCCAGCGCGCCAGCAGGTGATGCAGCGCGCTGAGGACGACGACGCAGGCGAGCTTCACCCAGATCCAGCCCTCGCTCCAGTCGGCGAGACCCGGAGTGAAGGCCAGCAGCCCGCCGAGCACCCAGACCATCACCAGCGACGGGTTCATGATGCCGCGCAGCAGCCGCCTTTCCATGACCACGAAAGTCGTGGCGGTCTCGGAGCCTGGCGCAGAGGCCACATGATAGACATAGAGACGCGGCAGATAGAGCATCCCGGCCATCCACGCGATCACAGCGAAGATATGCAGCGCCTTGATCCACGGCAGCATGTCGGCCCACAGGGTCTCGCTCATGCGGCCTCCCGCGCGCACGGGCATTGCGTGCGGTCGGGCGGGCACAGGCGCCGCCCGCCGGGTCCGGCGACCGCGCCGCCACTGTCCAGCGCCTGTCGCACGGTACCTACGAGCGCCGCGATGAAGGCCGGCCGCGTATCGACGGTCGGCGCGCGAAACCAGGCCGGCACCCCGACATGGCGGGCTAGTTTGGCATATTCGACATCCAGCTCGACCAGCGTCTCGACATGCTCGGAGACGAAGGCAATGGGCACGACCACCACCGGCACGCCGTCGGCGCCGGCCCGGCGGATCTCGTCGTCGGTCGCCGGCCCGATCCATTCCAGCGGCCCGACCCGGCTCTGGTAGCAGATGCGCCAGTCGGTCCCCGCACCCAGCCGCGCCGCCACCGCGACCGCCGTGCGCTCCACCTGCCACTGATACGGGTCGCCGCGCGCGATCACCTTCTTCGGCAATCCATGCGCCGAGAACAGCACGCGCGGCACGCCATGCGCGCGCGCCTCGTACGTCAACCGCCGGACTAGACCGGCCATTTCCTCGACGAAGCCCTCGGCCTCCGGCCAGCAGCAGGCCAGGGTCGCCGGCGCGGTCAGCCCTGTCTTTTCGGCCGCGCTCCGCCATACGCGCATCGACGATCCCATGGTCGTGGTCGAGTATTGCGGGTAGAGCGGTAGCAGCACGATGCGGTCGGGGCGCCATGCCGCGACCGCCACCACCGCATCCTCGATGAAAGGATGCCAGTAACGCATTGCGACGAAGCAGCGCGTCTCTCCGAGTCCGGCATTGTCCAAAGCGCCGTTCAGGGAGGCCGCCTGCGCCTCGGTGTTTGGCAGCAACGGCGAGAGGCCACCGAGACGCGCATAGTTCGCCCGGGCGAATTTTTCCCGACGCGTGGAGAGCATGCTCGCCAGCAGCCGGCGCATCGGCTGCGGCGCGTCAATGATGGCCTGGTCGTTGAACAGGTTGAACAGGAACGGGCGAACGGCCACCAGCGAGTCCGGCCCGCCAAGATTGAACAGCACAACCGCGGTCTTCATCACGCCGCACTCGCCTGGCGGCGCACCCGGTCGACCAGCGCCGCAACATGCTCCGGCGGGGTCGACGGCAGCACGCCATGGCCGAGATTGAAGACGAACGGACCATCCGACAGTGCCCCGAGAATCGAAGCGACTTCACGCTCCATCGCGGCGCCTCCAGCCAGCAGCGTGACCGGATCGAGGTTGCCTTGAACTGCGCAGAGTCCCAGCAATTCTCGCGCGGCCCAAGCCGGCGATACCGCAGAATCGAGACCGACCGCCGTCACTCCCGTCTCGCGCACATACTCCGGCAGATTGACGCCGGCGCCGCGTGGAAACCCGATCACCGGGATATCCGGATGCCGCGACCGCAATCGAGCGATCAGCGCCTTCGTCGGCTCGATCGACCAGCGCCGGAAGCCCGAGGCCGGCAGCACGCCCGCCCAAGTATCGAATATCTGCACGACATCGACGCCTGCATCAACCTGGGCAGTAAGCAGATCCACCGTCGCTGTCACCAGCCGGTCGATCAGCACGCCGAACCCATCTGGATCGCGCACCGCCCAGCCTTTCACGGCAGCAAAATCGCGCGACGGCCCGCCCTCGACCATGTAGGTCGCCAAGGTCCAGGGCGCACCGCAGAAACCTATAAGCGCCGTCTCGCGCGGCAGGTGCGCCCGTACCGTAGCCACCGTCTCCATTACCGCCGCCAGCCGTCCGTCGATGCGCAGGCCGCCCAGCGCCTCGACTGCGGCGCTGTCGGCCAGTGCCTCTAGCCGTGGCCCCTCGCCCTCGACGAAACTCACCGGTTGCCCCATCGCATCCGGCACTACGAGGATGTCGGAGAACAGGATAGCCGCATCGAGATCGAACCGGCGCACCGGCTGCAGCGTTGCCTCGACGGCGAGTTGCGGCGTGTAGCAGAAGCTGAGGAAATCCGGTGTCTTGCTGCGCAATGCCCGGTACTCGGGCAGATACCGGCCCGCCTGGCGCATCAGCCAGACGGGCGGCGGCTGCCGCCTTCCACCGCGCAGGACATCGAGCAACATCACGACGGGCAACACTCCGGCAAGGGCCGTCCCGCGTCCCGGGACTGGCGGCAATATGCCTTGGCAACGCCTTGTGAGGACACAATCAATTCAATTAATATCTTTCTAAAGAAACCTACTGAGGTTGTAGCAGTGCGGTGAATCCCGGGTACGGACTATCTGCCCACGTCGCCCGCCATGCTGCCTAAGATTCAGGACAAGCATCTCCCCGGGCGTGGATGAAATGGGGAGATTGCCGCGCGATACTGGTCCGCCGATTGAGCGAATTGCGGGCATGGAATTGCCCAGTGCACAATCGAACATCGATTGTCCCCATCCCGGTATGAACTAGTCCACATGTGACCAGAACGGTGACAATGTCATTGCCCGCCGGGCACAAATCTGCGAACACGGCCCCGCCACCACAACTTGTCCCCGTTATCCCGCCCAATGCAGAGCGACAGAATGACTGCCGGCGCCGTCACGCCCCCGACCTTTCACCTCCATCTCGTGTCGGATTCGACCGGCGAGACGGTGCAGTCGGTCGCACGTGCCTGCGTCGCCCAGTTCGAGGGCATCGCCCCGCAGCAGCATTTGTGGGCGCTGGCCCGCACGCCGCACGCCCTCGACCGTGCGCTCGAGGATATCCGTGCCAATCCCGGACTCGTCATCTTCACCATCGTTGACGATACGCTGAGCCAGCGGCTGGTCGATGGCTGCCGCCGCCTGGGCGCGCCATGCATTTCCGTGCTCGACCCGATCATCAGCGCCTTCGGCGCCTATCTCGATGCGCGGCCGAGCCATCGCCCCGGCGTGCAGCACGCCCTCGACGCCAATTACTTCCGCCGTATCGAGGCTATGGACTGGGCGCTGATGCACGACGACGGCCAGCACACCGACAACCTCGCCTCCAGCGACGTCATCCTCGTCGGTGTGTCCCGCACCTCGAAGACACCGACCTGCCTCTACCTCGCCAATCGCGGCATCAAGGCCACCAATGTCCCCTTCGTGCCCGGCGTGCCGCTGCCCGACGAGCTGGAGCATCTTGCCGGTTCGCTAATCGTCGGCCTGACGACCGATCCGCAGCGGCTGGTCGAGGTCCGCCGCGCCCGCGTCGCCGCGCTGCGCCAGGACCGGCCGACGGCCTATATCGATCTCGATCGCGTGCGTGAGGAAGTGCTGACCGCGCGTCGGCTGTTCTCGGCGCGAGGCTGGCCGGTGATCGACGTGACGCGCCGCTCGATCGAGGAGACGGCGGCGGCGATCATCGGTCTCTACGACGCCCATCGAACCGGCCTCAATCCCCCCGTCCCATGACGCCGGTGCTCTCCTCTGCCAGCCCGACGCGCGCCGGCCTGCTTATGCGCGCGGGCCTCGCCTTCGAGGTCTATCCGGCGCGCGTGGACGAGGACGAGGTCAAGCGCGCGCTTGCCGGCGAAGGCGCCCCGGCAACGGAGAGCGCCGAGACGCGGGCCGAGCTGAAGGCCACACAGGTCGCGCGGCGCTGGCCAGGCGACCTCGTCATCGGCGCCGACCGGGGGCTCGAATGCGCCGGCGGCGCCTACGACAAGCCGCCGGATTCGGCGCGGGCGCGCAGCCAGCTCCAGGCCTTGCGCGGCCGCCGCCATAGCCTGCATGCCGCCGTCGCGGCGGCGCGCGGCGGGGCACTGCTGTGGCACCATCGTGGCCATGCGGAGCTGACCATACGCGATTTCTCCGACGCCTTCCTCGACGCCTATCTCGCCACGTCAGGCACCGACGTGCTCGGCTCGGTCGGCGCCTATCGCGTCGAGGGGCCCGGCATCCAGCTCTTCGCCGAGATTCGCGGCGACCGGCCGACTATCCTCGGCTTGCCCCCGCTGCCGCCGCCCGACTTCCTGCGCGGCCACGCGGCGGCGGCGACATGAAGACCGAGCCGCGCAAGGCCGGCGTCATGGGCGGGCCGGTCAGCCACTCGCTGTCTCCCGCCCTGCACGGCCACTGGCTCGCCCGCCACGGCATCGCCGGCAGCTACGAGCGCATCCCCGTGCGGCCGGAGGAGCTGCCGGCGGCGCTGGCGCGGCTGGCGCCAGAGGGCTGGGCGGGCGTCAACCTCACGGTTCCGCACAAGGAAGCGGCTCTGGCGCTGGTCGACACGCTCGATGCCGCCGCACGGGCCATCGGCGCCGTCAATACGGTCGTCGTCGGGACGGACGGCCGGCTCGACGGGCGCAACACGGACGCTTACGGCTTCATCGAGAACCTGCGCCAGAACGGGCCGCCGGCGCCGCGCCCGGTCGCCGTGGTCCTCGGCGCCGGCGGCGCCGCCCGCGCTGTCTGCCACGCGCTGGCCGGCGCCGGCTTCCACGAGCTGCGTATCGTGAACCGCACGATTACGCGCGCCATGGCTCTGGCCGAGGCCGCGCGCGCCTTCGGCATAGCGCGCGTCGTCGCCCCGTCCTGGACGGAGCGCGGCGCGGCGCTGGACGGCGCCGGCCTGCTGGTCAACACCACGATTCTGGGCATGGCGGGCGCCGCGCCGCTCAACCTCGACCTCGCCGCGCTGCCCGCCGACGCCGTAGTCAACGACATCGTCTACGCGCCGCTCGAAACCGCCCTTCTCGCGGCGGCGCGGGCGCGCGGCAATCCCGTCGTCGACGGGCTCGGCATGCTGCTGTGGCAGGCGCAGGCGGGCTTCGCCTCCTGGTTCGGCGTGGCGCCGGCGGTCGATGCCGAACTGCGTGCGGCGGTGCTGGCGGCGCGGGAGGCGCAGGCGCGGTGATCGTCCTCGGCCTCACCGGATCGATCGGCATGGGCAAGTCGACGGCGGCGGCGATGCTGCGCCGCCTCGGCGTGCCGGTGCATGACGCCGACGCCGCGGTGCATCGCCTGATGGCGCCGGGCGGCGCGGCGGTCGCCGCCGTCGGCGCGCTGTTTCCCCCGGCGCTGGTCGAGGATTCGAGGGGCCGGCGCATCGACCGCGCGAAGCTCGGCCCGCTCGTCTTCGCCGATCAGGCAGCCCGGCGGCGGCTGGAGGGCGCGCTGCATCCGCTGGTGCGCGAGGATGAGCGGTGCTTCCTCGCCCGCCAGCGCCGCGCCGGCACCCCCATCGCGGTGCTCGACATCCCGCTGCTCTACGAGACCGGCGGCGAGCGCCGCGTCGATGCCGTCATCGTCGTCAGTGCCACGCCGGAGGTGCAGGCGCGCCGCGTGCTGGCGCGCCCGGGCATGACGCAGGCGCGCCTCGATGCCATTCGCGCTATCCAGGTGCTGGAGCACGAAAAGCGCCGCCGCGGCGACTATGTGGTGGAGGCGGGCCTAGGCAAACACTATACTTGGTGCGCCCTCGCCCGCCTCATCCGCGCGCTGCGGGCCGACCCCCAAGAAGCGGGCAGGCGCCATGCGCGAAATCGTCGTCGATACCGAAACCACCGGGCTTGATCCCGCCGCCGGCCACCGCATCGTCGAGGTCGCCTGCGTCGAGCTGGTCAATCACATGCCGACCGGCCGGCATTTCCACAGCTATGTCTGCCCCGAACGCGACATGCCGGACGAGGCCTTCCGCATCCACGGCCTGTCGGCCGAGTACCTAGCCGACCATCCGGTGTTCGAAAAGATCGCCGCCGGACTGATCGAATTTCTCGGCGATTCGACGCTGGTCATCCACAACGCCGAATTCGACATGCGCTTCATCAATGCCGAGCTGGCGCTGCTGGGCCAGCCGGCGCTGCCGGTCGGCCGCGCGACCGACACCGTGGCGCTGGCGCGCAAGCGCTTTCCCGGCGCGCAGGTCAACCTCGACGCGCTGTGCCGGCGCTTCGAGATAGACCTGGCGGAACGCGAGCAGCATGGCGCGCTGGTCGATGCCCGCCTGCTGGCGGCGGTCTATCTGGAATTGCTCGGCGGCCGCCAGCCCGACCTCGGACTCGCGGCGAATGCCGGCGTTCGCAACGCCGCCGCGCTCGTCGAGCGTCAGGTGCGCGCCGCCCGCGCGCATGCCCCGAGCGCGGCCGAGATCGCCGCCCATGCCGCGCTGCTCGATACGCTGGAAGACCCTGTCTGGGGGAAGTAGGCGGGCGCGGCTAAGACCCGCAAGGCCGTGTGCCTGGACCCGGGGCCCGGGGCCCCGGGCGCGGTCGCTGACGCGCCCTTGCACGGGACGACGAGCCTTAATGATTCCTCGGGACGAATGATCGGACTTTCCACGTCTACGTGCTTGCCAGCGGCAGGCGCGGCACGCTCTATGTCGCGTCACGAGCGACCTCGTTCGCCGGGTCTGGGAACACAAGCACGCCGAGGCGCCGGGCTTCACGAAGCGATACGGCGTGGACCGGCGGGCGCGGCTCGAGGCCACTGACAGCATTGAAGCGGCGATCAGCCGAGAAAAGCAGATGAAGCGGTGGCGGCGAGACCGGAAGATTCGGCTCATCGAAGAACAAAATCCCGAGTGGATCGATCTGTTCCCCGGACTGACGCCGTAACCTCCTCGTCGTCCCGGCCAAGGCCCGCGGGGCCGCGCGCCGGGACCCATGAACACGGGTGGCGGGAAACGTCGCTCAGCCGTGTTCATGGGTCCCGGGTCTCCGCGGCGCTCCGCCCGGGACGACGGGTCAGGAGGGTAACGCCTACTCCAGCTCGAACTTGACCTTGCCGTCGCCCGCGGGCGCGGCCTGCGGCGCGGCGGCGGCGGGGACCTGGCCCTGCTGCGCCTGGGCGGCACGCTGCTGGAAGAGCTGGGCGAAGTCGATCGGATGGATCAGCAGCGGCGGGAAGCCGCCGTCGCGCACCATGTCCGAGACGATGGCGCGGGCGAAGGGGAACAGCAGGCGCGGCGCCTCGATCAGGACGATCGGCTGGACATATTCCTGCGGCACCAGCTTGCCGATGGAGAACACGCCGGCGTACTCGATCTCGGCGATGAACAGCGTGGCCGCCTCGTGCTTGCCCTCGGCACGGATGGCGAGGGCGACCTCGAAGGTCAGGTCGGAGATGCGGCGGGCGTTGACGTCGATCGCCACAGCGACATTGGGCGCGCGCTGGCCGGCCTGCATCAGCGTCGCCGGCGCGCCGGGGTTCTCGAAGGACAGATCCTTGACGTACTGGCCGTTGACGGTCAGGGCCGGGGCCTGTGCCGCCGCCTGGGCGTCCGTACCCGGTGCCGCTGCACCGGCCTGCGGGTCGGTCATGCCGATCGCCTCGCCTCGTTTGGCCGGGCCGTCTGCCATCAGGGCCCCCGGACGCGGCGTGGCCTAACACGGAACCCGTGGCGGCAACAACATCCGGACGGCGCTGCTACAGATCGAAGCGACCCTGCCGCGCGGCGGAAAAATCGAACGGCACCAGCGCGCCGTTGACGACGCCCCGGCCAGTCATGGCGCGGATGAAGCCCCAATGCGTGACCACGCAGACCTCGCTGCGCGCCGCATGGCCGAGCATGCGGGCAACGAAGTCCTGCGTGCGTGCCGCCACCGAATCCTCGCTTTCGGGGCCGTGGCGTTCGCATTCGTGCCACCAGCGCTCGGTGTCGAGGCGGCTCCAGTCCCAGTGCGGCCAGCGCGCCACGAGGCTCGCGCGCGGCGAACCGGTGTCGCACGAAAAGGCCACGCGTTCGCGCACCAGCGGCTCGATCGCCACGGGCACGCCGAGCACCTCGGCGATGATCTCGGCCGTCTCCAGCGTGCGCCGGTAGGGGCTGGCGAGCAGGGCGGTGATGCGCCGCGTGCCGGCGCCGGCGGCCAGCCGACGCCCCGCCGCATACGCCTGGTCGCGGCCCAGCGCCGTCAGTGCCGGGTCGGGAATGCCGGGATCGACGCGCGTCTCGCCGAAGAGGGCGTTCCACGCCGACTGGCCGTGCCGCACCAGGATCACGGCCCCTTGTCGCGCTGGCCGGGCCGGCCGCCGGGCAGGCGGCGCGGATCCGCGGCCGGATCGGGCTCGACCTCCCAGGCATCGGCATCGATGGTCGGGCCGCCGCCAGCCGGAGTGCCATGCGGGCCGCCGCGCGGACCCGCACCGTCGCGCCCGCCGCCGGCGACGATCGTGCCGTGGCGCGCCAGCAGCGCCCACAACGCGAGGCCGAGCACGCGGCGCATCGGCGCCAGCAGCAGGGCGAGCCCGATCGCGTCGGACACGAAGCCCGGCAGGATCAGCAGGAAGCCGGCGACGAGGATGCAGAGCCCGTCGAACAGCGCAGCCGCTGGCGGCTGCCCCGCGGCGGCGGCGCGCCGCGCATTGGCCAGCGTCGCCACGCCCGGATGCCGCACGACGCCCAGCCCGACGACGGCCGCCAGCGCCACCAGCGCCAGCGTCGCCCACAGGCCGACGGCATCGCCGGCGACGACGAAGACGGCGATCTCGACCAGCGGCAGCGCGAGAATGCCGAGCAGGACGATCAAACCCATGCTTGTTCCCGCCGCGATGGCTGCATATGTAGGGAAAGGGCGAAGATCGCGAATACTCCTGCGCGCGCCGTCTGGCATTCATCCGGCGGCGCCGATATGGTTGCAGGCCACTGATAGCCCGGAATGCCGACCGGCTCCACCCTGCCGGCCGCATGCCGGGCGCAACGGTGCCAATGGCGGCACGGACGGGTGGGCGCGTGGACTCTCTGATCGAAATCGTCGTCTTCGCCATGATCGCGGCCTTCCTGGTCTACCGGCTGCGCAGCGTGCTCGGCCGCCGCACCGGCACCGAACGGCCGCCGGGCGACCCCTTCGCGCGTGGCAACGGCGCCCGCCGCCCCGCGCCCGGCCCCGCCGGCCCGCGCGAGGCGCGCGACGACGACAAGGTTGTCGCCCTGCCCGACCGCACCGCGCCGTCCGCCGAACCGGCAGCAGCGACCGCGCCGGCCGGCCCCGCCGCCGCCGGCATCACCCAGGTGCAGATCGCCGATCCCTCCTTCGATCCGGCGCGTTTCGTCGAGGGCGCGCGTGCGGCCTTCGAGATGGTCGTCGCCTCCTTTGCCGACGGCGACCGCGACAGGCTGCGCCCGCTGCTGTCGAACGAGGTGTTCGAGAATTTCGCCGCCGCCATCGCCGCCCGCGAGAAGGACGGCCATGTGCTGGAGACGACGCTGGTCGGCGTGCGCGACACGGAAATCGCTGAGGCCTCGGTCGAGGCGCGCGTCGCCTATGTCACCGTGCAATTCGTGACGGAGCAGATCAACGTCACCCGCAACGGCGCGGGCGCTGTCGTCGAGGGCGACCCGGGCAAGGTTTCCACCGTCACCGATATGTGGACCTTCGCCCGCAACACCCGCTCGCGGAACCCCAACTGGACGCTGGTGGCGACCGCTTCGCCGGGATAGAGGGGGCTGACCGTCACCATCTGCGGTCATATCGCGCCCTCTATCGCTCCATCGATCGGGCGGCATATCGGGCCGACCAATCGGTCCACGCTGAGGACTGAGGACAGAATTCCCAAGAGTGAGTCCAGACTGCAACAGACGTTCGTTGTTTGAGCGCCGAGACATGAAGAACAGGAAGACCAGCAGCTTTACGACCGGATCCAAGAGCAGAATCTGAATCGACAACACGAGTTGCTGACCAGCTGTATTGAAATTGGCCTCTTAAGGGGGCCAGTTTCATTTGATAACTATTTGCCATTGGCGCTTAACCATGTGGCCGTCGCAAATATATCCCAATTTGGTGGGCGCTTTCGTCGGGAGCCCGTATTATGTCGGCGACCACAAGCCCCCGCATTTTAATGAAGCGGACGATTGGATGGACCGCTTTATCTCCACGGTCCAGGAGTAATGGGTACGTTTGGCCGCCAACAGAGCCAGCAACTTATGGGCTGTGGCGCCTAAACTGGATCCATCCATTTATTGAAGGAAATGGGCGCACAGCGCGGGCGGCCTGCTATTTTCTTTTATGTGTTCGTTCCGGTGTCTTACTGCCCGGCCGGAAAATTGTGCCGGAGCGCATCCGCGAAGATCGTGACGGCTATGAAGGGGCACTATTTGCAGCGGACCAAGCTTGGTACAATGGACACCTCGATTTTTCTCAGATGGAGGATTATTTGGCTGTGCTGCCTCAGGCACAGCTAAGCGATGACGGACCTCCCTATCAGGGCTCACCCTCCGTTTAGGCTGTCGTGATCCTTCCGGAGCCATTGATTGGCAGGCGCCGCTCTGCTGTATTGGCCGGCGGCGCCGCTCGTTCCACCCGTCATTCCTGCCTGCCCGGCGGCGCCGGGAGCCGTTCATGTCCGGACCGCGCGTCGGATTGTTCGTCACCTGCCTCGTCGACCTGTTCCGGCCGACCGTCGGCTTCGCCGCGGTGAAGCTGCTGGAGGAGGCCGGCTGCACGGCCGAGGTGCCGCAGGCCCAGACCTGCTGCGGCCAGCCGGCCTGGAACACCGGCGACCGCAAGACCACGCAGGCGGTGGCGAAAGGCGTGATCGCGGCCTTCGAGGGCTATGATTACGTAGTGGCGCCGTCCGGCTCCTGCGCCGGCATGCTGCGCGTCCATTATCCCGAGCTGTTCGTCGCCGACGAGTCGTGGAAGGCCCGCGCCGAGGCGCTGGCGGCGAAGAGCTGGGAGCTGGTCGGCTTCCTCGTCGACGTGCTGAAACTCGAACGCGTGGCGGCCGACTATGCCGGCATCGTCACCTACCACGATTCCTGCTCGGGCCTGCGCGAACTGGGCGTGAAGGCCCAGCCGCGCGCCCTGCTGGCCGGCATCGGCGGCCTGCATCTGCGCGAACTGGCCGATGCGGAGGTCTGCTGCGGCTTTGGCGGCACGTTTTGCGTCAAATACCCCGACATTTCCGACCGCATGGTGTCGAACAAGACCAAATCCATCGTCGATACCGGCGCCGACACGCTGCTGGCCGGCGATATGGGCTGCCTGATGAACATGGCCGGCAAGCTGCAGCGCGAGGGCGCGGCGGTGCGCGTGCGCCACGTCGCCGAGGTGCTGGCCGGCATGGCCGACCGGCCGGCGATCGGCGAAGCGCGCGACGGCGGCGAGGGGGCCTGAGCATGGAAGGCTCGACCAGCCACGACTTCAAGGCCAATGCCACGCGCGAGCTGGCCAACGCCGATCTGCGCGCCGCGCTGTCGGGCAGCGACCGGACGTTCGTCGCCGGCCGTGCCCGCGTCGTCGCCAATTTGCCCGAGTTCGACGCGCTGCGCGACGCGGCCAAGGCGATCAAGGACCACACGCTCGCCAATCTCGACCACTATCTGGAGGTTTGGGAGCGGCGGGCGCGCGAGGCCGGCGGCCATGTCCACTGGGCCAAGGACACCGCCGAGGCGCGCGCCATCGTGCTGGCGCTGTGCAAGCGCGCCGGGGCCAGGGCGGTCAACAAGGGCAAGTCGATGATCGCCGAGGAATGCGGCATCAACGAAATGCTCGAGGCCAACGGCATCCGCCCGGTCGAGACCGATCTCGGTGAATACATCATCCAGATCCGCCACGAGACGCCGTCGCACATCATCGCCCCGGCCATCCACCTGACCAAGGCGCAGGTCGAGAAGAGCTTCCGCGAGACCCATACCGGCCTCGACCCGGCGCGCGACCTGACCGAGCCGCGGGCCCTGCTGACCGAGGCGCGCGAGATCCTGCGCAAGAAGTACTTCGAGGCCGAAGTCGGCATCACCGGCGCTAATTTCCTCGTCGCCGAGACCGGCTCGTCGATCATCGTCACCAACGAGGGCAACGGCGACCTGTCGCAGCTGCTGCCGCGCATCCACATCGTGCTGGCGAGCCTCGAGAAGGTGGTGCCGACGCTGGAGGACGCCTCGACCATCCTGCGCGTGCTGGCGCGCTCGGCCACCGGCCAGGAATTCTCGACCTACACCACGCTGTCGACCGGGCCGCGCCGCGCCGACGATCTCGACGGGCCGGAGGAGTACCACGTCGTCGTGCTCGACAACGGGCGCGCGGCGATGCTCGGCGGCGAGTTCCATGAAATGCTGCGCTGCATCCGCTGCGGCGCCTGCATGAACCACTGCCCGGTCTACCAGGCGGTCGGCGGCCACGCCTATGGCTGGGTATATCCCGGCCCGATGGGCGCCGTGCTTACGCCGGCGCTGATCGGCATCGAGCATGCGGCACCGCTGCCCAACGCCTCGACCTTCTGCGGCCGCTGCGAGCAGGTCTGCCCGATGCGCATCCCGCTGCCGGGCATGATGCGCAAATGGCGCGAGCGCGAGTTCGACAAGGGGCTGACGCCGCGCCCGGCGCGCCAGGGCCTGAAGCTGTGGGCGGCCTTCGCCACGCGGCCGCGGCTCTATCGTTTCGTCACCGGCCTCGCCATGGGCGCGCTGGCCAGGCTGGCCGGGCGCAAAGGGCGGCTGCGCCGCCTGCCGCTGGCCGGCGGCTGGACGCGCTACCGCGAGTTTCCGGCGCCGGAAGGCCGCACCTTCCAGGCGATGTGGGCCGAGAAACGGGGGCGCCCATGAGCGCCGAGGTCCCCGATACCGCCAAGTCTCGCGCCGCCATTCTCGGCGCCATCCGCCGCGGTCTCGGACGCGACGGGGCGCCGACGCGGGCGCAGCGCGAGGCGCCCGAGACGCGGCTCGCCACCCATCCGCGCAACCTGCAGCCGGCGCGCACCGCCGGCGCCGACCATGGCGGCCTCGCCCATCTGTTCCGGCACTACGCCGAGGCGGTGCAGGCAACGGTGACGGAAGTCGCCGACATGGCTTCCGTGCCGGCCGCCGTTGCCGACTACCTGCGCCGGGAGAACCTGCCGGCGCGCGCGGTGATGGCGCCGGACCCGGCGCTCGACGCGGCGCCGTGGGCGGAGACAGGCATGCTGTCGATCCGCCGCGGCAAGCCGACCGAAAGCGACGAGGTCAGCGTCACCTCGGCCTTCGCCGGCATCGCCGAGACCGGCACGCTGGTCATGCTGTCGGGCAAGGAGCATCCCTCGACGCTGAACTTCCTGCCCGAGACGCATATCGTGGTATTGTCGGCGGACCGCGTCGTCGGCACCTACGAGGATGTCTGGGACCGCATCCGCCGCAAGATGGGCGGCGCCGTGCCGCGCCTGCCGCGCACCGTCAACCTCGTCACCGGACCGTCGCGCTCCGGCGACATCCAGCAGACCCTGCTGCTCGGGGCGCATGGCCCGCGCCGCTTGCACATCGTCCTGGTCGGCTAGGGAGCGCCGGCGGGCGATGGCGGCAGGGCGTGACCGGCGCGGGGCCAGAGCCCCCGGTAGCGCCGACGACGGGCCGGAGCTGTTCCGCCGCGCGCTGGCCGAGGTCAGGCCGCTGAAGGTCCGCAAGCGCACCGCGCACTCCCGCCCGGCTATCGTTGAATCGCAACTGATTGCCAAGAATTCTCAGCACCCCCGAAAGCCCGGTATGGCAACCGGTATAACCAAAGTCGTACCGTCGGCGCTGGCTCCCGGCGCGGCGCCGGCAGCGCCTGGCCAGGATCGCCGCACTGCCGAACGGCTGCGTCGCGGGCGCCTGCCGGCGGAAGCGCGGCTCGACCTGCATGGCGAGTTCCAGGAGCAGGCCTACCGGCTCCTCGTCGGCTTCGTCACACGGGCGGCGGCAGACGACAGGCGGGTCGTCCTCGTCATCACCGGCAAGGGGCGCAGCACTACGGACGAATGGGGGCGCGGCGGCGGCGTGCTGCGTCGCCAGGTGCCGCACTGGCTCACCCAGCCGCCGCTCGCCGCCCTCGTCTTGTCGACCGCGCCGGCGCGGCCCGACCATGGCGGTGACGGGGCGCTCTACGTCCTGCTGCGCCGCCGTCCGGCGTGTCGCTCAAGCGCATGGCCGGCGATCTCGCGCTGACCCCGGCCCACCTGTCGGCGCTGGGGCATGGCCATCGCGGCCGTCCCTCCGAGGCGCTGGCGGCGCAGGTCTGCGAGCACTTCAACCTGATCTGGGACGATTACGAGGAGATGCAGCGACTGGCCCTGCTGTCGCATCCGCGCGGTGTCGTCGATACCGCCGGCCTCGCGCCGCAGCACACGTTGCTGGCCAACGAACTGGCCGCCGCGATCCGTCGCCTGGCGCCCGGGGACGCCGAGGCGATGCGCGCGCAAATCGGCAGGCTCGCCGGCGCCGCCCCGGACGCGCGCCAGCGACCGCGCGCGCCGCGGAGTGCTACAGGGATTGGCGCTACGCCGGGCCGTCCACCCCCGCGCCCGCCACGGGAGCCGTAGGGCCGCCTCGGCGTGTACCCGTCCGTCGATAGGCTCAGGACGAGGACATTGGGAATGACCGGGCGTTTGCACGGCTGCTGTCGTGCCCACAGACCTTACCAAGCGTCCTCATCCTGAGCCTGCCGAAGGACGAGGACGCCGAACCGCAGAACCGTACCTCGCGTTCCTCAATCGAACAGCATCGCCACGGCGCGGGTCCAGCCGCCGGACGCCGCCTTGATCTTGCAGGGGAAGCAGGCGACCCAGAAGCCAGTGTCGGGCAGCTTCTCGAGGTGCTGCAGCTTCTCCATGTGGCAATAGGGCTGCTCGATGCCGGCCCAGTGGCCCTGCCACACCTTGCGGGCGTCGTGGTCCTTCTCGTAGCGCGGGCGGGCGAAGGCGAAGGGCGCGTCCCAGCCCCAGGCGTCGATACCGGTCACGCGCACGCCCTGGCCGGTGAGGCAGAGCGTCGCCTCGCGGCCCATGCCGATGCCGCGCGTCAGATATTCGGGCGTGCCGATGTAGTCGGGCGTGTTGGTGTGGACCAGCACGATGTCGAGCGGCCGCAGCGTGTGGCCGATGCGCTTGAGTTCCGCCTCGACGTCCTTCGGCTGCACGATGTAGCCGTCGGGCTTGTCGCGGAAGGTCAGCTTGATGGCCGGGCGGAAGTACCAGTCGAGCGGCATCTCGTCGATGGTGTTCATCCGGTTCCCGTGCTTGTCGTGCGAATGGTAGTGGTAGGGCGCATCGACATGCGTGCCGTTATGCGTGGTGAGCTGTATTTTCTCCCACGCCCAGCCCTGCGCGTCGGGCAGATCCTCAGGCTTCATGCCGGGGAAGAAGTCGGACATGGTCCGGGCGTTGGCCTTGTGATCGACGTACTCGATCTTCGGCCGCATGATGTCCGGGTCGACGACGGTCTCGTTGTCGAGCGCCATCGAGATGTCGATGATCTGCCTCGGGATGCGCATCCTGGCCTTCCTCCTCGCTGAACGCCCGTTCAGGGCGGCGAGACTTTAGGCCGGCCCGCCGCCCTCGCCAACCGCCGGAGAATCCGAGGGCCCGCCCGCCGCTGCACCCCCAGATGCTCCGCGTCGTCGCGCTGATGGCCGTCCCGAAGCTGTGGGAGATGAGCGCGAGCGCTTCCGGCGCCTCAACCAGCCGCTGCTGCCGATGGGCCGGGTCGAGGATATCTTCCCCGCCGGGCCGGGGGGGGGGGCCGTGCCGCTGCGCGTGCTGGTGCCGGCCGGCGCAGGGGCCGGCGAAGCCCTGCCGGCGCTGCTGTTCCTCCATGGTGGCGGCTGGGTCATCGGCGGTCACGAGACGGTCGAGCCGCAGTGCCGTCACCTAGCCAATGCGGCGCGCGCGGTGGTGATTTCGGTCGAGTATCGCTGTGCGCCGGAATACCCGTTCCCGGCTGCCGTAGACGACTGCCTCTGGGCGACGCGCTGGGTGCGCGACAATGCCGCGATGCTTGGGATCGACCCGCGCCGCGTCGCGGTCGGCGGCGACAGCGCCGGCGGCGGGCCGGCAGCGGTGGCGGCTCAGCAGACGCGCGATGCGGGCGATCCCGCCTTGGCCCACCAGCTGCTGCTGTTTCCGGCGACCAGCATGGTCTTTGACACGCCTTCCTATACCGAGAACGACGAAGGCCCGTTCCTCACCCGCCCTATGATGGACCGGTTCCGCGCGCTGTACATTTCCGATCCGGCGCCATGGCGCGACACGCGCGCCTCTCCGGCGCGGGCGGAAGACCTAGGCGGGCTGCCGCCGGCGACCCGCGTCACCGCCAGCCACGATCCGCTGCGCGACGAGGGCGCCGCCTACGGCCGGCGACCTTGCCGCCGCCGACGTACCGGCCCGGCACCGCAACTTCGAGGGCTATACCCACGCCTTCCTGTCCTGGGGCGGCCACATCGACGCCGCCTTCGAGGCGCTGGACTTCGCTGCCGCGGGCCTGCGCGACTCCTTCGCCGGCTGACGGCCGCCGGAGCGCGCGACGGCGCGGGATTACGACGATCGCCCTACAGGATGAACTTGCTCAGATCGGCGTTCTTCGCCAGCTCGCCGACACGCTCGCGCACCAGCGCGGCGTCGATGGTGACGGTCTCGCCGCCACGGTCCGGTGCCGTGTAGGACACCTCCTCCAGCAGCCGCTCCAGCACGGTGTGCAGGCGGCGCGCGCCGATGTTCTCGACCGCCTGGTTGATGTCGGCGGCGAGTGCGGCGACGGCGTCGATGGCGTCCTCGGTGAACACCAGCGTCATGCCCTCGGTCGCCAGCAGGGCCACGTACTGCTTGATCAGGCTGTTCTCCGGCTCGCGCAGGATGCGGCCGAAATCCTCGCGTCCCAGCGCCTTCAGCTCGACGCGGATCGGCAGGCGGCCCTGCAGCTCGGGCAGCAGGTCCGACGGCTTGGCGAGGTGGAAGGCGCCCGAGGCGATGAACAGGATGTGGTCGGTCTTCACCGCGCCATGCTTGGTGGCGACGGTCGTGCCCTCGATCAGAGGCAGCAGGTCGCGCTGCACGCCCTCGCGCGAGACGTCGGCGCCAACGCGGTCGGAGCGCGCGCAGATCTTGTCAATCTCGTCGAGGAAGACGATGCCGTCATCCTCGACCGATTTCAGCGCCTCGCGCACCACCCTCTCGTCGTCGAGCAGCTTGTCGCTCTCCTCGGCCATCAGCACGGTGAAGCTCTCGGACACGTTCATCCGGCGCTGCTTCTTGCGGCTGCCGCCGAAGGCCTTTCCCAGCACGTCGTTGAGATTGATCAGGCCCATCTGGGCGCCGGGCATGCCGGGGATGTCCATGGCCGGCAATTGCAGGCCGCCGCTGTCGGCGACCTCGACCTCGATCTCCTTGTCGTCGAGTTCGCCGGCCCGCAGCTTGTCGCGGGAGGCGCGGCGGGTCGACTCGCTGGCGGCGGCGCCGACCAGCGCGTCGAGCACGCGCTTCTCGGCATTGATCTCGGCCTGCGCCGCCACGTCCTTGCGGCGTGCCTGGCGAGTCAGCAGGATCGCCTGCTCGACCAGGTCGCGCACTATCGATTCTACATCGCGGCCGACATAGCCGACCTCGGTGAACTTGGTCGCCTCGACCTTGAGGAAGGGCGCGTTGGCGAGCTTCGCCAGGCGGCGTGCGATCTCGGTCTTGCCGACGCCGGTCGGGCCGATCATCAGGATGTTCTTCGGCAGCACCTCCTCGCGCAGCTCCTCGGGCAGCTGCTGGCGGCGCCAGCGATTGCGCAGCGCGACGGCGACCGCGCGTTTGGCGTCGGCCTGGCCGACGATGTAGCGGTCGAGTTCGGAGACGATCTCGCGCGGCGAAAAACTGGTCACAGGATTTCCACCGTCACATTGGTGTTGGTGTAGACGCAGATGCCGGCGGCGATCCCGAGCGCGCGCCGCGCTATCGCCTCGGCGTCCATCTCCGGCCGGTCGAGCAGCGCGCGGGCGGCGGCCAGCGCATAGGGCCCGCCCGAGCCGATGCCGATCAGCCCGTCATCGGTTTCCAGCACGTCGCCATTGCCCGACAGCACCAGCGAACGCTCGACGTCGGCCACCGCCATCATCGCTTCGAGACGGCGCAGATAGCGGTCGGTGCGCCAGTCCTTGGCCATCTCGACGCAGGCGCGGACGAGTTGACCGGGATGCTGTTCGAGCTTGCCCTCGAGGCGCTCGAGCAAAGTGAGGGCGTCGGCCGTGGCGCCGGCGAAGCCGGCCAGAACCGTGCCGTTGGCGAGGCGGCGCACCTTGCGCGCGGTGCCCTTGACCACGGTCGCGCCCATGCTGACCTGCCCGTCGCCGGCGACGACCACGCGTCCGCCCTTGCGCACGGACAGGATCGTCGTGCCGTGCCACGCTGTATCGGCTGCTGCCATGTCGCTGAATTCGCTTTCCGTCCAGAGGGCGGCCGGAACGCCGCCGGCCCCCGGAATGTGGGCAACCGGACGCTGGCGATCAAGCGTCGCCGGCGGGCCGGCCACCCCTCGACCGTCAGCACCATGCGGAAGCGCGAGTTGGCGCGGCCGGCGACGATCAGGTTGGCGCCCGGCTGCAGCGGCGTGGTATCGCGCGGCGCGGTGTTGCCGATGCGCACGCCGTTGACCTCGGTGCCGAGATGGCTCGACCCGTCGCGCACGACCGGGCCGTCCACCGTCTCCTCGATCGAGAAATGCACACGCGAGAACCCGTAAGGTTTATCGTCCGGCAGGGCGAGATCGACGGTCACCGAGGGCGGCCCCTCGGGCCGGCCCAGTACCCGGCCGATGCGGAAGGGCGGGGCGGCGACCCCGATCTCGCGGAAGCGCGCCTTGCTGCGCCCGTCCTCCGGCACCAGCAACAGACGGCTCCAGCCCCGCGATGCGCGCGGGTCCTCCGCCTCCGCGCCGAGGCGCGTGCGCGGGCGATCCGCCGTCTCGGCCAGCGTCTCGCGGGCTACGGCGCAGGCCTCGACCGGCTCGACGACGACGGCGCCGATTCGGTGCGGCCCCCCGGTCCGCAGGCCGACCTCGCCGGCCACGTCGCCGGGGCCGAGCAAATCGTCGGCGGCCGTGCCGGGCCCGGTGAGCTGCACCCGCCCGACGACCAGCAGGAAGGCGCTGTCGCCCGGTGTGCCGGGGGCGAACAGCAACTGGCCGGCCTTGAACCGGCGCACCGAAGAATCGTCCATACCCCTGCCCTTGACTACCCGATCGGCCCGTCGATCCCGTTGTAACAGCCGACGGGCCGGGGGCAATCCCGCGCCGCAGCGATTTTCGCCAAACTTGGCGCGCCGCGGCGGGCGCTGCTATATCGGCACCCAGTGCACGAGGCAGGCGGGCCGTGGCCCGCGCGAACCGAGGAGATGGGCGCCATGGCCGCCCCGACGAAGCGCCGCAAGCCGGCCGCGACCGGACGCACGGCCGAGGTGGTGCGGCGCACCCGCGAGACCGAGATCAGCGCCCGCGTGGCGCTGGACGGCAAGGGCGACTACGACGTCGCCACCGGCATCGGCTTCCTCGACCACATGCTGGAACAACTCGCCCGCCACAGCCTCATCGACCTGACGGTGCGGGCCAAGGGCGATCTGCACATCGATTTCCACCACACCGCCGAGGATTCCGGCTACGTCGTCGGCGAGGCCGTGGCGAAGGCGCTGGGCGACCGCGCCGGCATCCATCGCTGGGGCGAGGCGCTGGTGCCGATGGACGAGACGCTGACCCGGGTGGCCCTCGACATATCCGGCCGGCCGGGCCTCGTCTGGCGGGTCAAGTTCTCGCGCGACAAGCTCGGCCAGATGGATACCGAACTGTTCCAGGAATGGTTTAAGGCCTTCGCTCAGTCAGCCGGCGTGACGCTGCATGTCGAGACGGTCTACGGCGACAACAACCACCACATAGTCGAGAGCGCCTACAAGGGCCTCGCCCGGGCGCTGCGCATGGCGGTCGAACGCGACCCGCGCCGCGACGGCAGCGTCCCGTCGACCAAGGGCACGCTCGGCGGCGCGCAGCGACGGGGAGGGGGGGGGTGAGGGAGAGGCGGGGCGGCGTGCGACCGTGACCTCCCCCACCGACATCAGGCGCCCCGGCGGCGCCCCCGGCGCCGCCCCGACGCAGGTGCCGGCCGATTCCTTCGGGCCGCGGGCGCGGCTGTGCAAGCGGCTGGCCGACCGCATGGTGGCCGCGCGCGAGCGCGACGCCGAGGCGACGCTGCGCGCCATGCCGGCCCTCTGGGCCCTGCTCGAACGCGCCGCCGCCGGCAGCGCGGTGACGGGCGCGTCCTATTCGGACTATCTGACGCTGTGGCAGCAGGTGCGCGCGCAGCGCCCGCGCGAGATCCTCGAATGCGGCACCGGCATCTCGACCGTCGTGCTCGCCGCCGCCCTGCTGGAGAATGCGCGCGAGGACAAGGCGCTGCCCGGCCGCGTCACCTCGATGGAGGACGACCCGGCCTGGCTCGAGGTCGCGCGCGCGCGCCTGCCGCAGGAGGTGGCCGCCATCGTCGATCTCGTCCACAGCCCGAAGACCGACGGCTTCTACAAATGCTTTCGTGGCGTCTGCTACGAAAGCCTGCCCGACCGGCCCTACGATTTCGTCTTCTCCGACGGGCCGGACCGGCATTCGCCGGTCAATGGCGACAAGCTGTTCAACCTCGACCTGATCAACGTCGTCGCCCGCTCCGACGCGCCTGTGCGCGCCGTCGTCGACAACCACTATCTGACCTTCTACGTGCTGCAGAAGGTGTTCGGCCTCGCCCGCGCGCGCTACAGCGTCAGCCACAAGCTGATGTTCGTCGGCCCGGTGACGAAGCGCGACCTCGGCTTCCTGCGCAAGGAAAGCTTCGTCGCCGATCTGCGCTTGTTCCGCCCGACCGAGTTGCGCCTGCGCTTCACCCGGAGGCCCGCGCCATGACAGCCTGGACGGTGATGGAGCGGCCATATTCGGCAGCGCGCGACGCCGATGCCGTGCTGGTGCCCGAGGGTTTTGCCCTGGGCGCGCTTCTGTGCGGCCCGCTCTGGGCCCTGTGGCACGCCGCCGGGCTCGTGGCGGCGGGCCTGCTGGCGGTCGAGCTGGCATTGTTCGTCGGCGCCGCGCTGCTGGGGGTGACGCCCGATGCGTCGGCCGCCGCCGGGCTCGCCTGGCGGGTGGCGCTGGGCCTCGCCGGCAGCGAGTTGCGCCGCATGGCGCTGGCGGCGCGCGGCTGGCGCGAGCGCGCCACGGTCGATGCAAGCAGCCTCGACGAAGCCGAGCGGCGCTGGCTCTCGACGCCGCCCGGCACGGCGCGGTAAGCAGCCGGTGGCAATCGCGCCGGGCTGCCTCGCCCGTCGCCCTTCGAGACGCCGCCTTGCGGCGGCTCCTCAGGGTGAGGAAGCTCATGGTGAGGCGTCCCTGGTGCGGCATTACCCTGCATCCTCATCCTGAGCCTGTCGAGGGACGAGGACGCAGGGCACGGACATCGGCGGCATGGAAACGGTGGCGATTATCGATTACGGCTCGGGCAATCTGCGCTCGGCGGCAAAGGCGTTTGAGCGCGCCGCCGCCGATGCCGGCCTCGCCCTGCGCATCGTCGTCACCGCCGATCCGGACGCGGTCGCGCGCGCCGCGCGCATCGTGTTGCCGGGTGTCGGCGCCTTTGCCGACTGCCATGCCGGCCTCGAAGCGGTCGACGGTATGGTGCCGGCCTTGCGCGCGGCGGTGGAGGAGAAGGGACGCCCCTTCCTCGGCATCTGCGTGGGCATGCAACTGATGGCGACGCGCGGCCTGGAGCATCGCGTCACCCCGGGCCTCGGCTGGATTCCCGGCGAGGTGGTTGCGCTGCAGCCGGGCGATGCGCGCCTCAAGGTGCCGCATATGGGCTGGAACGAGCTGCGCCCGCGCGGCCCGCGCCACGCGGTGCTCGCCGGCATCGAGGGCGCTGCCGCGCCGCACGCCTATTTCGTCCATTCCTACCAGTTCGTACCGCTCGATCCGTCGCATGTGCTGGCGACCACCGATTATGGCGGCCCCGTCACCGCGGTCGTCGGCCGCGACAACCTCGTGGGCACGCAGTTCCACCCGGAAAAGAGCCAGGAGGTCGGCTTGCGCCTCATCGCCGATTTCCTGCTCTGGCGGCCGTAAGGACATTGCATGGCCGAGACGCGCGTCGAGCGGCTGATCGATTTCCGCGGCAACGACCTCGCCGACCTGTGCGACGCCGCCGACGCGGCGATCCGCGAGGGCGGCGGCTTCGGCTGGCTGACGCCGCCGCGACGCGACGTGATGGAGGCCTACTGGCGCGGCACCCTGCTGGTGCCGGGCCGCACCGTCATCATCGGCCGGCTGGACGGCGTCATCGCCGGCTCGGCCCAGCTCAACCGGCCGCGCGAGACGCAGGAGGCGCACGCCTATTCGGTGACGGCGACGACCTTCTTCGTTGCCCCCTGGGCGCGCGGCTACGGAATTGCCCCCGGCATCCTCGCCGCCTGCGAGGAGGATGCGCGGCGCGAGGGCTACGCGGTGCTGAACCTCGACGTGCGCGAGACGCAATCCCGTGCCATCGAAATCTTCGCCGCCAGCGGCTATGTGCGGTGGGGCGTGCATCCGCGCTCTGCCCGTGTCGGCGGCCGCTACGTCGCCGGCTATTACTATTACAAAGACCTGCAGGCCTCGTCGTGATCCTCTACCCGGCCATCGACCTCAAGGGCGGCCAGTGCGTGCGCCTGCTGCGCGGCGACATGGCGCAGGCGACCGTCTACGGCGACGACCCCGCGGCGCAGGCGTCGAGCTTCGCGTGCGCCGGCGCGCAATGGCTGCATGTCGTCGACCTCGACGGCGCCTTCGCCGGCCAGCCGGTCAACGGAGCCGCAGTGCGCGCCATACTCGCCGCCGTGGCGCCGCTGCCGGTGCAGCTCGGCGGCGGCATCCGCGACCGCGCCGGCATCGAGGGCTGGCTCGACGCCGGCATTGCGCGCGTCATCCTCGGCACGGTGGCGGTGCGCGACCCGGCGTTGGTGCGCGAGGCGGCGCGGGCGCATCCCGGCCGCGTCGCCGCCGGCATCGATGCGCGCAACGGCAAGGCCGCGGTTGAGGGCTGGGCCGAGGCGACCGAGATGGAGGTGATCGAGCTGGCGCACCGCATGGCCGATGCCGGCGTCGCCGCCATCGTCTATACCGATATCGAGCGCGACGGCGCGCTCGGCGGCGCCAATGTCGCCGCCACGGACGCGCTGGCGCGCGCCTGCGGCGTGCCGGTCATCGCCTCGGGCGGCATCGGCTCGCTCGACGACATCCGCGCCGTGATGGCTGCCGCGGCGTCGGGCATCGAGGGCGTCATCGTCGGCCGCGCACTCTATGACGGGCGCGTCGGGCTGGCCGAGGCCCTGGCGCTGCTGGCGGAGTAGAAGACGTGCTCAAGGTCCGCCTCATCCCCTGCCTCGACGTCAAGGACGGGCGCGTGGTCAAGGGCGTCAACTTCGTCGACCTCGTCGATGCAGGCGACCCGGCCGAGCAGGCGCGCATCTACGACCGCGAGGGCGCCGACGAGCTGACCTTCCTAGACATCACGGCGAGCCACGAGAATCGCAGCATCATCCTAGACGCGGTGGCGCGTACCGCCGAGGCCTGCTTCATGCCGCTCACCGTCGGCGGCGGCGTGCGCACGGAGAGCGATATCCGCCGCCTGCTGATGGCCGGCGCCGACAAGGTGTCGATCAACACCGCGGCGGTCCACAATCCCGACTTCGTCGGCGCGGCGGCGCGAAAATTCGGCAGCCAGTGCATCGTCGTCGCCATCGACGCCAAGGCGACGGCGCCGGGCGGGTGGGAGGTCTTCACCCATGGTGGGCGCAACCCCACGGGTCTCGACGCGGTAGAGTGGGCGCGGCGGATGACGGCGATGGGCGCCGGCGAGATCTTGCTCACCTCGATGGACCGCGACGGCACGCGCGCCGGCTTCGATACGGCGCTGACGCGCGCCGTGTCGGACGCCGTGACCGTGCCGGTCATCGCCTCGGGCGGCGTCGGCACGCTCGACCATCTCGTCGAGGGCGTCAAGCAGGGCCACGCCTCGGCCGTGCTGGCCGCCTCGATCTTCCATTTCGGCACCTTCCGCCTCAGGCAGGCGAAGGAGCACATGGCGCGGGCCGGCGTGCCCGTGCGCCCCATCGACCGGAGGCCGGCATGAGCGACGCCAGCGTGATCGACCGCCTGCATGCGACGGTGCTGTCGCGGCGCGCCGCCGCCGCCGACAGCTCCTACACCGCTAAGCTGTTCTCGCAGGGCCGCGCGAAGATCGCTGCCAAGCTCGGCGAGGAGGCCGTGGAGACGGTCATAGCCGGCATGGGCGAGGCGCCCGAGCGCGTCGCCAGCGAAAGCGCCGACCTGCTCTACCACCTCGTCGTGCTGTGGGCCGAGCGCGGCGTCGCCCCGGCCGATGTCTGGGCCGAGCTGGCGCGCCGCGAGGGCACATCGGGCCTCGACGAGAAGGCGAGCCGCGGCAAGGGGTAGTCGGAAGGCATTTACGGCTGGGGAAGGGCAATGGCCACGTTCAGTATGTGGCGCGGGCTGATCGTCATCTTCTATTCGGCAGTGATCGCTATCCCGTCGTGGCTGATCCTGCGACGGGCCGGGCATAGTGGCTGGTGGACCGTCCTGTTCATCGTTCCGTTCGTCAACCTCGTAGCATTATGGATCTTCGCCGTCGCGCGCTGGCCGGCGGGGGACAAGGCATGAAGAGACGACAGGAGGAAGGTGCGGGCATGTCCTATGACCCGACCAACATCTTCGCCCGCATCCTGCGCGGCGAGATTCCCTGCAGCAAGGCGCACGAGACCGAGCACGCGCTGGCCTTCCACGACATCGCGCCGCAGGCGCCGGTTCATGTGCTGGTCATCCCGAAAGGGTCGTACGTGTCCTCGGACGATTTCCACGACCGCGCCGGCGATGCCGAGATCGCCGGCTTCTGGCGCGCTGTGGGAGAGACGGCGCGGGCGCTCGGCGTCGACAGGAACGGCTACCGCCTGCTCGCCAACCACGGTCGCGACGCCCGCCAGGAAGTGCCGCATTTCCACGTCCACATCTGCGCCGGCGCCGATCTCGGCCGCATGATTCGCCCGCCGGAGAAGAGCTAGCGCCGCTCGCGCATCATCGCCTCGATCCGGGCGACGTCGCTACGCAGAGCGGCGAGGTCGCTGGCCTTGTCCGCGGCCTCGCGCAGCTCGGCGTCGTGCCGGCCCTGCACGGCGTTGACGATGATGGCGATGAACAGGTTGAGCACCGCGAAGCTGGCCAGCAGGATGAAGGCGACGAAGAACGGCCAGGCCTGCGGGTAGACCTCCATCACCGGCCGCACGACACCCATCGACCAGCTTTCAAGCGTCATGATCTGGAACAGCGAAGGGGCGCTTTCGCCGACGCTGCCGAACCACTCCGTGAAACTCGTGCCGAACAGCTTCGTCGCGATCACCGAGGCGACGTAATAGACGAGGCCGAGCAGGGCAATGATCGAGCCGAGGCCGGGAATGGCCGCCAGCAGCGCCTGCACCACCTTGCGCATGCTGGGCACGCCCGAGACGAGGCGCAGCACGGTTAAGCCGCCCCTCGCCGGCACCAGTCCGATACCGACGACGATGAGGTCTAAGACGCTCCAGCCGCTGCGGAAGAAGGCGCCGCGCCGGGCGTAGAGCTTGGCCGCCAGTTCGGCCACGAAGATCGCCAGCGCGCCGCGGTCGAGGGCGAGTATCAGGCCGCCGGCGGTATGCACGGCGCTGGACGAGGTCTCCAGCCCCAGCGTGACCGCGTTAAGGACGATGACGGCGAGGATCGCCTGCTGCGCACGCGGCGCCTCGATGAAGCGGGCGATCCGCCCGCGCAAACCGGCCGCCGTTGCGCCCGCCATGTCCCCCGTCATGTGCCGCCCCGCCAGTGCCCGCAGCAGATGGCGTCTGGCGGCCCGCCTGGAAAGCCCTCGCGCGCTCTCGCCGGGTGATCGGACGGCCCGCAACGGCGCGTGCACGTTCGCGCCACCTGTGGCAAGCTCGGCCCCGTCGATAATCCGCGCGGGCCTCTACGCGGATCCGGGAGATAGCCATGACCTACGAAACGATCACGGCCGAGAAGATGTCCGCCAATTGCGGCGCCATCGTCTCCGGCGTCGACCTGTCGAAGCCGTTGAGCAACCGGCAGTTCGAGGAAATCCACGCCGCGCTGATCGACCGCGTCGTCATCGTCTTCCGCGACCAGGACATCTCGCCGCAGCAGGAGGTGTCCTTCGCGCGCATGTTCGGCGAGCCGCAGCCCTCCGCCATGTCGGCCTTCACCAAGTCGAAGGAGGTGCCGGAGATCGACATCCTAGAATACGACGCGAAGAACCCGCCCTCGGTCACCAAGGACCTCTGGCACACTGATTTCGTCGGCACGCCGACTCCGACCATGGGCACCGTGCTCTACGCCCACGACATCCCGCCGATCGGCGGCGACACGATCTGGGTCAACGGCATGGCCGCCTGGGACGGGCTGTCGGACCGCATGCGGGCCTATCTCGGCGGACTGTGGGCCTATCACGACACCTACCAGCCCTACAGCGAGACCGAGCGGCCGGACATGTACAGGCGGCCGGAGGACGTGGCGCATCTGCGCGAGGTGCGCAACACCTACACCCCGGCGCTGCACCCGCTGGTGCGCACCCACCCGGTCAGCGGCCGCAAGGGGCTGTTCGTCAACGAGTCGATGACGACCCGCATCAAGGGCATCGACCGGCGCGAGAGCGACCACATCCTGCGCTATCTGTTCGATCACCTGAAGACGCCGGAATTCCAGTACCGCCACAAATGGCGGCGCCACGACCTCGCGGTCTGGGACAACCGGGTGTCGCTGCATTACGCGCTGTTCGATTACAGCGAACACCGCCTGTTGCACCGCGTCGTCATCCGCGGCGACAAGCCGTACTGAGCCGCAAGAGGGCCGGCAGCACGCCGGCCCCTCGCCGGCCCCCGCCACTGGTGGGCACTACGGGCAGTGGGGCCGCACTACGTTAGCTCTACACGCGGTATCGAACGCAGTTCGAAGCAGTAAACCCATAGCCATACAAGAACGGACAGGGAGCGGGCAGCTGGCGCTACCGCGGTGCCGGCGTGTGCGGTGGCTGGCGGGACCGGCGGTTTCCGCGATCTCGACGAACAATCCGGGAACGAACGGTCCGACTTCGGGCTGAATGTAGGGCCGACCGCGGTCAGACTGCTTCGGTCGTGCCGCTGGCCTTGTCCACCGCCGCCGCCCAGGCGGCGGTGCTGCGAGTCAGCGCGGTGTCGAGCCGTTCGGCGAGCAGGCGGGCGGCCGGCGACAGCGGGCGGCGCGCGCGGTGGACGAGGTAGTAGTCGAGCGGCGCGGCGGCGCCGGTGATCGGCTGCGTCACCAGCTCGGAATCGTCCCGCTCGCCGACGATCGCCGTGGCCGGCAGGATCACCACCCAGTCCGAGCGGCGCACGCAGGCCAGCGAGCCGTACAGCCCGTCGATGTCCGGCGTCTGCGTCGGCACGATATGGCCGGCGCGCAGAGCGCGGTCGACGGCCTGGCGCAGGCTGTGGCGGTGCGACGGCAGCACGAGGCGCAGCGGCCCGAGGCCAGCCAGCCGCACCGGGGCGGAGGGCGTGCGCCCGCCCGGCCGGCCGGAGACCGGCCCAACGGGTTGCGGGCGATCAAGCGCAGCACCAGCCCGTCCTGCGGCGAGGGCGGTTCGGTGACGATGGCGAAGTCGACCTCGCCCGACAGCCCCCATTCCGTCAGCGTGCCGCCGGAGGCTTCCGCGACGCGCAGCGCAAACTTGGGGAAATCGTCGGTGAAGCCCGGCCGCACGCGCGCCAGCGCCCCCTTGGCGATGGTCGGGATGAGGCCGACATCGAGCGGCCACGCCACCTCGCGACCGAGATGGCGCATGTCCTGGCGTGCGCCCTCGACCGCGCCGAGGGTGGTCTGGCAGTGGCGGTAAAAATCCACTCCCGCCGGGGTGGGCGCAACACCGCGCGGCTGGTGGTCGAACAACGCGATTTACAGCTCGTCCTCGAGTGCGCGCAATTGCACCGACAGGCTTGGCTGAGCGAGGTTGAGGCGGGCGGCGGCCCGGTTGATGGAGCCGGCCTCGTATACGGCGACGAAGGCGCGGATCTGGCGCAAATCCATAGGGGGACCCTATAGGCTCAGCCTATGGAGTTTATCCGATCTTATTATTGGATTGCCAGAACCGGGCTCCGTATGGTGCCGGCCTCCGCCAGAAACGATCCCGCCGGGAGACGCAGCGCCATGGCCAAGCCGAAGGTAATCGTCCAGCTCTATCCGATGTTTCCCGCCAAGGACGAGGCGGACCGCAAGGCGCGCCGTCCGCTCGGCGCCGACAGCGACATGTATCACCGCATCGTCCATGAATGGACGGACATCGTGAAGGAAGCCGACGCGATGGGCGCCTGGGGCGTCGGCACGATTGAGCATCACTTCCATTCCGAGGGCTACGAGGTCGGGCCGAACCCCGGCGTGCTCAACGCCTACTGGGCGGCGCATGTGAAGCAGGCACATGTCGGTGCGTTGGGCTACGTCATGGCGACGCAGGACCCGATCCGCGTCGCCGAGGAGACGGCGATCATCGACCATCTGACCAAGGGCAAGTATTTCGTCGGCTTCGCGCGCGGCTACCAGTCGCGCTGGGCCAACGTGCTTGGCCAGTTCACCGACAGCCAGGCCACCGTGTCCGACGGCAGCGACGCCGACCGCAAGAACCGCGAGATCTTCGAAGAGCGCGTCAAGATGGTCATCGAGTGCTGGACTAGGACCGGCGTCGACCTCGACGGCAAGTATTACAAGGCGCCATACCCGCACGACACCGGCGTCGTCGGCTATCCGGCGTGGAAGATTGCCAGCGAGGCCGGCAATCCCGGCGAGATAGACGCCCAGGGCCGCGTGCGCCAGGCCGTGGTGGTGCCGAAGCCCTACCAGAAGCCACACCCGCCGGTGTTCGTCGCCGCCTCCAAGAGCCGCGAATCGATCGAGTTCTGCGCCAGGAACGGCTTCATCCCGACCTATTTCATGCCCACCAAGGGCTATGTCGAGATGGCGCATGTCTACCGGAAGGTGGCTGCCGAGAGCGGCTTCCGCCTCGGCCTCGGCGAGAAGCAGAACCTCGTGCGCTGGCCGCACATCACGAAGACCTCGGCCGATTTCGACCGCAAGCTGCGCGACTACGACCTCGACATCTACAAGAACTTCTATGGGCCGTTCTTCCCGCAATTCCCGGTCGGCAGCGACGACCAGTTGATCCAGTCGATGAAAGACAGCGACATCTTCATCGGCGGCACGGTCGACGAGTCGATCCGCGCCTGGCGCAAGATCTACGACCAGGCGCCGGCCGAGTACCTGACGCTGATCTGGCATTGGGCCCAGCAGCCCAAGGACGACATGCTCGAGGAGTTGCGCCTGTTCATCGACAAGGTGCTGCCCGAGCTCGAAGTGCCAGATTTCGCCGTCGCCGCCGAGTAGCGGCCGGCGCGATCCCGGTTGCACGCCACCGCCGGGCCACCCGCCGGGAGACGCCCGATCGTGGTTAACCGACCATTGATAACAATGGCCTGGCCGATCCGGTATGGCCGGGCCGCGCCCATCTCCGGGCCGTTGTAGAGCCGGTGCATGACCGGCGCTGCCGGGACCGTCACCGGCAGGCAGGTCTAGCCGGTCTGCACGAAGCCCCGGCCGCATTTCCAACGGTCGCCGGAGGGATCGAGGAAGGCGTGCTCCGGCGCCTTGACCGCGACGCAGGCATCCTCGATCTGGCGAAAGCCGTACCGGCATTCCCAGCCGCGCCCGTAGCTGCGTTCCGTGGCGCGCGCATTGGCCGGCACCAGGATGGCCATGCAGCCCTTCTCGACCCGCTGGAAGCCCCGGTCGCATTTCCAGCCACTGTATAAGTCTTGGCGCGGGCGTTGGCTGGTATCGCCGCGGCGGCGCCCTGCGCCCAGGCCGTCGCGGGCACGAGGGCCAGCCACGCCAACTGAAGCAGGGCCAGGCGCGGCGCGAGGTGGCCGCCGGTCGGTCGGCGAAGGGCACCTCCTTTGGAGCGGGACACGGCGGTGGGCTCGAGTCACGACCACTGCAATGATTGCGCAAGAAAAAACAAAATCAGCGGTACAAAGAGCGCCGACCGTGAAAACAACGAAAACAAATTATGCGCCGATAATGAAGCTTTCTCAAGATAATGCTCTCAACATTCAACCCGCACTCGACGCGACGTAGCTGTATTGTTACGCAATTCTACCCCCGCCCCTGCCGAGGCGGTACTTGCCGTGGCCGGTCGGGAATAGGCTTGTTATTTTGGACCAACTTGCCGTATATCAGCCCAGCCGTGCAGCGATTCCGGGCATCACGACCGGACCCCCGCGCGGCCTGCGCCGCCCATGAATTTCGCGAATCCGCACCGCGCGCCAGCGGCACCGAGGGCCACGATGTCCGCAGAACCCGCCAGCGACGATCCCGTCACGCCGACCGCGGTGCATGTCGCGAAGCCGCGCCAGTGCCTGCGCTGCGGTACGCCGTTCTCCAGTTCGTGGGCGGGCGAGCGCATCTGCGGCCGGTGCAAGGGCTCGTCGGGCTGGCGCCAGGGCGTGCCGGCAGAACCGGCGAACGGCACGCGCCGCTGATGGCCATTAGCCGCGCCGGCACCGGCCGCCGCTGACGCGGTCGCGCGATTGTGCTACGCGACCGCTTCTCATGCTGACCCTCAATGGCATCACCGTGCGCCTCGGCGGACACGCCGTGCTGGAGCGCGCTTCGGCGACGATCCCGCTGAAGGCGCGCGTCGGCCTCGTCGGCCGCAACGGCGCCGGCAAGTCGACCCTGCTGAAGCTCATCGCCGGCCACGGCGAGGCCGACGAGGGCGCGGTCGAGATGCCGCGCGGCACGCGCATCGGCTATGTGGCGCAGGACGCGCCGTCCGGCCCGGCGTCGCCGTTTGAGACCGTGCTGGCGGCCGATACCGAGCGTGCAGCCCTGCTCGCCGAGGCCGACCACGCCGCCGACCCGCACCGCATCGCCGAGATCCATGAGCGGCTCGACGCCATCGGCGCCCATGCCGCGCCAGGCCGCGCGGCGCGCATCCTCGCCGGCCTCGGCTTCGACGAGGCGGCGCAGCGCCAGCCTCTCGACAGCCTCTCCGGCGGCTGGCGCTCGCGCGCGGCGCTGGCGGCGGTGCTGTTCTCCGCCCCCGATTTGCTGCTGCTCGACGAGCCGTCGAACCATCTCGACCTCGAGGCCGGGCTGTGGCTAGAATCCTTTCTCAAGACGGTGCGCGCCACGCTGGTCGTGGTCAGCCACGAGCGCGAGCTGCTGAACAACGTCGTCGACCACATCGTGCATGTCGAGGGCGGTCGCACGACGCTCTATGCCGGCAATTACGAGGCCTTCGAGCGGCAGCGGCGCGAGCGCCTCGCCCAGGCGGAATCGCAGCGCGAGCGCCAGGACGCGCGGCGCGAGAAGCTGCAGGCCTTCGTCGACCGCTGGCGCTACAAGGCGCATACGGCCAAGCAGGCGCAGAGCCGCCTCAAAGCGCTGGCCCGCATGGAGCCGGTCGCCGCCGCCGTCGAGGATGCGACGCTGGTCTTCGACTTTCCCTCGCCCGATCCTCTGCGCCCGCCGATTGTCACGATGGAAAATGTCGCGGTGGGTTACGTCGCCGGAACGCCCGTGCTGTCTCGCATCGGACTGCGCATCGACCCCGACGACCGCCTCGGCCTGCTCGGCCGAAACGGGAACGGCAAGACGACGCTGGCGCGTGCGCTGTCGGGCCGCCTGCCGCCAATGGCAGGCACCATGGCGGCGAGCGGTAAGCTGCGCGTCGGCTATTTCAGCCAGCACCAGGTCGAGGAGCTGGAGCCCGACGAGACGCCGCTGCAGCACATGACGCGGCTGATGCCGGACGCGAAGCCCGGCGCGGTGCGCGCGCAGCTAGGCCGCTTCGGATTTTCCGGCGACAAGGCATTGCTAGAAGTGCGCCACCTATCGGGTGGCGAGCGCGCGCGCCTCGCTATGGCGCTGATCACGCGCGCCGCGCCGCACATGCTGATCCTCGACGAGCCGACCAACCATCTCGACGTCGATGCGCGCGAGGCCCTCGTGCAGGCGCTCAGCGCCTATGAGGGCGCCGTCATCGTCGTCAGCCACGACCGCCACATGCTCGACCTCACAGCCGACCGGCTGGTGCTGGTCGCCGACGGCACGGTGAAGGAATTTCCCGGCACGCTCGACGATTACCGCGACCGCGTGCTCGGCCGCGGCGGTGAGCCCGGCGCCGCGCGCGCCGCCGCCCCGGGCAACCGCAAGGACGACCGCCGCCGCGCCGCCGAGGCGCGCGAGAGCGCCCGCGCTCTGCGCCAGGCGGTCGAGAAGGCCGAGGCGGACATGGCGCGTTTCGCCGCCAGCCGCAGCGACATCGACCGCGCTCTCTTCGACCCGCAGATCTACGACGGTGAGCACAAGAGCGCGACGGTCACCGAACTCATGCGCGTGCGCGCCGAGATCGAGCGCCGTCTAGAAAAGGCCGAGGCCACCTGGCTCGCCGCCAGCGAGGCGCTGGAGACGGCGGGGATGGAGGCGGCGGAGTGATCCGCGCGTAATCTCATCGGTAACACCCCGACCCCGACCCTCCCCCGCAAGGGGTGAGGGAGAACCCGATCGCGCCCCCCCCCCTTGATGGGGGAGGGCATGGGCGGTGGGGGGCCTCGACATATGTCTGCCGCTACCGAGCCGGCGCCGGCCTCCGCCACGCCAGCGCCTCGGCGATGTGGATGCGCCTGACGGGCAGCGGCGTGTCGCGGTCCAGCGAACCGAGGCCGGCGAGCGTGCGCGCGACGCGGAGGACGAGGCGCCAGCCGCGCGCCGAGAGTTTGAGCCTGCCGGCGGCGGCGAGCAGCAATTCGCGGCCCGGCGCGTCGGGCGCCGCCACCTCCTCGAGCAACTGGCCGTCCGCCGCAGCAGTGCTGCGCGGGCCGTCCGCGCCGTAGCGGGCGCGCTGGAGGGCGCGTGCGCCGGCGACGCTGGTGGCGACTTCGGCCGAGCCCTCGGCCGGCGGCGGCAGGGCAAGTTCGCTGGCCGCGACGGCCGCCAGTTCGACATGCAGGTCGATGCGGTCGAGGAACGGGCCGGACAGGCGCGACTGATAATCCGCGCCGCAGCGCGGTGCCCGGGAACATCCCTGCACGGGATCGCCGAGATAGCCGCAGCGGCACGGGTTCATCGCCGCGACGAGCCGGAAGCGCGCCGGGTAGTTCGCATGGTGGTTGGCGCGCGACACCACGGTCCGGCCGGCCGCCAGCGGTCGCCGTCGGGCACGCGCATAGCCGGCAGCCATGTAGGCGCCGGTCTTCTCGCTGTGCTCTAGGATGCGGCGCGTTCCGCCCGTCTCAAGCCCGGCCATGGTACGCAGCAGCGCGGCGGGCACATAGAAGACATGGTCGATGCCGTAACCCTCCAGGGCGCGCGCGAGATATTCGGAACCGATGGTGGTCTTCGCGGGTGTCTTTGTCGCCCCGCGCTTCGCGGATGCCTTCGCGGGCACGGCCTGCCTCCCTGGCGATGAGCCGGTACGATCTAGCCAGCGCCGGCGCGGCAAGTTGAGCCGGCCCGGCCGGCGGCGCGGCACGGCGCGATGGGCCCTGTTGCCGTTCCCGCGCATTCTACGTGTGGCGGTGCCACTGGGCGGCCATTTCCGCCGCGGAGGTGCACATGAAGGTCGACACGAAAATCATCGCCATCCTCAACACGGTGCCGAGGAACGAGCTGACGGCGATCAACCAGCACTTCCTGCATTAGCGCAGGCTCGCCGACTGTGGCGTCGTGCGGCGGGCGAAGGCCTAATACGAGGAATCGGTCGACGACATGCGCCATTCCGACCGGCTGATCGAGCGCATCCTCTTTCTCGAGGGCCTGCCCAATCTGCAGGATCTCGGCAAGCTGCTGCTCGGCGAGAACGTGCGCGAGATCCTCGACTGCGACCTCGAGGCCGAGAGCGCCGCCATGCCGGCGCTGCGCGACGGCATCGCCCATTGCGAGAGCGTCGCCGACTACGTCAGCCGCGCCCTGCTGCGCGAGATCCTCAAGGGCGAGGAGGAGCATGTCGACTTCCTCGAAACCCAGTTCGCCCTCATCGAGCGCCCGGGTATCGAGAACTACGTGCAACTGCAGAGCAAGCCGGCGGAGGATTAGAGCGGCGCCCGAAGATCAGGCCGCCACGGGCTCGCGCGCGTCCTCGTGGTGGGCGTCGATCATGTCCTGCGCGCATTCGAGGCAGCAGCCGCATTGCGGCGCCGTGCCCAGACGGGCATAGGCGTCGATCACCGACGTCGCGCCGGACTCAGCCGCCCGGCGAATGTCGTTGTCCCTCAGGCTGTTGCACACGCAGACGATCATCCGCGCCCCGCTGGCTCTCACGGGTGAAAAAGTGACGCGAATCCGACTGAGAGTCAATTGCAACTGGTGGCCATGGCCCTCAGAACCGGAACAGCCTCGCCGGGTTGTCGGCCAGCACCTGCCGGCGCAGGGCCTCGCTCGGCAGCCATTCGGCGAGGATGTCGACGAAATCGGCGTCGTTGGGCATCACCCCGTGATGGTCGGGGTGCGGCCAATCGGTGCCCCAGAGCAGGCGCTCGGGCGCCGTCGCCACCAGCTTGCGCACGAAGGGCAGCACGTCGGCCCAGGGCGCGCCCGGCGCGCGCGAGAAGCGGTAGGGGCCGGACAGCTTCACATAGGCGTGGCCCGAGGCCAGCAGGTCGAGGACGGCGCGGAAGCCCTTGGTGTCGGGGCCGTTGCCGGCGTCCTGCCAGCCCATGTGGTCGATGACGATGGGCCCCTTGGTGCGCCGCATGACCGGCTCCCAGTCGAGCATCTCGGCCTCGCTGCGCACCCAGTACTGGATGTGCCAGCCGCGCTCGACCAGGCGGGCATTCAGCCTCTCGTCGACGGTGGGCGACCAGCGATAGGCGACGCGGTGGGCGACGATGCCGGCCGTCTCCATGCGCGCGAGATCGGCATCGGACACGTCGGCGGCCGGCATGGCGACGCCGCGCAGCCGGTCGGGAAAGCGCGCGCAGGCATCGATCAGGTATTCGAAGGTGTTCGCGTGCAGCATCGACTGCACGATGACGCCGCGCGAGACGCCGAGCTTCGCGTGCAGCGCCAGCAGCGCCTCGACCGGCAAATCGTCGGTATCGTAGGGGCGCTGCGGCGGCAGCGGAAACTTCGCCTGCGGGCCGTAGATGTGGAAATGCGTGTCGCAGGCCCCGCCCGGCAGCTTCAGCTTCGGCGTGCGGGTGGCGGCGACGGGCGGCGTCAGCCTCGGACGGTCGGCCATGGGCGGTTCCTCGTTTGTCGTTGGTCTCAGGTGGGGAAGCCGAACTTGCGGGCCGGGTTGTCGACCAGCACGAGCTTTCTCAGCGACTCGTCGGGCAGCCATCCTCCGATCAGGTCGACGAGGTCGCCGTCGTTGGGCATCTCGCCCGGCAGGTCGGCGTGCGGCCAGTCGCTGCCCCACAGCAGGCGCTCGGGCGCCTCGGCCGCCAGCTTGCGGATGAAAGGCAGCACGTCGCGCCAGGGCAGCTTGTCCGCCTCCGAGTAGCGGCCCGGCCCGGACAGCTTCACATAGGCACGGCCCGAGGTGACGAGGCCCAGCGTGATGCGGAAGGCCGTGCCGTCGAGGCCTTCGGCCGGGTCGGGCCAGCCGAGATGGTCGATAACGTGCTCGCCCGGCGTGCGCTTGATGATCGGCAGCCAGTTCGTCGCCTCCTCGGCGCCGCGGTACCAGAACTGCACGTGCCAGCCGCGCTCGACCAGCTTCGCCAACAGCTTCTCGTCGACATTGGGGGAGCCCCGGTAGGCGACGCGGATGCCGACCGCGCCGCAGGCCTCCATGCCGGCGAGGTCGGCGTCGCTGGTCTCCGCCGTTGGCATGGCGATGTACTTGAAACGGCCGGGATATCGGGCGTTGGCGTCGGCCATGTAGGCGTATGACGGGCCGTGCAGGACCGATTGCACGATCACCGCCCGTTGCAGCCCCAGGCGGTCGTGCAGCGCCACGAGCTGCTCGATCGGGTGGCTGCCGACATCGAAGAGCCGATTCGGGATCAACGGGAAGCGGTCCGGCGGGCCGAAGGTGTGGCAATGGCAGTCGGTCGCCCCGGCCGGTAAGGCGAGGCGCGGCTTGCGCGGCGCGAGGTCGGGTGGGCGGACGAGGCGAAGCGCGGTCATGGGGGCACCGGACGGGGCGAGGGACGGACGGCGATGAGAGCCGCCCCGACGGGCTGCCGTCAACGCCGGCCGTTGTCGGGGAGGCCATGCACGTGCATAATGCCAGCCGAAAGCGCGGCCCCGGCCTAGGGCGCCGCGACGCACCAAATCGGGAGGTTGCCGCCATGAACATGGTCGTCCACAAGACGGCGCGCCAGCCGGCGACCGCCAAGTCGCGCGGCAAGATCGCGCCGAAGAAGCTGGCGCATGTCGTGCTGCGCACGCAGCCGGGCAACGTCAAGCCGCTGATCGACTGGTACGCCAAGGTGCTCGAAGGCGAGACGATGTTCGAGTCCGACGCAATCTCGTTCGTCACCTACGACCACGAGCATCACCGCATCGCCGTGCTGGCGCTGCCGGGCGTGCAGCCGCATGCCGACAACACCTGCGGCCTGCACCACATCGCCTTCACCTACGAGGGCCTGCCGGACCTGATGCACACCTACAAGCGGCTGAAGGCCGAGGGCATCAAGCCGCAGTTCTGCATCAACCACGGCCCGACGACCTCGATGTACTATTTCGATCCGGACAGGAACCAGATCGAGCTGCAGGTTGACAACGTGCCGGAAGAGAAGTTCGGCGAGTATTTCGCCAACGGCGAGTTCACGCGCAATCCGATCGGCGTCAAGTTCGACCCCGAGGAGATGTGCCGCCGCCTCGACGCCGGCGAGTCGCCGATCGCGCTGCTGAAGCGCCCGGACGGCGCACCGCCGCCGCTCGAAGATTTCCCGCGCAACTGAGGCGGCGACGCGGACCGACGAAAATTGGCGGGTCGCGCCACCGGGCGGTGCCCGCCTTGCATCCGGCCCGGCGCACGCCGTAAGGCGACAGCCTGCAGCGAGGAAGGAAAACACCATGGACACGATCGAGAAACCCCTCGGCAGCATGACCGCCAACCGCCCGGCCCGCCTTCCGGAGACCGCCACGGCGCGCGGCAAGGTCGCGCCGGCCAAGCTCGCCCATATCGTGCTGCGCACCTCGATGGAGCGCGTCAAGCCGCTGGCCGACTGGTACTGCAAGGTGCTGGAGGCGGAAGCGACGATCGACACCGACCAGTTCGTCGCCGTCACCTACGACCAGGAGCATCACCGCATCGCCATCCTCGGCATCCCCGGCTCGCAGCCGCATGTCGATGGGCTGTGGGGCCTGCACCACATCGCCTTCACCTATGCCGGTCTCGGCGATCTTCTGAAGACCTGGCGTCGCCTCAAGGGCATGGGCATCGAGCCGGGCCTGTGCATCAACCACGGCCCGACGACCTCGATGTACTTCTTCGATCCGGACAAGAACCAGATTGAGCTGCAGTGCGACAACGTGCCGGAGTCGCAGTTCGCTACCTATTTCGAGACCGACGAGTTCACGTCGAATCCGATCGGCGTGAAGTTCGACCCGGCCGACCTCGAACGCCGGCTGGCCGCCGGCGAGCCGGAGACGAAGCTGCTCAAGCGCCCCGCGGGCGCCCCGCCACCGATCTCCGAATTCCCGGTGAACTGAACAGGGCCTCTCTCCCGGAGGGAGAGGGCTTCCGGCCCGAGCGTTTCCCGCCGCATCGGCGGCGGGAAACGCTCGGGCCGGAAGGGCGAGGGGTTACAGATGGCGGTGGAAAATTCCGGCCATCGCAACCCCTCACCCTTCCCGCCTAAAGCTCGCTGTCGCTCGCCAGGGCGGGAAGCCCTATCCCCATGGGAGAGGCAAGGATGGCGAGGCTGCGCGTTCCGCTCATGCCAGCGCCCGCGTCGTCAACGCCGCCCGCGGCGCGTCTCGATCGCGTCCCAGACGAGGGCGGCGATGTCGGTGCCGTCGAAGCGGGAGATCTCCTGGATGCCGGTCGGCGAGGTGACGTTGATCTCGGTCAGCCAGTTGCCGATGACGTCGATGCCGACGAAGACCAGGCCGCGCTCGCGCAGCGCCGGGCCGATCGATTTGCAGATCTCCTGATCGCGCTTCGTCAGCTTCGTCTGCACCGGCCGGCCGCCGACATGCATGTTGGAACGCGCCTCGCCGGCGGCCGGCACGCGGTTGATGGCGCCGACCGGCCTGCCCTCGACCAGCACGATGCGCTTGTCGCCCAGGCGCACCTCGGGCACGTAGCGCTGCACGACCACCGGCTCGCGGTAGAGCTGGGTGAACAGTTCCAGCAGCGAGGCGAGGTTCTCGTCGCCCGGCACGATGTGGAACACGCCGGCGCCGCCATTGCCGTAGAGCGGCTTGACGATGATGTCCTTGTGCTCGTCGCGGAAGGCTAGGATCTCGCGGCGGTCGGAGGTGATCAGCGTTGGCGGCATGACGCCCTCGAAATGCGTCACGAACAGCTTCTCGGGAGCGTTGCGCACCGAGACCGGATCGTTCACCACCAGCGTCTTCGGGTGGACATGCTCGAGGATGTGCGTGGCCGAGATATAGGCCATGTCGAAGGGCGGATCCTGGCGCATCAGCACCACGTCGACCACGGCGAGGTCGAGCACTTCCTCGGCGCCTAAGGTGAAGTGGTTGCCGCGCTCGCGGCGGAACATCACCGGCCGCGCCCGCGCCCGCACGCGCCCGTCGCGCAGGCTCAGCTCGCGCGGGTGGTAATGCCACAGGGCATGGCCGCGCTTCTGCGCCTCCAGCGCCAGGGCGAAGGTCGAATCGGCATCGATCGAAATGGTTTCGACCGGGTCCATCTGGATGGCGACGGCAAGACTCATGGGGCTCCCCGGGGTGGATGCCCCGGCACTATAGAACCGGCCGGCGCCCGTGCAATGGCGGCCGGTCTCTCCCTCTCCGACCTCGGGGGCGTAGAGGGTCGGGGTGCGGCGGGGGCGCTGCCGGTGATCTCGCTCGTGCCGTTCGACAGGCAGGCATCACCCCACCTCACCCTGCCCCCCTGAAGGGGCGGAGAGGGAGAAGGATCAATTCAACCGTGCCCGCAGATCCTGCAGCAGGGCGGCGGCCTCGTGGCGGGCGGCGCCTTCGGCGAGGTCCTGCCAGTGCTCGACCGCGACGATGGCGGCGCGCAGATTGCCGAGCTTGCGGTTGAGCATCGCCGCCTCGTACCAGAGGCGAGCCTCGCCGGGGGCGAACAGCAGCATGGTCTCGACCGTGGCGAGGCCGCGGCCGATGTCGCCGGCGTTGAGCAGGCGCAGCTTGACGTTGTTCTGCAGGCGCAGCAGCACCTCGCGCACGCTGGCCGGCGCCCAGTGCTCGGGCCGCAATTCGGCGCCGTCGCCGGCCGTGGCCTTCAGTAGGCGGCGCAGCTCGGCCACGTTGGCGGTCTTGCCGCCGGCGAAGGGGTCGAACACCAGCCGCTCGCCGCCGCCGTCGATGCGTAGCAGGAAATGGCCGGGGAAGTTGAGGCCGGCCATCGCCCAGCCCAGCGAGTGCGCGGCGGACAGCCAGACGATGCCGAGCGCTACCGGCAGGCCGCGCCGGCGATCGATCACCCGCATGAGATTGGCGTTCTGCAGATCGTCGTAGGATTGCCGGTCGCCGGCATAGCCGTAGCGGCCGGCGATCACCTCGTTCAGCGCGCCGAGGCGCACGGAGGCGCCGGCAGCCGTGTCGCCCGCGACTTCGCCCACCTCCCGCGCGATCTGCGCGAGATGCTGGCGGTAGCGCTCGATGCCCACGCCCGGCCGGCCGATCGCGGCCAGCGCGAGCGCGGCCGCGCCGATGTCGATCGCGTCGTCGCCGCCGCCGCCGACGCCACGCAGGATGCCGCTCGCTTCCTCATGCGTGGTCACGTCGGCCATCAGCGCTTGGCGGCCGGGTGGCGGCGCGGGTCGTCGCGGAAGATGACGTGGCTGACCACGGCGCGCACATCGGCGAGATTGCGCGCGACGGAGAGGACGCGGTCGAGTTCGTCCTGATCTTGCGCCACGCCGATCAGGTAGACCGTGCCTTCGACCGTGCGGATCGAGAAGTTGATCGAGTTGACGCCCTTGGTAAACAGCAGTTCGGCGCGCAGGCGCGAGCTGACGACGGCGTCGCGGCCGAACTGCTCGGTGCCGCCACCGCCGGGGCCGACGCGGATCTCGTTGATGACCTCCTTCACGCCTTTCGGCTGCCACGCCATGCGGACGGCGCCGTCGCGCTGGCTTTCCTGGTCGACGCGCCCGGTCAGCAGCACGCGGCCCTCGTAGATCTGCAGGCCGACATCGAGGAACATCTGGTGGTCGTGCTTGAACCACAGATCGTTGATGGTGACGCGGATGATGGCGTCGTCCGCCGCGCCGTCCATGCCGCGTTCCTCGGACGCGGCGACGCCGGTGGTGGCGACGGCGCCGAGCAGCAGGCCCGGCGCGCAGCCGGCGAGCGCGAGCAGGACACACAGCAGTGCGGAAGTCCGTGCGGTCCGGACCATGCGGGTAATGTCAACGGAAGTCATTCCTGGCCGCTGAATGGACGTGTCGCCCCGGCCAAGCGGCGCAGCCGCGCGAGCCTGGGTCCATGAACACGGGCCGCGCGAAACCTTGCACTGTCCGGTGTTCATGGATCCCGGGCCTGCGCGCTCCGCGCTTCGCCAGGGACGACAATCGCGTATGACGGGGGTGTTGGAGCGGTCAGGATTTACAGCCGTTGGTATAACGCCCCCCCACCCTGGCCCTCCCCCGCGAGGGGGGGGGGGAATGCGTTTCCGGGCACCCTCCTCCTCGATGGTGGAGGGCGGGGGTGGGAGTGGCCTCGACGGGTCGAGGAAGAGACGAAGAAACTTCTGCATCACCGCATCGTGCCTTTTTCTCCCGGCGTCGCCAACCAGGCGCCCTCACAACCGCCATGCGTCCGGCACATGTCGCGGCAGGCGCCATGGCCGCACCAGCACGACGCCGAAGCGCAGTATGGCGCCGGATTGTGGCGGCCGTGCTGCAAGGAAGGCCTCGGCGGCACGCGCGATGCGCTGGCGCGGCGTCACGGCCTCGGCGTCGAGGCTCGGCCGTGCCTTGACCTCGACGAAGGCGGTCACGCGGCCACGCCGCACGATCAGGCCCACCGCGCCGGCATGGACGCGAAAGCCGCGCGCCAGCACCCGCCAGCCGGCGAGCGTCAGCCACAGCGCGGGGCCGCGCCTTTGGCGAGCCGGCCGCGTCGCTCGGCGGTCTGGCGGGCGGCCAGCGCCACCTCAGTCGCCGTCGTCGCGCGCGAGAGCGCGGGCATAGACCTCGCGTTTCGGCCGGCCGGTGGCGGCGGCGACCTCGGCAACCGCGTCGCGCCGGCTGGCATGGCGGAGGGCGGCGGCGAGCAGCGCGTCGATCTCGTCGTCGCCCGTTACGGCAGTCGCCGCAGGCGGAGCAATAACGACAACGATCTCGCCCTTCGGCGGGCCCGTGTTGGCGTAATGCGCGGCCAGCGTCTCCAGCGTGCCGCGTCGCACCTCCTCGAACAGCTTGGTCAGTTCGCGCGCCACCGCGGCCTCGCGCGGGCCGAGCATGGCGGCCATGTCGGCGAGGCTTTCGGGCAGGCGGTGCGGCGCCTCCAGCAGCACCAGCGTCGCCGGCACGCCGGCCAGTTCGCCCAGCGTCGCGCGCCGCGCCGCGCCGCGCGACGGCAGGAAGCCGGCGAACAGCACGCGGTCCGCCGGCAGGCCGGCGACCGACAGCGCGGCCATGGGCGAGGCCGCGCCGGGCACCGCGCGCACGGGGATGCCCTCTTGCTGCGCCGCGCGGACCAGCGCGTAGCCCGGATCGGAGACCAGCGGCGTGCCGGCATCGGTGACCAGCGCCACGCTTCCGCCATCCTTGAGGCGCCCGATGAGCAACGGAATGGCGCGCGCCGCGTTGTGGTCGTGGCAGGCGACGAGCGGGCGGGACAGGCCGTGGGCGGCGAGCAGTTTCGCCGTCACGCGGGTGTCCTCGCAGGCGATGGTGCCGGCCGCGGCGAGCACGTCGAGGGCGCGCAGCGTGATGTCGCGCAGATTGCCGATCGGCGTGGCGACGACATGGAGGCCGGCGGCCAGCGCGCCCGGTTGTCCCGATTGTGGGGCGCCGCTAGGCTCGCCGCCCGCAACGGAGGGGCTGGAACGTGGACGGACGCGTGATTTCGGGTGGGCCATGGCGCGTCGTCGTCTGCCTTGCGGCGCTGCTGGCGCTCGGTGGCTGTATGATGGACAACGGTAAGGGTGCGGGTCCGGCGGCACAAGCCGGGCCGGCGACCGCCGCGCCGGCGCCGTTGTACCGCACGCCGCTCGCCGAGGCGCCGCGCCCCGTGCCGCCGGTCGGCGTTCCCGTTGGTGCGCGCGTGGCACTGCTCGTGCCGCTGTCGGGGCCGCAGGCCGCGCTCGGCCGGGACCTGCTGGATGCCGCCCAGCTCGCCATCTTCGATCTCGCCGGGCTCGATTTCACGCTGGTGCCGCACGATACCGGCGCCTCGACGGCGGCCGCCGAGCAGGCGGCGCGCGCCGCGCTGTCCGACCGCGCCGCGCTGGTGCTCGGCCCGTTCTTCTCCGACGCCGCCCAGGCCGTGGCACCGCTGCTGCGCGGCGCCGGCGTGCCGGCGGTGGCCTTCACCAACGATGCTAGCGTGTCGGGCAACGGTGTCTGGGCGATGGGCTTCCGGCCCTCGCCCCAGATCGAGCGCGCGGTGCGCCACGCCGCCGCGCAAGGCGCTCACCGCTTCGCCACGCTGGTGCCCGACACGGCCTATGGCCGGCTCGTCGCATCGGCCGCCGGGCAGGCCGTCGCCGCCGCCGGCGGACAGATCGTCGCCGCGGAAATCTACACGCCGGGCGACCGCGCCGGCACCGACGCCACCGTGCGGCGCCTCGCCAACTACGATGCCCGCCACCGCGCCTTGCTGGCGCAACGCGCCGAACTGTCGCAGCGCGACGACGACATCGCCCGCGAGGCGCTGCGCCGACTCGACAAGCTCGACACGCTGGGCGAGCCCGGCTTCGACGCCATCGTGCTGGCGGCCGGCGGACAGGAGGTGCTCGGCCTCGCGCCGCTGCTGGCCTTCTACGACATCGATCCGGGGCGGGTGCGGCTGCTCGGCACCTGGCTGTGGGAGGACCGCGCGCTGGGCACCGAGCCGGCGATGCTCGGCGCCCGCTTCGCCGCGCCATCGCCGGCGTCGCGCGACGCCTTCCGCGCCCGTTTTGAGCGGGCCTATGGCCGTGCGCCGGTGCGGCTCGCCACGCTGGCCTACGACGCGGTGGCGCTGGCCGCCGTGCTCGCCGCCGAGGCGCAGCAGACCGAGGGCGCCCACCCGGGCGCCTCGCCCTACACCCTGCCGGCGCTGACCGACGCCAACGGCTTCGTCGGCATCGACGGCATCTTCCGCCTGCTGCCCGACGGCCAGGTCGAACGCGGCCTCGCCATCCTCGAAGTCCGCCGCAACGGCCCGGTGGTGATCGACCCCGCGCCGGGGACCTTCCAGGCGCGGCCGAACTGAACTGGAGGCCCATTCTTGGATTGGGCACGCGTGCCAATTTCAATATTTTTTCGCGGACCCGGCAGGGACAAAAGTGGAACATCGTTGATTCTCCGATTAGAATGTCGCGAATTTCAAACGGATGGACGATGTCATGCCGGATTCAGACCGGCCCACCTTGCTTCAGGACAACGCCATAAATCGTCTTGTGGCGAAATTTGAGCGCGTGGCTCATTCTGCAGGCAACGTGGAATTTTGGTACGCGAGGGATTTGCAGATACTGCTTGGCTATTCGAAATGGGACAGCTTTCTTGACGCGGTTGCGAAGGCGGAGACGGCCTGTCGCGCCGTCAGACAACCTTTCGAGAACCATTTTGCGCACGTGCGGGAGATGGCGCCAATTGGGTCGGGTGCTGAGCGCGAGGTTCTCGACATAAAGTTGATGAGGTATGCCTGCCGCCTAATTGCACAGAATGGCGATTCTCGGGAGAAGCCAATAGCGTTCGCGCAGACCTATTTTGCAATTCAGACGAGGAAGCATGAATTAAGGGAAAAAGATGAAAAGTAAAATGTTGCACTTTCAGAGGATTAGAAAAGAATATTATTAAGAGAAGAGATAAAAGAACACAATAAGAACTCCGCAAGCGTTGCCAAGGGCGCAGGTGTAGTTGAACCTCGCTATTTTGCCATATTTCAGACGCATGGCCATAAGGGCTTGTACGGCGGATTAGATTGCTGGGGAATTCAGCGGAAGAAGGGCTTAATTTCCAAGCAAAGCCTCCTGGACCACATGGGCAGTACAGAACTGGCTGCAAACCTATTTCGTGCAACACAGACAGAATATAAGTCATTGCGGGAAAGGATACATGGTAAAGATGCAGCAAATCAAACGCATTTCGAAGTAGGCCGTAAGGTTCGACAGATGACCTACTAAATTGAAGACCGAATGCCCGATGAATTACCGCCTGCAGAGGACATTAAAAAGGTCGAGAGCCGTATCAAAAAAGCGATTACCTAAAGAAATACGCTCACGCCTTCTATCCCAACAACCCTCCAATCACCGAATCCAGCCGGCGCAGGCCCGCCGGGGTGGCGCGCAACCCGGCCGCGTTGAGCACGAGGAAGCCGCCCCCGGCGAGGCGGGCGAGGCGCGCGGCGTCGAGGATATCCTCGGGTTCGCCGCCGAGGCGGGCGCGGAAGCGGTCGCGGGCTATGCCTGCGGTCAGGCGCAGGCCCATCGTCACCAGCTCGTCGCGGATCTCGCCGCTGGCCAGCACATTCTCCTCGCGCGTCGCGTGGCCCTGCCTGCGGACCGAAGCGAGCCAGGCGGCGGGCACGGCGGTCTGGCGCGTGGCAACCACCCCGGTGCCGAGCGTCAGGCGGCCATGCGCGCCGGGGCCGATGCCGATCCAGTCGCCGTGGCTCCAGTAGGCGAGGTTGTGGCGGCATTCCTCGCCGGGGCGGGCATGGCTGGAAATCTCGTAGGCCGGCATGCCGGCGGTGGCGAGCATCTCCTGCGTCGTCTCCCACAGCGCCACGGCGCCGCGCTCGGCCGGCAGGCGGAAATCGCCGCGCGCATGCCGGGTGTGGAAGGGCGTGCCCTCCTCGATGGTGAGCTGGTAAAGCGACATGTGGCCGCCGGCCAGCGGGAGGGCGCGCGCCAGCTCCTCGCGCCAGGCCTTCGCCGTCTGGCCGGGGCGGGCATAGATGAGGTCGAGCGAGACGCGGTCGAACAGCCCGCGCGCCGTCTCCACCGCCGCCACGGCCTCGGCGACGGAATGTTTTCGTCCCAGAAACGCGAGCGAGGCCGCGTCGAGCGACTGGACGCCGAGGCTCACCCGGCCGATGCCCGCGTCGCGGCATTCCGCCAGCCGCCCGGCCTCGACCGAGGTCGGGTTGGCCTCCATGGTGATCTCGCAATCCGGGGCGAGGTCGAACGAGGCCCGTACGCGTGCGACGATCGCGGCGATGGTGTCCGGCGCCATCAGGCTCGGCGTGCCGCCGCCGAAGAACACGCTGGTGACCGTCCGCCGGCCCGTACGCGCCGCGAAATGCTCCAGCTCGGCCAGCAGCGCGTCGCGCCATTGCACATGGTCTACCTCGCGCGCGAGGTAGGAGTTGAAGTCGCAATACGGGCAGAGCGACAGGCAGAACGGCCAGTGGACGTAGATGCCGAAGCCGGGGTCGGTTTCGCGGGTTGGTGTCGCCATGCGCCCGCCTCGTCCTTCGACGGGCTCAGGATGAGGCGGATTGGGGGCGACAGGCGCGTGAGTCCTCATCCTGACGTGGGCATCCTCATCCTGAGCCTCCTCACCATGAGGAGCCGCCGCCAGGCGGCGTCTCGAAGGGCGAAGGATGAGGGTGCGCCCGGCTGCGGATCGACGGAAACATTTCGTCGCAGCCCATCATCGCGGCCATCATTCCTGCCCGAAACACGCCGCAACCAGCTTATCGAAGGCGCGGGCGCGGTGCGACATGCGGTGCTTTTCGTCTGGATCGATCTCGCCGAAGGTCCGCGAGTCGCCTTCGGGCACGAAGATCGGATCGTAACCGAAGCCGCGCCCGCCGCGCGGCGGCCAGACCAGCGTGCCGGCGACCCGGCCCTCGAAACCCTCGACATGGCCGTCCGGCCAGGCTAGGGCAAGGGCGCAGACGAAGTCGGCGCCGCGACCGCCGCCCTCGCCGATCTCGCGCATAACGCGCGCCATAGCCGCCTGGAAGTCGCGTGCCGGTCCGCCCCAGCGCGCCGAGTGGACGCCCGGCCGGCCGCCGATGGCGTGGACGGCGAGGCCGGAATCGTCGGCCAGCGCCGTCAGGCCGGCGCCGCGCGCCGCCGCCAGCGCCTTCAGCGCGGCATTGCCGGCGAAGCTGTCCTCGGTCTCCTCCGGCTCGGGCAGGCCGAGCGCGGCGGCGATGACGATGTCCATGCCGAAGGGCACCAGCAGATCGGCGATCTCGCGCACCTTGCCCGCATTGTGGCTGGCGATGACCAGCCTTCCGGCGGCGAGGCGCCGCGCCATCAACGCTTGCGCTTGGGCGCGTCGAGGCCCAGGGCGCGCCGCTGCGCCGCCACGAGGCCCTCCGTGCCGGCGGCGGCCAGCGCCAGCAGGCGGTTGAACTGCGCCTTCGAGAACGGCGCGCCCTCGGCGGTGCCCTGCACCTCGACCAGCATGCCCTGGTCGGTCAGCACGAAATTGGCGTCGGCGTCGGCGGTCGAATCCTCGGCATAGTCGAGGTCGAGTACCGGCCGGCCGGCGACGATGCCGCAGGAGACGGCGGCGACGAGGCCGCGCATCGGGTCGGCGCCGATGGCGCCGGTAGCGACGAGATGCCGGCAGGCCAGATGCAGGGCGACGCAGGCGCCCGTCACGGACGCCGTGCGCGTGCCGCCATCGGCCTGCAGCACGTCGCAATCGATGCGGATCTGCCGCTCGCCCAGCGCCCCGAGGTCTATGATTGCGCGCAGCGCACGGCCGATCAGGCGCTGGATCTCCTGCGTCCGGCCCGATTGCTTGCCGCGAACTGCCTCGCGGTCGGTGCGGGTATGGGTCGCGCGCGGCAGCATGCCGTACTCCGCCGTCACCCAGCCGCGGCCCTTGCCGCGCAGCCAGGGCGGCGGGCGATCCTCGACCGAGGCGGCGCAGAGCACCCGGGTATTGCCGAAGGCGGCGAGGCAGGAGCCTTCGGCATAGGGGGCGGCGCCGGGCTCGAGGATGACGTGACGCATGGCGTCGACGCTGCGACTGAAGGCGCGTGCGGCCATCGGGGCGGCCTTGGGCATATCGGGGGAGCTTTCTGCTGCGCGCCATGTGGCGGGGCGAAAACCTAGCCTCGCCAGCGCCTTGGCGTCCAGCGCCACGGGCGGCCGCGCTTGATCGCAAGCGGCGTGGCCCCTAAGTATGCGTGCCCTACGAAAGGATTCCGGCAGCACCGCCATGGCCGACCTGCTGACCCAGCTCAACGCCCGCTCGCGCGAGGTTCTCCGCCTCGTGGTGGACACCTATGTCGAGACGGGTGAGCCGGTCGGCTCGCGCACCCTGGCGCGCAAGCTGGGAACCGACCTGTCGCCGGCCACCGTGCGCAACGTCATGGCCGACCTGCAGGATGCCGGCCTGCTCTATGCGCCGCACACCTCGGCCGGGCGGCTCCCGACCGAGCTTGGTCTGCGCCTGTTCGTCGACGGGCTGCTGGAAGTCGGCCGCCTGACCGACGAGGAGCGGCGCGCCATCGAGGCCAAATTCGCCGGCCCCGAGCGCAGCCCCCAGCAATCGCTGGAGGAGGCCACGCGCATGCTGTCCGGCCTTGCCAATTGCGCGGGGCTGGTTTTTGCCCCCAAACGAGAGGGTCAACTCCGACATATAGAATTTGTCGCGCTGGGGCCGGGCCGAGCGCTGGTCGTTCTCGTGCTCGACGATGGCCAGGTCGAGAACCGGGTCATCGAACTGCCGCCCGGCCTGCCGAGGGCGGCGCTGGTCGAGGCGACCAACTTTCTGTCGTCGTGCATGGTCGGGCGCACCATCGACGAGGCCCGCCAGCAACTGGCCGGCGAGCTGGAACAGCATCGCCGCGACCTCGACGAGCTGACCGCGCGGCTGGTGTCGCAGGGTCTCGCCACCGAGGGCGGCGACCGGCGCGAGCCGGTGCTGATCGTCGCCGGCACCGGGCGGCTGCTCGACGACATCCACGCCGTCGAGGATCTCGAGCGGGTGCGCGGCCTGTTCGAGCTGCTGGACAAGAAGGAAGGCCTGTCGCGCCTGCTCGACGCGACCCTGCGCGGCGCCGGGGTGCAGGTCTATATCGGCGCGGAGAACGAGCTGTTCGGCCTCGCCGGCTGCTCGATGATCGTCGCCCCCTACGCCAACCGCGCGGAGAAGATCGTCGGCGCCGTCGGCGTCATCGGCCCGACGCGCCTCAACTATGCCCGGATCGTGCCGGTGGTCGATTACACCGCGCGCGTCATCGGCCGCATGATCGACTGACCGGCGGCCCAACCCCTATGAGCGAAACGGACCCGACATGAACGATACGACCGACCGCAAGGACGAAGCGGCCGACGATCCCTTTCTCGCCCGTGACGAGCCGGCGGCGCCGCCGCCCGAGGAGCCCGGCCTGTCGCCCGAGATTGAGACGCTGGCGGCCGAGGCTGCGAAGCTGCGCGACCAGCTGCTGCGGGCGCTGGCCGAGACCGAGAATATGCGCAAGCGCAACGAACGCCAGATCGAGGATACCCGCCGCTACGCCGTCGCCAATTTCGCCCGCGACCTGATCGACATCGCCGACAATCTCGAACGCGCTCTGGGCGTCGTTCCCGACGAGGCGCGCGCCGAGGGCCACCCGATGGCCGGCCTGGTTTCGGGCATCGAGGCGGTCGGCCGGGGCCTGCAGGCGGTATTCGAGCGCTGGAAGATCCACCGCATCGTGCCGGAAGGCCAAGCCTTTGACCCCAACAGGCACGAGGCGATGTTCGAGATGGAGGTTTCGGGCCAGCCCGGCGGTCGCGTCGCCCAGGTGATGCAGCCCGGCTACGTGATCGACGACCGGCTACTGCGGCCGGCCCGCGTGGCGGTGACAAAGGGCCCGGCGGCGGCGGGGCCGCGGGTGGACACCACGGCCTGACGCGAACGGGGCCCAGCAAGGCTGGGCGCGGCGCGAATATCGACGCGCTCTCCAAGGGTTGCGGGCCGCTGGCTCGCTGCCTATATCAGCCTCAGCTTTCGTCGCCGGGGGTCGGGTCCGGAGACAGTATTCGCAAAAAGGGGACCCGGCCACGCGCCGATACGGGCGGGGCGGGTCTGCCGCAAGGAGAGATTGCACCATGGCCAAGGTTATCGGCATCGATCTCGGCACCACCAATTCCTGCGTCGCCGTGATGGAAGGCAAGCAGGCGAAGGTGATCGAGAATTCCGAGGGCGCTCGCACGACGCCCTCGATGGTGGCCTTCACCAAGGATGGCGAGCGCCTGGTTGGCCAGTCGGCCAAGCGCCAGGCGGTCACCAATCCCGAGAACACGCTGTCCGCGATCAAGCGCCTCATCGGCCGTCGCTTCGACGACCCGCTGGCGCAGAAGGACCGCGACCTCGTCTCCTACAAGATCGTCAAGGCCGACAATGGCGACGCCTGGGTCGAGGCCGACGCCAAACGCTACAGCCCGTCGGAGGTCAGCGCCTTCATCCTCCAGAAGATGAAGGAGACGGCCGAGGCCCATCTCGGCGAGACCGTGACCCAGGCGGTCATCACCGTTCCGGCCTACTTCAACGACAGCCAGCGCCAGGCGACCAAGGACGCCGGCAAGATCGCCGGCCTCGAAGTGCTGCGCATCATCAACGAGCCGACGGCCGCGGCTCTGGCCTACGGCCTGGAGAAGAAGCAGGCCGGCACCATCGCGGTCTACGACCTCGGCGGCGGCACATTCGATATCTCGGTGCTCGAGATCGGCGACGGCGTGTTCGAGGTGAAGTCGACCAACGGCGACACCTTCCTCGGCGGTGAAGACTTCGACGCGCGCATCATCGACTACTTGGCCGACGAGTTCAAAAAGGAACAGGGGATCGACCTGCGCAAGGACAAGCTGGCCCTCCAGCGCCTCAAGGAGGCGGCGGAGAAGGCCAAGATCGAGCTGTCCTCGCAGACCCAGACCGAAGTCAACCTGCCGTTCATCACGGCCGACCAGTCCGGGCCCAAGCACCTCAACATCAAGCTGACGCGCGCCAAGCTGGAGGCGTTGGTCGACGAGCTTGTGCAGCGCACCGTCACGCCGTGCCGCAACGCGCTGAAGGATGCCGGCCTCAAGCCGAACGAGATCGACGAGGTTATCCTCGTCGGCGGCATGACGCGGATGCCGAAGATCATCGAGACGGTGAAGCAGTTCTTCGGGCGCGAGCCGCATCGCGGCGTCAATCCCGACGAGGTCGTGGCCATCGGCGCGGCCATCCAGGCCGGCGTGCTGGCCGGCGAGGTGAAGGACGTCCTGCTGCTCGACGTCACCCCGCTGTCGCTCGGAATCGAGACGCTGGGCGGCGTGTTCACCCGCCAGATCGACCGCAACACCACGATTCCGACGCGCAAGAGCCAGGTCTTCTCGACAGCGGAGGACAGCCAGCAGGCCGTCACCATCCGCGTCTTCCAGGGCGAGCGCGAGATGGCGGTGGACAACAAGGTGCTCGGCCAGTTTGACCTCGTCGGCATTCCACCGGCGCCGCGCGGCGTGCCGCAGATCGAGGTGACCTTCGATATCGACGCCAACGGCATCGTCAACGTGTCGGCCAAGGACAAGGGCACCGGGCGCGAACAGCAGATTCGCATCCGGGCCTCCGGCGGCCTTAGCGACACCGACATCGAGCGCATGGTGAAGGACGCCGAGGAGCACGCCGCTGAGGACAAGAAGCGGCGCGAGGTGGCCGAGACCCGCAACCAGGCCGAGACGCTGATCCATCAGACCGAGAAGAACCTGAAAGAGTACGGCGACAAGGTGCCGGAGGCCGACCGGGCTAAGATTGAGGCCGACGTCGCGTCACTCAAGGAGGCGGTGCAGGGCGACGATCTCGAGACGACGAAGGCCCGGCTGGAGACGCTGGTGCAGTCGTCGATGAAGCTCGGCGAGGCGATGTATCGCGCCTCGCAGGAAAGCGCCGCGCCGGGCGACGCCGGCGGTGGCAACGACGCCGGCGGCGCGCAGGCCGGCGCAAGTCGGGACGACGGCGTTGTCGATGCGGACTTCGAGGAAGTGCGTGACGACGACGACGACAAGCGCCGCAAGTCGGCATCGTAACGGGGGCAGAGCGGGCCGCTCGTTGCGGCCGCGGCTCGGCAGCGCCGCTGCCTGGACCGGCGCGACGGCCGGCCCGTCGCACGCCTGACGGGGGGGGGCGCGCCGCAGCATGGCCAAGGCCGATTATTACGAGATGCTCGGCGTTGCCCGCGGGGCATCCGACGACGAGATCAAGAAGGCGTTCCGCAAGGCCGCCATGCAGCATCACCCGGACCGCAATCCGGGCGACGCCGAGGCAGAGCGCAAGTTCAAGGATCTGAACGAAGCCTACGACGTGCTGCGCGACGGCCAGAAGCGTGCGGCCTACGACCGCCTCGGCCACGCCGCCTTCGAGAATGGCGGCGGCGCGCGTGGCGGCCGGCCCGGCGGCTTCGGTTTCGCCGGCGGTTTCTCCGACATCTTCGACGAGATGTTTGGCGATTTCTCCGGCGGGCGGCGCGGCGGCGGCAGCCATACGCGAACGCGCGGCGCCGATCTGCGCTACAACCTCGAGGTTAAGCTGGAACAGGCATTCGCCGGCTACCCTGCGAAGATTCGCGTGCCGGCGGCGGCGCCCTGCGACACCTGCAACGGCTCTGGCGCCGAGGGCGGCGCGCAGCCGATCGCCTGCCCGACCTGCCGCGGCGCCGGCAAGGTGCGCGCCCAGCAGGGCTTCTTCACCATCGAACGCACCTGCCCGACCTGCCACGGCGCCGGCAAGGTGATAGACAGGCCGTGCAAGTCCTGCGACGGCCACGGCCGCGTGGCGCGCGAGAAGACGCTGTCGGTCAACATCCCGGCCGGCGTCGAGGACGGCACCCGCATTCGCGTGACCGGCGAGGGTGAGGCGGGCTTGCGCGGCGGGCCGCCGGGCGACCTCTATCTGTTCATCGCCGTGCGGCCGCACCGCCTGTTCCGCCGCGACGGCGACAACGTGCATGTGCGCGTGCCGCTCCCCATGGTCACGGCCGCACTGGGCGGCGCCATCGAGGTGCCGTCGATCGACGGCACGCGCGCCCGCGTCGCCATTCCGGCGGGCACCCAGGCCGGCCAGGAATTTCGCCTGCGCGGCAAGGGCATGAGCGTGCTGCGCGCCACCGCGCGCGGCGATCTCTACGTGCAGGTCGTGGTCGAGACGCCGGTCAACCTGTCGAAGGAGCAGCAGGAGCTGCTGCGCAAGTTCGAAAGCGGCGGCAAGGCGACCAGGGGCGCCAAGTCCAACAGCCCCGAATCCGAGGCCTTCTTCACCCGCGGGAAGGAATTCTGGGACGACCTGACGGAGAAGTAGCAGCAGGAACAGATCAGGATTATGGCCAGCAATTTCGAATTTCAGCCACCGGTTGTAGAGCCGACACCAGCAGAAGTTGAGAAGGCTCTCTCCATTCGCGGCCTGTCCCCCGAAAGGACATGCTGTGCATACTGCGGCGATCCTCATACTGAGTGGGATCACCTGAATCCCATTGTTAAGGACCGCAAACCGACTGGATTTATTACAGAAATTCGGAATCTAGTCCCATCATGCGGGAAATGTAATCAGTCCAAAGGCAACAAAGATTGGGCCATATGGATGCGGGGCAGTGCTCGTCATTCTCCCGGCATGCGTAAAATCCAGGACATCGACGAAAGGTCAAAAAGGCTTGCGGATTTTGTAGTGTGGGGAAGAGTAGAGCCCTTACCCTTAGAATTGATTGTAGAACCATCCGTATGGAACCGCCACTGGGCGTACTTGGACGCGGTCGAACAGCTATTTCGTGAGGCGGACTCGCACTTTCGCGAAGTTGGAAGAGTGATTCGTACTGCAATGTCAGCCCAGAAATTACCAGACAGAACTGCTTCGTCCTGACAGATAACGGAAGCTGTCGATATGCTTACCCCCTCTCGTTGGAGAGGACGAAAAGTGTGGAGCGGGGCATGGCCGGGGTATTGAGGATCGGGCTGGTCGGCGCGGCCGGGCGGATGGGGCGGATGATCGCCGGGCTCGCCGCGATCATTCCGGGAGTTGCCATCGCCGGCGCGACCGAGGCGACGGGTAGCCCGCATCTCGGCGCCGATGCCGGCACGCTCGCCGGGCTGGGCGCCAGCGGCGTGATCGTCACGGACGATAGCGCGGCCATGTTTGCCGCGGTCGACGTGGTGATCGATTTCACCGCGCCAGCGGCGACGGCGATACACGCGGCGCTGGCGGCGGCGCAGGGCTGCGCGCTGGTCGCCGGTACCACCGGCCTCGAACCGGCGCAGCGCGCGACGCTGGACGCGGCCGCGAAGGACGTGCCGATCGTCTGGGCCTCAAACATGTCGGCGGGCGTGACCCTGCTGCTTGTGCTGGCCGAGCAGGTGGCGCGGGCGCTGCCCGACGATTACGACATCGAGATCGTCGAGATGCACCACCGCCACAAGGTCGACGCGCCTTCGGGCACGGCGCTGACGCTGGGCGAGGCGGCGGCGCGAGGGCGTGGCGTCGACCTCGCCGCCGTGTCCGACCGTGGCCGCGACGGCATCACCGGCGCGCGGGCGCGCGGCCATATCGGCTTCGCCGCGCTGCGCGGCGGCGACGTCGTCGGCGACCACACTGTGGTCTTCGCCGGCGGCGGCGAGCGCATCGAGCTGACGCACAAGGCCGCCTCGCGCGAAGTCTTCGCGCGCGGTGCGCTGCGCGCCGCCATCTGGACGCAGGGCCGCGCGCCCGGCCTCTATTCGATGAAGGACGTGCTTGGGCTGGGCGGGTAACCGGAAATGCCCTCTCCGCCCCGCTGTACAGACCGTAGAGATGGCGGACGTGCGTACGGGGACATGGTGGACGTTTTTCATCTCGCCTCGCGGAGGTCGAAGGAGGCGATGATGTGTCTGCCGAAGCAGATGTCGAAGCGGCCGTCGTCGCGGGTGGG
>SHWB01000005.1 GCA_009691025.1 Alphaproteobacteria bacterium
CGAAGGCGAGATAGAATAACAGCGGCAGGATGATGCCGAAATTGATGACCGGCGGCTTCAGGTAGTAGACGACGGCGTCCTTCTTCGCCACGACCCAGGCCGCGTGCGCCTGGCGGAGGATGCGAGCCGTCATGTCAGGCCTGTGCGGCCATGAAGCGAGAGGCGACCGCGGGGTCGTCCCGTAGGACCGTGCGACCCTGTTGGCGGCATGGACGCGCACGGCGGCGGCGCGGGTCGCGATGGCGTCGCAGTGATAATGCGCCGAGAACAGGGCCGCCTCGGCAAGGCCCTCGCCGTGGCCGGCATTGAACAGTACGAGGAGATGGCCACCGGCATCGTGGCGGACGAGCTGGACGCGCCCGGCTTCGACTTCGAAAATGGCAACACAGGGATCGCCCTGATGGAACAGCACCTCGCCGGCAGCAAGACGACGGCACGGCGCCGCCCGTCGCATTTCGGCGGGCAGCCAGTGTCGCCCGGCCGCGACGGATGGCCTGCTCTGCGTTCCGGCGCCGGTCAGATGCAACGTCCGCCGTCGACTTCGAGGCAGACGCCGGTGACGAAGGCTGCCTCCTCGGAACATAGATAGAGGGCGGCATTGGCCATGTCCGACGGCTGCCCCAGCCGGCCGAGCGGAACGGTGGCGCGTAAGGCGTCGCGCCGCTCCGGCGTGTCCTAGCCGAGGAAGGTCGGCAGCAGCGGCGTGTCGGTGGCGACCGGGGCGATGGCGTTGGCGCGGATATTGTTGCCCGCTAGTTCGACGGCCATCGACTTGGTCAGCGTCACCACCGCGCCCTTGGAGGCGTTGTACCCGGGTGAGATTCGGGCGTGGCCGCAGCGCCGCCGTCGAGGCGACATTGAGGAAGACGCCGCCGCCCTGCTTGCGGAACACCGGGATCGCCGCGTTGGTGGTGTGATAGAGGCCCTTCACGTTGACCGCGAAGATGCGATCGAACTGGGCCTCGGTCACTTCGGTCATGGGCCCACCATTATGGGCGTAGCCGGCGTTGTTGACGACGATGTCGAGACGGCCCCATTCGGCCAGCGCGCGCTCGACGGTGGTCCTCATGTCCGCCGATTTCGTCACGTCACCGGCCTGGAACAATGCGGCGCCGTTGGCGGCGACGATGGATCCCGCGACACGCTCGCCGCCGGCGACGTCGATGTCATTGACGACGATTCGGCCCCCCCTCGCGCGCAAAGGTACGGGCGATCTCCTCGCCGATGCCAGACCCGCCGCCGGTGACGATGGCGACCTTGCCCGCGAGACGCATGCGATCCTCCCGAAACTCGGTGGGGCGCACTTTATCCGGCACGGCGGCGGCGAGCCAGTCCGTGGACAATTGGCGGCCATCCATGGTTGCACGGCGCAAAATGCGCTGCCAATCTCCACCCGATTCGCCGCGGAGAACACGATGGCCGGCCGCCAGAAGATACTCGTGACACGTAAGCTGACCGATCGGGTCGAGGCCAGCCTGGCGGCGCTGTTCGACGCCACCCTCAACCCGGAGGATCGCCGTTACGCCAGCGCTGATGTGATCGCCTCCGCGGTAGGGCACGATGCCATACTGCTGTGCACCAGCGAGCCGCTAGACGCCTTTGCCATAGCGGCGCTGCCGGAGAGCGTGAAAGTCATCGCCACCCTGTCGGTCGGCACCGACCATGTCGACATCGCGGCGGCGAAGGCGCGCGGCATCGCCGTTCTCAACACGCCGGGCGTATTGACCGACGCGACGGCCGATGTCGGCCTGCTGCTGCTGCTCGGTGCCATGCGGCGGGCGCGCGAGTGGTCCGAGCTGGCCGTCTCGGGCAATTGGCAGGGTTTCAACCCGACGCTGCTGCTGGGCGTGCAGATGACCGGGCGCCGCCTTGGCATTCTCGGCATGGGCCGCATCGGCCGCGCCGTGGCGCAGCGGGCGCGGGCCTTCGGCGCGGAGATCCACTACCACAACCGGTCCCGCCTGGCGGCCGGCGAAGAGGCGGGGGCGACCTATCACGCCGTTGCCGACGAATTGCTGCGGGCGAGCCAGTTGCTGGTGCTGTCGGCGCCGGCGACGGACGAGACGCGCCGCTTCCTCAACGCGCGCCGGCTGGTGCTGCTGCCGCGTGGCGCCATCGTCGTCAACATCGCGCGCGGCGACCTCGTCGACGACGATGCACTGATCTCGGCGCTGCAGTCCGGCCACATCGCCGGCGCCGGCCTCGATGTCTATAACGGCGAGCCGTTACGCATCGATCGGCGCTACTGGACGATGTCCAACGTGTTCATGACGCCGCATATCGGCAGCGCCACCATCGAGGCGCGTGACGGCATGGGCATGATCATCGTCGACGGCCTCGTCGATCTGTTCGCCGGCCGCGCGCCGGCCAACCGCGTGGTGTGATTCGCTACAGTGCCGCCGCGACCGCTGCCAGTGGCGAGGTCCAGCCGAACAGCGCGTTCGAGGAGCGGATCATCTCGATCGTCTTCTGCCTGAACGCCGGATAGTAGCTGGCCGTGCAGTCTTCGACGAGGAGGCAGTTGTAGCCGCGGTCGTTGGCCTCGCGGATAGTGACTGCCCGCAGACTTCGGTCGTGACACCGCAGACGACGAGCTGTTCCGCGCCCAGCCGGCCCAGCATGTCGTGGAGATCCGTGGCGTAAAAGGCGCCCTTGCCGGGCTTGTCGATCACCGGCTCGCCGGGCAGCGGCTGCAGCTCGTCGATGAAATCGCTGCCATATTAGCCGCGGATCAGCAGGCGGCCCATCGGCCCATGATCGCCGATGCGCAGCTTCGGGTTGCCGCGTCGCAATTTGGCCGCCGGGCAATCGTAGAGGTCGGGCTTGTGCGTCTGGCGGGTATGGATGACCGGCAGGCCTCGCGCGCGGAACAGGTCGACCAGCGACACCACGACGGGCACGATCGCCTGGCAGGGCGCGACGCCGAGGCCGAGCAAGGCGCCATAGCCGCCGGGCAGCAAATAGTCGCGCTGCATGTCGATGGCCAGCAGGGCCAGCGTCTCGGGTCGGAATTAGAACGGGTAGGGAGCGGCGTCGATAAGCGGCATCGCGGGGCTCCCGCCATTTGTGCCGGCCAAGTATAAACCTCTCGGGCGCCGGCAGCCTTGCGGGTTACCCGCCCGTGCCGGACAATCGCCGCCCGTGACCGGGAGAGGAAGCATGAAGACGCGCGCCGCCGTGCTGGTCGAAATGGACCGCCAGCGCCCGTACGCCGAGAGCCGCCCTCTGGAGGTGGTCGAACTCGACATCGAGGCGCCCGGGCCGTCCGAGGTTATGGTGCGCGTCGAGGCTGCCGGCCTCTGCCATTCCGACCTTTTGGCCAGCGACGGCAACCGGCCGCGCCCGGTGCCTATGTTGCTGGGCCACGAGGGCGCCGGCGTGGCCGAGGCGGTCGGCACGGGCGTCGCGCCAGACGATCTCGCGGTCGGCGACCATGTCGTGATGGTCTTCGTGCCCGGCTGCGGCGCCTGCGTGCCGTGCATGGAGGGCAGGCTAGCGCTGTGCACGGCGGCGGCAAAGGCCAATGTCGCCGGCACGCTGATCTCCGGCGCGCGGCGCCTGTCGTGGATCGGCAATCCGGTCAATCACCTCGGCGTCGTCGGCATGGTCGGCGTCGGTCTCAATGCGCTGCTCGGCGGGCTCGCCGCCGGGGCGGTGCAGGTGGTGGCGCTCGATCTCGACCCGCGCAAGCTCGAACTGGCCCGCCAGCTCGGTGCCACCGCGGCCTTCGATGCCTGCGCCGCCGATGTGGTTGAGCAGGTGAAAGCGGCGACCGGCGGCGGTGTCGACGTGTTGGTGGAAACGGCCGGCGCCGCCCCCGCCGTCGAACTCGCCTACGCCATCACGGTGCGCGGCGGCACCACGGTCACCGCCGGCCTGGCACATCCGGGCCGCAAGGTCTCGGTACAACAGGTCTCGCTGGTCGGCGAGGAACGCACGCTGAAAGGCAGCTACATGGGCAGTTGCGTGCCAGCGCGCGACATCCCGCGCTACATCGCTATGAATGAGGCTGGCAAGCTGCCGGTCGAGCGCGTGCTGAGCGACTTCATCCGCCTCGACGACATCAATCATGGCTTCGACCGGCTGGCCGACGGTGCCGCCATCCGCCAGGTCATCCGCTTCAACTGAGGCAGGCATGCCAGATATCGACCGCACCGCGCTTGCCGCCATCCCGTCCGTCGACAGGCTGCTCGGCCTGCCGATGGTCACGGCGCTGGTCGCCGAGCATGGCCGCGTGCCTGTCACGACGGCGATGCGGGCCGAGCTGGCGGCGATCCGGCGGGCGCTGGTGGCCGGCGAAGCGGTATCGGCCGACGAGGCCGTCATAGCCGGCCGCGCCGCCGCGGCTCTGGCGCGTGCCGCCGTGCCGTCGCTTCGCCCGGTGTTCAACCTAACCGGTACCGTCCTGCACACCAATCTCGGTCGTGCGCCCTTGCCGGAGGAGGCGGTGGCAGCAATCGCGGCGGTGGCGCGCGGCGCCGCCAATCTCGAATTCGACCTCGCCAGCGGCAAGCGCGGTGAACGCGATGATCACATTGCCGAACTGCTACGCGAGTTGACCGGCGCCGAGGCTACAGTGGCCGTCAACAACAACGCCGCCGCCCTGCTGCTGCTGCTCAACACGCTGGCGCGCGGCAAGGAGGTGGTGGTCTCGCGCGGCGAGCTGATCGAGATCGGCGGCGCCTTCCGCCTGCCGGACATCATGGCCCGCGCCGGTGCTAAGCTGGTCGAGGTTGGCACCACCAACCGTACCCATGCGCGCGACTACGAAGGCGCCATCGGTCCGAAGACCGCGCTGCTGCTCAAGGTGCACACCAGCAATTATCGCATCGAGGGCTTCACCGCCGCCGTCGATGAAGCGACGCTCGCCGGCATCGCGAAGAAGTACGGCATCCCTTTCGCTTCCGACCTCGGTTCGGGCAGCCTCGTCGACCTCGCGCGCTGGGGCTTGCCGCCGGAGCCGACGGTAAGCGACACGCTGGCCTCTGGCGCCGACCTCGTCACCTTCAGCGGCGATAAGCTGCTCGGCGGGCCGCAGGCGGGCCTGATCGTCGGCCGCAAGGGTCTGGTGGCGCGTCTGGCGAAGAATCCGCTCAAGCGATCGCTACGACTCGGCAAGCTGACCATCGCCTCGCTCGCCGCTGTGCTGGCGCTCTACCGTGACCCCGACCGGCTCGCCGCCCGGCTGCCGGCGTTGCGCCTGCTGGCGCGTCCGCAGGCCGACATCCGTGCCGCCGCCGAGCGTCTGGCACCGCGCGTGCAGGCGCGGCTGGGGCGCGACTGGTCGGTCGCCGTGGTGTCCTGCGCCAGTCAGATCGGCTCGGGCGCTCTCCCGGTGGAAGCACTGCCCAGCGCCGGCCTCGCCCTGATGCCGGTCGCCGCGCGCGGCGGCGGCCGCGCGCTCGACCGTCTTGCCGCCGCGCTGCGGGCGCTGCCGGCGCCGGTCATCGGCCGCGTCGCCGAGGGCACGCTGCTGCTCGATCTTCGCGTGCTGGAGGACGAAGCCGGGTTCCTGGCCAGCCTCGCCGCGCTCGAGGCCGCCGCATGATCGTCGCCACCGCTGGCCATATCGACCACGGCAAGACGGCGCTGGTGCGCGCGCTGACCGGCGTCGATGCCGACCGGTTGCCGGAGGAGAAGCGGCGCGGCATGACCATAGATCTCGGCTTCGCCTATACGGCGCTGCCCGATGGCACGGTGCTCGGAATCGTCGACGTGCCCGGCCATGAACGCTTCGTGCGCGCGATGGTCGCCGGCGTCGCGGGCGTCGACACGGTGCTGCTGATCGTCGCCGCCGATGACGGGCCGATGCCGCAGACGCGCAAGCATCTCGGCATCATCGACCTGCTGGGCATCGCGCGCGGCGTCGTTGCGCTGACCAAGATCGACCGTGTGCCGCCCGAGCGTGTCGCCGAGGTGACGGCTCAGATCGAGGCGATGCTGGCACCGACGTCTCTGGCCGGCGCCCCGGTCTTTCCGGTCTCGGCCATAGCGGGGGACGGCATCCCGGCATTGTCGGCATATCTCGCCGCGACCGCGGCGTCGCTGCCGCCGCGCCTGACGCAGGGCGGCTTCCGCCTGTCGATCGACCGCGCTTTTACGCTGGCGGGCGCCGGCCTCGTCGTCACGGGAACGGCCTATTCCGGCCGCGTCGGCGTCGGCGATCGCCTGATGCTGTCGCCCGCCGGCATTGAGGTGCGCGTGCGCGGCCTGCATGTGCAGGATCGCAAGGCGGAAAGCGGCCAGGCAGGCGACCGCTGCGCCGTCAACATCGTCGCCGCCGGACTGGAGAAGACTGCCATCGCGCGCGGCGACTGGCTGGTCGCGGGCGAGTTGCATGCGCCGACGGATCGTGCCGACGTGGTGACTCGCGTGCCGGCCGACGCCGCCCGCGTCTTCGCCGATGGCACGCCCGTGCATCTGCATCACGGCGCCGGAGACATTCCGGCGCGCGCCTGGGTGCTGGGTGGGCCGAGCCTGGCGGCTGGCGTCGAGGGGCTGGTGCGCATCGCGCTCGACCGGCCGGCAGCGCTGCTGGCCGGCGACCGCTTCGTGCTGCGCGACCAGTCCGGCCGCCAGACTTTGGCCGGCGGGCGCGTCGTCGACCCGTTCCCGCCGCCGCGCGGCCGGGCGCGCAGCGACCGGATGGCGGCGCTGGCGGCGCTGTCCGAGGCCGATCCCGTCGCGGCCCTTGCCGCCCTGCTCGACGCTACGCCGGGCGGCGTCGATCTCCACCGCTTCTTCCTCGCCCGTAATCTCGATTCGCCGGCTCGCGAGGCAGTGCTGGCGTCCGTGCCGATGCAGCGCGCCGGGGACATGGCGCTGGCGCCGCGTCATTGGCAGGCTCTCGGGACGCGCCTGCTCGCCGCCCTCGCGATGGCGCACAAGGGCCAGCCCGACCGCCTTGGCCCGGATGCAGGCACTTTGCGCCGCACCGCCGGCGGGCCCGCCGGCCCGGCCGTCGTGGCGGCGGTGCTCGCCGTGATGCAAGCGGAGGGGCGCGTTTCCGCCACCGGGGTGTGGTGGCGCCTGCCGACCCACAAGCCCGCTCTCCAGCCGGCCGATGCCGCGCTGTGGCGCGACATCGAGCCGCTTTTCGCCGCGGCGGGCAACGCGCCGCCGGTTGCCAACGAGATCGCCAAGCTGTTGCGTGCGACGCCCGATCGCGTCATGTCGGTACTGCGCCGTGCTGAGCGCCTCGGCCTCGTCGTGCGCATCGGCCGCAACCGTTTCGCGCCGACCGAGACGGCCGCGCAATGGGCACGCACGGCAGAGCGCCTGGCGCGCGCCGGCAATCTGCAGCCGACGAACTTCCGCGACGAACTGGCCATCGGCCGCAATCTGTCGGTCGAGATTCTCGAATATCTCGACCGCGTCGGCATGACGCGGCGCGAAGGCGAGGGCAGGCTGCTGCTGCGTCCGGCTTCCTCATTGCTCGCCGCCGCGCAGCGGCCGGATAGTAATCTTCTCCCAAAGGGAGAGGGCTCCCGGACTTGACGTCGCAGGCCGCGTGAGCGGCCAAGACGTTTATACCGGGAGGGTGGGGGTTACGGTCCGTGGATAGGGAAGCCCAACTACGGCGCGCCCGTGTCACGTCCCTGAGTTGACCGATAGCCGCATAACCCCTCACCCTTCCCGCGTTAGGATCGCTGCGTTCGCCAAGGTGGCAAGCCCTCTGCCAAAGGGAGAGGAAGACCTTCAATTCGGGCGTGCCGCCCGGATCGCCTGCCAGATACGCTCCGACGTGGCGGGCGTGTCGATGTGGGTGACGCAATACTTCGACAGCGCATCGACGATGGCGTTGGTGACGGCAGGCAGGGCGCCGACGGTGCCGGACTCGCCGGCGCCCTTCACGCCCAGCGGGTTGGTCGGCGTCGGCGCCGGGTTAGATACTACCGTGATATCGCAGAGGTCGAAGGCGCGTGGCATGGCGTAGTCCATGAACGAGCCAGCGAGCACCTGCCCAGTCTCGGCGTCGTATGCCTTGTCCTCCATCAGCACCTGACCGATGCCCTGCGCCAGAGCGCCATGGATCTGGCCCTCTAGTAGCAGCGGATTGAGTACGGTGCCAACATCGTCTACCACGACATAGCTCGCGAGCCGCGCGACGCCAGTCTCGGGGTCGATCTCAACCTCGCAGACATGGCAGCCATTGGGGAAATTGCCGGCCTCGGCCTTGTAGGTCGCCGTCTCGTAGAGGCCGGGCTCCATGCCATTTGGCAGTTTCGCCGGGTTGAAGGCGGCCCGCGCCACCTCGTGCATGCCGAGGCCGCGATCGGTGCCGGCAACCATGAAGCGGCCGCCCTCGAAGGCGATGTCGGCCTCTGCCGCTTCCAGCAAATGCGCGGCGATGCGCTTTCCCTTCTCGACTATCTTGCCTGCTACCATGACGAGCGCTCCGCCGCTCATCGCCGAGGATCGTGATCCACCGGTTCCCATGCCGAAGGCGACCTTGTCGGTATCGCCCTGGATGAAAGACAGCCGCGCGGGATCGATGCCGAGACGGTCGTAGAGGATCTGGCTCTGCACCGTGTAGTGGCCCTGGCCGTGATGCACCGATCCGGTGACGAGCGTTGCGTCGCCGCCGGCATCGAAGCGCAGCTCGGCCGTCTCGACGGTGGCGTCGGCGGCCTGCTCAATGGTGTTGGTCACGCCGATGCCGCGAAGAAGGCCGCGCCCGGCAGAGGCTTCCCGTCGTGCCGGGAATCCTTTCCAGTCGGCGAGCGCCAGAGCTTTTTCGAGATTGTCGTCGAAATGGCCGCTGTCCCAGGTGTAGGTCAGCGGCGTCCTGTACGGCATGGCGCTCGCCGGCACGGTGTTCTGCCGGCGCAAATCGGCCGCGTCGCGACCCAGCTTGCGCGCCGCGAGGTCGGCCAGCCGCTCAATCATGTAGGCGGCTTCCGGCCGCCCCGCGCCGCGGTAGGGCGAGGTGCAGTGGGTGTTGGTCAGCATGCCCGAGATGGCGACATGGATTGCCTTGGTCGTGTAGGTGCCGGCAACCGAACCGATATTGACCACCGGCGGCAGGGCGCCGCGGAACGACACATAAGCTCCGAGATTGGCCCAGCTCCGGATGCGCACGGCAAGGAAGTTGCCGGCGTCGTCCAGCGCCAGCCCGGCATCGACGGTATTGTCGCGGGCGTCGTCGTCGCTGATATGGCTTTCGCTGCGCGTGGCGATCCATTTGACCGGCCGGCCGACGCGCCTTGCCGCCCACAGCACGAGGATCATCTCGGGATAGACCGAGCCGCGCAGGCCGAAGCTGCCTCCGATGTCTCCGGTGACGAGGCGCAGCTTGGTCTCGGGAATCTTCAGCGTCGTCTCGGCGATGGCGCTGCGGAACAGCCAGGGCCGCTGGAAGCCGGTATGGAGAGTGTACCGACCGGTTCCATCGTCCCACTCGCCGATGGCGCCGCGCGGCTCCATCGTATTGGCGGTGATGCGGTTGATGACGAGGCGCTGTTCGACAACATGAGTAGCCGTGGCGAAGGCACGCTCGACCGCAGCCTTGTCGCCGGCCTCGTAATAGTAGGATTCGTTACCCGGACAGTCGTCGTGCAGCACCGGCGCTCCAGGCTGCGCGGCGTTGTATGCCGACACGACCGCCGGCAGCTCCTCGTAGTCGACATCGACCAACTCGGCGGCGTCACGCGCCTGCTCCTGGGTGCGCGCAACGACCACGGCGACCGGCTGGCCGACGACGCGGACGCGCCCGACGGCGACGGCCGGGCGGAATGGCACGTACATTGGCGCGCCGCCGCGCTGCTTGTAGGCTGCCATCGAGGGCAGGGAGCCGAGACCGTCGGCAGTGTAGTCCTCGCCCGTCAGCACGGCCAGGACGCCAGGCGACGCTAGCGCCGCCGCCGTCGCGATCGAAAGGATCGCGGCATGCGCGTGCGGCGAGCGCACCACCGCCATCCAGGTCTGGCGCGGCAAATCCACATCGTCGAGATAGCGGCCCTGGCCGCGCAGCAGGCGTGGATCCTCGAATCGCGTGACCGGCTGGCCGACCGAAAACTCGCCCATGGCTCCCGCCTCCCGTTTTTGTTGATTCCAGTCTAGTGAATGGTGGCGGGGCGCGGCAGGGCGCCAGACGGTCGCGCCCTCGAAGAATTGTGCGAGAACCGAGGCTGAATAATTATTCGAAATTATCGATTGAAAATACTTCTCTTCCATACCATTTAAGTAGGTTCTCCAGAATTATCTTTAATAATTGAACGGAGCGTCGCATGTCCTACAAGAAATTCGACACGGAACGAGACGCCCCCGGCAAAAGCAAGCCCGTGGACAAGTACAAAGCCGCCCCCGTCGCCGCGCCGCCCGTGACCGCGCCCGTGAAGGGCCCGGCCAAGGCCACGCCGACGGCCAAGTCCTGACGCCGGGCGCGGAGGGGGCTAGGGCCCCCTCCGGCGCGCGTCCAGGGGCCGACATGCGACCAGCCGGGAGGTGACCGATGACGCTGCGCACAAGCACAAGGACCGTGACCTTCGCGCGGCCCTTCGCCCTGGTCGGATTCGACGATACCTTGCCGGCCGGCGACTACACCGTGGAAACCGAGGAGGAGCTGTTGGACGGCCTCTCTTTTCAGGCCTGGCGGCGGGTACTGACGCTGCTTCACCTGCGCGCGGCGTCCGGCCGGCCGGGCCTCTGCGGAAGTCTGGCGATCGACCCGACCGTGCTCGAAGCCGCGCTCCAGCGCGACCGGGAGGTCCCTCATCCCTCGGTGGCAAGTGGTCGGTGCGATGTCGGCGCGAATCGGCATGGCCCGGCGGGCCTGTCGTCATGAGCAGCATTCCCCGCATCGACGGCCTGGACGATCCGGTCACGCCCCTCGACCCCAGGTCGCGCCTGTGCCTGCGTTGCAAGGCCACCTTCCACAGCCAATGGGCCGGTGAGCGCATCTGCGGGCGCTGCAAGGGCACGGCGGCATGGCGCTCGGGCACGCCCATGCAGACGCCGTCCGTCGGCAGGCGCCGGTAGCGGCGCGGACCGGACCTTTCGACGAGGCTGCAGCACGAAGGCCGTGCCGCCGGGGCAGGTTGATCGGCCCCGCCTCGCCCTCCTATTGTCCGTCGGCGCTGGAAGGGAACCGCACCCCGGTGGGGCGCCCGGACTTCAAATCCGGTGGGGCGCGTGTGGACACGTGCCCGGTGGGTTCGACTCCCACTCCTTTCCGCCATCGCCGCGCCGCCACCGGAGGCCTCCGTGAGAGCCGCCCCAGCCAGCCGATCCTACGCATGATCCGTCCTTCCGTGCCTGTGAGCACCGACATCGTGCTGGTCGGCGGCGGCCATGCCCATGTCGCGGTGCTGCGCCGCTTCGGCATGAAGCCCGAGCCCGGCGTGCGGCTGACGCTGATCGCCCGCGATGTCGAGACGCCCTATTCCGGCATGATCCCTGGCTATTTCGCCGGCCACTACACCCGCCCCGAATGCCATATCGATCTTGTGCGGCTGGCGCGCTTCGCCGGCGCCCGGCTGGTGCATGCGTCGGCGACCGGCCTCGATCTCGCGGCGCGGCGCGTGCATGTCGATGGTGGCCGGCCGCCAGTCGCTTATGACCTGCTGTCGCTCGATACCGGCTCGACCCCCGATGCCGGCGCCATCGCCGGCGCCGCCGAGCATGCGGTGGCGGTGAAGCCGATCGATGGCCTGCTGGCCGCCGTCGCGCAGTGGGAACACGAACTCGCTCATGGCACGGCGCCCTTCCGCCTCGCCTTCATCGGTGCGGGCGCTGGTGGCACCGAGCTGGCGATGGCATTGCAGTATCGGTTTGGCGTGGTTGCCGGCGCGTGCCTGTCCGTCGTCCTCGTCGATGCCTCGCCGACCATCGTTCCGACGCACAATGCCGCGGCGCGCCGCGCGCTTTTCCGCGCCCTTGGGGACCGCGGCATCGAGACCGCGCTGGGCCACCCTGTCCGCGCCATCGGTGCCGGGCGTATCGAGCGCGACGGCGTGCCAGCCATCGCGTTCGATCGCGCCATCCTGGTGACGGGCGCCGGTGCGCCCGCATGGTCCGGAGCCTCCGGCCTCGCGGTCGACGACAGGGGCTTCGTGCGGGTTGCCACGACGCTGCGATCAATCTCGCATGCCGGCGTGTTCGCCGCCGGCGACCTTGCCACGGTGGAGGGGCATGCCCTGCCGAAATCCGGCGTCTATGCCGTGCGCGCCGGCCCAGTTCTGGCCGATAATTTGCGCCGCGCGGCGACGGGCCAGGCGCTGCGCCCGTGGACGCCGCAACGGCATGCGCTGGCGCTGGTGTCGACCGGCGACCGCAGCGCCGTCGCCTCGCGCGCCGGCCTCGCCTTCAACGGCCCGGCCATGTGGCGGCTGAAGGACTGGATCGACCGGCGCTGGATGCGCCGCTACCAACAGCTTCCGGCGATGGGTGGCGGGACGCGGGCAGGCGGCGAGGCGGCGCTGGCGCAGATGCGCTGCGGCGGCTGCGGCGCCAAGATTTCAGCCAGCGTGTTGCGGCGCGCGCTCGCCCGCCTGCCGGCGCAGGCGCGCGCCGACGTGTTCGCTGGTCTCGATGCGCCGGACGATGCCGCGATCATCGCGCCGCCGCCGCCGGGCGAAGTTCTGGTGCAGACCGTCGACCAGTTCCGCGCCTTCGTCGACGACCCGTATCTGTTCGGCCGCATCGCCGCACTGCACTGCCTGGCCGATATCTGGGCGATGGGCGCGCGACCGCGCACGGCGCTCGCCACCGTCGTGCTGCCCGACGGCCCGGCGGCGAAGCAGGAGGAGGATCTGGCCGCATTGCTGGGCGGTGCCGCCGCGGCACTGGCCGAGGCCGGCGCGGTGCTGGTCGGCGGCCACACCGGCGAGGGCGCGGAACTGGCGTTTGGCCTGGCGGTCACCGGCCACGCCGCGCCCGATCGCCTGCTGCGCAAGGGTGGGCTTGTGCCGGGCGACGCCATCGTCCTGACCAAGCCGCTCGGCACCGGCATCGTGCTCGCCGCCGACATGCGGGCGCGCGCCGAGGCGGCCTGGGTCAAGGCGACGATGGATTCCATGCTGCGGCCGGTCGGTCCCGCCGCCGCTGTCCTGGCGGCGCACGGCGTGCGCGCGGCGACGGACGTTACGGGGTTCGGCCTCGCTGGCCATCTCGGCGAAATGCTCTCCGCCTCTGGTGTCGATGCCGTGCTCGACCTTGCAGCGCTGCCGGCCTTGCCCGGCTCCCGCGCCCTGCTGAGGGAGGGCATAGAGAGCACGCTAGCCACGGCCAACCGCGCTGCGATGTACGAGACGACCGGCGATCTCACGGCGCCAGGTGCGGCGCTGCTGGTCGACCCGCAGACGTCAGGCGGTCTGATCGCCGGCGTCCCGTTCGACAGAGCGCCGGCCTGCCTCGCGGCCCTTCACGCCGCAGGCGATCCGTACGCCGCCGTCATCGGCCGCGTCGTCGCGCGCTCGGGCATGATGCCATGCATCACGATGACGGTCTGAATCCGCGACTCAGCCGTGCTTTGTGTGGTGGCGCTTGCTCATCGGCACCATGGCCGACAGCGCCATCTTGCGCAGCGTCGGATCCTCGCACTCGTACGCCCAGTCGCGCACAGCGACGAGCATCTTGCCGAGTGTCGTCTCGGCCCACATCCAGTTGAGGATCTTGATGTCGGTCGCGCGGCTGTCTGGCCGGGCGATAGCCGCCTCGTTATAGTACTGGCGCAGGTCGTAGGCGCGCAGCTTGTAGGCGATGCCCAGCGACTTTATCGGGTCGGGGTACCGCGTGCGGTCGAGATGGACGACGAAGGCGGCTAGAAACCGCGCGATTTCCTCCGGCGTGCTGTTTGAGAGGCCGAAGTCCGAGCGACCGCGCCGCCGCCACGATTCCTCGTACCAGGGCCGCAGCAGCGCGATCTCGACGAGCAGCGCCTGTTCGATCGCCTCGCTGTCGCTGAGGCTGGCGGTCGGCGGGGCGAAGCTTACCGGGCAGGCCCAGCCATGCTGCTCTTCAATCGCCGTCGATCTCTATGAGTGCGTGGAGAAGTGGTTCGGGCGACTGCCTGGCGGACTCGCCATCACCTCTGTAGCCGGATGCGCTGGCTTCGGCGCAGTCACGAGTTCCAGCGTGGCGGCCGTCGCGACCATCGCCCCGATGTCGATGCCGGAGATGCGGCGCTACCGCTACGATCCCAAGCTGGCCACCGGTGCCATCGCCTCGGCCGGCACGATCGCCATTATGATCACGCCGAGCGTCATCATGGTCTCCTACGGGATCTGGACGGATACTTCGATCGGACATCTGTTCATCGCCGGGATCATCCCGGGCATTATGCTGGCGGTGATGTATGCTGGCTATATCTGGGTGCGCTGCGTCATCGATCCGGCGATGGGGCCGGTCGGGCCGCAATACGACTGGTCGGAACGCTTCGCGTCGCTGGTCAAGCTGCTGCCGATCATAGCGATTTGCTCGATCGTGCTCGGCGGCATCTATTTCGGCGTGTTAACGCCGAGCGAGGCGGCAGGCATCGGCGTCGCCGGTGTCCTGTTCGTCGCCGGGCTGATGGGCCGGCTGCGCTGGCAAGGCCTGCGTCAGGCGCTGCTCGACAGCGCCTATACCAGAGCCATGATATTAGCCGTCATAGTCGCCGGTCATATCATCGGCGCTTTCCTCGTCGTCACGCATTTCACGGACAGCATCATCGGCGCGATCACCGATGCGGGCCTGAGCAAGTATGTTGTGCTGGCCTTGTTCTTCTGCATGTATCTGGTGCTCGGCGCCGTGCTCGATGTCTGGGGCATGCTGATCCTCACCATCCCGTTTGTCTTTCCGGTGATGTAATCGCTCGGCTTCGATCCGGTGTGGTTCGGTATTTTCGTCTTCATCATGACCGAACTCGCGCTGATCACGCCGCCCATCGGCATCAACGTCTACGTCATGCACAACATGGCTCCCGAAGTGCCGCTGCAGGACATCTTCATGGGCGTGATGCCCTTCGTCCTGGTGACGCTGGTCTTCGTCGTGCTGCTGGCTGCGGTGCCGGAACTGGCGCTGTTCCTCCCGAGGTTTGCCTTCGGCTGACCGCGGTCAGGCCGAACCGGCCGCGACGCGCCGCCGGCGTGCGCCGCGGCCGGTCCTCCGGCGCCGGCATCCCGGCCGAGGGGGCCGCTCGCCATGATCTTCGAAATGCGTACCCACACCCTGCATCCGGGCAAGCTCGCCGAGTACTGGCGGGCCTACGAGGAGGGCGGTCTCGCGGCCCAGGACCCCCGCCTGCGCAACCATCTGCTCGGCTATTTCCAGACCGATCTCGGGCCGCTCAACCAGGTCATCCATTTCTGGAAATACGCCGACCTAGCCGAACGACAGGCCGTGCGCGGCGCCAATGTGGCGCGCGCCGACTGGCAGGCACACCTGGCACGGATTCGCCCGCTGATGCAGGCGCAGGAGGCGAAGATACTGGTACCGTCACCGGTGCCGGTAATGTCGCCGACGGCCGACGGCTGACGGGCGGCGCTCAGAAGCGCCGCATCTCCTCGGCCGTCACGCCGGTGCCCGAATTGTCAGCGTATTTCCGCCAGTTGCGGATGTAGACGAAATCCGTCTGGTGCAGCGCGGCGACCGACGGACGATCCAGCATCGCGGCGTACCAGGCGCGCAGCTGCGTGCACTCGTCGGGAATTTCGAAGCCGCGATAATGTGCGACCGCGGGCAGGCGCTCGAAATGCGGGAAGAACGACAGGTCGACCAGCGACAGCCGGCGGCCGAGGAACTATTGCCCCTCGCTGCGGTTGCCCAGCGCCTCGCGCTAGACGAACAGCAGCGAGTCGCACAGCAGACGCGCACGTTAGGCCCGATCCGCCGGCGACTGGGCGAGCAGTAGCTTGTAGACGGAGGGCGCGAAGCGGACATTCGCGTAGTCGATCCAGATGCGCGCCTGAGCGCGCTCCGCGGGTGTGCGTGGCAGCAGCTGCGGCTCTGGGAAGACCTCTCCGAGGTACTCGTTGATGACGGCGGATTCCCAGATCGCGGTGTCGCCATGGCGCAGCACGGGCACCTTGCCGTAGGGCGACACGACCAGGAACCAGTCCAGCTTGTTCTCGAGGTCGACCTCGGTGACTTTGTGGGCTATGTCCTTTTCCGCCAGCGCCAGCTTCGTGCTCTGGGCATAGGGTCAGGTCTAGGCGCTGATGATCTCGACTTATGGCATGGCGTTGGCTCCGGGGCGACGCGGTTCGCTGGCAGCGAAACTCGTGCCGGGATGCTCGACAGTCAAGCCTACGGCCTTTGGCCCTATCATCTGTGCCCGTAGGGAATAGCGGCGCGCTAAGCCTTCCCCAACGCGGCCAGCACCAGCGCCGGCGTTATGGGTGTCGCGGTGACGACGGCGCCCAGCGGCGCCAGCGCGTCGTTGACGGCGTTGAGCACGGCACCTGGCGCGCCTGCCGTGCCGGCCTCGCCCGCACCTTTCGCGCCGAGTTCGGATTCGCGCGTCGGGGTCGATACATGACCGACGGAGATATCGGGCATTTCCGACGCCATCGGCACGAGATAGTCGGCCATGGTGGCGTTGGTCAAATTGCCGTCGCGATCGTATCGGCACTCCTCGAACAGCGCCATGCCGAGCCCGGTGACAGTGGCTCCGCGCATCTGCTCGTCGAGCAGCAGCGGGTTGATCACCGTGCCGCAATCCTCGACGCCCCAGTAGTCGAGAACGCGCACGAATCCGGTCTCGATGTCGACCTCGATATGGACACCGTGGAAGCTGTTGGTGAAGGCGACCGGATACTGGCGCGGCACATAGTGGCGGGTGGCCATCGGCTCGGCCTGGAATCCCTCGGGCAACGTGTCGGGGCGGAACCAGGCGATGCGCGCGACCTCCGCTAGCGCCATGCGTTCGTTGCCGGTCGCGGCATCGACGATGACGTCACCGCGGATGTCGAGGCCGGCCGGGTCCGCCTGCAGCAGCGCGCCGGCCACGGCAACGACGTTGTGCCGCAGCGCCTTCGCCGCCTGCAGGGCCGCTTCGCCGGCGATGCCTGCACCGCCCGAGCCGCCGGCGCCCCAGCCGACCGGCACGTTGTCGGTATCGCCGGTGACAACGCGCACACGGTCCATCGTCGTGCCGAAGGCCGAAGCGGCTATCTGCGCGATGACAGTGTCGGAGCCTTGCCCCTGCTCGGTGATCGAGGCCTGCACGATGACGAGGCCGGACGGGTCGAGCCGCGCCGCGGCACCGTCCTGCGAGGAAATGCGGGCACCACCCTGGCCGTAGGTCGCGGCGCCTGGATTGGTCAGTTCGATCAGCGCGGCGAAGCCGAGCCCACGATAGATGCCGCGTTTGCGCAGTTTCGACTGTTCGGCGCGCAGCTTGCTGTAGTCCATCATGGCCATCAGCCGGTCGATCGATTTCTCATGCGACAGGCCCTCGAAGCGGATGCCGGTAACGCCCTTGCTGGGGTGCGCGTCGTCGGGGATGACGTTCCTGCGGCGTACGTCGATCGGATCGAGGCCCAGTGCGCGGGCGGCCGACTCGACGAGGCACTCGGTCACCGCCGTGGCGACCGGGTGGCCGACGGCGCGGTACTGGCTCATCGGCGTCTTGTTCTGGAATACGACGCGCGCGCGCGCGCGGTAGGTCTGGTGCTTGTAGGGGCCGCCCGTGTAGTTCAGCACCTGCAGCGCCTCGACGGCGCTGGTGCGCGGATACATCGAATAGGGCCCGACCCCGGCGAGGTCGTCGAGCCAGTAGCCGAGGATGGTGCCATCGCCGGCCATCGCCAGCTTGGCGTGGATAATGTGATCGCGCGAATGGATGTCGGTGGCGAAGCCTTCCATGCGGTCGGCAATGAACTTGACCGGGCGCCTCGCCATAATCGACAGCGCCGCGGTGCCGATCTCGTCCGGGTAGAGATGGCCCTTGATGCCGTAGGCGCCGCCGACATCGCCGCAGACTATGCGGACGTTCTTGTTGGGAATGTCGAGGTGGCGGGCGAACAGATCCTGCACCATGTGCGGCGCCTGATGTGAATGGTAGCAGGTCAGGCGGTGCTCGGCGGCGTTGTAGTCGGCGAGGATGCCGCGCGGCTCCGGCGTCACGCCGGTGTGGCGACCGAACGTGAAGTGGTGCTCGACCACGGTGGCGGCCTCGGACACGGCGCGGTCCCAGTCGCCGAGATCGTGTTTCATCTCGATGGCGATGTTGTCGCCCAGTTCCGGATGCAGCACGGGCGAGCCGGGCTCGGCCGCCGCTACCGGGTCGGTGAAGGGCGCCAGCACCTCCCAGTCGACGGCGATCTTCTCGACCGCGTCCTCGGCTTCCGCGCGGCTCGCCGCCAGCACGGCGGCCACCGGCTCGCCCTGCCAGCAGGCGCGGTCTATGGCCATCGGGTACTGCGTGCCGGATTTAAGGCCCTTGAGGTGATTCAACACTCCGACCCATGGCTTGCAGATGGCGGCCAGGTCCTTGCCGGTGAAGACGTGCGTCACGCCCGGCATGGCGCGCGCCGCCGCGGTGTCGATGCCCTTGATGCGAGCATGCGCGTAGGGCGAGCGCAGGAAAGCCGCGTGCACCATGCGCGGCAGCGTCACGTCGTCGGCGTAGCGACCGCGCCCGGTGACTAGGCGGCGCGCGTTGGGCCGGTTGACCGGCTTTCCGATCAGACTGTCGGGCCGCTCCAGCACGCGGTCATGCGCGGGTTCCGTCATTGTCGTTTTCCTCCCCGTGACGCCCGGAGAGGGTAGCGGCGCCCGCGCGGCGCGCCAAGCGGCCCGTCAGCGCGACTGCTTGTCGAGGAAGGCCGCGAGCGCCCCGTTGAAGACCGCCGGTTGCTGCATGTTGGCGAGGTGGCCCGACGGGTCGATCTCGACATACTCGGCGTGCGGCATGCGCCTGGCCATCTCGCGCATGCCTGCGGCCGGGGTGCCGATATCCTGCGCGGCTGCGATCAGGAGGGTGGGCAGCGTCACCTCGCGCAGCCGCTCCAGGTAATTCAGCGGCAGCATGGCGCGGGCGCAGGCGATATAGCCATCGCGCGTGGTGGCGCGGGTTAGGTCCTTCGCCCGAGCGATCACTTCGGGCCGGTCCCGCTGCACGTCGGGCGTGAACCAGCGCTCCGGCATGATCTGGCTGAGGGCCACGGGACCATCGGCCTCGACGATCGATACATGCTTGTGGGCGAAGGCGCGGAAGGTCTCGTCGGTCTCGGCGCGGGTGCAGGCGAGTACCAGGCCGTTGACGCGGCCGGCATGGTTGATCGCTATCGCCTGGCCGGTCATGCCGCCGATCGACAGGCCGATGAAATGGCTCCTGGCGATGCCAAGTGCGTCCCAGATCGCCACCACATCGTCGGCGAAGCCTTCCAGCGAGTACGGCCCGGGCGGCGTGGCCGACTTGCCGTGGCCACGCCGGTCGTAGCGCAGGATGTGGTAGCGGTCGGCGAAGGCCGGAATCTGGTCGTCCCACAGCGGCAGGGAGGTGTTGAGAGAATTGCAGAAGGTCAGCCAGGGCGCGCCCTCGGCGCCTTCGATCTCGACATTGAATCGAACCCCGTTGGCCACGACATCCATAGGATACACCCCCCCCCTCAACCGGCCGCGACGGCGGGCCGGGCGGCAATCCTTGCCTTTTCCAGCGCCGTCAAGACCTTCGCGCCGAACGCCTCGATCGATTTCAGCACGCTGGCATGGCGCGCGCGACCCACGCTCATGTACAGGCAGATATGCACAGCCCTGGTCGCCGCCATCTCGGCGGCGAGCTTTTCGGCCACCATCTCGGCGTCGCCGATCGGGTTGTTGGCAAGGATGTCCTCCGGCGACATCTCGCCATCGAAACCCTCTTCCGGCAGAAAGGCACCAGGCAGCGACGTCTGGCCCTGGCGCAGATAGCGCGACTGGCGCAGCTGGTAGCGCGCGTTCTCGGCATAGGCCAGCGCCTCGGCCTTGCTGTCGGTGACGAAGCCGTAGCGCAGGATGGCGAGACGCATCTTCGCCGGGTCGTGGTCCGCCGCGCGCCAAGAGGCCTAGGCGTCGCGGCGCACCTGCACCAGCGTGTCGACCGGCCGGCCGAAGCCGGAGGCGAACAGCGTGTAATCATTGTTGGCGGCGATGGCGCAGGATTCCGGGATGTTGCCGGCGAACCAGATGGGCGGGCGCGGATGCTACGCCGGCAGGGCCGACAACTCTGTCGCCGGGAAGAGAAAATGCTTGCCGCTGTATTAGATGAAGCCGTTGCTCAGGCCGCGGTCGAGGATCTCCAGCATCTCCGCCGTCATCTAGCGCGACTGCTCCAGCGTGACGCCGAAGCGCACCAGTTCCTGCGCTTGGTAACCGGAGCCGACGCCCAGCACCAGCCTGCCGCCGCACATCTGGTCGACGAAGGCGACCTCGACGATCAGACTCGCCGGTTGGTAGAGGCAGCCGAGCACGACCGAGGTGCCGAGCTTTATCGTCTTCGTCACGGGGCCGAGGTGCGCCGCCATCATCATCGGCGAAACCGTCAGCGAGTAGTTCGAGAAATGATGCTCGGCAAACCAGGCGGTGGAGAAGCCCGCCTGCTCGCCGAGGCGCGCATGCTCCGTCGCCTCGCGAATTACCACGCCGATATCCTTGTCGCGATCGCGCCGGCCGAGCAGGCCGAACAGGCCGAAATACGTCGTGGCAAACCATCCTGGTTCAACCCTGTATTGCGTTGCGCCGGCGCCGTTCCGCCTGGCTTTCGCGCCGCGCGAGCCATGCCGCCGCGCCGATGATGACCGCACCACCGATCCAGGTCCACAGGCCCGGCACCTCACCGTAGGCGATATACGCCAGCAGCGAGGCGACCGGCAGGCGCGCGTAGTCGAACGGCGCCAGCAGGGAGGCGTCAGCATGACTCATCGCGCGCGCCCAGAGGAACAGGCCGACGGTGCCAGTGACTCCGATGGCGACGCCGACGGCGAGAGCCTGCCAAGTGGGCGTCACCCAGACGAACGGGCAGGCCACGGCCATCACGACCAGCGACCACAGCGTCGTGTGCAGGCTGATGGTGAGCGAGCTTTCGGTACGTGTCAGCCGCTTGGTCAGCAGCAGGCCAGCTGCGATCTGCAACGCGCCAGCGAGCGGCAGCATCGCCGCCCAGGTCGCGGCGCCGGTGTCCGGCCGCAGCACGATGAGCGCGCCGGCGAAGCCGAGCAACGTGGCGAGGCCGCGAGTCAGAGAGACGCGCTCGCGGAGAATCAGGATGGCGAGGATGGTTGTGAACAGAGGCACGGTGAAGGTCATGGCTGTGACCAGGGCCACCGGTAGTTTGATGACAGCGTAGATGAGCGTCAGAGAGCCCGTCGCGTTGAGCATGCCGTTCAGCATGTTGAACGGCAGCTGGTGCGTGCGCATAACTGCACCGCGCTGGCGCAGGGCCATAGGCGCCATCAGCACGGCGGCCGACAGGAAGCGCAGGAACGACATCTCGATGGCCTGCACGTCGACGGTGCCGAGGCGGACGATGGTGTGGCTGGTGGCGAAGCACGCCGCCCCGGCCGTGAACAGGCCGGCGCCGAGCACGGCATTGGGCGCCGGCGATGCTACGGCGCTGTTGGCGGTAGTCATGCTGATACCTCTACCAGGCGACGGGCCTGTTCGGCACGCCGCTCGCGGCGTGCGAGGTAGATGGATGCCGCTGCGATGACGGCGCCGCCGATCCAGGTCCACAGCCCGGGCACCTCGGCATAGACGAAATAGGCGAGCACGGCGACGAAGAGCAGGCGCGCATAGTCGAACGGCACCATCACCGAGGCGTCGGCCAGCGCCATGGCGCGCGCGGTGAGGAAGATTCCGACCGTGCCCAACCCGGCCATGGCCAGCGCGATGAGAATCGTCGTCCAGCCCGGTTCCGACCACACGAAGGGCAGGGCGAACCCGGCGAAGATGCTCGACCACAGAGACTGGTGCATCAGGATCGTCATCGGCCCGTCGGTGCGCGTCAGCCGCTTGGTCAGCAGCATGGCGCAGGCGAGTTGCAGCGCCGCGGCGATCGGCAGCAGCACCGGCCAGGAGACGCTGGAGAAGCCCGGGCGCACGATGATCAGCACCCCCGCGAAGCCGGCGACGACGGCGGTGGCGCGCCCGAAATCCACCTTTTCCTTCAGCAGCAGGGCGGAGAACAGCAGGGTGAACATCGGCACGGTGAAGTTCAGGGCCGTCGCCTCGGCGATGGGCAGCAGCATCAGCGCCCAGAAGATCGTGAATGTGGTGGAGGCGTTGAATACGCCGCACAGCATCTGGCTACCGAGTTGGCGCGTGCGCAGCTGGGCGAAACGGCGGCGCATGGCCAGTGGCAACAACAGGACGCAGCCGAAAGCGAAGCGGAAGAACACGACCTCGAGCGCGTGCACCTCAGCCGTGGCGAAACGCACGATCGTATGCGTCCCGGCGAAGCAGGCGGCAGACGCCACCATGAGAAAGGCGCCGAGCACCACGTTGCTGGCAATGCCCGGGGCGGTACCGGTGGCCGGGTTCATCGCCCGGCCTAGCCGGTGCCGGGGACGGTGGGACGGCGCATGGCGACGGCCTCGCGGTGCATGATGTAGGCGGCGGAACCGGCGATGACGAGGCCGCCGGCGATGGTCCAGATATCGGGCAGCTCGCCGAAGGCAACTAGGCCTATGGCGCCGGCGAAAGGCAGGCGGGCGAAGTCGAGCGGCATCACGGCGGAGGCTTCTGCATGGGCGAGCGAGCGGCTGAAGGCGATGTGCCCCAGAGTGCCGCACAACCCCATGGCGACGCCGAGGGCGAGCAGCTCCCAGCTCGGCGCCTTCCAGACGATGGCGTACGGGACGGCGGTGAAGACCGTCAGTAGCGCCGACAATGTCAGCACCACCGTGCCGGCCCTCTCCGTACGCATCATGGTGCGTACCACCAGCGTGTTACAGGCGATGGTTGCGGCGCTGCCGAGCGCCAGCAGTGCGCCGGACGAAATCGCCTCGGCACCCGGCCGCAACACCAGCATCACGCCGGCGAAGCCCACCAGCGTCGCCGTCCAGCGCCGTGTCCGCACCACTTCATGCAGCACGATGGCGGCGAGCACCGTGGCGAACATCGGCGCGGTGAAATTCAGCGACACGGCCTCGGCCAGCGGCAGGAAGGACAGGGCGCTGAACCAGCACAACGTGCCGATGAATGACAGCGAGCCGCGGAACAGGTGCAACCGAGGGCTTTTCATGCGCAGCGCGTCGGCCCCGCCGTGCAACAGGAACGGAAGCATCATGGCGAAGCCGAATGCGGAGCGCATGAAAGCCAGCTCGAAGACATCGGCGAAGGTGGCGCCATAGCGCGCCAGGGCCGACATCACGGCGAAGAAGCCGGCGGCCGTAATCATGTACAGCGCCCCGCGCAGCGGTGCGGGGGTCGCGGCATCCTGAAGGGTCTCTCCGGCGGGCATGGCGCGGGAGCCTACTCCGCCTGGCGCCGCGCCGCTTGCGCGGCCGGCGCATGCGTGCCCTGCGGCGCGTGGTCGCAAAGGTCCCGCGGGACGGGGATCAGCGGGCGGCCATGCGCAGGGCGCCGTCGAGGCGGATGACAGTGCCGTTGATCAGCACGTTCTCGGCGAGGTGCAGCACCAGGCGGGCGTATTCCTCCGGCCGGCCCAGCCGCTTGGGGAATTCCGGCTGTTTGCGCAGGCTCTGCTGCGCGGCTTCCGGCAGGCCGGCCAGCATCGGCGTCTCGATCAGGCCTGGCGAGATGGTGTTGACGCGGATGCCGCGCGTGGCAAGTTCACGCGCCGCCTGGATGGTGAGCGCCACCACCCCGCCCTTCGAGGCCGTGTAGGCAGCCTGGCCGACCTGACCCTCGAAGGCGGCGACCGAAGCGGTGTTGACGATCAGCCCGCGCTCGCCGTCGGCGCCCGGCTCGACATTGCTCATGGCGTGCGCGGCGAGGCGCATTAGGTTGAAGGTGCCGATCAGGTTGATCTTGATCGTCCGCTCGAAATCGGCCAGCGGCAGCGGGCCGTTGCGGCCGATGATGCGGCCGACCGAGGCGATGCCGGCGCAATTGATCAGAAGTTGCGAGACGCCCTGATTGTCGCGTGCTGCCTTCACTGCCGCTTCGGCGCTGTCGTCGGAGGTGACGTCGCACTCGACGGCGATGCCGCCGGTTTCCTTCGCCACGGCGCGCGCGCCATCCATGTTCACGTCGAGGGCCGCGACCTTCATGCCGGCGCGGGACAGGTGGCGCATGCACTCGGCGCCGATGCCGGAGCCGCCGCCGGTGATCAGCGCGGCCTTTCCCTTAACGTCCATGCTTCCTCCAGGGGTCTGTCCCGCCGGCCTTCCTGACCCTGGCTGGGCAGGGGGTTTTTAGGGCCTAGACCGGCCAATCTCAATCGCCGTACCGGCCGACGCCTGCCCTATAATCCAGCCCTCGACGGTCCGGGTCAGGGCATCTTCGGGCACCCCCTAGGACCGGTTGCCGCGCAGGATATTGATCATGCCGAGCAGGCCGACCATGGCGTCGAAATAGTGGTCGGTCGCAAAGCCGGTTGAAATGGCGTCTCGGGCGGCATTCGTTAGTGACACTTCGACTGTTTCGGCCCAACGCAGCAGCCTTCCTGTACCCTCGTCACGGTGGGTCCGATTCGTCTTCGACTTAAGGCCGTGACGTATACCGAGATCGAGGTGGTCCGACGTGTAGAACTCGCCAGGATACGTCTCGGCGACGGTCAGGCCAAGCTGCGCCAACAGTACGGCGAGCGCGCCGTCATATGGCCAACGTGGATGCGCCGACGCGGTCACCGCAGCAGTTCGGGTTGTAGTAGGTCGCGCCAGCCGCTGATCGCCGCCTTGCCAACCTGATTTGGTCCCAGAATCCAGAACAGCACGGCAGCGGCAGCGCGATCTTTGCGTCCCTAGTCGCATGTCCGATGCAGTTCACGATAGGCGGCAACACCGAGTGCATGCACTAGTTGTGCCTGTCGTCGCTCGAAACCTCCATTCGAACCGCGTGGGTAGAATGGACGTAGAAGATGGATCTCATCGGTTCGGTCGGCTGGAAGAAAAAAATTCTCCCAGCGTCCGCGTCCGGCCTGCGGCAACCATGCCATGAAATTGTCGATGCCGGCGCGTCGCGCATATTTGGACGGCAACCCGATCGAGAAGTCCACACCAAGGAACGCCGATCCGCCTTGACCGGCCTCGGCGAGCAACCAAGCGACAAGGGTCGACAGGTCGCGTACCGGCACGGGGGATACAACCGACCAGGCCGGAGCCGTTACGGCGCGCGACCGTAATGGCGCTGCCACTGTCGTTCTTGCTCCAGTCGGCATGCGCGACGATCTCGGGCGGTCTCAACTCGTCCACCGCAGGATCGTCTCGGGCACCGGGTTGACGAAGGGGCGGCCCTCGGCGCGCGCGCGGGCCCAGTCGCGCTTCAGGCGGTAGTACCAGCGCGCCTGGGTGTCGGAGTCGTTGACCAGCATCAGCGGCGGGTCGTGCGCCAGCCCCTCCTGCTGCAGCACGACTACGCTCCGGTCCTGATTGATGAAGGCGCGCGCGAATCCGGCGATGATAGGCTTTAGCATGGTCAGCAGGAGAGGGGTCCACCAGAGGATCTGGTAAACCACCGTGCGCTGCGCATCGACCGGGGTCACGCAGGTCAGCGACAGCACCTCGTGGCGCCCGGCGACGACATGCTCGGTGCGGATGCCGGGCAGGCGGAAGGCGATCTCGGTTTCCGGTACTCCTCCCAGCAGACGATAGGCCAGCGAGTTGGACGAGGGCCGATGGCGCAGCATGGCGAATCCCTGCTCGATCGGGCCGAAGCGCTTCGCCTTGGCATGTGCCGTGCCGCCCGTCCTCCACCACCAGCTTTTGTGGACGAAGGGACCGTGCGCCGGGTCCATCAGGCCCACCACGGCGTGGTCGACGTTGCAGGGAAAGTCGGAAGTCAGCACCAGCCGCGCCTTGCCGTTAGCCACGTCGGGCAGGCGCGGCGGCGGCACGCCATCGGCATCGGCGCCGACAAAAATCCAGACGCATCCCTGCGCCTCGTGGACCGGATAGCGGCCGCAATTGATGCGCTCTAGGTTGAGGTGCTGGCCCTCGACCAGCGAGGGGACGGCGGTGCAGGCGCCGGTGCGGTTGAAGCGCCAGCCGTGGTAGCAGCACTCGACTTCGTTGCCGTCGAACTTGCCGTGGCGCAGCGGGATAGCCCGGTGCGGGCAGATGTCCCGGAGCGCGAAGGCGACGCCGTCGGCGGCGCGGCAGAACAACAGCGGCTCGCCGGCGACGGTCGCCGGCCACATGGCGCCGCGCGCCAGCGTCGCCGAGGGCATGGCGAAGTACCAGGAGTCGCGCAACATGCCGCCCGGATCTCCCGAGCGGGCCAGCGCCTCGGCCGCCGCCGCGGCGCGCCAGCGCGGCGGGGCGACGGCGAGCGCGTCGTCCTCGGGTCCGGCGTTGTTGGGCTCTCCGGCGTCCATGCCAGCCTTATACCCCCGGAGAGGCGTCGATGCACCGCGACCTTGAGGCGCGGCGTCTCAGAGCTCCCGCCGCTTCTCGACCAGTGCGCCGGCCGACAGCATGGCGTCGATCTCGGCCTCCGAGTAGCCGTGCTCGGCGAGGATGGCGCGGCCGTACTGGCCGAATTTGGGCGGAGTCGAGCGGATCGACCCCGGCGTGCGGGAGAATTTGATGGGGATGCCGGTCCCCCGGTACCAGTCGTGCGATGCCGCCATCCCGCGATGGAGCGTATGATCGTTCTCCAACACTTGGGCGACGTTGCGTACCGGTCCGGCCGGCACGCCGGCTTCCAGCAGGCGTTTCGACAGCGCCTCGCCGTCATGCTGCATCAGCGGGCCTTCGAGGGCGGTGCGCAGCGCGGCGAGATTGGTGATGCGGTCGCGATTGTCGCGGAAGCGCGCATCCTCGGCCATCTCGGGCGTGCCGATCTCGGCGCACAGGCGGCGGAAGGCACGATTGTTGCCGCAGGCGATGAAGATGTCGACCGTCTTCGTCGGGAACTTGTCGTAAGGAGCGAGGTTGGTGTGCGGGTTGCCCGTCACCTGCGGCACCTTGCCCGACAGGACGTAGTTTGGAATGTAGGGATGCATCAGCGACACGGCGCAGTCGTAGAGCGTCATGTCGATGAACTGGCCCTTGCCGGAGCGCGCGCGCTCGTGGATGGCCATCAGGATGGCATTGGCCGTGTACAGGCCGGTACCCATGTCGACCATGGCGATGCCGACGCGGGTCGGCACCTTGTCTATGCCGCCATTGACCGACATCCAGCCGGTCATCGCCTGGATCACGGCGTCGTAGCCGGGCAGGCCGCCCATCGGCCCGTCCGCGCCGAATCCGGTCAGCCGGCAATGGATCAGCTTTGGAAAGCGGGCCGAAAGCTGTTCCCAGCCGATCGACCAGAGCTCCAGCGTGCCGGCCTTGTAGTTTTCGATCAGCACGTCGGCGCCGTCGAGCAGGCGCAGCAGCACGTCGCGCGCCTCCGGCGTGCCGAGGTCGAGGCCGATGTTGCGTTTGTTACGGTTGAGGCCGATGTAATAGGAGGCGTCGCCCTCGTGAAAGGGCGGGCCCCAGTCGCGCGTCTCGTCGCCATGCGGCGGCTCGACCTTGATCACAGTAGCGCCGTGGTCGGCGAGCATCTGCGTGCAGTACGGCCCGCCGAGCACACGGGTCAGGTCGACGATCTTGAGGCCGGCGAGCGCACCGGCCGAAGCGGCATCATCGGTCATCGTTAAGTCCAGGAAAAATGAAACCAGGCGATCTCACGCCGCGGCCGCCACATTCCAGAGGCGGGCGGCGAAACCGGGATATGTGCGAGCGATCTCGCCGGCGACACGACCGCGCATCAGCGACAGCGTCGCGGCGTCGGGTAGGACGGTCGCCGGTACCGTGTCGGGAAGGTCGTAGTCGAAGCCCGTCTCGGCCCGCAGCTCGTCGACCGTGTGGCCGGGATGGACGGAGGCGAGGCGGAAGCGGTGCGTCTCCTTCTGCCAGGCGAAGACGCAGCGGCCGGTGACCAGCGCGTACGGCCCGCCCGGCCGGTAGACGTTCGGCGCGCTCCAGCCGGGGGCCGAGATGTAGTCGACCCTAGAGACCAGCACGCGCGGCGAGTGCTCCTCGCGGAACAGGATGACGCGCGGCACGAGGAAATAGAGATAGGCCGAACCGAAGGAGCCGGGAAAGCGCACCTTCGGCTGGCGCGGATTGCCGATGCCGACGAGGTTGATGTTGGCCTCGCCGTCGATCTGGCCGCCGCCGAGGAAGAAGGCGTCGATGCGGCCCTCGGCGGCGCAGTCGAATAGTTCCTTGCCGCCGTCGGTGAAGGCGTTCTCGTCGACAGCGCCGAGGATTGAGATGGCGGGCCTGCCGTTGCCTCGCGCGCGCGCCAACAGGGCGGCCGCGCCGGGAATGGGCGAGGCGGCGCCGACCGCAATATGTCCGAGCCCGTCGAGCATTGTCGCCACGGTGGCGATCAGCAATTCCTCGGGCTGACAGGTAGGCACGCTCATTCCGCCGCCCTCGGACACGGCAGCCCCCCGTCGAGCCAGGCGCGGAAGCCATCCTCGGTGCGCGCCATCTCGACGTAGCGGCGCAGGGCGGCGTCGTCGGGCCCGTAGAGCCGGCGCAGCCCCAACGGCTTCATGCCGTGGCGCGCTTCCGCGATTGCAGTGACGTAGAGCGCCGGGATGGTGCCGGCGGCGGTTGCATCGTCGGCGAGCAGGTCGTATTCGACGATCTCCTCGACAGTTACCAGCGTCTGCCGCGCGGCATGCGCCATCAGCATCAGTTCGCGCCGCACGCCGATCCATACATTGCCGGCGCGGTCCGCCTTCGCGGCATGGAACAGGGCGATGTCCGGTCGGATGGCGCGGATCATCAGGATGGGGTCGTCGTCGGCGAAGGGATTGGCTCCAAGCTTCCAGTCGTCGCGGTGGACAGCGAGGTCGGAGCCGATGATGCCGCGCAGCGGCATGAAGGGAAGGCCCTTCTCGGCCGCCTGCAGCCCGGCATGGATGGCCGGGCAGGTGCCGTCGATCATGCGGATGGCGCCGGCCTTCATGGCGGCGGTGAAACGCGGCGCCGGGCCGTACTCGCCTATGGTCACGGCGGCCGCCTCGATGGTTACCACGCAGCCGGCGCCGACTAGCCAGTCGCCCTGGAAGCCGGTCGACGGCACGCCGACGAGGTGCAGTCCGCGCACGCCGCGCGCGATCAACGCCAGCGTCGCCGCTAGCGCCACGCCGCTGAAGTCCGGCGGCACGGCAACCACGGCGCCGTCCGGCACGCGGGCGGCGAGGGCGTCGAGGGTGAGAATCTGCGGGGCCATGGCGGCAATTCCCTGTCCCGCGCCCGACGCGGGACTCCACCACATCACAATCGCCGGGCTTTGGGAACGTGCTACTGCGCGGCGGCGGCGGAGCCCTGTGCGGCCAGCGCCTTCTGCACGGCAGGGATGACGTTGGCGCCGAAGCGGTCTATCGAGCGCATGATCTCGGCGTGGCTCATGCCGCCCATCGACATGATGAAGCCGAAATGGTGCGGTCGCGTCGCCTCGATCTCGGCAAGGATCTTGTCGACCACTTCCGATACGCTGCCGATCGGGTTGCGCCGCGCGATTTCCTCGGGTCTGGCCTCGCCTTCGAAGGGCTCCTCGGGCAGGAAGGCACTGTCGAGCGAAGTTTGGCCCTTGCGCAGGAAGCGCGACAGGCGGAGCTGGTACTGGGCGTTGTCGGCGAAGCGCAGCGCCTCGGCCCGGTCGTCGGTGACATAGCCGAATCGCAGCACGCCGTACTGCATGGCGGCCGCCGGGCGGCCGGCCTCGCGCCATGCCGACTCGAAATGCCCGCGCACATCGGCCAGCACCTTGATCGGCATGCCGAAGCCGGAGGAGAACAGCGGATAGCCATGACGGGCGGCGATGGCGCAGGATTCCTGGCTGTTGCCAGCCAGCCAGATAGCCGGACCGTCCTTGCGATAGGCCGGCACCGACAGTTCGGTGCGCGGCAGGGTGAAGTGCTTGCCATGGTACTCGACGACGCCGTCGGCGAAGGCACGGTCGAGGATGTCTAGCATCTCGTCGGTGCGCTCGCGCGCATGTTCGAGGTCGACGCCGAAACGCGCCAGCTCGTGCGCCTGGTAGCCCGAGCCGACGCCCAACACGAGACGGCCCTCGCAGAGCTGGTCGGTATAGGCGACCTCGCCGACGAATCGCGCCGGCTCGTAGAGGCAGCCGAGCACGACGCCGCTGCCGAGCCGTATGCAGCGGGTGACGGCGGCGCAATGCGCGATCATCAGCAGCGGCGAGGGCGTCAGCGAATAATTGGAATAATGGTGCTCGGCGAACCACGAAATGCCGAATCCGGCCTGCTCGGCCTGTTGCGTCTGGCGCGCCGCATCGCGGATCACGGCACCGGGGTCCTGGTTGCGACCGCGGCGGTTGACGAGGTTGAAGATGCCGAAATTCATGAAAACTCCTCCGGGCCTCGCCCTACGGGATGACGCGCATGTCGCGGATGCGCTGCAGCTGCCGCGTCATCGTCTTCTCGGTGTCCTGCCAGCGGTTCCAGCCGGCACGCCGAGCAGCGCCCATATGCGCCATCTGGTCGTATTCGGCGCCCAGCGCGAAGTCGAGATAGGCGAAATTGGCCAGCTCCGACAGCTTCAGGGGGCGCAGGCCATGGCGCGCGACGATCTCGTCCCAGACCGGCGCCTTGTCGGCCATCATCTCGGCGAGCCGCATCGTGCGCAGCGGCCCGACCTCCATGCCGAAGAAATCCGCCAGCGTCGGCCAGACGTTCGACCAGCGCAGGATGTCGCCATTGGTCATGTTGAAGGGCTGGTCGGCGGCATTCGGGTCGGTTGCCGCCCATTCCATCGCCTCGGCCAGCAGGTCGACGTCGATCATGTTGTAGATGGCGGTAAAATTGCCGGGCTTGCCAGGGAAGGACAGCGGAAGGCCGAGCTGCTTGCTGATCACGGCGTAGCAGGCGATGGCGTTCATCAGGTTTAGCGCGCCGCCGACGGCAAAGCCCCAGACGCCGTGCGGGCGCAGCACCGACCAGGTCCAAGCCTTGCCAGCGCGCCGCTCGACCAGCCAGTCCTGCTGGGCGTGGTAGAAGTTCGGGCCCATCGGGCGCTGGTCGTTCTCGCGCGTCGGGGTCGGGAAGGCGCCGATCGAGCTGCCGTACCATTTGTTGCCGAGCATCAGGTGGACGTGCTGTAGGTTCCTCGCGGCCGGTTCCAGTGCGTCCATCATGTTCGCCAGCATGGCGACGTTGGTCTCGACCTCGCCCTGGCGGGTAGGCCGCGGCGAGTATGCGCAGTAGAACACATGAGTTACATCGGCGAGGCCGCCGAGATTGGCCCGGCTGTCGGCCGGATCGAGCAGGTCGGCCGGCACGAGGCGTGCGCGGGTCTGGAAGTCGGGCCTGCGGCGGGCCAGGGCGACGAGATTCCAGGACGGGTCGCGCTCGAGCCGCTCGAGCAGGCAGCGCCCGGTGATGCCTAGTGCGCCGGCGACCAGCGCGGTGCGGCGCGCGGTCATGGGATGATCCTCCGCTGGCGCAGCCGCGCGAGTTGGTCGGCGATCGCGAGCTGCGTGTCCATGAAGTCGTGGAAGCCGGCCGCGCGCAGCGTGTTGAGGTCCGAGAGCTGGTCGAAATCGTTGGCCAGCGCGTAGTCGATCCAGTCCCACTGGACGAGGTTGGCAATGGTGTGCGGGACAAGGTCGTGGCGCGCGACAATGGTGGCCCAGACGCTTTCCTTGTCGGCCATCATCTCGTCCAGCCGCATCTGGCGGTGCGGCCCGGTCGGCATGTTGAAGAAGCGGGCGAGCACCGGCCAGAGCCGGTTCCAGCGTGTGTAGTCGCCGTTGGTGATGTTGAACGCCCGGTCAGCCGCCGCCGGCGCCGTCGCCGCCCACAGCGCAGCCCGGCCGAGCATGGCCGTATCGGTCATCTGCATGGCACGGTCGTAGGTGCCCGGCTTGCCCGGCCAGGCCAGTGGCAGGCCCAACTCGCGCGACACCAGCGCAAAGACAGCGAGCCCGTTCATCAGGTTCATGACGCTGCCGAGCGACGGGCCCCAGATGAGATGCGGGCGCAGGGCCGACCACTTCCAGCGCTTGCCGACGCGGCGCGCCTCCAGCCAGTCCTGCTGGTCGTAGTATAAGTTCGGCGGCATGTGGCGCGGATCGTCTTCGCGCGCCGGGTTACGATAGGGCCCGAGGTGGACGCCATACCACTTGGCGCCCTGCATAAGCTGGACATGCGCGAGCCCGGGCGCCGCATCCTCCAGCGACGATACGAGGTTCTTCAGCATGGCGAGGTTGGGGTCGACCTCGGCGCTCGTAGAGCCTTGCGGGGCATAGGCATTGTAGAAGACGTGCGTCACCTCGCTCAGCTTGCCGAGCGTAGCCTTGCATTCGGCCGGGTCGAGCAGATCGACCGCGACGGTGCGGGCCCGCGTCGGAAAATTGGGCACGCGTCGCGTCAGCGCGACGATCTCCCAGTCCGACTCCGCCTCGAGGCGTTCGACGATTGCCCGCCCGGCAATGCCTAGCGCGCCGGCGACGAGCGCGGTTCTGCGCGCCATGCGTGGCGTCTCCCATTGTGCTGCGGCGCGAGCCTAGTCGCGCCCTGCCCACCGCGACAAGTCACCGTCGTGGGCCATATTTCGATCAGCGAAATACTTGCGCAGTCCGGCCTGGCCATGCCGCAATATGGAGCGGCGGGTCCGCGAAGAGTCCTGTCCGGGGAGGTTTCATGTCGTCGCACGCGCCGTCGCCGCCCGAGATCGCCGTTCTTGGACGCCCGAACAGCTATATCGGCCGCTCAGTGCCGCGGCCGAATGCCAGGCGGCTGGTCGCTGGGCGCGGCAAGTTCGTCGACGACATCCGCCTGCCGCGCATGGTGCATCTGGCCTTCGTGCGCTCGCCTTACGCGCATGCCCGCATCAGGAGCATCGACACCAGGGCGGCCAAAGTTATGCCGGGCGTTGCCGCCGTCATCACGGCGCGCGAGCTCGTCGGCGTCATCGAGCCATGGGTCGGCGTGCTGACGCACATGAAGGGCCTCAAATCGGCTCCGCAATACCCTCTGGCGCCGGAGCGGGCGACCTGGCAGGGCGAGGCCGTAGCGGCGGTGGCCGCCGCCAGTCGGGCGGAGGCCGAGGACGCGGCGGAGCTCGTCCTCGTCGACTGGGAGGAACTGCCGGCTGTCACCGATGCCGAGACGGCGCTCGATCCCAGCACACTCGTCATCCATCCGGAACTCGGCGACAACCTCGCCTACGAGAACCGGCACGACATCGGCGACGTCGACGACGCCTTCCGCCGCGCCGCCGTCGTCGTCGAGCAGACCTTCCACTTCGCCCGCCACACCGGCACAACGCTGGAGCCGCGCTCGATCGTCGCCGACTGGAATCCCGACGAGTCCAAGCTTACCGTCCACATGTCGCACCAGGCCCCGCAGATGATGCAGGGCATCATGTCGAAGCACCTCGCCATTCCCGAGGCGTCGGTGCGCATCGTCTGCGGCGATGTTGGCGGCTCCTTCGGCCTCAAGGTCCACACCTATGCCGATGAGATGGCGGCCGCGGCCATTGCCCGCGTGCTGGCCCGACCGGTCAAGTTCGTCGCCGACCGCATCGAATCCTTCGCCACCGACATTCATGCGCGCTCGCACCGCGTGAAGGGCCGCATGGGGCTGGGCCCTCTGGGCGAACTGATGGCGATCGAAATCGACGACATCACCGGCATCGGACCCTACTCGGTCTATCCGCGCACCAGCGCGATGGAGGCGACGCAGGTCCTCAACTACACCGGCGGGCCCTACCGTTTCGCCAATTACCGGGCGCGCGTGCGGGTGGTGTTCCAGAACAAGACGCCGATGTGCCAGTACCGCGCCGTGGGCCATCCCATCGCCTTCACCGTCACCGACGGGCTACTGGAGGAGGGGGCACGGCGTCTCGGCCTCGATCCCGTCGAGGTGCGGCGGCGCAATCTCTTTCCCGACGACGCCTACCCGGCGCGCGGTGTCACCGGCCTCCTTTTCGAGGGCCTGTCGCATCATCGTTCGCTCGATCGGCTGGTCGAGATCTCGGCGCTCGACCGGCTGCGCAGCGAGCGCGACCGGCTGCGTGCGCTGGGCACGTATCGCGGCGTCGGCCTGTGCGCGATGATCGAGTTGACCAACCCGGGACCAGCGGCCTACGGCATCGGCGGCGCCCGAATTTCCTCGCAGGATGGTGCGGTGGCAAGGCTCGATGCATCTGGCGCGCTCGTCGTCGCCACCAGCGCCACGGAGCAAGGGCAGGGCGCCGAATCAGTCATCGCCCAGGTGGCGGCCACCGCCTTCGGCATTCCGATGGAACGGGTGCGTGTCGTCAGCGGCGACACCGACAACGTGCCGACCGGCGGTGGTACCTGGGGATCGCGCGCCGCCGGCATCGGCGGCGAGGCGATGCTGCGCGCCTGCGTCGCGCTACGCCACAACGTGACGGAGATGGCCGGCGCGCTGCTGCAGGCGTCGCCCGAGACGCTCGACATCCGCGACGGCAGTGTCGTCGACGCGGCGACGGGTGTCGAGCGCATGCCGCTGTCGGAGGTCGCCCGCGTCGCCTTCTTCCGCCCCGACACGCTGCCAGAAGGCTATCAGATGCACCTCATAGCCACGGCCAATTGGGTGCCGCGCAAATATCCGGTCGCCTTCACCAATGCCATGCATGCCTGCCATGTCGAGGTCGACACCGAGACGGGCGAGGTACGCGTGCTCGGCCACTGGGTGGTCGAGGATTGCGGCACGCCGATCAACCCGATGCTGGTGGAAGAGCAGGTGCGCGGCGGCGTCGTGCAGGGTCTCGGCGGCGCGCTGTTCGAGGAGTGCCGCTACGATGCGGCGGGCAATCTGCTCAACGCCAACATGGCCGACTACCTCGTGCCGATGGCGATGGAGATGCCCGATATCGGCGTCGGCCACAGCATCACGCCGACGAAGGAATCGGCGCTGGGGGCCAAAGGCGCGGGCGAGGCCGGCACCGGCGGGGCTCCGGCGGCTTTGCTGAATGCCGTCAACGACGCGCTATCGCCGCTGGGCGTCCGTCTCGCTGCCATGCCAGTGACGCCCGAATCCGTCCTGCGCGCTCTGGGACGCTGCTAGCGAAGCTCGACAATGCTGGTCGCCGGCGGGCGTGGCAGACTGCCGCCAAGGCCTGTGGAATATCAGGGCCATTCAGGATGGTGCGCACGATGGACAGGGCAAGCAGAGAAATCCGGCGCGGCATGCGCATCGATTGGGACGTGCCGATCCCAATCGATGACGGCGTGGTCCTGCGCTACGACGTATACCGGCCGATTGCGGCTGGCCGTACCCCGTCATCCTGAGCTACGGTCCCTACGGCAAGTGGCAGCATTTCGAGGACGGCTATCCGGCACAGTGGAGCGACATGATTGCCAGATTCCCCGAGGTCGCTTCCGACACCTCCAATGACTTCCATAACTGGGAACTGGTCGACCCCGAGAAATGGGTACCGGACGATTACGCGGTGGTGCGTGTCGACTCGCTTGGCGCCGGCCGTTATCCTGGCGTCACCGACATCTGGTCGGCGCGCTAAGCACGCGATTTACACCGCTGCATCGAATGGGTCGGGGTGCAGGACTGGTCCTCGGGTAAGGTCGGCCTCAACGGCATTTCCTATTTCGCCGAGAACCAGTGGCAGGTGGCCGCGCTGCGGCCGAAGCATCTCGCCGCCATCTGTATCTGGGAGGTAGCAACCGATTTCAACCGCGACATGGGCCATCACGGCGGCATATTCTGCAACGGCTTCTGCGTCAACTGGCTGCCCCGCCAGGTCTATTCCGTCCAGAACGGCCGCGGCGCCAACGGACCGAAGAGTCGCATGAACGGCGGCTGGGTCGGCGGCGACGTTACGCTGTCGAAGGAGGAGCTGGCGGCCAACCGCAAGGATTTCGGCAGCGATGCGCGCCGCCACAAGCTGGCGATCGACAAATACTGGACTTCGCGCACGCCCGACTGGTCGAAGATCAGGGCGCCGCTTCTGTCGACCGACAACTGGGGCGGCCACGGGCTGCACACGCGCGGCAATTTCTAGGGCTGGCTCGCCGCCGGTATAGCTGAGAAGTACCTTGAAGTTCACGGCGATCTGCACTGGACGCATTTCTACACGAATTTAAGGCTGCGCCTGCGGAAGAGTTTCTTCGGCCATTACTTGAAGGGCGAAAGGACGGGTTGGGAGAAGCAGCCGCGCGTCTTCCTGCATGTGCGCCCTCCGGGCGAGAAATTCGTCGAGAGAGCGGAGAAAGAGTGGCCGCTGGCGCGTACCGAATGGACGAAGATGTATCTCTATCCCGAGGGTGCAACACTGGCGGCGAAGGCGCCGCGCAAGGCGGCTGCGGTCGCCTATCGCGGAGGCGGTGACGGCGGCACCTTCCTCACGCCGCCGATGAAGGCGTCAACGTAGGTGACCGGGCCGGTCGCGGCAAAGCTGTTCGTCTCCTCGACGACCGAGGACACCGACCTGTTTCTCGTGCTGCGCGTCTTCGCGCCGGACATGAAGGAGGCCACCTTCATCTGTGCCATCGATCCCCACCAGCCGGTCTCGCTCGGCTGGCTGCGCGCCTCGCACCGTCGCCTCGATGCGAAGAAATCGATGCCGTACCGACCTTGGCACACCCACGACAAGGTCGAGCAGCTGAGCCCCAGCCAAGTCTACGAACGCGACATCGAGATCTTGCCGACTTCGGTCGTCGTGCCGGAGGGCTACCGCCTCGGCCTGTTGGTGCGCGGGCGCGACTACGTCTGCCCCGGGGATCCCTCGACCATGTACGGCGAGGGGAGCGAGCCCATGACCGGCGTCGGCTCGTTCCGACACGACGATCCGCAGGACCGCCCGCCGTCTTCCATGACAGCGAGGAGACGCTGCATGCCGGGCCGGACCGGCAGGCCTTCCTGCTGTTGCCGGTCATCCCGACGGGCAAGTAGGGCGCCGGCAGGAAAATTTGCGTCAGGTTCAAAACAAATCCGGGGCCGCTGGAGGAAGCCAGCCAGGAAGAGCCAGTTTGCCGCCGCGCACCGCGGAAGGCCGATTTACGGCCCGGCGGTGCCCGGCGCGAGAGACGACAGGGGAGGACGGTCCGTGAAGGTCATTCCGGCGAAACCGCTCGAGAAGAACGTGACGATCGAGAAGATTCTCGAGATGCGCGACAAGGTGAAGAACTGGGGCAAGTGGGGCCCCGACGACCAGATCGGCACGATGAACTATATCGGCCCGAAGGAAATCCTTGCCGCGCGCGGCTGCATCCGCAAGGGCGCGGTGTTCGGCCTAGGCCTGCCCTTCGACGCCAACGGCCCGCAATTCGGCGATATCGGCCGCTTCAACCCGATCCACCTGATGCTGGCGACCGGCACCGACGCCGTGGCCGGCGTGCAGGATAATCGCCGCGGCGCCACCCAGCTGCCGACGCAGCTGTCGTGCCGCTACGCCGACGACATCGTCATCATGCCGTTGCAGTGCGTCACCCAGTGGGATGCGCTGTGCCACAACATCGCCGTCGACAAGATCTGGAACGGCTACGACGCGCGTCTCGTCGATGCGACCGGTGCCAAGAAGAACGGCATCGAGAACATGCGCCATAAGATGGTCGGCCGCGGCGTGCTGCTCGACATTCCGCGCTGGCTTGGCGGCGACGTGCTGGCCGACGGCTACGGCATCTCCTGTTACGAGCTAGACCAGTGCGCCAGGGACCATGGCGTCGAGATCCGGCGCGGCGATTTCGTCATCGTGCGCACCGGCCACATGGAGATCTGCCTCGCCGAGAAGACCTGGAAGGGCTACGCGGCAGGCGATTCGCCGGGCATCCGCTTCGAGACTTCGGAGTGGTGCTGGAAGCGCGAGATCGCGGCCATCTGCACCTACACCTGGGGCTGCGAGGTTCGACCCAACGAGTCGATCGAAGCCTTCCAGCCCTGGCACTGGGTGGTGATCCCGATGATCGGCATCACCATGGGCGAGATTTTCTATGTCAAGGAACTGGCCTAGGATTGCGCGAAGGACGGCGTCTACGACTTCCTCTTCGCCGGCCCGCCGCGGCCGATCACTGGTGGCGCCGGCTCGCCGATCAATCCGCAGGCGGTGAAATAGGCTCGTGCCGGAATCCCCGCCGCTCTTCCGGGAGCGGAGGGGGCAGGTGAGGCGGTACCGCCGTGGTCGGTCAGATTTTCCGCCCGGTGGTACGAATTGCCGACCCGGGCCGTTTGCCGGTTGTGAGGGGCAATCCAGCCGGCTAAGCCAGCGGTGCCGAATAATGGCATCGCAGTCGACGGGGAGAGAACGATGGCGAAGATGACGGGCGCGCGGGCCCTTGCCGAGATGTTCAAGGGCTACGGGGTGACGCATTTCTTCATGGTGCCGGCGATCATGCGCCGGGCGATGGCGGAAATGGAGGCGCACACCGACATCGTCTCGATCCAGACCCATGGCGAGGCCTCGGCCGCCTACATGGCCGACGGCTATGCCCGAGCTTCGGGCAAGGTCGGCGTCTGCGGCGCCCAGATCATCGGCGCCATGAACCTCGCCGCCGGCCTGCGCGATGCCTGGCTCGCCAAGGTACCGGTGCTCGCCATCACCGGTGGCCGAGACCCACGATGGACCTTCCGCGGCAATTACCAGGAAGTGGACGACGTTCCCTCGTTCGACAAGGTGACGAAGTTCAACGCCACCATCGACGACGTCTCGCGCATTCCCGACCTGCTGCGCACGGCCTTCCGCGTGGCCGTATCCGGCACGCCCGGCCCCGTCCACCTGCAGCTGCGTGGCAACGAGGGTCAGATGGAGTTGGAAGAGGCCGACATGGAGGCGCTGTGCGACCCCATGTTCGCCGCTGTGCCACCGCTGCGGCCGGAACCGGCCGAGGACCAGCTGCGCAAGGCGCTGGCGCTGCTGGAATCGGCCGACCGGCCAGTCATCGTCGCCGGCGGCGGCATCCGCCACTCCCAGGCCGGGCGCGCCCTCGTGGCGCTGGCCGAGCAGCTGCAGATCCCGGTCGCTACCTCGCTCAACGGCAAGGATTCGATCCCCGGCAACCACCCGCTGTCGGTCGGCGTCGTCGGCACCTACTCGCGCGAAAGCGCCAACCGCACGGTGGCGGCGGCCGACCTCGTCTTCTTCGCCGGCACCTCGGCCGGCGGCATGGTCACGCATTTCTGGGCCGTGCCGAAGCCGGGCGTGAAGGCGATCCAGATCGACCTCAATGGCGAGGAGCTGGGGCGCAACTACCCGCTCGCCGCCGCGGTGCTGGGCGACGCCAAGGTCGCGCTGTCGCGCATGGCGGCGATGACCAACGGCTCCTCGGCCAGCCGCCGCAAGGCATGGGTGGCGCAGGCCCAGTCCTTCGTCGCCGAGTGGCGCGGCAAGTACAAGCCGCTGCTCGAATCCGAGGCCCAGCCGATGCGGCCCGAGCGCATCTGCCACGAGCTGTCGAAGAACCTGCCGTCCGACGCCATCGTGCTCGCCGATACCGGCCATTCCGGCATGTGGATGGGCGGCATGTACGACCTGTCCTCGCCCGATCAGAGCTACATCCGTTCGGCCGGCCATCTCGGCTGGTCGTTCGCCGCCGGCCTCGGCGCCAAATGCGCGGCGCCGAACCGGCCGGTCGTGGTGTTCAACGGCGACAGCGCCTTCTGGTACCATCTGAGCGAGATCGAGACGGCGGTGCGCATGGGCATCAACTCGGTCACGGTGGTCAACAACAACGGCGGTGGCAACCAGTCCAAGCGCGGCTTCGACCGTGCCTGGGGCGGCGAGCAGACCGATTACGCCCGCTCGCTGTGGATGTTCCGCGAGACCAATTTCGCGAAGATCGCCGAGGATATGGGCGCCGTCGGCATGCGCGTCGAAAAGCCGTCCGACTTTGCGCCGGCGCTGGAAAAGGCCATCGCCATGAAGCGCCCGGTCATCATCGACGCCGTCAGCGACATCGAGGCGATGGCCCCGCTTGCGGTGAGCGGGTAGTTTCTTGCCGTCCCTTGCGGGAACGGCGAGGGGTTGCGGGACCGGAGGTCGGTCTCCTGCCGCGTACCGACGGCGTACTAGGCAGGGGCAGCCAATGAACGGCGGCGACCGGCAGATCGCGTACAACAAATAAGTCATGCTGTCGGCGCCCGAGGGCACTGCAGAAATCATCGTGTCCGTTGCCCTCGATCCCGCAGATGGCCGCGTGATGCTCTATGGCTGGACGGAACGCGGCGCGCTCCAGCCCGTCCTCGTCGAGGGCAGCGCCGCCAGGATCGGCCTGCCTTTTGCGCGTCCGCAGGTTTATCTGGAGTACCTGTCGGATATCCGGCGGATACGGGTGAGAACGCTAGGATTCCTCCGCTCGCCATAGGCTGACCACGGTCTACCGGTCCTGCTGTGGGCTGGCGCCGGGCGTTGGCGGAGCTGCTAGGTTGCCAATGCCGGCACGCTGACGGACTTCCGGATCGTTGAACATGATCAACTTGCCGCGCCACGCTTTCGCGTCGGCGCTGGCGAGCCAGGCGATGATGTTAGCCGGAGCTTCCACCGGTTGCAGCTTCTCGCGCGGCACGAAGGAGAGATCGTTGATCTGCTCGGCGCGCATGCGCACATGCATGTGCGTGTCGACCATGCCCGGCGCTAAGGCGTAGCAATCGATGCCGGTGTCGCGCAGTTCGAGGTCTAGGCAGTTGTGCAGCATCAGAGCGCCGGCCTTGGAGGCGCAGTAGGGGCTGATGCCGTTGCGCGCGCTGGTCGCCGCGCCAGTGCTCATGGCGACGATTGTGCCGCTGTTGCGTGCGGCCATGCCGGGCAGCACGGCGCGCACGATGTTGTAGATGCCGGTCAGGTTGATATCGATGTGTCGCGCCCATTCCGCCGGGTCGCTGTCGGCGATGCGGGCGACGGGGTCGATCGCCGCGGCGTTTGCGACGATGATGTCAACCGGCCCGAAGGCGCGCTCGGTCGCTGCCACCGTGGCGGCGCAGGCGGCGTAGTCCGTCACTTCGCAGGCGGACGCTTCCGCCTTGCCGCCGGCGGCGCGGATCGCCGCCACCGTCTCGGCGCAGGATTCGGCCTTGCGCGCCGCCACCATCACCGCGGCGCCGCGCCTCGCCATCTCGATGGCGGCGGCGGCGCCGATGCCGCGGCTGCCGCCGCTGAGGATGGCGACCTTGCCGGAGAGCGAAGTTTCGTTAGCCATTGTTCTCTCCGATTGTATGGGCGGGCGCTCAGCCTTCCAGCCCGGCGCGCAGGGTGATGTCGTTCCACTGGATCACGATTTCATTGCCGGCGAGATCGGCCGCCGCGTCGGTCGCCAGCCAGGCGATGATGCGGGCAGGCCGCTCCGGCGGATGTGCCGCGCTCGCCGGGATGGCGGCGAGGTGGATGTTGGCGGGGCTGTAGAGATCGTCGAGCAGATCGGTCGCCGTGAAGCCCGGCGAGAAGCCAACAAGGCGCACGCCCGATCCTTCGAGTTCGATCGCGAGGCAGCGCCCCAGTGCCATCAGCCCGGCCTTCGAGGCGCAATAGGCGCCGTAGCCGGCGGCCGGCATCTGCGCGCGCGCGCTGGTGATGTTGATGATCGTGCCGGCGCGGCGCTGGCGCATCGATGGCAGGAGGGCGCGGATCAGCGTGTAGGGACCGACGACGTTGATTGCCAGCATGCGCTCGACCTCGTCGGGCGCCATCGACTCGACGGTGCCGAGTGTGCCGACGCCGGCATTGTTGACGAGGATGTCGACCGCGCCGTGCCGCGTCAGCACCTCGGCGGCGAAGGCTTCCGTCGCGGCGATGTCGGCTACGTCGAAGCCGTGCAGCGAGGCGACCGTGCCGCCCGCTGCGTGCACTGCATCGGCCGCCGCCTCGCAAGCCGCTGCCGTGCGCGCTGTCAGCACGAGGCGCGCGCCGGCGCGCGCCATCTCGATCGCCGCCGCGCGGCCGATGCCGCGCGACCCGCCGGTGATCACCGCCAGCTTGCCTGCCAGCGCATCCTGCTTCAGCACCATGACGGCTCCCCCTCGCCGGTTTCGAGGCCGGCGCGCCGCGTGACGTCGTTGAACTGGATGGCGATGTCGAGACCGGCGAGGTCGCCGGCCTCGCCGCCGGCAAGCCAGCCGATGACCTGCGCCGCGCGTTCCGGCGGCGGCACAGCCTCCAGCGGCAGGGCCATCGGGGCGTCGGCGCGGTCGTAGATGTCGCGCACCATGTCGGTCAGCGTCAGGCCCGGCGAGAAGGCGAAGACCTGCACGCCGCTGCCAACAATCTCCTGGTGCAGGCACTGCGTCAGGCGCAGCAGCCAGGCCTTGGAGGCGCAGCAGGCGCCGCAGCCCTTGCCGGGGATGTGGGCACGCGAGCTGCACAGATTGATGACGATGCCGGCGCCGCGCGCCTTCATTCCCGGCAGCACGGCACGCATCAGCGCCCAGGGTGCCGTGACATTGACGGCGAGTACGCGCGCGAGTTCGGATGGCGTGACCGCGTCGACGGTGCCCAGCGTCGACAATCCGGCATTGTTGGCGAGGATGTCGAGGCGGCCGTGGCGGGCGATGATGTCCTCGCCCAGCGCCGTCGCGGCGCGCGTATCGGCGAGGTTGGCGGCGTGCAGCGAGGCGGCCGTGCCGCCGCCTTCGCGGATCGCCGCCGCCGTGCCGGTGCAGCCATCGGCGTAGCGCGCAGCCAGCGCCACGGCGGCACCGCGGCGGGCCAGCGCGATGGCGGTGGCGCGGCCGATGCCGCGCGAGGCGCCAGTGACGAGCGCCAGCTTGCCGGCGCGCGAGCTGGGCGCGCTCATGCGGCGCGCTCCGCGAGGCCGGTCTCGAGGCCGGCGCGCAGCGTGACCGCGTTGAACTGCAGGATCACGTCGGCACCGGCGAGGTCGGCGGCCTCGTCGCTGGCTAGCCAGGCGATGACCCGAGCCGAACGTTCCGGCGGCGGGACGTCTTCGGGCACGGTGCCGGCCTGCGGGCCGGAATAGGCATGGACGGCATCGGCCATGCCGGTGGCGGTGAGGCCCGGCGACAGCGCCAGCACGCGCACGCCCGTCCCCGCCAGCTCCCGATGCAGGCACTGGGTGATCGCCAGCAAGCCGGCCTTGGTCGCGCAATAGGCGCCGAAGCCCTTGTCCGGCAGGTGGGCGCGGATCGAGGAGATATTGACGATCACTCCCGCGCTGCGCGCCTTCATCGCCGGCAGGATAGCGCGCATCAGCGCATAGGGCGCCACGACGTTGACGGCGAGCATGCGGGCCAGTTCGCCCGGCGCCAGTTCCTCGGGCCGGCCCAGCGTCAGGGCGCCGGCATTGTTGACCAGGATGTCGAGGCGGCCATGGCGGGCCAGGACCGTGCCGGCGAGGCCGGTCGCGGCTTTGGCGCTGGCGAGGTCGGCTTCGTGCAGCGAGCCTACCGTGCCGCCCAGCGCGCGCACGGCGGCGGCGGTGTCGCCGAGGCTTGCCTCGCTGCGGCCGGCGAGAGCCAGCACGGCGCCGCCGCGCGCCAGTTCCAGAGCCGTCGCCCGACCGATACCGCGTGCCGCACCGGTGACCAGCGCGATCCTGCCGTCGAGTTCGAGCCGCTTCATCCCTGCCCCTGCCAGCCGCCCTCTGTCGCGGCCGGCGCGATCCTAACGGTGCCGGGCGCGAAGGCAAATGGCGAGCACAAACGAAAGCGCCCGGAAGCGGGTGGCTTCCGAGCGCCTGGCAGGCAATCGCCGCTTCGGGCGGCTACTCGCGCGAGCCACCGAACAGGTGCAGCAGCAGGACGAACATGTTGAGAAAGTCGAGATAGAGCTTGAGGGCACCGAAGATGGCCTTTTTGCCCATGACGGCCGTACCGTCGCTCTCGACGTACATTTCCTTGATCTTCTGCGTGTCGTAGGCAGTCAGACCGGCGAACACCAGCACGCCGACCATCGAGATGACGAACTGCAGCATGGTCGATGCGACGAAGATGTTGACGACCATGGCGATGATGACGCCGATCAGGCCCATCACCAGGAACGAGCCCCAGCCCGTCAGGTCGCGCTTCGTCGTGTAGCCGTAAAGCGACAGGCCGCCGAACGCCGCTGCGGTAATGAAGAACACGCGGGCAAGGTCGCTGCCGGTATAGGCAAGGAACAGCGTCGACAGCGCCACGCCGTTCAGCGCTGCGTAGAACCAGTATGTCGCCTGGGCGGCCCCGAAGCTCATCTTGTGGATGCGCGCCGACAGGAAGAACACCACGCCGATGGGCGCCAGGATGAACAGCCACATCAGGCCGGAGCCGAAGATCGTGTTGTAGACAGCCGGTGTGTTGGCGACGAGCCAGGCGACGAGGCCTGTCACGGCCATGCCGGTCGCCATGTAGTTGTAGACGCGCAGCATGTACGCGCGCAGGCCCTCGTCCACCGCGGCGCCGGTGGCGCTGCCGGTGCGCAGGGTCATCGGGCGCGGATTGAGATTGGCCATTGAGTCCCTCGTCTCGGTGCTGGCCGGCGATACTGCGCCGGCAAATGCAGTCCCCACGCTGGCCAATATGGGGTATGCGGGCCACGGATTCAACCGTCCGTCGCCCGCTCAGGGCTCGCGCAGCAGGGGCGCAACGGGCGTGCCGAGGGCCCGCCATGTGCCGGCGAGGCCGAGACCGATCGTCGCCAGGATGGCGGCGGCCAGCGTCGCGAGGATGGCGTCGGGCAGCAGAGTCCATTGCAGGCGCAGTACCTGGGTCGTCACCGCCCAGCCGGCCAGGATGCCGGCGAGGCCGCCGACGATCGCCGCCGCCAGGGCCAGCAAGGCGATTTCGGCCAGCCAGGCCATGAGCACGTCACGCCGGCGCGCGCCCAGCACCTTCAGCACGGCTCCGTCGGCCAGACGCCGCCGCTCGCCGGCCGCCAGCGCCCCGGCGAGGACGAGGGTGCCGGCGACCAGCGCGGTGGCGGCAGCGGCGCGCACGCCGGTCGCCACCTGTCCGGCGAGTGCGCTCGCCTGCTCCAGCGCCTCGCGCACGCGCACTGCACTGACATTGGCGAAGGCGTCGGTGACGGCGCGCTCCAGCGGCGTTTCGGCAGCCGGTTCGGCATGGACGATGGCCACATGCATGCGTGGCGCGCCGTCGAGCGGCCCGGGCGAGAAAATCAGCACGAAATTGATGGCGAGGCTGTTCCAGTCGACCGTCCTAAGGCTCGCCACCCGCGCTTCCACCGTGCGGCCCAGCACATTGACCGCCAGCGAGTCGCCGACGCCGAGGCCGAGGCCGCGCGCGATGTTGGCTTCGACGCTCACCAGCGGCGGCCCGCTGTAGCCAGCCGGCCACCATTGCCCCTCGACCACCGGCGAATTGGCCGGCGCATCCGCCGACCAGGTGATGCCGCGATCGCCATCCAGCGCCCAGCGCGCATCCGGCGCGATGGCCACCTCGCCGGCCGGCCGGCCGTTCAGGGCGACGATGCGCCCGCGCAGCATCGGCACATCCTTGACCGCGCCGGTGCCTGGCGTGGCTGCGGCGATGGCGCGGAAGCGCTCGAGCTGGTCCGGCTGGATATCGAGGAAGAAGAAGGCCGGCGCCGAGTCCGGCAGCTCCTCCTCGAACTGGCGCGCGAGATTGCCTTCGACCGTCACCACCGCGACCAGCACGGCAAGGCCGAGCCCGAGCGAGACGATGACCGGCGCCGTCGCCGCGCCCGGCCGATACAGCGCCGCGATGCCGAGGCGCAGCAGCGGCCGACCCGAGGGCGAACAGCGCCGCGCCAGCGCCGCCACGCCGACGGCGGCGAGACGCAGGACGAGGAAGGACACCGCGGCGCCGCCGACGAGGAAGGCCGCGAAGCGCGTGTCCGGGGCGGAGGCGATGGCAAGGGCGGCGAGGCAAGCGGCGCACAGCGCGGCGGCTGCGATGTAGCGCCAGGCTGGCCGGCCGCCGGGCGGCGCCGCGACGGCGCGAAACAGCAAGGCGGGCGACAGCATCGCCGCGCGTGCCACCGGAACGATGGCGAAGGCCAGCGCGGTCAGCAGGCCGAAGGCGGCGGCGCGCAGGACCGGCAATGGCAGCAGGGCGGGATCGAGCGCCACCGGTAGCAGCCCGGCGAGCAACGCCGCGCCGCCCACTGCCACACCGGCACCGAGAACGATGCCGACGGCGGTGCCGAGACCGGCGATCGCCAGCGTCTCGATCAGGTAGACGCGGAACACCAGCGCCGCCGGCGCGCCGAGGCATTTCAGCGTGGCGATGGTCGCCGGCTTGCGCGCCAGGTGCGCGGTCACCGCGTTGGCGACGCCGACGCCGCCAATCAGCAGCGCCGTCAGCCCGACCAGCCCGAGAAACAGCGACAGGCGCCCGACCAGCCGGGCCACGCCGGGCGACGCCTCGTCGGGCGTGCGGACGCGCCAGGGCGCACCCGGCCAGTCGGCGGCAAGACGCGCGGCGAGGGCACTCGCATCGCCTCCTTCCGGCAGGCGGACGCGCAGACTGTGGTCGACGAGGCTGCCGGGCTGGACCAGCCCGGTCGCGTCGAGCGCCGCGCTGGCGGCCAGAACGCGCGGGCCGAGGTGGAAGGTGCCGCCGCCGAGACGATCCGGCTCGCGCTCGATCAGCGCGCGGATCTCGAAGGCGGCGGCGCCGATGGTCAGCCGGTCGCCGATCCGGACCGCCAGCTTGTCGGCCAGTACCGGCTCGATGACGGCGCCCCAAATCACCGGCTCCTCGCCGCCTGCGCGGGGCGCGAACAACTCGTCGCGCGGCAGGGCCGGGGCGGTGCGCAAATCGCCATAGAGCGGCCAGGACCCGTCGACCGCTTTCAACTCGACGAGGGTGCGTGCTTCCCCCGCGCCGCCACGCGCCATCGCGCGCAGCTCGCGTGTGACCGAGACGGTGCCGCTGGACGCCAGTAGCTCCTGCACGCCTCGGTCCGGAGGCATGTGCATCTGGCGCACGGCGACGTCGCCGCCGAGGATGGCCTTCGCCTCGCCGCGCAGGCCTGCGACGAGCATCGCATCCAGCGTGCCCACCGCGGCGACCGCCGCGACCCCGAGCGCGAGGCAGGCAACCAGCAGGCGGAAGCCGCGCACACCGCCGCGCAGCTCGCGCCGCGCCAGCGTCGCGGCGAGCGCCCAGCCGGGGGAACCGTTCATGCCGCCGCCTGGTGGATGCGGCCGTCCACGATATGAACGGTGCGGTCGCAGCGCGCGGCAACCGCTTCGTCATGGGTGACGAGGACGAGGGTCGTGCCGTGCGCGGCCGCCAGTGCGAACAGCGTGTCCATCACCTGCTCACCGGTCGCGCGGTCGAGATTGCCGGTCGGCTCGTCTGCGAGCAGCAGGGCCGGCTGCGGCGCGAAGGCGCGGGCGACGGCGACGCGCTGCTGCTCGCCGCCGGAAAGCTGCCCGGGATAGTGGCCGCTTCGCGCGGCGAGGCCCACGGATGCCAGGCATTCGGCGGCGCGCGCGAAGGCATCGCCACGACCGGCCAGTTCCAGCGGCACCGCGACATTCTCCAGCGCCGACATGGTGGGTACAAGGTAGAAGGACTGGAAGACGATGCCGATGCGTCCGCGCCGCAGCACCGCCAGTCCATCCTCGTCGAGGCCGGCGAAATCGGCGCCGGCGACGGCAACTTCGCCCGCGCTCGCGCGTTCCAGTCCGGCCATGACCATCAGCAGCGTCGTCTTGCCGGAGCCCGAGGGACCGACGATCGCTAGCCTTTCGCCCCGCGCGACCTCCAGGTCGACGCCCCGCAACACATTGACCGGACCGGCCGGACCTGCCAGATCGAGCCGGACATCGGCAAGGCGCACGATGTAACCGTCCGGCGTTGCCGGGGGCGGGGGAGGCGACGCCATGCGGGTGTCTCCGGCGGGGGCGGGGGTGCCAAGCCCATATGGGCCGGGCGGCGACGGTGTCAACGCGGATGCCGGGCCGGGGGCGGGAATGGCATCATCCCGCGCGGAGTAATCAGGATGCATGATCCCGAATCCTGTTCAGCGATACGGCCAAACTATGGCGCAGTCCGCCTGGCCCTCGTCGCTCTGTTGTCGCTGATGGCGCTCACTGTCGCGCCGCCTGCGCGGGCGGCGGGCGAGACCGTCATCGTCGCTTTCGGCGACAGTCTCGTCGCCGGCTGGGGCCTGTCGGCGGACGAGTCGTTTCCGCGCCAGCTCGAAGCGGCGCTCGTCGCGCGGGGCGTCGCGGCCCGCGTCGTCGATGCGGGCGTCTCGGGCGAGACGACGGCAGGCGGTCGTGCACGCCTCGACTGGACGTTCGACGGTCATCCCGATGCTGCGCTCGCCATTCTCGAACTGGGGGCCAATGACGGCCCGCTACGCGGCCTCGACCCGGCCCGGACCGAGGCCAATCTCGACGCCATGCTGGCTGCCTTGATGCGGCGCGACATCCCGGTCCTGCTCGCCGGCATGCGCGCACCGCCGAACCTCGGGGCCGACTATGTCGCGGCCTTCGATGCTATCTATCCGCGCCTTGCCGCGCGCCATGGCGTCATGCTCTATCCCTTCTTCCTCGACGGGGTCGCCGCCGTGCCGCGGCTCAACCAGGCCGACGGCATCCACCCCAATGCCGATGGAGTCGCCGTGATCGTCGAGCGTATCCTGCCCTTCGTCCTGCGGGCGCTCGCTCGGGCCGGGCGGGGCTGAGGCCCGCCATGAGCGGTTTCCGCAGCGCGCACGCGGCTGGCGAGGTCGGTACGGAATGGTACCTGCTCGCCGGCGAATGCCTCGCCCAGCTCGGCGAGGGGCGCGCCAGTCTGGCCTTCCTCTACGTCTCCGAGCCGCTGGCGCGCATGTTCGGCGACATCGCCGCCTTCCTGCGACAGCGCACCGGCATCCCGCATTGGGTCGGAGCCCTCGGTCCCGGCGTTTGCGCCACCGGCGCGGAATATGTCGGGCGGTCGGCCATCGTAGTTCTCGCCTGCGATCTGCCGGAAGATTCCTTCCGCATGCTGCCCGCCGGAACTGGCCCGGCGACGATCGAGCGCGCCGGGCTTGGTCCGTGGCTCGCGGCCCATGCGCCTCCGCTCGGCGTCATTCACGCCGATCCGACCGGCAACGCGCCACAGGATTTGGTGCGCAGCCTCGCCGAGGCAACCGGCGCCTTCCTCGTCGGCGGGCTGACGACAGCGACGCCCGGCCCGGCCCATATCGCCGATGCGCTGGCTTCCGGCGGAGCCTCGGGCGTCCTGCTCGGCGCCGAGGTGAGGGTGGCGACGGGGCTGAGCCAGGGCTGTTCGCCCATTGGCACGGTCCATACCGTGACGGCGATGGACGGCCAGGTCGTCGGAGCACTCGACGGGCGGCGGGCGGTGGAGGTGTTCCGCGAGGACATCGGAGAGCTGCTGGCGCGCGATCCGGCGCGCGCGGCCGGCTATATCCACGCGGCATTGCCGGTCGCCGGTTCGGACACCGGCGACTACCTCGTGCGCAACCTCGTGGGGATCGACGAGAAGCAGGGCTGGCTCTCCATTGCCGCGCCTCTCGCCACCGGCGACCGCGTGATGTTCGTGCGCCGCGACCCCGCCGCGGCGCTGGCCGACTTCCGGCGCATGCTGGACGATCTGCGCCGCCGCGTCGACGGCACGCCGAAGGCCGGGCTCTACCATTCCTGCATCGCGCGCGGTCCCAACCAGTTCGGGCCCGACGCCGTCGAGCTCGGCATGATCCGCGAGGCCTTCGGCGACTTTTCGCTTGTCGGCTTCTTCGGCAATGGCGAGATTTCGCGCGATCGGCTGTATACCTACACGGGCGTGCTGACCCTGTTCGTGTGAGGGAGGCGAAGGTGATAAGCCTGTTCATCGGCCTCGTGCTTCCCGACCCCCTGCGCGAGACCGTCGCCGATCTGCACGCGCCGATCCCTGGCGCGCGCTGGGTGCCGCGGGAAAACCTGCACCTCACGCTGCATTTCATCGGCGAGGTCGACGCACACAGCGCCGCCGATATCGACATCGCGCTGGGCCATGTGGATGCGGCGGCCTTCGCGCTGCAGGTCTAAGGTATTGGGCAGTTCGCCTCGCGCGGTCGCGTGCGTGCGCTGTGGGCCGGCGTCGCCCGCAACATATCTATGGAGCACCTGCAGGCACGGGTAGAGACGGCATGCCGCCGCCGCGGTCATGGCGGCGACGGACGCCGTTTTCTGCCGCATATAACCTTGGCCCGTTGTCCATAACTGCCGGAGATGCGCGTGGCGCCGTTCTTCGCCGCGCATCGCGGCTTCGCCGTCGTGGCGGTCGAGATCGAATCCTACGCGCTTTTTTCCTCGGCTCTTGGCAGCGGCGGCCCGCGCTATCGCGTCGAAGCGAGCAACCCGCTGGAGGGCGGCGCCAGCCGCTGGGAAGAGTTGGCCGCCGAATGGTCGCGCGAGGAGGAGGCTGGCGGAGAAAGTGGGCGCTAGCGCCCATTTCCTCGCCCGGGCCGGCGCGCTAGGCTCGCCCACCGCAACGAGGCGGGCGACGCACCGGTCCCACGGGGATGATCGACTTAGACAGGCTTTCACCCGACGCCACGATCGTCGTGCTCACGGGCGCCGGCATTTCGCGCGCATCGGGCCTCGCCACGTTCCGCGACGCCGTCAGCATCTGGGCCACTGTGTCGATCGAGGAGGTGGCGACGCCGGCCGCCTTCGCGCGCAATCCCGCGCGGGTGCATGGCTTCTACAACGCCCGGCGGCGGCAGATGCTCGACCCGTCGGTGCAGCCCAATGCCGCGCACTGCACGCTGGCCGTGCTGTAATCGTTCTGGCCAGGTGAGGTCGACGTAGTCACGCAGAACATCGACGATCTGCACGAGCGCGGCGGCACGGCGGCGCCGGTCCACATGCATGGCGAGCTGTGGCGGTCGCTCTGCGCGCTGTGCGGCGATGTGCGCGAGAACCGCGCCGACCTGTCGACCGGTCTCGTCTGCGGCGCCTGCGGCGAGGCCGGGAGCATGCGCCCGAACGTCGTCTGGTTTCACGAGATACCTTATCACATGGATCGTATCGAGCGGCTGCTGGCGCGGTGCGGCCTGTTCGTGTCGATCGGCACCTCGGGCAATGTCTACCCCGCCGCCGGCTTCGTGCAGCAAGCCCGCTTCCGCGCCGGCGCCCGGGCGGTCGAACTCAACCTCGAACCGTCGGAGGGGGTCGGCCTGTTCCACGCGGCCCGGCACGGGCCAGCTACGGTAGTCGTACCCGAGTTCGTCGACGCCTTGCGCCTGCGGGCGATGGCCCATGCCCGCTGATTCCGCCCTCCGCGCGCTCGCGCATGTGGTGAACGAGGCGCGCGCCTGCGGGTTGTACGCTCCGCATTTGCCTCTGGGACCGCGCCCCGCACTACGGGCCAGCGCCACAGCGCGCCTGCTGATCGTCGGCCAGGCGCCTGGAATCCGCGTCCACGAGACCGGCGTTCCGTGGAACGACGCCTCCGGCAAGCGCCTGCGCGAATGGCAGGCCGTCGACGAGGCGTCGTTCTACGACGAGTGCCAGGTGGCGATCGTGCCGATCGGCCTGTGCTATTCGGGCGTGCTGCCGAAGGGCGGCGACAAGCCGCCGAGGCCGGAATGCGCGCCGACCTGGCACCGCCGGCTGCGCGCGCTGATGCCGCAGATCGAACTGACGTTGCTGGTCGGCAGCTACGCCCAGGCCTGGTATCTCGGGGAACGGCGCAAGGCCACTCTGACCGAGACCGTCGCCGGCTGGCGCGAGTATCTACCCCTTTGTGCCGATGCCGCACCCGTCCTGGCGCACCACCGGGTGGCAGCGCCGCAATGCGTGGTTCGACGAGGATTTCCTGCCGGCGGTGCGTGGCCGCGTCGCTGCGCTGCTGTAACGCTTCCAGGAATTCCGGCCGGCCTGCGCGACTCGGTCGTAGAAAGCGACCGCGCCCGCCTTTGGGGGGGCGGGCGCGGCCGATTGCGCGGCGGAGAGCGGTACCGGTAGAAGCCGCAGCGACCGGGGAGGAGGTCGGTGCCGCGGCGGACGGGCGGTGCTTACTCCGCCGCTGCGCCGACGGGGCCGACATGGGCCTTTTTTGTCTGCCGCGAGGCGAAGAGCCAGGCCCACAGGGCGGCAATGGACTGCCGCATCAGGCGGGCCCGCTCGAGTTCGGCCTGACGGAGGATCTCCTGATCCGCGCTGGGCGAAAACTGGCGTGCCATGATCTTGCTCCTTGATAGGACGGCGCCGGACCGGATGCCAGACGCCCTTCTGTTGCAACGCACCATTTATGTAAGTATTGCTGACATATCAAGGGCGGATATGCCCTTCTGCTTTGCGTTTCATGCAAATCTCTCTACTGAAATATATGGATAATTCTACGCAAAGGTCTTTTGTGCGACGCACAAAACGCGGGGCTCAGCTTTCGCGAGCGGCCATTGGCAAGGCGTCGGCCAGCAGGCGCGCCTCCCCGGCGCACAAGGACGATCCTGCCGTTCCGACCAGCGCGTCGAGCCGCAGCAAAGCGAGGCCGCGCCTCCCCGCGGCGCTGCGCATTTCGCCGATTTCGCGCCCGTCGAGCGTCACCGGCGTTCCCGGCGCGGGCACCGGCCCGTCGATCGCCACGCCGATCAGTCGGCGCTTGAGCAGGCCGCGATAACGCGTGCGCGCCGTGACCTCCTGGCCGATATAGCAGCCCTTGGCCCAGTCGATGCCGTCGAGGAGGTCGAAATTGGCCTCCAGCAGCACCGATTTGTCGATTTCGAGGTCGCGGCTGCCATCGGGCACGGCATTGGCGAGCCGCAAACTGTCCCAGCCGGCGTGGTCGCCGCCGGTCAGCCCCGCCGCGGCCATCGCCGTATGAAGGCCACCGCGCGGCGCCAACACCCGTGTGCCGAGGCCCTCGCAGCGCGGGTCGTTGAAGGCGATGCCGCCGGCGAACGGGCTGGCGGCGCCGCGTCCGGCGGGCAAGCCCAGTGCGGCGGCGGCTCCGTCACCCCAGGCGGCGGCGACGGCAAAGGCAGGTTCGGGCGATACCTCCACCTGGGCGCGCAGGCGATAGCGCGACAGGCGCTGGGCCAGATCGGCACAGCGGGCGGCCTCGCCGTCGAGCAGGAGGGCGCCGTCGTGCTCGACGAGGAAGAATTCGTGCAGGAACTTGCCCTGCGGCGTCAGCAGGGCGCCCCAGGCGGCACGGGCGGGCCCGACCAGCTCGACATCCTGGGTGATAACGCGTTGCAGAAAGTCGCGCGCGTCCGGCCCGGCGACGCGTACCGCGCCACGACCGTCCAGCATCGTCCAGGTGCCGACCATGGCGTCGTTCCGTCCTTCGGCGCCCGTTGCCGGCGTCCATTCCCCGAGATGGGGCGCGATGCCTCCGCCGACAACCTCCGGCGGAGGCTGGCGCCGTTACTTGGCCCATGAGTATAACGCCCCGGGCATGCGCATCCTTTTCATCGGACACACCCGCATCGGCGACGCGGTGCTGTCTTTCGGCCTCGTCGATCACCTCGCGCGCAGCGCGCCGGGGGCGCGGATCACCGTTGCCTGCGGTGCGCTGCCGGCGCCGCTGTTCGTGCGCGCGCCCGGTGTCGAGCGTGTCCTGCCGATCGTCAAGCGACCGCGCGGCCTGCACTGGCCGGCCCTCTGGCGTGCCGTCGTCGGCACGCACTGGGATCTCGTGGTGGATCTGCGCCGCTCGGCCATCCCGTACCTCGTGCGCCCGCGCCGCCGCGCCCGCCTGCCGGCGGCGGCGCTGGCCGACGAGCACCGCGTGGTGCAGATCGCCCGTACGCTGGGTCTCGGCGATGCGCCGCCCGCGCCGCGTCTGTGGACGAACGCCACCGACGAGGCCGCAGCCGCCTGCCTTCTGCCGCCCGGTCCGCCGCTGCTAGGCATCGGCCCCACGGCCAACTGGCGCGGCAAGACCTGGCGCGCCGAACGCTTCGCCGAACTGGTGGCGCGCCTGACCGGGCCGCGCGGACCGCTGCCGGGCGGGCGCGTCGCGGTATTCGGCGCGCCGGCCGAACGCGCCGCCGCGGCGCCCGTTCTCGACGCCATCCCGGCGTCGCGTCGCGTCGATCTCGTGGGGGCGGTCGAGTTGCCGGTGGTCGCGGCGTGCTTTGCCCGCCTTGCCCTCTATGTCGGCAACGATTCGGGGCTGATGCACATGGCGGCGGCGGCGGGCGCGCCGACGCTCGGCCTGTTCGGGCCGAGCCGGACGGAGCATTACGCGCCATGGGGACCGCGCGCCGCCTGGGTCGGCACGAGCCTGGGCTATGACGATCTGGTCGGCGGGCCGGGCTACGACCATCGCGCCACCGACACGCTGATGGATTCTCTGACGGTCGACGCGGCCGAGGCGGCGACGCTGTCGCTGTGGCGCCGCATCCGGGGTGAAGCGGCATGAACGGCACGCCTCGCCTGTCAGCTCTTGTCGTCGCGCGCAACGAGGAAGCGCAACTCGCCGAGTGTCTTGCGCCCCTCGCCTTCGCCGACGAGATCGTCGTCGTGCTCGACCGTACCACCGACGGTTCGGCCGCTATCGCCCGCGCGCATGGCGCGCGCCTCGTCGATGGCGGCTGGGAACTGGAAGGTCCGCGGCGCAATGCGGGCATCGCCGCCTGCGGCGGCGGCTGGATCCTCGAGGTCGATGCCGACGAGCGTGTGAGCGACGAACTCGCGCGCGAGGTGCGCGCGACGATCGCCAACGCGCCTTACGGCTACTTCCTCGTGCCGTTCGACAATTATGTCGGCGACCGGCTGGTGCGCTATGGCTGGTGCGGTTCGTGGGGCGTGTCGGCGGCGATTCGGCTGTTCGCAAAGGATGCGGACAACGGACCGGCCAAGGTCATGGGGACCGAACGCGTCCACACCCGTCTCACGCTGAAGGGGCGGCAGGGTCGGCTGACGTCACGCATGATCCACTACGTCGACCGCGATATTTCCGACATGCTCGCCCGCCTCGACCGCTACACCACCGCGCGCGCGCAGGATCTTCGCGACTCGGGCGACATCGGCACGCTGGGGCGCAATGTCCGCCGCATGTTCACGCGCTTCTGGGCCTGCTACGTGCGCCGGAAGGGCTATCGCGAGGGCGCGTGGGGCGTGCTGATTGCACTGATGGCGGCGCTCTATCCCATCCTGTCGTATCTCAAGGCGCGTCTCGAGCCGGGCCGTACGCCGGGCGGCGGCGCGTGAAGCTGCTGCAGATCATGGCCGGCGCCAAAATGGGGGGCGCCGAGGCTTTCTTCGTGCGCCTTGCCGCCGCCTTTGCGCGGCGCGGCCTCGACCAGCACCTCGTCATCCGGCGCGACCCGGCGCGCGCCCGCGCCCTGCGCCGCACCGGCATCGCGCCGGTCGAACTGCCCTTCGGCAGCCGCATGGATTTCCGCACCCGCCCGGCGTTGCTGCGCGAGATCGAGCGCTACCGGCCCGACGTGGTGCTGGCCTGGATGAGCCGCGCCGCCTGGGCGACGCCGGCGGCGAAGCCGCCCGGCGCCTACACGCTCGTCGGCCGGCTCGGCGGCTACTACGATTTGCGCTATTATCGGCATTGCGACCACCTCGTCGCCAACACAGATGACATCCGTCGCTGGATGATTGCAGCGTCGTGGCCATCCGATCGCGCCCATGTCCTGCCCAATTTCGTCGACCCGCCGGCGGCCGGGCCGGTCTCGCGCTTCGGCCTCGATACGCCGCTCGATGCCCCCCTGCTGGTCGCCGCCGGGCGGCTGCACGAGAACAAGGGCTTCGATGTGCTGCTGGACGCGCTGGCGACGCTGCCGGGCGTCTGGCTGTGGCTGGCCGGCGATGGGCTCGAGGGTGCGGCCCTGCACCGGCAGGCCGAGCGCCTCGGCATCGCCGGGCGCATCCGCTTCCTCGGCTGGCGCGACGATGTGCCGGCGCTGATGGCGGCCGGCGACGTCTATGTCTGCCCGTCGCGCCACGAGCCGCTGGGCAATGTCGTGCTGGAGGCCTGGGCGGCCGGCCGGCCGGTGGTGGCCGCCGACGTCGCCGGGCCGGGCCGGCTGATCGAGGACGGGCGCACCGGGCTGCTGGTGCCGGCCGGGGATGCCGCGGCGCTGGCCGCCGCCATCGCCGACCTGCTGATGGACCGGCCGCGCGCCGCCGTCCTCGCCGCCGCCGGCAAGGCCGCCTGGGAACGCGACTACACCGAGGCCGTCGTCGTCGATCGCTGGCTGGCGTTCCTGGCCGCACTGGCGCGGCAGGGGGCATCGCTGGACGGCGCGAGGGCGAGCGGTTAAGGCTCAACTTACCGATCTGTCGTCCCGGCCAAGCGGCGCAGCCGCGCGAGCCGGGACCCATGAACACGGTCAGCGCCCGAGCTGGCACCGCCGGTGTTCATGGGCCCCGGCTCTGCTCCCTTCGGACTCCGGCCGGTGCGACAATGTGTAGTGCAAGGGGCGGACGACACTGAATGTGCGGCATAGCCGGGATCATGACGCGCGACGGCGCTGCGCCCGACCCGACCCAGCTCGACCGGCTGGCCGCCGCCATCGGACATCGCGGGCCGGACGGCGAGGGGCGCATGGTCGCGCGCGATGTTGGGCTGGTGCAGCGACGCCTCGCCATCATCGACCTCGCCGGCGGCGACCAGCCGCTGTTCGAGCCGGGCGGCGCGGCCCTCGTCGCCAATGGCGAGATCTACAACTACATCGAGCTGCTCGCCGGGATGACGGACGTACGTTTCGCCACGCAATCAGACTGCGAGCCGCCGCTGCATCTCTACCGCCGGCACGGCGTGGATTTCACCGCTAAGCTGCGCGGCATGTACGCCATCGCCATCTTCGACCCGCTCGAGGACCAGCTCGTTCTCGCCCGTGACCCCTTCGGTATCAAGCCTCTGTACTATGTGCAGACCGACCGGCTGTTCGCCTTCGCCTCCGAGCCTCAGGCTCTGTTCGCCGCCGGCATCCTCGCGCCGCGAATCGATGCGCGCGCGCGTGCCGAGCTGCTGCAATTGCAGTACACGACCGGCGCGGCGACGATCTTCGAAGGGGTCTCGCGCGTCCAGCCTGGCGAGACCCTGGTGGTCCGCGCCGGACGCGTGATTTCTCGCGCGCGGCGCCGGGCGCTGCCGGCGGACGCGCCGGAGTCGTGGTCCGACAGCGAGGCCATCGCGCGCGTCGACGCGGCGCTGACCGACAGCGTCATGGTGCATCAGCGTTCGGATGTGCCCTACGGCATGTTCCTGTCGGGCGGCGTCGACAGTGCCGCCGTGCTGTCCGTAATGGCGCCCCTCAACGAGCTGCCGGTGCACGCCTTCACCATGGGCTTCGCCGAGCCCGGCGCCGCCGACGAGCGGTCGCGGGCGCGCGAGATCGCCAGCGCTCTCGGCGCCGAGATGGAGGCGCTGGAATTCTCGTCCGAGGATTTCTGGCGCGTGCTGCCGCAGGTCGCCGCCGCTGCCGACGACCCGGCCGCCGACTACGCCATGCTGCCGAGCTGGGTGCTGGCCGGCGCGGCGCGGCGGGCCGGGCTGAAGGTGATCCTCACCGGCGAGGGCGGCGACGAGCTGTTCGCCGGCTATGGTCGCTACCGATATCTCGCCGGCGTGCGGCCGTGGTGGCGCGGCGGGCGTATGATGCGCGCGCGCGGCACCTTCGACGGCCTCTCGGTGCTGGCGGGGGATGTCGCCGGCTGGCGCGACGGCGTGGCGGCGGCGGAGACGACGGCGCGCCTGCCTGGCCGCAGCCGCCTGCAGGTGGCGCAGGCGGCCGATTGTGCCGACTGGCTGCCCAACGACATCCTGCTCAAGCTCGACCGCTGCCTGATGGCGCATGGCGTCGAGGGCCGCACGCCCTTCCTCGACCCCGTCGTCGCCGATGTCGCCTTTCGCCTCGCCGACCGGCAGAAGGTGCGCGACGGTACCGGCAAGTGGCTGCTGCGCAAATGGCTCGACGGCCGCCTGCCGCAGGCGCAGGCCTTCGCTAGGAAGCGCGGCTTCACGGTGCCGGTCGGCGCCTGGATCGCGCGGCGCGGCGCCGAGCTGGGGCCGTTGATCTCCCGTCACCCCGCCGTCGCGGAGATTGCCGACCGCAAGGCCGTCGAGGCGCTGTTCGTCGCCGCCGGCGGCAAGCGCGCGGGCTTCGCCGCCTGGACGCTGCTGTTCTGGACCCTGTGGTACGACCGCCATGTGCTCGGCCGCGTCGCTGCCGGCGACACGTTCGAGGTGCTGCGCGAGGCGAAGGAGGCCGCGTGACCGACCGCATCACCATCCGCCGGCCCGACGACTGGCACGTCCATCTGCGCGACGGCGCCATGCTCGCCGCCGTGCTGCCGGCGACGGCGGCGCAGTTCGCCCGTGCCATCGTCATGCCCAACCTCGTGCCGCCTGTGCGCAGCGCCGCCGATGCGCGCTCCTACCGCGACCGCATCCTCGCGGCGCTGCCGCAGGGGGCTGACTTCACGCCGCTGATGGTCTGCTACCTGACCGACGAGACCGACGCGTCCGACCTCGCCGCCGGCATCGCCGATGGCAGCTTCGTCGCGGCCAAGCTATACCCGTCCGGTGCCACCACCAACTCGCATGCCGGCGTCACCGATGTGCGGCGCATCGACGGCGCGCTGGCGGTGCTGGCGAAGACGGGCGCGCCGCTGCTGGTGCATGGCGAGGTCACTGACCACGCAATCGACGTGTTCGACCGCGAGGCGGTGTTCCTCGACCGCGTGCTGGCGCCGCTGCTGGCGCGCCATCACGGGCTGCGCGTGGTGATGGAGCATGCGACGACGCGCGAGGCGGTGGCCTTCGTGCGCGCGCACGCGCCGCGCGTCGCCGCCACCATCACCGCGCACCACCTCATCATCAACCGCAATGCGCTGTTCCAGGGCGGGCTGCGACCGCACCATTACTGCCTGCCGGTGGCCAAGCGCGAGGTGCATCGACTGGCCCTGCGCGAGGCGGCGATCTCGGGCGAGGCCGCCTTCTTCCTCGGCACCGACTCCGCGCCGCATCCGGTGAGCGACAAGGAGATGGATTGCGGCTGCGCCGGCATCTTCACTGCCCTGGCTGCGATGGAGCTTTACACCGAGGTCTTCGCCGAAGAGGGCCGGCTGGACCGGCTGGAGTCCTTCGCCTCGCTCAACGGCCCCGCCTTCTACCGCCTGCCGCCGAACGAGGCGCGGGTGACGCTGGAACGGCGCCAGTGGACGTTGCCGAAGCTGCACAAGGTCGCCGGAGGATCCGGCGTCGTGCCGTTCCGGGCGGGGGACGAGGTGGGGTGGGCGCTGGCCTAAATCGCCTGAATCTCCTTCCCCGTGAAACGGGGGAGGGTAGGGTGAGGGTATTACCGCCACGCTGGTAGGCAGGCCGAGCGTGTCTGCTTCACCCTCACCCTGCCCTCCCCAGCGTCGCGGGGGAGGGTTCAGCCGTTCCGCCCGGTCAGTCAGCGGGCGGCGACAATCCGGTTCGTCGATAGGTAGTCGAACAAACAGCGCGCCACCTCGCGGTGCGCCAGTGCGCTGAAATGGCTGTCGTCCGGCCGCACCCACAGGACCGACGTATCGTCGGCCTACCCGCGCAGGCAGTCGTCGAGCAGCAGCCGGTGACCGATACCGGCGACGCGTGCGCCGGCGGCGACCGCCTCGCTGATCTCCCGGTAAGGATCGTCGGCCGGGTTGCGGGTGATGCGCGTCGTGCAGTAATGGATGCCGAGCACAAGGGCAGACCCCTTCGCCAGGGTCAGTGTGGCGATGTCGCGGAAGGCGGCCGACGCCTCCCGCCATCCCGGCGCATCCGGCCGGTACACGGCACGGTGGCTGCGCAGGCCGGCCTCGAACTCGTCGAGCGCCGGCCCCTCGGCATTAGCGCTGTCGCGCCGCAGGATGAAATAGTAGCGGTATGCCAGGTGGTAGAGATGAAAGCGGCGCAAGAAATCCTTCAGCGCCCGCAGCACCGGGCGCCGGTTCAGGGCCCCGGACAGTTCGTCCTGGTCCATGACGACGGGGTCGTTGGCAACCGTGTACTGCAGGATTACGACGTCGAGATTGTAGGTGTCGATGACGTCGCGCATCTGCAGGTACTCCATGCGCGTGTTGTAGCTGGGCACGCCGAAATTGAAGACTTGCGCCTCGATCCCGGCATAGCGCCGGAGTTGCTTCTCGAGCAACTGGGTGAAGGTTTCCTCCGGCGCGACGACGGGCCCTAAGGTCATGGAATCGCCGAAGACGCCGATGCGGACGCAGTTGGCGCGCAGGCAGACCTACCGCTCGGCGTCGCGCAGGCCCCGGCTGTCGATGCGCACCGGGGCGTCGTAGGAGCCGCTCTCGTGGCCAGGGCGCAGCTCGTAGCGGCGCTAGGGATGGATCCGCGCCAGGTCGGGGGCTAAGGCGGCCGGCAGCTGCGACAGGATCGCCTCGCAGGCCGCCAGAGCCACGACGAGGCTGACGTTCACCATGAGACCGTTGACGATCCATTTTCGCATCCGCCGCTCCATTCCGCAGCGGGCCATCCCGGCCCGGAGCCCGCCGCCGGCCCGATCACGGAGCGAGCACAGGTGCCGCGCCAGCCTGACAAGCAACACGGCACGGCCTAAAATTATTCCTTCACATTCATCGGGAGACCGTCATGAGCGCCTGCATCGTCGGCTGGCACCACCTGAAATTCGGCAAGCACGAAGGCCGCGACATCGAGGATCTGATCGTAGAGTCCTCGGTCGGCGCCATGGCCGATGCCGGCATCGAGCCACGCGATGTCGACGCCATCTATCTCGGCACCTTCGGCGGCGCTCTGGTGCGCCAGGCCTTCCCGGCCTCGCTCGTGCTGCAGGCGCATCCCGATCTGCGCTTCAAGCCGGCGACCCATGTCGAGAATGCCTGCGCCACCGGCTCGGCGGCGGTCTACCAGGGCCTCGACCGCATCGCTGCGAAGAAGGCGCGTTTCGTGCTCTGCGTTGGCATGGAGAAGATGACCGAGGTCACCGGCGAGGTACTCGGCGGCATCCTCGCCCAGGGCGCCTATCTGCGCGAGGAGCACGTCACCTCCTTCGCCGCCGTCTTCGGCCAGATCACCGAGCGCTATTTCCAGCGCTACGGCGACCAGTCCGACGCGCTGGCGATGATCGCGGCCAAGAACCACAAGAACGGCTGCGACAACCCGTGGGCGCAGATGCAGAAGGATCTCGGCTACGAGTTCTGCCGCAACGTGTCGGAGAAGAACCCGATGGTCGCCGGCCCGCTCAAGCGCACCGACTGCTCGCTGGTGTCGGACGGCGCCGCCGCCCTCGTGCTCGCCGACCTCGACACGGCATTGTCGATGAAGAAGGCGGTCTATTTCCGCGCCGCCCAGCATGTGCAGGACTTCCTGCCGATGTCGAAGAAGGACATGGTCGATTTCGAGGCGCCAACGGAAGCGTTCCGGCGGGCCTATGCGCAGGCCCGCGTGTCGGTCGACGATATCTCCTTCGCCGAGGTGCATGACTGCTTCACCACGGCCGAGCTGCTGTCCTACGAGGCGCTGGGCCTGACGCCGAAGGGCGAGGGCGCGCGAGCCATCACCGAGGGCTGGACGCAGAAGGACGGCAAGCTGCCGGTCAACCGCTCGGGCGGCCTCAAATCTAAGGGCCACCCGCTCGGCGCCACCGGCGTGTCGATGCACATCCTGTCCTCCATGCAGCTCACCGGCACCGCCGGCAAGATGCAGCTGCCCAACCCGAAGCTGGGCGCCATCTTCAACATGGGCGGCACCGCGGCGGCCAACTACGTCTCGATCCTCGAGCCGCTGCGCGGGTAGGGGCCCGCGACGGCCTCGTCCTTCGTCCCTCGACAGGCTCTGGATAAGGAGGCTCAGGATGAGGGCATGATCGTTACAAGCCGCCTCACCCTGAGCCCGTCGAAAGCCGAGGCGGCCAGGCGCGGAGAGGGCGGCTTTGGCCGGCTGACAGCGCCGTCTGGACGACCTATATTGCGCTGCACACCAATCGCAGAGGGGGCGCCGGCATTGCCGCGCCGCCGGACAAGGAGATCGTCATGAGCGCCTGCATCGTCGGCTGGCACCATCTGAAATTCGGCAAGCACGAAGGCCGCGACATTGAGGACATGATCGTCGAGGCTGCCGCCGGCGCCATGGCCGATGCCGGCATCGAGCCGCGCGAGGTCGATGCGATCTACCTCGGTACCTTCAACGGCGGCTTCGTGAAGCAGGAATTCCCCGCCTCCCTCGTGCTGCAGGCCCATCCCGACCTGCGCTTCAAGCCGGCGACCCATGTCGAGAACGCCTGCGCCACCGGCTCGGCCGCGCTCTACCAGGGGCTCGACCGCATCGCCGCAGGGCGCGCCCGCTTCGCTCTCATCGTCGGCGTCGAGAAGATGACCGAGGTGTCGGGCGAGGTGCTCGGCGGCATCCTGTCGAAAGCCTCCTACCTGCGCGAGGAATCGGCCTCGTCCTTCGCCGAGATATTCGGCCACATCACCGAGCGATATTTCCAGGTCTATGGCGACAAGTCCGACGCGCTGGCGATGATCTCGGCCAAGAACCACAAGAACGGCGTCACCAACGAATGGGCGCAGATCCGCAAGGATCTCGGCTACGATTTCTGCCGCAACGTGTCGGAGAAGAACCCGGTCGTCGCCGGCCCGCTGAAGCGCACCGACTGTTCGCTGGTCTCGGACGGCGCCGCGGCCCTCGTGCTCGCCGACCTCGACACGGCGCTGGGCATGAAGAAGGCGGTGTATTTCCGCGCCGCCCAGCATGTGCAGGATTTCCTGCCGACCTCGCGCCGCACCGTCATCGATTTCGAGGGGCCGGCCGAGGCCTTCAAGCGCGCCTACGCGCAGGCCGGCGTCGACCTCGCCGATCTGTCCTTCGCCGAGGTGCATGACTGCTTTACGACGGCCGAACTGCTGTCCTACGAGGCCATGGGCCTGACGCCGCGTGGCGAGGGCGAGCGGGCCATCAAGGAGGGCTGGACCCAGCCCGACGGCAAGCTGCCGGTCAACCGTTCCGGCGGCCTTAAGGCCAAGGGCCATCCGCTGGGCGCTACAGGCGTGTCGATGCACATCCTCGCCTCCATGCAGGTCACCGGCACGGCCGGCCCGCTGCAACTGCCGGGCGCGAAGCTGGGCATGACCTTCAACATGGGCGGCTCGGCGGTATCGAACTACGTGTCGATCCTCGAACCGCTGCGCGCCTGAGGCAGACATCATGGCCGACACGTTCAGGGCCCTCGTCCTCGACGAGGCCGAGGGGAAAGTCACGGCAGTGATCCGCCAGCTGAAGACGGACGATCTGCCCGCCGGCGACGTCACCGTCGCGGTCGAGTATTCCGACCTCAATTTCAAGGACGGGCTGGTCGTCAACGGCAATATTGGCCGGCTGGTGAGGAAATTCCCGCATGTGCCGGGCATCGACTTCGCCGGCACGGTCGAGGCCTCCTCGGATGCACGCTACAAGTCCGGCGACAAGGTGGTGCTGACCGGCTGGCGCGTCGGCGAGGTGCATTGGGGCGGCTTCGCCGGAAAGGCGCGGGTCAAGGCCGACTGGCTGGTGAAGCTGCCTGCAGGCCTGACGACGCAGCAGGCGATGGCCGTCGGCACCGCCGGATTCGCCTCCATGCTGGCGGTCGACGCGCTGGAGGCCCATGGCCTGACGCCTGCCAGGGGAGAGGTGCTGGTGACGGGTGCGGCCGGCGGCGTCGGCTCGGTCGCCATCGCCATCCTCGGCAAGCGCGGCTACACGGTGGCGGCCTCGACCGGGCGGCTGGCCGAGGCCGATTATCTGAAGGGCCTCGGTGCCGCGACCATCGTCGACCGCAAGGAATTGTCGGAGCACGAGCCGAAGCCGCTCGAAGCCGAGCGCTGGGCCGGCTGCGTCGACAGCGTCGGCGCCACGACCCTGGCGACGGTGCTGGCGCAGATGAAGTATGGCGGCTCGGTGGCCGCCTGTGGCCTCGCCGGCGGCAACAAGCTGGGCACCACGGTTATCCCCTTCCTGCTGCGCGGGATCAACCTGCTGGGCATCGACTCGGTGATGCAGCCGCACGCCGCGCGCGAACGCATCTGGGCGCGCATCGCGGCCGAAGTGCCGGGCGAGACCCTCGACCGGCTGACGACCATCCACCGGCTGGAAGAGGTGCCGGAGCTTGCCCGCACCATCCTCGCGGGCGGGGTGCGCGGCCGCACTGTGATCGCGCTGTCCGACTGAGCCCTTGGCCGGTCGGGCCGGCCGGGCGATAATCGGCCGCCGGCAGCGAGGCCGGCGGGACGGTGCCGATGCGACATACGCATGGCATGGCCCTGCTCGGGCTGGCAATCGTCCTGGCGGGGTGCGTCGGGGACCGTCTGACCCATGCCGAGATGTTGCGCGACGGCTGGCTGTTCGCCGCGACCGCCGGAACGCCCTCGCCGCTCTGGAACTACCGGACGCCGATTGCCATGCCACCGCGCTGGACGATGGCGCCGGCCGCCTGCTCGCCGCCCAGGGGCTGGCCGCACGGTAAGGGAGCAAATCCCTCCCCCGTTTCACGGGGAGGGATTCTGCCGTGAGGTGCGATAATCACACCAAGTTCGGGGAGGCAGCACCGTGGGTAGAGGCGGGCCCGCGTTCGGGCGCAGGGACTTGGTACACTTCAACTTTAGGTGAGCGGAACGCGCCGCGGGAGCAAGGCCATCGATCGGACAGTCCGGTGCCCGGGTGCGGGCGGCAAGTGGTTGCTTCGGGCCGGTTTTGGCCGCCGTGTCCGCCGGGCAACACTCCCCCATCCTGCGACCGCAAGTGGCGGTCCCAGCTTGCATTCAGCACATCGATTTTGCGTAGATGGCGGCCGTAACTGCGGCTCGTCGCGAGTCCCGCGATGCCCATAGGGGGGTGTCGGGTGATCAGGAGGGGACCGATGCGACAAGCAGGGTCGCGACGGCGAAGTAGACACCGAGCATGTTGCCCGTTGGCTGGAGGAACGACCCGATGCGCGGGACGACCGGCACGGCGTGGCTTATTCCCAGCGCTATGCCGATGATCCGGCTCGGAATGGCGAGGAAGGTTTCCCATCCCGCGACCAGCAGTATGCCGCCGACCACCGCGCCAGCGGGGATGGTTGCGAATGCGGCTCCGAACCAGCGAGCCAGATCGGCTCCGAGCCCGTAACGCGTTCCGTTATGCCAGATGGCTCAGGCGATGAGTGCCAGGTAGAGCTGCTTGGTCGCCTCTACAATGTTACCGGCAGTCTGCCCGAGCGCTGCGACGAAGAGCACAAGAATGAATGCGATCAGTGCCAGCGCGGAAGGCGATGAGAGTAGGGCGGTCGACTGCGACGGCGCTGCTCTGTCTCGCCGTGGCGGCGGCATGTCCGGGCCTCAGTGCCCAGGGGCAGACCGCGTGGCCGGAAGACGCGACGCAATGCGCGCGCGACCTGCGCAATCCCGACGTCGAGATCCACCACTGCACGGCGGCCACAAGGGCGGGCATGCTGGCCGACGACAATCTCGCCGTCACGCTCAACAATCGCGGCGGCGCCTATGGTGCTGCCGGCGAGCCGGGCAAGGCGATCGAGGATTTCGACGCGGCGCTCCAGATTCGCCCTGGCGATACCGGCATTCTCGCCAACCGGGAGACGGCGCAACTGGCCGCCGGCCGGGCCGATGCCGCGCTTGACGATTACGACCGGATCATCGCCGCCGGCAAGGAGCCGGACCCGGCCTGGCTGGTCGGCCGCGGCAATGCGCGCGGCCTCAAGGGCGATATCCGGGGAGCCGTCGCCGACTACGATGCCGCCATTGCGCGCCGCGCCGACTGGTGGCTGCCATGGTTCAATCGCGGCGCCGCGAAAAGCCGGGCCGGGCGCGATGTCGACGCGCTCTCCGATTATACGCAGGCGATCGGCCTCGCGCCGGGCGAACTGCCGGTGCGCTACAATCGCGGCACGACCCTGCTGCGTCTCGACAGGCCGGCTGAGGCCATCGCCGATTTAGATGCCGTCCTCGCCGCCGATCCGAAGAATGCGGACGCTTTGGGCAACCGGGCGATCGCGCATGAGAGGCTGGGCCACAGCAGCGAGGCGATCGCCGATTTCCGCCGACTGTGGGAACTGGGCCGCCGGCCCGAATGGCTGGCCGCCAAGCTGCGCGGACCGGGCGGTTAGGGAACCTGCACCGGTTTGCCGCTGGCCGCCGAGGCGATCACCGCCTCGACGATGGCCGAGCAATGCACCATCTGCTCGGGCGTCACGGGATAGGCCGGGCCGCCGGCGATCATGCCGGCGAAGGCCTCCAGCTCGGCCCGGCAGGTGGTAGCCGTGAACTCGGCATTGCTGAAATCGTGGGTCTCCATCGGCCCCGACAGCGGCACGAAGTCGAGACGCGCGAAGTTGGGCGTGCTGATCGTCGCATGGCCGGCCGAGCCATAGACCTGGAAACGGAAGTTAGGCGCCGTCGCCACCATCGTGCCGAGATAGCCGGTGGCGCCGCTCTTCATGGCGAACAGCACTGATGTCGTGTCGTCGATGTCGGCGCTGGCGGCGCGATGCACGGCCTGCGCGAACACGCGGTCGGCCGGTCCGAACAGCTCGACGATCATGTCGATGGCGTGGATGCCCATCGGCGTCAGCCCGCCACAGGGCCATTCCCGGCGGTCGGCGCGCCAGGCCGAAGCGGCGATCACCGGCGCGGCATTGAGCGACAGGTTGGTTTCGATATGCTCCAGCGTGCCCAGGCGGCCGTCGCGAATCCACTGACTCAGCAATTCCATCGCCGGATGGAAGCGACGGTTATGGCCGATCGCGACCTTGACGCCGGCCTTGCGGATCGCCGCCATCGCGCGCTCGGCGCTGGCCTTGTCCAGGGTGAACGGCTTCTCGACGAAGATGTGCTTGCCCGCCGTGGCGGCGGCGACCATCTGGTCGGCGTGCCGGCCGTGCGGCGTGGCCAGCACGACGGCCTGCACCGACGCATCGGCGAGGATTTCGTCGAGCGAGGGCTTCACGGCGATGCCCTTGGCCTCGGCATATTTGCGCGCATCGTCGGACAGGGTGCGCGTCGTGCCGGCGACGAAGCGGATGGCGCTGCTCCTGCCCTGCACGGAATCGACCAGCGTGCGTCCCCACCAGCCCATACCGGCAATCCCTGCATTCAGCATCGGTGCGTGTCCCTTCGCGATCGGAAAACCATGAATTGGCGTATCGGACCTGGCCCCAGACCTCGCGGGCGAGGTCGACGACAAATTCCAACTCGCGCCACTGCTCGCTCTCGTTGAGCATATTGCCTTCCTCGGTCGAGGCGAAGCCGCATTGCGGCGAGAGAGCGAGCTGTTCGAGCAGCACGATGCGCGCGGCCTAGGCGATGCGCCGGCGAACCTCGTTGTGGCTTTCGAGCCGGCCGGTCGCGCTGGTAACGAGGCCGAGAATCACCGTCTTGCCTTTCGGCACATGGCGCAGCGGCGCGAAGGTGACGGCGCGCGCGCTATCGTACTCCATGAAGTAGGCGTCAACGTCGATGGAGTTGAACAGCACCTCGGCGACGGGGTCGTAGCCGCCCGAGGTGAGCCAGCCGGAGCGAAAATTACCGCGTAACAGATGCATGGCGACTGTCATGTCGGCCGGCCGGCCGACGATCGCGCGGTTAATCAGCCCGGCATAGAGCTCCAGCAGCCCGTCGGTGGAATCGCCGCGCCGCCGCAGGGTGGCGAGCTGCTCGGGGTCGCACAGATAGGCGATGTTGACCTCGTCGAGCTGCAGGTAGCGGCAGCCGGCTTCGGCGAAGGCCCGCACCGTCCCGGCGCAGGCGTCGCCGAGATCGGCGAAGAACGGGGCCAGTTCCTGGTAGGCGCGGGCGTCGATCGCCGCGCGCCCGCCGCGGAAATGTGGCACGCTTGGCGACGGAATGGGCTGCTTGGCCAATCCCCTTGCATTCGCCTGCACGAAGGCGAAATCGGCGAGGAAGGGGCGCTGCCGCCAGCCGACCTTGCCGGAGACGACGAGGTTGACTGGCTTCAGTTGTGCCCCGGTATTGAAGGTCACCGGCGCGGCGGTCTAGACGAGGTCGGTGCCGTCTAGGCCGGCGAGGAAATCGAAATGCCAGAAGGCGCGGCGGTACTCGCCATCGGTGACGGCGCGCAGGCCGATTGCCTACTGCCGCGCGATGGCTTCGCGGATGCAGCGGTCCTCCACCGCGCGCAGGGCGCCGGCATCGAGCCGGCCCGCGGCGTGCTCGGCCCGCGCGTCCTTCAGCGCGGCCGGCCGCAGCAGGCTGCCGACATGGTCGGCGCGGAACGGAGGGCCGCCTTGCGCCATCGAGCACTCCCTGCATGGGCAGGGTTCGTCCCTGCCGTTTTGTCTTCCGGCAGCATAGGGTTGCCCCGACGCAGGTCACAAGCCGCCCGCGTTGCCGGCGCCGCGTCTCACTAATGTATAAACTACAGGCAAATTATAGATAGATGCGTATTAATTGAGCGGTTTTTGGGCAATTGTGCATTAATTTTGCATTGCCAGCGATAGACGGCGGTCAAAGGCGCCTGCTGGCGGCTCCGAGTCCGCGCTTGGCACATGGCTTGCTACCTCCGCTGCGGTGCAACAACACCGAATCTTCGGAGGCAGGATCGATCATGAACAAAATTCTCAGAGGCGTCGCCGCGGCGGGCTTGCTCGCCGCATCGGCGATCGGCGCCGGAACGGCCCAGGCACAGGAGACGATCAAGGTCGGCATCCTGCACTCGCTGTCCGGCACCATGGCGATCAGCGAGACGACGTTGAAGGACGTCATGCTCATGCTAATCGACGACCAGAACAAGAAGGGCGGCGTCCTCGGCAAGAAGCTCGAGGCCGTTGTAGTCGACCCCGCGTCGAACTGGCCGCTCTTCGCCGAGAAGGCGCGCGAGCTGATTACCCAGCAGAAGGTCGCGGTGACCTTCGGCTGCTGGACTTCGGTGTCGCGCAAGGCGGTGCTGCCCGTCTTCGAGGAGCTGAACAGCATCCTCTTCTATCCCGTGCAGTACGAAGGCGAAGAGTCGCAGCGCAACATCTTCTATACCGGCGCCGCGCCGAACCAGCAGGCGATCCCTGCCGTCGACTACCTGATGGGTAAGGAGAAGGTTAAGCGCTGGGTACTAGCCGGCACGGACTACGTTTATCCGCGCACGACGAACAAGATCCTCGAGGCATATCTGAAGGCGAAGGGCGTCCCGGCCGAGGACATCATGATCAACTACACGCCGTTCGGTCATTCCGACTGGCAGTCGATCGTGTCCGGCATCAAGAAGTTCGGTTCGGCGGGCAAGAAGACGGCCGTGGTCTCGACCATCAACGGAGACGCGAACGTGCCGTTCTACAAGGAACTGGGCTCTCAGGGTGTCAAGGCTGTGGATATTCCGGTCGTGGCCTTCTCGGTCGGCGAGGAAGAGCTTGCCGGCATCGACACCGGCCCGCTGGTCGGCCATCTCGCGGCCTGGAACTACTTCATGAGCGTTAAGTCGCCCGAGAATGCCGTGTTCATCAAGAAGTGGCAGACCTTCATCAAGAACCCGAAGCGCGTGACCAACGATCCGATGGAGGCGCACGTCATCGGCTTCAACATGTGGGTCAAGGCGGTCGAGAAGGCCGGCACGACCGCTCCCGACGCGGTCATCGACGCCATTGTCGGCGTGTCGGTACCGAACCTGTCGGGCGGCTACTCGACGATGATGCCGAACCATCACATCACCAAGCCGGTACTCATCGGAGAAGTGCAGGCTAATGGCCAGTTCGATATCGTGTGGTCCACGTCCGGCCTCGTGGTCGGCGACGAGTGGTCGGACTTCCTGCCCGACAGCAAGCCGCTGATCGCCGACTGGCGTGCCCCGATGTCATGCGGCAACTTCAACACCGTCACCGGCAAGTGCGGCGGCAAGGGCAGCTGATTTGCCACCGTCGACAGTAGCGTTACGATAAAAGGGCGGGAGGGGAGCTTTACAAGAAGCCCCTCCCGTTCTGGCCATCAAGCCCCGGCGACAACAAAAGAACATCGCCATGTCCTGTGTCCGCTTAAGGCTGTTCGCCATCCTGGCGGCCATCGCGCTGCTGTCCTCAGTGTCCGGTCCCGCCAATGCGGCCGAGGATCTCCGCCCGCTGGTCGACAAGCTCGGCCTCGGCGATTTCGAGGAGACCGCCCGCGCGGTCGACTCCCTAGCCGCGACAGGCGATGCCCGAGCCGCGCCGCTACTAGAGGCGCTCGCCAATGGCGACCTCAACATCCGCAAATCCGACGGACGTGTCGTCATCGCGATCCGCGACGGCGCCGATTACAAGCTCGCGGACCCGTTGGACGGCGCCGCTCTGGGCGTTGTCCCCGCCGGCGGGCTCGACCGCATCCGCATCAACAACAGCTTGCGCCGCAACATTCGCGCGGCGATCGGCGCGCTGACGCTGCGCAGCCCCGATCCCTCGGTGCGCCGGGGCGCCGCCGAAGCGGTGTTCAAGAGCCGCGACGCCGGCGCGATCGAGATTCTCGACGCGGCGATCGCGGCGGAACAGGATTCCGGCGTGCGCCGCGTCATGGAACAGGCCCGCGCCGCGACGATCCTCGCCGGCAATGCGCCAGAATCGGACAAGCTTGCGGCGATCGATGTTCTCGCCGCGCGCGGCGACCGTGACGCGCTGGCATTGCTCAACAACGTCGAGATCAACAGCCAGGGAGCGCTCAAGGATGCTGCTGCCACGGCATCCGCAAAGCTCACCGACACGCTCGCCATATGGGGTATGGTCCAGAATGTCTGGTACGGATTGTCGCTGGGCAGCGTGCTGCTTCTCGCTGCCATAGGACTCGCCGTCACCTTCGGCGTGATGGGCGTCATCAACATGGCGCATGGCGAGATGGTGATGCTCGGCGCCTACACAGCCTTCGTGGTGCAGAGCGTCGTTCGCGAGTTCACTCCGGAACTGTACGATCTGTCGCTTGTCATCGCCCTGCCGCTTGCCTTCCTGTTTGCTGGTGGCGTGGGCGTGCTGATCGAGCGCTCGATCATCCGCTGGCTATACGGCCGCCCGCTGGAGACGCTGCTCGCCACCTGGGGCCTGTCTCTGGTCCTGCAGCAGGCGGTGCGCACGGTATTTGGGGCGACCAACCAGGAGGTCAGCGCGCCGTCCTGGATGGCGGGCGCCTTCGCCATCGGCCAGATCCAGATCACCTGGGGCCGGCTGTGGATCGTCATCCTTGCGACCATGGTGTTCGTGGCGCTCGTGGTGGTGCTGCGCAAGACTTCCTTCGGCCTGCAGATGCGCGCGGTCACCCAGAACCGCTCGATGGCCTCCTCGATGGGCATCCGTACGCCCTGGGTCGATGCCATGACCTTCGGCCTCGGCTCCGGCATCGCCGGCATTGCCGGCGTCGCCCTCTCGCAGATCGACAATGTCAGCCCGAATCTCGGCCAGAGCTACATCATCGACAGCTTCATGGTCGTCGTGTTCGGCGGTGTTGGCAATCTGTGGGGCACGCTGGTCGGCGCGCTGACGCTCGGCATCGTCAACAAGTTACTCGAGCCCTATGCGGGCGCGGTCTTCGCCAAGGTGTTCGTCCTCGTGTTCATCATCCTGTTCATCCAGAAGCGTCCGCGGGGCCTGTTAGCGCTGCGTGGCCGGGTGGCCGAGGCGTGATCTCCGGCCGTCTCGTGCGCGGCCTCGAAGGCCGCGTCTACATCGCCCTCGCCGCGCTGGCGGTCGTGGCGGTGCTGCTCCCGGTGCTCAACCTGGCACTGCCCGAGGATTCGGCATTCCACGTCTCCTCCTACGCCGTTACCCTGGCCGGCAAGTACCTGTGCTACGCCCTGCTGGCGCTGTCTGTCGACCTGGTGTGGGGCTATTGCGGCATTCTCTCGCTCGGCCATGGCGCCTTCTTCGCGCTCGGTGGCTACGCCATGGGCATGTACCTGATGCGCCAGATCGGCGCGCGCGGCGTTTATGGTAATCCGGACCTGCCCGACTTCATGGTGTTCCTCAACTGGAAGGAACTGCCCTGGTACTGGTACGGCTTCGACCAGTTATGGTTCGCCTGCCTCATGGTGGTGATGGTGCCCGGCATGCTGGCCTTCGTCTTCGGCTGGTTTGCCTTCCGCTCGCGCGTCACCGGCGTGTACCTGTCGATCATCACCCAGGCGCTGACCTTCGCCCTGCTGCTGTCGTTCTTCCGCAACGATTTCGGCTTCGGTGGTAATAACGGCCTGACGGATTTCAAGGACATCCTCGGCTTCAACATCCAGACCGACGAGACGCGCTCCGGCCTGTTCGTAGCTTCGGCGATGGCCATGGCGCTCGGCCTCATAGTCGCGTCCTTCGTCGTGCGTTCGAAGCTGGGCAAGGTACTGGTGGCGCTGCGCGACGCGGAAAGCCGCACGCGCTTCCTCGGCTATCGGGTCGAGCGCTACAAGCTGTTTGTCTGGACGCTATCGGCGTGCATGGCCGGCGTGGCGGGGGGGCTCTACGTGCCGCAGGTGGGCATCATCAACCCCGGCGAGTTCGCTCCGGCCAACTCGATCGAGGTCGTCATCTGGGTCGCCGTCGGCGGACGCGGCTTGCTGGTCGGATCGGTTGTCGGGGCGATCCTCGTGAACTTCGCCAAGACCTGGTTTACCGGCGCTCTGCCGGAATTCTGGCTGTTCGCGCTTGGTGGCCTGTTCATAGCCGTCACGCTGTTCATGCCGCGCGGCGTGCTCGGCCTCGTGCCGTCGCTGCGTGGCAAAATCCGTCCCCTGCGCTTGCCGGGAATCGGCAAGGGGACGAGCAGCACCGTCGAGTCGCCTGCGAAGGCGGGGGAGTAGCGCCATGAATGCCCCCGCGCCCCGCGCCGTGCTGTACCTCGACGGCGTCACCGTGTCCTTCGACGGCTTTCGCGCGCTCAACAGCCTGTCCCTCGTCATCGAGCCTGGCGAGATGCGCGCCATCATCGGCCCCAACGGCGCCGGCAAGACGACGATGATGGATGTCGTCACGGGCCGCACCCGCCCGACATCCGGCCGGGTGCTGTTCGAGGACACCGTGGACTTGACGCGTCTCGACGAGGTGGCCATCGCCTCGCTCGGCATCGGCCGCAAGTTCCAGACGCCGACGGTGTTCCAGAGCCACACGGTCGCCGACAACCTAGAACTGGCGTTGAAGGCGCCGCGCGGCGCCATCGCCACGCTGTTCCACAAGCTGGCCGGCGAGGAGCGCGATCGCATCGACGAGATCCTCGCCACCGTCCGCCTCTCCGATCGCCGCGACAACCTCGCGGGCGGCCTGTCTCACGGCCAGAAGCAGTGGCTGGAAATCGGCATGCTGCTGGCGCAGGAGCCCAAGCTGATGCTCGTCGACGAGCCGGCCGCCGGCATGACCGATTCCGAGACCGAGCAGACGGCCGATCTGCTGCGCGAAATCGCGAAGACGCGCTCGGTCGTCGTCGTCGAGCACGACATGACCTTCGTGCGCAATCTCGGCGTCCGGGTGACGGTGCTGCACGAAGGCTCCGTGCTGGCCGAGGGCTCGCTCGACCATGTCAGCGCCGATCCCCGCGTCATCGAAGTATATCTGGGGCGCTAGTCCATGCTCGAAGCCCGCACGATCGACCTGTTCTATGGCGCCGCCCAGGCGCTGCGAGGCGTGTCCATCGCGGCGGCGCGTGGTGCCGTCACCTGCCTGCTTGGCCGCAACGGCGTCGGCAAGACCAGCCTGCTGCGTGCCATCGTAGGCCAGCACCCCGTGTCCGCCGGCACGGTGACGCTCGACGGCGTCGATCTCACGAGTCTGGCACCGCACGACAGGGCGCGCCGCGGCGTGGCCTATGTGCCGCAGGGCCGGGAAATCTTCCCTCTTCTCAGCGTGCGCGAGAACCTCGAGACCGGATTCGCCCCGCTGCCACGCCGCGAGCGCCATATCCCAGATGAGATCTTCACGCTGTTCCCAGTGCTCAAGGACATGCTGAAGCGCCGAGGCGGCGATCTTTCGGGCGGCCAGCAGCAGCAGCTCGCCATTTCCCGGGCACTCGTGACGCGGCCCCGCCTGCTCGTGCTTGACGAGCCGACGGAAGGCATCCAGCCTTCGATCATCAAGGAGATCGAGCGCGTGATCGGCCTGCTGCGCGACCGGGGCGACATGGCCATACTTCTGGTCGAACAGTATTTCGACTTCGCCCGTGACCTCGCCGACAGTTTCGCAGTGATGGACCGGGGCGAGATCGTCATGTGCGGAGCACGCGCCGACATGGTCGAGGCCGATGTCCGTCGTCATCTTACCCTCTGACGCCGCCGCCTACTTTCCCGCAGCCGAGGCCAACCCGGCGCTCGCGCGCAGCGAGGGCACCGTCGCGCTCGGCTTCGACCGGATCGATGGCGGCACACGCGCGATGCGCCGCTACCGGTCTGGTGCCCTGCAGATCCGACTGCCGCGGCCGGCCCGCGCGGAAATGCCCGAGGCGGTGCTGATCAATACGGCGGGCGGCCTGACGGGCGGCGACCGGCTGGCGATCGACGTGACCTGGGGTATTGGGGCAGGCGCGGTGGTCACCACCCAGGCGGCGGAGAAAATCTACCGGTCGGCCGGGGGTGATGTTTCTGTCTCGACGACGCTCGCGGTCGGCGCCGGCGCGACGGCGGAATGGCTGCCCCAGGAAGCTATCATGTTCGACCGGGCGCGGCTGCGCCGGTCCCTCGTCGCTGACCTGGCTGCGGATGCCCGGCTGCTGGCCGTGGAAGCCGTGGTGTTTGGCCGCACCGCGCGCGGCGAGGCGGTCATCGACGGCTGTATCGACGACTCGCTGACCCTTCGCCGCGACGGAAGGCTGGTCTGGGCCGACCGGCTGCATCTCGACGGCGGTATTGCGGCGGCCATGCGGCGCCGGGCCATCGCCGCCGGTGCCCGCGCCGTGGCGACGATCCTGCTAGCCGCGCCCGACAGCGCGGGGCAGCTGGGCGGCGTGCGCGATGTACTCGGCCGCATCGCCGGTCGCGGGGCGGCGAGCGCCTGGGACGGCATCCTAGTGGCGCGGCTTCTGGAGCCGGATGGTGCGGCGCTGCGACACGATATGATGCTGTTGCTGGCCTGCCTACGCGACGGCGCCCTGTTGCCGCGCGTATGGTTGTGCTGAGGGACGGGAAGAGGGAGCGGCATGAATCTGACGCCACGAGAGAAGGACAAGCTGCTCATCGCCATGGCTGCGATCGTTGCGCGCAAGCGCCTCGAACGCGGCGTCCGGCTCAACTATCCCGAGGCGGTAGCGCTGATCAGCGACTTCGTTATGGAGGGCGCGCGCGACGGCCGCTCCGTCGCCGAACTGATGGAGTCCGGCGCGCATGTCGTCACCCGAGCGCAGGTGATGGAGGGCATTGCCGAGATGCTGCACGACGTACAGGTTGAGGCGACGTTTCCCGACGGGACCAAGCTGATCACCGTCCACGATCCGATCCGCTGACGGAGGCCCAATGATTCCCGGTGAAGTCTTTCCCGCCGCGGGCGAGATAGAGATCAACGCCGGCCTGCCGGTGACCGTGCTGACAGTGGCCAATACCGGCGACCGGCCGATCCAGGTTGGCAGCCACTACCATTTCGCGGAGACCAACGGCGCGCTGGCCTTCGATCGCGCGAAGGCGCGCGGCCAGAGGCTCGACATTCCTGCCGGCACGGCGGTGAGATTCGAGCCGGGGCAGACGCGCGAGGTGCGCCTCGTGCCCTATCGTGGCACGCGTACCGTCTGGGGCTTCAACCAGGCCGTCATGGGCGGGCTAGACTGAGGGAGGGGACATCATGCCGGTCCGCATCGGGCGCGCTGCCTATGCCGACATGTTCGGTCCGACGACGGGCGATCGCGTCCGCCTTGCCGATACCGAGCTGGTGATCGAGGTCGAGCGCGATCTGACCACCTATGGCGAGGAGGTGAAGTTCGGCGGCGGCAAGGTGATCCGCGACGGCATGGGCCAGGCGCAGACGACGCGCGCGGGCGGCGCCGTCGATACCGTGATCACCAACGCGCTGATCGTCGATCACTGGGGCATCGTCAAGGCCGATATAGGCCTCAGGGACGGCCGCATAGCCGCCATCGGCAAGGCCGGTAATCCCGATGTGCAGCCGGGCGTCGACATCATCGTCGGGCCGGGCACGGAGGCCATCGCCGGCGAGGGCAAGATCGTCACCGCCGGCGCCTTCGATGCGCATATCCATTTCATCTGCCCGCAGCAGATCGAGGAAGCGCTGATGAGCGGCGTCACCACCATGCTCGGCGGCGGCACCGGCCCGGCGACCGGCACCAACGCCACCACCTGCACCCCCGGCCCGTGGCATCTGGCGCGCATGATCGAGGCCGCCGAGGGTTTCCCGATGAACCTCGCCTTCGCCGGCAAGGGCAACGCCTCGCAGCCGGCGGCGCTGGTTGAGCAGGTGAAGGCGGGCGCCGCGGCGCTCAAGCTGCACGAAGACTGGGGCTCCACGCCGGCGGCCATAGATTGCTGCCTCGGCGTCGCCGACGAGTACGACGTGCAGGTGATGATCCACACCGACACGCTCAACGAATCGGGCTTCGTCGAGGACACCATCGCGGCCTTCAGGGGCCGCACCATACATGCCTTCCATACCGAGGGCGCCGGAGGCGGACACGCGCCCGACATCATCCGCGTCTGCGGCCTGCCCAACGTCATCCCGTCCTCGACCAATCCGACGCGCCCGTTCACCGTCAACACGCTGGACGAGCACCTCGACATGCTGATGGTCTGCCACCACCTCGATCCCAACATCCCCGAGGACTTGGCCTTCGCCGAAAGCCGCATCCGGCGCGAGACCATCGCGGCAGAGGACATCCTGCACGACCTCGGCGCCTTCTCGATCATCTCCTCCGACAGCCAGGCCATGGGCCGCGTCGGCGAGGTGCTGATCCGTACCTTCCAGACCGCCGACAAGATGAAGCGCCAGCGCGGCCGGCTGGCCGGGGAGCGCGGCGACAACGACAATTTTCGGGTGAAGCGCTACATCGCCAAGGTGACGATCAACCCCGCCATCGCACACGGCATGGCCCGGCACATCGGCTCGGTGGAGGTCGGCAAGATGGCCGACCTCGTGCTGTGGTCGCCCGCCTTCTTCGGCGTGAAGCCCGATCTGGTGCTGAAATGCGGTTCCATCGCCGCGGCCCCGATGGGCGATCCCAACGCGTCCATTCCGACGCCGCAGCCGGTGCATTACCGGCCGATGTTCGCTGCCTATGGCCGCGCGCTGGCCGGCAGCGCCGTCACCTTCGTCAGCCAGGCGGCGCTCGACGGCGGCCTTGCCGGCCGGCTCGGTCTGACGCGCCCGCTACTGGCCGTGGCGAATACGCGCGGCGGCATCGGCAAGGCGGCGATGATCCACAACGACGCCTGCCCGGATGTCAGCGTCGATCCCGAGACCTACGAGGTGCGGGCCGACGGCGAGCTGTTGACCTGCGAGCCGGCGAAGGAGCTGGCGATGGCCCAGCGCTACTTCCTGTTCTGACATGCGGCGCGCCACCGCCATCGCCACCGCGGGCACCTGGCCGGCCGAAAGCCGCGCCGACACGGTGGTGCTCGACTGGGATCTGCGTTCGCGACGCCGCATGGTGATGCAGGCGGCGGGCGGGCTGCGCTTCCTGCTCGACCTGCCCGCGGCCGGGGCGCTGCGCGACGGCGACGGGCTGGTGCTGGATGACGGGCGCATCGTCGCCATTGCGGCCAGACCCGAGGCGCTGATGGAGCTGCATGCCGTCGACCGGGCGCATCTCGTGCGCATCGCCTGGCATCTCGGCAACCGCCATCTGCCGGTGCAGCTCGCCGGTGAGACGCTGCGTATCCGCGCCGACGCGGTGATCGCCGACATGGTGCGAGGCCTCGGCGGCGAGGTGGTGGAGCTGTCGGCGCCATTCGATCCAGAGGGCGGCGCCTACGGCCACGGCCAGGTGCATGGCCACGACCATCACGACGGCCATGACCATGATCACCACGATCACGATCATCACCACCCGCACGGGCACGGTCATGACCGGTAGCGCCACGACCCCTCCGGTCGGTCGACCCTCTCCAATAGGGAGAGGGCAGGGTGAGGGGTTACGCTCGTCGAGGGGGATCTCCGGCCGCGTAACCCCTCACCCTCACGTCATAGGCGCCTCGGGCGCTACGCGCCCTGCTACGCCAACGACGGGAGCCACCTCCCGATGGGAGAGGGAAGCGATGTCGGGCCGGATCGGGTGGACGTGCCGTGAAAGCGGCGCTGGCAGGCGGTCGCGATGACCCCCGCGACCCCCATCACCGACGCAACGCTGTACCGGCTGATGACATGGCTGTCGCCGACTTATCCGGTCGGCGCGTTCAGCTACTCGCACGGCCTCGAATGGGCCGTCGAAGCGGGTGACGTGACCGGGCGCGACGCGCTGGCCGTCTGGCTTGCCGACATCCTCGCGCATGGAGGCGGGCGCAACGACGCGATCCTGTTCGCCCATGCGTATCGCGCCGCGGCGAAGGGCGACGGGGCGGCTGTGGTGCAGGTCGCCGCGCTGGCCGTGGCCTGGACTGCCTCGCGCGAACGGCGGCTCGAGACAATTGCGCAGGGCGCCGCTTTCCGCATTGCCACGCAGGCGGCCTGGGCGACGCCTTCCTTCGACCTGCTGGCCGATGTGCCGGACGATGCGCTCGCCTATCCGGTGGCGGTCGCCGTCGCGGCGGCGGGGCACGCCGTGCCGCTGCGCGCGGCGCTGGGGGCCTTTCTGCAGGCGCTGGCGGCGAATTTGGTTTCGGCCGGCATGCGCCTCGTCCCGCTGGGCCAGACCGACGGCCAGCGCGCGCTGGCAGCGCTGGAGCCCGTCGTCGCTGCGACGCTGGCGGCGGCGCTGGACGCCACGCTCGACGATCTTGGCGGGGCGGCGCTCGGCGCCGATCTCGCCGCCATGCTGCACGAGACCCAGTACACGAGGCTCTTCCGCACATGAACACCAGCAATGGCCCGCTTCGCGTGGGCATCGGCGGCCCGGTCGGCTCGGGCAAGACGGCCCTCATGGATGCGCTGTGCAAGACGCTGCGCGACCGCTGGAACATCGCCGCCATCACCAACGACATCTACACCAAGGAGGACGCCGAGTTCCTAACCCGATCGGGCGCGCTCGTGCCAGAGCGCATCCTCGGTGTTGAGACCGGCGGCTGCCCGCATACCGCCATCCGCGAGGACGCGTCGATCAATCTCGCCGCCGTGGCGGAGATGAACCGGCGTTTCCCGGGCCTCGACCTGGTGCTGATAGAAAGCGGCGGCGACAACCTCGCCGCGACCTTCTCGCCGGAGCTGGCCGACATCACCATCTACGTCATCGACGTGGCGGCCGGCGACAAGATCCCGCGCAAGGGCGGACCGGGCATCACGCGCTCCGACCTGCTGGTGATCAACAAGATCGACCTCGCGCCCATGGTGGGCGCCGATCTCGGCGTGATGGACCGGGATGCCCGCAAGATGCGCGGCGAGCGGCCCTTCGTCTTCACCAACATCCGCGCCGGCAAGGGCGTGGCGGAGGTGGCGCGCTTCATAGCGGCGACGGGCGGGCTGGGCGCCGCCTGAACGGCGTCAATTCCCCATGTCGACGATGGCGATGACCGGGCCGCCGCCCTGCGGGCCCTGGTGCATGGCGTCGACCGACACGAACACGGCCGGGTCGCCCAGCGCCGCCGCGGCCACGCCGCCGACCGCGGCCTTGGCGTGGCGATGGTGGTGCACATCGGAATCGTCGAGCATGATCTGGCGGCGGCCGCGCAGCGTGGCGCGGCGGTCGGCCTCGCATTTGATGAACAAATTGACGACGCGGCCCCGCAGATCGGCGGCGCGCGGGCGCTCCGGCAGATCGAGCCCGGCATTGGCGATGGCGGCGTAGATGCCGTCGATGTCGAGCGCGTCTTTCATCACCCCATGCCCGATGCGGTAGCGGCCGCCGGCGCCGGCGCGGTTGCCCAGCAACACGATCTGCGCCCGCGTCAGTTCGAGGCCGGAGGAGCAGGACGCCACCGAGGAATAGAGGTCGAGGTTGCGGCAAATCTCCGCCGCGCGCGGCATGGCGATCTCGCCCAGCGCCACGCCGATGCCTATCGCCGTGGTGCCGTTGGAGATGCCCATCGAATCGTGCACCTCGCAGGCGCATTCCAGCCCGCGCCGGTGGGCGTCCTGCACCGACTCGATCGACAGCAGCGGCGTCTTGGTCTGCACGTAGTGGACGTCGGCGGGGTCCGTGATGCCGGCATCGGCCATCGCCGCGCGCACCCCGGACGCCACCTTCTCGACCATGGCAGGCCGGCCGATGTCCTCGGGGAGCAGTTCCTCGCTCATCGCCGTGCCGATGACGAGGCGGGCGCGGTCGGCCGTGCCGGTCTCGGCACTGCGGGCGAAGACCGTGGCGTGCGGTGTGATCACGCCGTCGCAGCCGCCCGACCACACCATCGGGACGCTCTTAACCGCCGCCTCGTCGCGGCTGCCGTGGCGCAGCAGCACGCCGCGGAAGGCGATGTCCGAGAGGATCCTGGTGTAGTCGTTCACACCGCCATTGCCCTCGGTCTTGCCGATGACGGCGACCACGTCGTCGGCCCCGAAACGGCCGGCACGGATCGCCGCGTCGAGGCCCGACGCGTCCTGCACGCTCCTGATCTCGACCTTGAGCACATCGACGGCCATGGCGCACCCCGCTGCATCTAAAGGACGGGAACAAGCTTATCCGCCTCGGCCCGGCCGCGCGACTGCGCCGCCGCCACGCGTTTCCCGGACCATTGGGCGGTTATGCTGGCGTCGAGGCGACTGGTCGGGCAGAGGGAGCGGGCGACGATGGGACAGGCAGGTACCTCCCGCTCGGGACGGCGGGAGGCCGGGAAACGCGGTGCATCCGCAACCACTCCAGCGGGACCGGCGACGGGCTCCGGCGGCCTCGGCGATGGCTAAGCTCTGCGCCGTCGATCTGCGGCCGGCGCGCTTCGCCGATGGCGAGGTCGCACAGACGAGCGTGGCACGAACGAGTTGCGTGGTCATTCGCGACGACGAGGGCGGGCTCACGTCCGCCGTCCACCTGCTGGGAGACATCACCCTGGCCGAACATGTGGCGGAAGCCCTGCTCGACGCCGCCGCCGAATTCGGCGTGCGCATCGGTGGCGCGTAAGCGGGGGGCGACAAAGTTATTGGCGCCGCTCCGCGCGGGCAGGCGTGCGATGGCGTCTCAGGTCCGATCGTATCCGGGAGCCGCGGCCCGCGCAGGAGCTAGACCGTTGCGGGAGTTGGTGGGCGCACCAGGGATTGAACCTGGGACCCCTGCCGTGTGAAAGCAGTGCTCTACCGCTGAGCTATACGCCCGACCGGCTCCCGCACCGGAAGGCGCGTTTCATAGGGCCACCCGCCGGACCCGTCAAGGCGCGGGCAATGCGTGCTGGTTTGCTTTTTGCCCGCATATAGCCATTTTCAGGGGCGAGGCTTCCCCGCAGGAGAGGCAATGGGCAGCAAGACGGGACGCAGGGCGTTCTGGGCGAGCGCGCTGGCGCTGGCGGCGGGGCTGGTCGGCCCGGTGGCCGCCGGTGATATTGCTGCGGTCCAGCCTGCCGGCGCAAAGCTCAACCTGACCTATGAAATCTATGCGGGAGGCGTGAACGGCGCGACCTTCGACATTGAGGTGACGCTGCCGCCGCCGGGCCGCGGCGGCGCCTATGCGACCCGCGTGCGCGCCGCGACCCAGGGCGTCGTGGCACTGTTTGCGCCCTGGCGCCTCGACGCGCTGAGCGAGGGCCGGCGCGACGACGGCACGCTGGTGGCCGGCCGCTTCCGCAATGCCGATACATGGCGCGACCGCACGAAGACCGTGGAGATCGATTTCGCCGGGGAAGGGCGGCCGGTCGTCACCATGGACCCTCCGAATACCGAGACGGACCGCCCGCCGATCAGCGACGAACAACTCGACGGGGCGCTGGACCCGATCTCGGCCCTGTCGCGCCTCATTCTCGATAGCACGCAGGGCTGTCCCGGCCGCACCACCATCTACGACGGCCGCCGCCGCTACGACATGGTGGCTTCACCTCTCGGCGAACGGGATTACAAGGCCAGCGCGCAGAATCCGTTCGAAGGCTCGGCCACCGGGTGCCGCATCACCTTCGAACGGGTGGCCGGGTTCAAGCCCGGGGAAGGCCGACGCGGGCTGCAGGGCGCGGCGGCGGAAGTCTGGCTCGGCAAGGCGCTGGACGGGCAGGCGCCGATGCCCGTGCGCCTGGAGCTGGATACCGGATGGGGCACCATGCTGGGCCATCTGGTGCGCGTTCGCGGCAGCGACGGCACCGTGCTCTACAGCCGCAGATGAACGCGCGGCGGGCCGCTCAATCGGCCGACAGCGGATTGGCCAGCATGTCCTCGAAATAGGCGATAGTACGCGCGGGGTCCTCGCGGAGCTGGATGCGCGGCTGCCAGCCGAGCAGGCTCTGTGCCCTGCCGATATCCGGGCGGCGTTGCCTAGGATCGTCCGTCGGCAGCGGCTCGTGGCGGATGTCGGCCTTGGCGCCGACCACTTCGCGCACCGTCTCGGCTATCTGCAGGATGGTGTATTCGCCCGGATTGCCGATGTTGACGGGCGCCGACGCGCTGTCCGGCGCCGCCATCAGGCGCATCAGGCCGTCGATCAGGTCGTCGACGTAACAGAAAGAGAGCGTCTGGCCGCCATCTCCGAAGACTGTCAGCGGCTTGCCCTGCAGTGCCTGGACGACGAAGGTCGAGACCACGCGCCCGTCATTGGGATGCATCCTGGGCCCGTAGGTATTTAAGATCATCGCCACCCGGATATTCACGTTATGCTGTCGGTGGTAGTCGTAGAACAGCGTCTCCGCGCAACGCTTGCCCTCGTCGTAGCAGGCGCGCGGACCGATCGGATTGACGTGGTCACCAGTAGATCTCCGGCTGCGGGTGCACGGACGGATCGCCATAGACCTCGCTGGTCGAGGCCTGCAGGATCCTGGCCCGCGTGCGCCTGGCGAGGCCGATCATGTTGATCGCGCCATGCACCGATGTCTTGGTAGTCTGTACCGGGTCGAACTGGTAGTGGATCGGCGAAGCGGGGCAGGCGATGTTGGAGATCTGGTCGACCTCGACGAACAGCTGGAACGTCACGTCGTGGCGCATCAGCTAGAAGTTCGGGCGCTCCAGAATATGCGCCACGCTGCGCCGGCGGCCGGTGAATAAATTGTCGACGCACAGAACCTCGTCGCCGCGGGCGACCAGTCGATCGCAGATGAACGAGCCAAGAAATCCGGCGCCGCCGGTGACAAGAATATGGCGCGCCTCGCGCGTCAATTCGTGCGGGATAATGGCTGGGGTGGATCGTCCATGGCATCTTTGTACTGTCGCTGACCGCTGTGGGCCTTAATGCCCGGTTCGCATGGCGTCAGGTCAACCGCCGCCGCGAAACTGCCATTTACTGGCGATGCCCGCGGCGAGGCCCATGCCTGGGAGCCAGCCGGGCACGGCGGGTCCGCGCCAGGGCTCCATCGGCTCGTGCGGCCGATAGGGCAGGGCGCCCCAGGCGATCTCCAGCTCGCTGCCGGTGACCGTTCGCCACAATGCCACGATGTCACGCAGGCGCGGGCGCTCGCCGGCGGTGACGGCGAAACGCTCGCGCCCCTGCGCGGCGCCGTCCGCCACGCGCGTCGCGGCGGCCACGAAGGCGGCGGCCGCGTCGTCGATCCAGACAAGGTCGAGGCGCTGTTCGCCCGGCGACATGGCGAAGGGTTTGCCACGACCGGCGGCGTCGGCGAGCAGGTCGAACAGTTTGCGGCGCGGATCGGCAGGCCCATAGGTGTCGAACAGCACAAGCGTGGTGAAGGCCATGTTGGCCTCGGCGGCAAACTTCGCCAGGTCCTCCTCGCCGGCCTGCTTGGACGAGGCGTAGAGGCCACGCGGTGCCGGCGAGGATTCGTCTGAGTCGGCACGCATCTGCAGATGCGACGCGGCGGCTACGATGCCGCGTGCGCTGCTGCCCGCGAGCGCCAGGCCGAGGCGCTGTGCGAATTTCTGGTTGGCGGCATCGAGCGCCGGCCGGTCGCTCTCCCGTGGCGCGGCGATGTAGAGCGCGGCGAGGTGGATGACGACATCCGGTTCGGCCGCGCGAACGAAGGCGGCGAGCGCGTCGTCATCGCCTTCGTCGAGATGGATCGCCATGCGTGCCGCGTCATCGCCGAGCAGAGATGTTGACGACGCAGGCCGCGCGATGGCCGAGACCGTCCATCCGGACCGCAGAAAATCGCGCACGACATGCGCTCCGACATAGCCGGTCGCGCCGGTGACGAGCGCCCGTCGGACGCCCTGCGCGCTCACCCTTCCGGCCCTGGATGCCAGTCGTGGAAGGACGCATCGCGTGCGGCGATGACGACGGGCGCGAAGGGCCAGGCGATGGCGAAGGCCGGGTCGTTCCAGCGTGCGCCGCGCTGTAGGTCCGCGCTGTAGGTGGTGCCCATCAGGTAGAGCAGGTCGGAGCCGTCCTCCAGCGTTAGGAAGCCATGTGCGCAGCCGACGGGGATGTGGATGGCGTTGCCGCGCCGGGCGTCCAGTTCGACGGCGGTCCAACGCCCGCAGGTCGGAGACGGCGCGCGCAGATCGACGGCCACGTCCCAGACGCGCCCGGCGACCGCGCGCACGATCTTCGCCTCCTCGGCCGGCGCCGCCTGCCAGTGCAGGCCCCGCAGCGTGCCGCGCAAGCGGTTCGACGACACATTGGCCTGCACGACCGCGAAGGGCAGGCCGGCGGCGGCTAATTCATCGATGCAGAAGGCACGCGCAAATACGCCGCGCGAATCCTCGCGCAGTTCCGGCACGATTTCGACAACGCCCGCGATGTTGGTGGCGTGGAACTTCATGCCACCACCGCGACCGTCGGGACGGCGACGACGAAGCGCCCGCCCCAGTCGTGCACATAGGCATGGTCGGTGGCGATCTCGCGCCTGAGATTCCAGGGCAGGATCAGCACCCAGTCGGGCCGATCCTGCCTCAACCGCTCCGGGGACACGACGGGAATCCGGCTGCCCGGCAGCAGATGGCCCTGCTTGTGTGGATTGGCGTCCGCCACCCACAGTATGTCCGCCGCATCGATGCCGCAGACGTTGAGAAGCGTGTTGCCCTTGGCGGCGGCGCCATAGGCAGCGACCCGCTCTCCGGCGGCACACGCCCGCGCCAGAAAGGCGCGCAGCCCGTCGCGCACCGTCGCGACGCGCCCGGAGAATCCGGCGTAGCCCGCGATGCGGTCGATGCCGGCCGCATGTTCAGCGGCGCTAATATTCGCCAGCGACGGCGCTTCGTCGCGGGACGCCCCGGCGTGACACACCCACAGGCGCAGCGAGCCGCCATGCGTCGGCAATTCCTCGACGTCGAACACGCGCAGTCTCTGCGCCGCTAGCACACGTTCGACGGTGTGCAGGGAAAAATAGGAGAAGTGTTCGTGATAGATGGTGTCGAACTGCACGCCCTCGATCAGCCGCAGCAGGTGCGGGAACTCGAAGGTGGCGACGCCAGTCGGCTTCAGAACGGCGGCGAATCCGCCAACGAAATCGTTGAGGTCGGGCACATGGGCCAGCACGTTGTTGGCCGCCGTCAGGTCCGCCCGCTTGCCCTCGGCGGCCAGCGCCTCGCCGAGTGCCCGCCCGAAGAAGGCGATCCTCGTCGGCACGCCAGATTGCTCGGCGACAGCGGCGACGTTTGCCGCAGGCTCGATGCCCAGTACGGGTACACCCATCTCGACGAAGTGACGCAGCAGATAGCCGTCGTTACTCGCAACCTCGATCACCAGGCTGTCGGAACCGAGATTCAGTCGGTCCTTCGCCACCATCGCATAGCGGCGAGCGTGTTCGACCCAGGAGCGGGCATAGGAGGAGAAATAGGCATAGTCGGAAAAGATCGCTTCGGCCGGAACCGCCGCCTCGACCTGCACGAGAAGGCAGTAATCGCAAACGCGCACATGCAGCGGGTAGAGCGGCTCCTCGCGCGTGTCGGCGGGGTCGCGATAGGCGTTGGCGAGCGGCGTCGCACCGAGGTCGACGAAGGTCCGCGTCAAGGCTGCGCCGCAGAACCTGCAGGTTGGCGCAGTCATCGCGCAAGCAACTCCGTGTAGCGGTCGATCTGGGCCAGCGCGAGGTCGCGCGCATCGCCGCCGCCGGCATGGCCAGCATACCATGCCATGGTCCAGTCGATCGCCGTTTCGCTGTCGAGGCGCGGGGCCCAGCCGATGGTGCGCCGCGCCAGGCGCGCATCGACCGCCAGCACGGCCGCCTCCGGCGGTCCGGAGTCGGGGTCGACTTCCGCGGCGGGCGCCGATCCGCCGGCCGCTGCAAGCGCAGCCGCGGCGCGCGCGACGACCCAGCCGACGGTGCGTTCGCCCGCCGGATCGGGGCCGAAATTGAGCGCCGGCGGCGGGGTGGGCCCTGCCGTGGCCAGACGCTCGGCGAGCATCAGGTAGCCGGCCAGCGGCTCCAGCACGAATTGCCACGGCCGCGTCGCCTGCGGCCGGCGCAGGCGGAGCGTCCGGCCCTCCGCCGCCGCGCGCACGATGTCCGGCACCAGCCGGTCGGCGGACATATCGCCGCCGCCGATGACGTTGCCAGCGCGCGCGGTCGCAAGGCGCACATCCATCGCCGCATGATGCGCGAAGGTGCCGCTCGCCCAGCCGAGGGCGACGATGTCCTGCGCCGCCTTCGAGGCACCATAAGGATCGCTGCCACCGAGCGGATCCTCCTCGGCGAAGGCGCGTCCAGCGCCGTCGTTGCGGTAGACCTTGTCGCTGGTGACGACGAGGACGCCGCGCAGCGCGGCCCTTCCGGTCAGCACCTCCAGCAGGTTCACGGTGCCCTGTACGTTGATGGCGAAGGTTGCCGCCGGATCGGCATAGCCGCGCCGCACCAGCGACTGCGCCGCCATGTGGATCACCACCTCGGGATCGGCCACCGCGACGGCGATGCGCACCGCCTCGGTATTGCGCAGATCGCCGGTCATCGATGTCACGCCGTACCAGTGGTGCACGCCGCTGTAGAGCCCGCCAGTTTCGTCGGGCAGGGCGAAGCCGGTGACGATGGCCCCCATGCGCTCGAGCCACAGGGCAAGCCATGCACCCTTGAAGCCGGTATGGCCGGTCACCAGAACGCGTCGCCCGCGCCAGTATTCCGGCGTCGGCGCACCCGTGGCGAGTTTAGTCGTGGGCCTCATGCGGCGCGTGCCCGTTCCTGCGGCCCGAGCGCCGGCGCGCCGCCGCGCGTCGCCGGCAAACCGGCGAGGAAGGCCAGCGCACCGGCGCAGCGGCCGGCATGGTTGAAGGCATTCGAGACATTGCCGACCAGCAGGTTGGTCAGGCCCTTGCCGGCCCAGCGCCCGGCGTGGCGCAGTGCCAGCCGCCGGCCGGCGGCGGGGTCGCGCCACTTGGCCTCGCAATAGAGGCGCGACCAGGCGAGATGCCAGTACTTCTCCCAGGTATGGCCGAGGCTAGGGCGCACCGAGCCGCCGCCGGTATGCACCACCTCGGCATCGGGTGCGAGCAGTAGCGACCAGCCGGAGCGGCTCAGGCGCAGGCAGAAATCATCGTCCTCGAAATAGAGGAAGATGTCGGGATCGAAGCCGCCGACTTCGCGCGCCGCCGACATGCGCACCAGCGCCACGGCGCAGGACAAATACCTGGCGCAGATCTCGCCGTCGGGACGGGCCTCCACGCCGGATAGAGGACTCGCCGCGCGGTCGAACAGGGCGAGGTGGTGGCTGGGCCCGAAGCGTCCGCCGCCGTCGAGCAGAACGGGGCAGACCACAGCCGCATCAGGGTGTCGGTCGGCGGCAGCGACCAGCGCCGCCACGGCCGCCGGCGTGATCAGACTATCGGGGTTGACCAGCAGGGCGAATTCGCGGTCGACCCGGGCGAGGCCCTGATTGGCGGCGTTGCCGTAGCCGAGGCCCACCGCGTTGCACACAATCGTCGCGCACGGCGCCTCGGCCAGCACGATGGCCAGCGTGTCGTCGTCGCTGGCGTTGTCGATCACCACCACCTGATCGGCGGCGGCGATGGCGCGCAGACAGTCGCCGATCACCCGCCCGCTGTGGTGGGTGACGATGACGGCGCCGACGCGCCGCCAGGCGGCTTCGGGCAGGGAGGCGGGCTCACTGGTCACGGCGCCTTTGTGCCCCCCGGCACGACGCGGCGCAAGGCGCTGCCGCCGGCTAGCGGCCGATCAGCCGGCGCAGGGCGTGGTGCAGCGCCGAGTCGCGGTCGGCGACGCGCTCGACGATGGAAAAATGATTCTCGCCGGGCAGGCTAAGCACCTTCGCCTCGTGGCCGTGGCCGCGCCAATGGGTGGCGAATTCCTCGGCCTGGCGATGGAATTCCGGCCCCTCCGTGCCGCCGACGGCAATGGCCAGGCGGGCGCCGGTGCGGGCCGGCATGAACATCGGCGACCAGGCGACCGCGAGGCCCGGGTCGAGCCCCAGCGGATCGCCGATCGGCGTGTGGCGGATCGGCTCGAGATCGAAAATGCCGGATACCGGCACGGCGCTCGCCACCAGACCCGAGGGCAGGTCGGCGGCGAAGGCGGGCCAGTCCGTCGCCGCCATGGTCGCCGTCAGGTGGCCGCCGGCGGAGTGGCCGGACACAAGCAGGCTGTTGCGCCGGTAGCCGTAGCGGCCGGCCTCCCGCCACAGATGCGCCAGCGCGCCGCGCAAGTCGCCGACGAGGCCGGCGAAGTTGGTCTGCGGGCACAGCGTGTACTCGATGTTGGCGAAGGCGATGCCGGCCTCGATGAACGTCTCGGCAAGGAAGCCGAGCGGCTCCTTGTCGTTCCACTGCCAGTAGCCGCCGTGGATCCAGGCCAGCAGCGGCGCATCGGCGGCGTCGGGCAGGTAGATGTCGATGCGCTGGCGCGGGCCACTGCCGTAGGCCACGTCGAAATGGGCCTGGGGCTTGCGGGCGTGAAAGGCCGCCGTGCGGTCCGTCCACGTTTTGCCGAAGGAAGTGAAATCCGGGACTTTTGCGCGGTTGTTATACTGCGCGTACAGCGCCTCGCGGTCGTAGTTCATGTAGACCGGATGGGCCATGTCGTCGTCCTTCCCGATTGCCGTGCCGCCGCTCATCCGCGCTTGACTGTCGAGGGCAGGCCGCAAGCGATCTTGTAGACCTCGTAGAGCGAGGCGGTGTCGAGTTTGCCGAAGCCGGTCGCCACGCCCATCTCGTGCATCTGCAGGGCGGCAGCGAAGATCGGCACATGGGCGTGGCAGTTGGCTGCTTCCGAGCCGATGATCTTGGCGTCCTTCTCGGCGAGGCCGTAGAAGCCGCGCGACGAGGTGAAGTCGCCCTCGACCGCCAGCTTGCCGCGCTGGTCGAAAATCTTGCTGGTGGCGAAGCTGTCCGAAACCAGCTTGTAGGTCAGCTTCGGGTCGAGGCCCATCTTCGTGGCATAGGCCAGCGCCTCGCCGGTCGCCGCGTCGTTGATGCAGACCAGCAGGTTGATGACGTACTTGATCTTCGAGGCGTTGCCGAACTCGCCGACATAGGTATTGTTGCGCGTGAAGCCGCCGAACACCGGCGCCATATTCTTCGCCGCCGCCTCGTCGCCGCTGGCGAACAGCACGAGGTTACCTTCCAGCACCGTCAGTCGCGTACCGGAGACGGTGCAGTCGAGCAGCGTGATGCCGAGAGCCTTGAGGCGCGCCGCCGCAGCCACCTTGTCGGTGATGTAGAGCGTCGAGGTGTCGGCGACGACAAGATCCTTCCGGCCGCATTCGCCGAGGCCACCCTGGCCCGTGCTGACGGCATGGAACGCCTCGGCATTGGGCATCGACAGGATGACCACATCCGATCGCTCGGCAACATCGCGCGGCGATTTCCCGCGCGAACCGCCGGCTGCTTCCAGTTCCGACATCAGCTCGTCCCTGAGGTCGAAGCCTATCACCGGGAAGCCGTTCTTGCGCAGCGTCAGCGCGATGCCGCCGCCCATCGCGCCCAGTCCTACGATACCGACAGTCATGGCCATGTGGAAACTCCTGCTCCAGGAAGGTGATGTCTGGCGCTTCAGTCGCGATAGATGGTTGACTCCAGGCCGGCGGCCAGTTTGTAGACCTCGTACAGCGAGGCCGTGTCGATGCCGCCGAAACCCTGCGCCATGCAGGAATAATGCATCTGCAACGCGACGCTGGACAGCAGCGCCGGCGACAGCGCCGCTGCCGCCTCGGCACCGATGATCTTGGCGTCCTTGCGCGAGATGTTGTAGGTGCCGCGCGCCGACAGGTAGTTGCCCTCGACGGCCATGCGCGCCCGCTGCTTCCACACCCGGCTGCTGCCGAAGCTATGGCTCACAAGGTCATAGACCTGCTTTGTGTCGAGCCCCATCTTGATGGCTAAGGTCAGCGCCTCGGCCATGGCCGTGTTGTTGATGCATACCAGCATGTTGACGACGTATTTCATGCGTGAGGCGTTGCCGAACGCGACGAGATACCAGTGCTTCTGCGTGAAGCCCTCGATGACATGGACGATCTCATCATAGGCTGCCCGGTCGCCGATGGCATAGAGCACCAGCCTGCCGCCCAGAACGGATTCGCGCGTACCCGACACGGCGCAGTCGAGCAGCGAAATGCCGAGATCGCGCGGCCGGTGCGCGGCGGCCTCCTTGTCGGCGACGGCCAGAGTCGAGGTGTCGAACACCACGAGTCCGTCGAGGCCGGATTCGACGATGCTGCCCTGGCCCGTGGCGACCGCGTGAAAGGCCTCGGCCGAGGGCAGCGAGAGGATCACGGTATCCGAACGATCGGCGACATCGCGCGGCGAGCTCGCGAGTCGGCCGCCGCCAGCCTCCAGCTCGGCCATCAAGTCTTCGAGCAGATCGTAGCCGACAACGGCGAAGCCGGCCTTGCGCAGGGTCAGCGCAATGCCGCCGCCCATCGCGCCCAGACCGACGACGCCCACCTTTGTCGCCATCGCGGTGCCCCTTGCCTGCTGGGCCGGGACTCTATCCCGTCCGGGTATGCCTGCCGAGCGGCATCGTGGTTGCCGGGCAAGGGGCCGAGATGCTTAGACTTGGACCGCCCGGCGGCCACGCCCGCCGGACGCCTGGAAAAATATCAGATGACCGGGGAACGACCGTTCATAACCGCCACGGAAGCCGAATTTCCGATCATCGATGTCGGTCCCTACCTCGCGGATGCGCCGGGAGCACTCGATGCTGTCGCGACGGCAATCCGTGTGGCGATGGAAAGCCTCGGCTTCATGATGTTCCGCAATACGGGGGTGCCGCAGGGTATCGTCGATGCCGCCTTCGCGGCGACGCGGCGGTTCCACGCCCTGCCCGAGACCGAGAAGCTGGCCATCAAGGTCGACCAGAACCAGAGCGGTTACGTGCCGCAGGACTATACGAGCAATGAGCACTCGCCGGTCGGCGACTCCGCCACCGTACGCCGGGACGCGTCAGAGGTGATGATCGTGTGGCGTGAGCGCGCGGCCGACGATCCTAATGTGCTCGCCGGCAAGGCGCTATGCGGCCTCAACCGCTGGCCGGGCGAGGCAGTCCTGCCTGGCTTCCGCGACGCCACGATCCGCTATCTCTATGCGGTGACGGCGCTGGCCTTCCGCATGCTGCCGGTCTTCGCCCGGGCGCTCGACATGCCGGCGGATCATTTTGCAGGTTTCTTGCGCGATCCGACCGTGCTGCTGCGGATGGTTCGCTATCCGGCTGTCGGCGAGATCCGCAGCGACCAGTTCGGGTCCAACGCCCATACGGATTCGAGCTTCGTTACCTTCCTGCCGCAATCCGACGTGCAGGGCCTGCAGGTGCAGACGCCGCCCGGCGAGTGGGTGGACCAGCCGGTCCTGCCCGGCGCCTTCGTCGTCAATTCGGGCAACATGCTGAAGCGCCAGTCCAACGACCGCTTCAAGGCAACGCCGCACCGGGTGCCGACGGCTGTGGAGCGCGATCGTTACTCGATCGCGGCTATCTTCAGACCCGACCTCGAGGATGTCGTCGCCCCCGTCGCGTCCTGCGTCGGGCCGGACAATCCGCCACTATACGAACCGGTCGTATCCGGCGACCGGTTCCTGCGACACCTCGCTGGCAGCTACCGCCACCTGCGGCACCGCGCGGCCGCCTGACCGCTGGAACCGCCGGTTTTCCCAGACTACGTTCGAGCACCTTCAACAGGGAGTGAAGCACCATGGCCAACGTGACTCTCGACCAGGCAAACACCATCTGCCGGGTCGGCTTCGAATACGGCAAGGAAAAGAAGCTCGCCGGCCTCACCTTCGTCGTGCTCGACGCCGGCGGCCATGTCGTCTCCGCCCAGCGCGCCGACAACAGTGGCATCCTTCGCTTCGAGATCGCCTTCGGCAAGGCGTGGGGTGCGCTCGGCATGGGCCGGTCCTCACGCGTCATCGAGGGCATGGCGAAGGATCGTCCACACTTCGTCGGCGCCGCCGTGACGGCATCGGGCGGCCGCATGGTGCCGGTCGCCGGCGGTGTGCTGATCAAGGATTCGGCCGGCACGATCGTCGGCGCCGTCGGCGCCAGCGGCGATACCTCGGACAATGACGAGGCCGCGGCTGTCGCGGGCATCCAGGCCGCGTGCCTGGCGGCGCAGGTCTAGCCGGAAGGATCCCTCTCCGCCCATGAGCGGAGAGGGTGTCCCATTACATCCCGTCGTTCATCTCGCCGGCGCCCTTGCGCTCGACGCCGCCGATGATCTCGTAGACGCGGCACATCGCGGCTGTATCGATGTTGTACATGCCGAGCGAGACGCCGACCTGGTGCATCTGCAGCGCCGCCTGGAACAGCACGGCGGGGAAGGACAGTTCGCGCGCGAAATCGCCGATGATCGGTCCGTCCTTGTCGGCCATCAGGAAATTGCCGCGCGAGCTGGTGTAATCCTCGGTCACCGCCATCTTGGCGCGAATCTCCCACAGCTTTGAGTTGGCCGCGCTGTCCTTGACGAGGTCGTACATCACCGCAGGGTCGATGCCGGCCTTGATCGCCAGCGCCATGGCTTCGCCGTTGGCGGCGGTGAGGATGCAGACGAGGTAGTTGATGACGAACTTCACCTTGCTCGCCATGCCGAAGGCACCGACATAGGTGTGATTGCGGTTGAAGGTGTCGAAGGCAGGCGCGACGCGGTGATAGGCCTGCTCGTCGCCGGCCACGTAGGCCGTCAGCGTGCGGGAGAGGATCATGTCGCGGTTGCCCGAAACGGTGCAGTCGAGCAGTGTCATGCCGGCCTTCGCCAGCGCCGCGTGGCCGCGATCCTTGTCGGCGGTTGGCAGCGTCGAGGTGTCGGCGACGATGAGGCCGCGCTTGCCGGAGGCAGCGATGCCATCGGCGCCCTCGATCACAGCGTGGAAGGCTTTCACGCTGGGCAGTGACAGCAGCACATAGTCGGCCGCTTCCGCGACCGCGCGCGCCGTGGTTACCGTCTTGCCACCCAGGCCGGTCAGCTCCTCGCGCGCCGCCGGGCGCGGGTCGGTGCCGACGACCGCGAATCCGGCGTCGATCAGCCGTGACGCCATGGCCGAGCCCATCGCGCCGATACCGACGATTCCTACCGTAGCCATCGCTTCCCTCTCTTCCGGTGCTGCCGGGGCTTACCGCGCGAGGGACCGGCGGGCGCGGCAGGGGCTGCATTGCGCTCACGCTGCGAGACGCAAGGCAATGTGCGCACTACCGGCAGCGCGACGCCGCCGAATAGGGGTCAGCGTCGCCAGGGATTCACCAGCAGCGCGAAGAAGGCGACCATCGAGACGCCGGCGATGGTCATAACGATGGCCGTCGGCAGCGACGATTCGTGCAGGAAGGCCGAGACAGCCAGTGTCGCCAAGGTGCTGATCGCCATCTGGAAGAAGCCGGCCAGCGCCGACGCCGAGGCGGCCATCGACGGGGCCACCGCCGTCATGGCGCCGGCCAGGGTCGTCGGCACGACTAGCCCGCTGCCGATGGAAAAGGCGCCGGCGACGACAAGGAACACCCACGGCCGGTCGACGCCGGCCAGCGCCGCCAGGACCAGCGCGGCCGGCGCACCGGCCAGCAAGGTGCTGCCGAGACAGATCAGCCGGTCGATTCCCAGCCGCGCGACGATGCGCGCGGTGAACAAATTGGCAGCGATGAAGCAGAGCGGCGCGGCCAGCATGTAGGCGCCGAATTCCTCGGTCGTCAGGCCGCCCAGCGTGATCAAGACGGTCGGCGAGCCCGACAGATAGGCTTGGAACACGGCCACCGCGAAGCCGGTTGCGAGGCAGTATCCCATGAAGGCGCGCAGGCCGAACAGGCGAAGTCCGTTATGCGCCATCGTGGCGATGCGTGGCGCCTGGCGCAGCGCCGGCGGCAGCGTCTCCGGCAGCACCCGCAGCCCCGCCACCAGAACGATCGTGGCGATGGCGCCGGTGGCGTGAAAGGTCATGCGCCAACCGCTGAAATCCATCAGATGGCCGCTGAGCATCAGGTAGCCGCCAAGGATAGGGCCGATCGCTGGTCCGACGCCCATCGCCATACCGAGATAGGCCATGGCCCGCGCGGCGGCAGCGCCGTGCGAGGTGTCGCGCACCATGGCGCGCGAGATCACCAGCAGCGTGCACGAGCCGGTCGCCTGCACGAAGCGGGCGATCATCAGCATCTCGATGTCTGGCGCCAGCGCGCAGGCGAAGCTCGCCACCGCGAACAGCGCGAGGCCGGCGAGGATGACGACGCGGCGACCGTAGGCGTCCGACAGCGGGCCGACCACGAGCTGCGCCACGGCGAAGGCGCCGAGATAGGCGGGGATGATCAGCCGCGCTGCATCGACCGAGCGGTCGAGGTCGGCGGCCAGTGCCGGCAGCGCCGGCAGGAAGATGGTAATCGCCATCTGGCTGGTGAACATCATCGCCACCAGCACGATGAGCGGCGTCATGCCGAGCGGCGGCGCCGCCGTCTGGCTAGATGGTGTCTGCGTCATCGCCGCCACGGGCGCACGAGGAGGGCGAAGGCGATGACGGCGCCGCAGGCGAAAACGGTCATGGGGATAGCGGTCTGCACCATCGAGGTGTGCTCCATCGACGAGACGGCGACGGAACCCGCGGCCGACAATGCCATCTGGAAGAAGCCCGCCAGCGCGGCGGCCGTGCCGGCAAGGGCCGGCGGCACGGCGTTCATGGCGCCGGCGAGGCTGGTGGATACCGAAAAGCCGCTGCCGATGGAGTGCAGTACCATGAACGGCACGATGGCCAGCGGCGCGTCCGCCCCCGCCAGACCCAGCACCAGCATGCCGCCGGCACCGGCGACAAGGAAGCCGCCGCCGATCCAGATCAGACGGTCGATGCCGAAGCGAGGCACCAGTCGGCTGACCACCAGCGTGGTGGCGATGAAGCCGATCGGGATCGTCATCAGGTAAAGGCCGAATTGCTGGGGCGGCACGCCCTTGAGCGCGATGAGGACGGTCGGCGCGCCGGTGACGAAGCTGTGGAAGATGGCGTTAGTCAGCCCGATCGCCAAGGCGTAACCCATATAGGCCCTGTAGCTCAGCAGGTCTAGGTAGGTGTGCGCGAGCGGCCCGAAGCGCGCCGGCCGCCGCGCCGCCGGCGGCAGGGTTTCGGGCAGCAGCAGGGCGGCGCTCAGCATGACGAAGAAGCCGAACGCGCCAGTGGCATAAAAGATCGACCGCCAGCCCGCGCTCTCGACCAGGGCTCCGCCGAGCAGGGGCGCGATGGCTGGACCGACGCCCATAGCCATCGACAGATAGGCGAGTGCCCTTGCCGCCGAGGCGCCCTGCGCCGTGTCCCGCACGATGGCACGCGACAGGACGATAAGGGTGCACGCACCAGCCCCCTGGGCGACACGCGCGACGACAAGGAACTCGACCGATGGCGCCAGCGCGCAAGCGAAGCTGGCCGCTACGAACAATCCTACGCCCGACAGCACGATGAGCCGCCGCCCCAGGGCGTCGGCCAGAGGGCCGAGCACGAGCTGGGCGACGGCGAAGGTGCCGAGAAAGGCCGGAATGATGATGGCGACATCGGCCGTGTGCACGGCGAAGGCCGCGCCGATAGCCGGCAATGCCGGCAGGAAGGCGGTGATCGCCATCTGGCTGGCGAACAGCATCGCCACCAGCAGCGCCATGGCCGACGGGCGCAGCGGCGGCGCGGCGACCGTGCCGACACCGGCGAAGGGTGGGGCGGGATCGGTCAAGGATAGAGACCGGCGAGGCGGGCGCGGCCCTGGATGAGGGCGAGCACGACGTCGAGCGCCGGTGTGGCGACGCCGGCCCGCGTGCCGAGCTCCGCCACCACGGTGATCATCGCGTCGATCTCCATCGGCCGGCCGGCTTCGAGGTCCTGCAGGATCGAGGGTCGAAAGCGGCCGAGCGCGGCGCCGAGGTCGATGCGCGCATAGTTCGTCATGTCGAGCCTGAGGCCGAAGCATTCGCCGACGGCGCGGCTTTCGTCGAGCAGGCGCCGGGCGACCGCGCGTAAGCCAGGGTCGTGGCCAATGTCCTTGAGCGTCGCGGCGGTCAGCAGGGACACCGCGCCCATCGACAAATTGCCGAGCAGCTTTAGCCAGACCTCCTGATGTATGTTTGCCGTCGCGGTGCCTCGCAGGCCACCCGAGGTCGCCGCATCGGCCAGGTCCTGCACGCGCGATGTGAGCCTGTGCGACGGCTCGCCGAAGATGAAATGGTCGCCGGCGGCATGGCGGATCACACTCGGCTCCACCACCTAGGCGACGGCATGGATGACACAGCCGATGACGCGTGCCGGATCGACACTGGCGGCAAGCCGGCCACCCGGATCGACCGCGTCGAGATGCGCGCCTTCGAGAGTGCCGACGATACCCTGGCAGAACCACCACGGGATGCAGTTCATCGCCGTCACCACCGTGGTGTCGGGGCCGAGCAGCAGCGCTAGACGCGGTACGAGGGTCGGCAGGTTCGGCGTCCTTAGCGTCAGGACGACGTGGTCCTGCGGGCCGAGATCGGCAGGGTCGTCGCTCGCCGCCACCCGCGCCACGGTCGTGCTGCCACCCATGACGAGGCTGGCACCCCCGGCACGGATGGCGGCGAGATGGGCGCCGCGCGCGACCATGGAGACGTCATGGCCGGCGGCAGCGAGACGCACGCCGAGAAAGCCGCTGATCGCGCCGGCGCCGACGATGCAGATCCTCATCGGGCCGGAGACCCTCCTTCAAGGAGTGTCCAGCCGACCCATGCGGCATGGGCGAACAAGCTCGCCTCGCCATGCGCGGCGCCGACGAGTTGCAGGCCGAGCGGCATGCCGTGTGCTGCCAGCACCGGCAGCGTCAGGGCCGGCAGGCCGGCACAGGTTGCCGGCGCCGTCGCCCCGGGGCGGCCCATATTGTCGAGCCCGATCGCCGCGACGCTGGACGCCGAAAGGCCGATGAAGCCGTCATAGGTACGCGCGGCCGCATCGAATCGGGCGCGCAGCTCGTCGCGGGCGCCGAGGGCGTCGTGATAATCCTCCATGGTCGCCGCGCGCGCCTTCTCCATCAGCGGGCCGAGGCGCAGGCCGAAGCGGAAGCCCTTGGCGTCATAGTCGAGGAAGGGCCAGCGCATTTCGTTTGTCACCAGCGCCATGATCGTCGCCTCGCTGGTTGCGCAGGCCGCTTCAAGGCGGCGCAGCACCGGGTCGTCTTCCGGCTCGACGATCTCGACACCGGTGGCGCAGAGGCTCTTCAACGCGTCCTCCAGGGCGGCGCGGCAGTCGGCATCGGTGTGCTGCCAGTCTGGCTCGTAGAGCCTGGCGAGGCGGCGCGGCTTCGCCGGTGCGGGCGGCTCGGCCGGCCCGTGCAGGCCGCGCCAGCCCGGGATCGGCCCGGCCGTCCGCGACAGGTGGCGCAGCACGATCCACGCGTCTTCCAGTGTGGTCGTATGCGTGCCGACATGATCTGTGGACGGACAGACCGGCTCCATGCCGTCCATGCGGATCACGCCGTAGCTTGGCATCACGCCGACATGGCCGCAATAGGAAGCGGGACGCATCACCGAGGAAATGAGCTGCGAGCCGAGCGCCACCGGCAGCATGCCGGCGCCGACCGCCGCGGCGGAGCCGCTGGAGGAGGTTCCGGGCGTGCGGCGCGGATCGAGCGGGTTGCGCGTGCGGCCGATGCGGCCGATGGCGAATTCCGTGGTCACGGTCTTGCCGACGATGACGGCCCCGCCCTGGCGTAGCGCCCAGGCGACGGCGGCATCGCGCTCCGGCGGCCTGCCGGCGAAAATCTCGCTGCCGCGTCCGGTAGGTAAATCCTCGGTGCTGATCACATCCTTGAGGCCGATGGGCAGACCGTCGATGGCGGATAGCGGCGTGCCGTCCCGCCAGCGTGCCGTCGCGGCGTCCGCGGCGGTGCGGGCGCGATCGAAATCGTAGACCACGAAGGCACCGATCTCCGGCTCGCGCGCCTCGATGGTGGCGATGCAGCGTTCCAGCAGATCGCGCGGGCTGTCCTTGCCAGCGCGGAACGCCGCAGCGAGGCCGTGAAAGGAGGGCAGAGCACGGGTGCCCGGCTGCCAGTCGGTGTGCGGGCGGTCGTCGTCAGGCATCGTACCAACTCCTTGCACCGACCGGCGTCATCAGCGGCGCAGCTCGTCGGCCAGTATCTCGAACACCTGCTCGGGCGGGCGGCCAAGGGCGGCGCGCTCGCCGGCGACGACGATAGGCCGTTCGATCAGTTCCGGATGCGCCAGCATGGCGTCGATCAGCTTGTCCTCGCTCATGGCCTCGTCGGCGAGGCGGAGGTCCTTGAAGGCCGCCTCGCCGCGCCGGAGCAGCTTGCGCGCTGGCAGGCCGAGCTGTTTCAGCACGCGCTTCAGCGATGCCTTGTCGGGGCGGTCCGTCAGGTACTCGACGAGAAGCGGCTCGTGTCCATTCTCCTGCAGCAGCGCAAGCGTCTGCCGGCACTTGCTGCAGCGCGGGTTGTACCAGATCGCAACATCCTTGCGGTTCCTGGCCATGACGATGTTCCTAGGCGACGGCCGAGCGGTCCGCGCTGCGGCGCATGACGGCAAAGACGAAGACGAGGGCCGTGCCGAACATCAGCAGGCTGTAGATAGCCGCCGGCACGGTATAGGCCGGGTCGAGGCCGAGGGTGGCGATGACGGCCAGCGCCAGCGTGCCGTTCTGCAGGCCGCATTCGAGCGAGAGGGCGACGCGTTGCGGCCGGGCGCAGCCGACCAGGATGGCGCCCCAGAAGGCCAGTGCCATCATCCCGATGTTGAGCGTCAGCGTGGCGAGGCCGGCCTGGGCGAAGTAGGTGGCGATGTTGCCGCGCTCGACCCAGATGGCGCCGGCCATCACGATGACGAACAATACACCCGACACGGCGCGCGCCGACGGCTCGCAGCGCGCGGCAAAAGCTGGCGCGATGCCGCGCACCGCCATACCAATGGCGACGGGCACGGCGACGATGGCGAACATTTTCAGCGCCGTGCCGGTCATCGACAGCTCGGCTGTGCTGCCCGCGCCGGCGAAATGTTCGAGGGCGAAGAACACGATCAGCGGCACGGTGACAATGCTGGCAAGGCTGCTCACGGCCGTCAGCGAGACCGAAAGGGCGGTGTCGCCGCCGGCATAGCGGGTGAGCAGGTTGGAGGTCACGCCGCCCGGGGCGGCGGCGATGATCATCAGGCCGCCGGCCAGGGCCGGCTCCGGCGCCCAGACGGTCGCGATGACGAAGGCGACCAGCGGCAGCAACACCATCTGCGAGACAGCTCCGGCGACGAAGTCGCGCGGCTGCGTGGCCACGCGCCGAAAATCCGCCATGCCGAGCCCCAGCCCGAGCGAAAGCATTATGATGAACAGCGCGAGAGGTAGGAAGATTTCGGTTATCACGCCCATGACGAGGCCCCCTTCTGGCGCCCTTCGGCCGGGCGCTTCGCCACCAGATTACGACATGGCGCGCGCCGGGGGCAGACGATCCCGCGGTCGGCACTGCAGCCGCGCGGCATTCACATCCTTCGACAGGCTCAGGATGAGGACGCCCCGGGTATCGGCAAGAAAGATCGTACTCCAGAGGTTCGAACTGCCTCCCGCAGACTCATCCGGAGCCTGCGAATGACGAGTCCGCAGGCTCCCGCTCCTGGAGCCGGACTACTTGATCGCCAGCGGGTTGGTGGGCGAGCCGACGGCGCCGGTCACCGGCAAGGCTGGAGCGACGAACATGAATTCGTGCACGCCATCCTCGTTGCAGTCCTTGGCCAGATCGCCAAGATAGAAGATCTCCCCGACCGTCAGCCCCATGATCGGGATGACGATCCAGTGCCAGGGCTGGTTGATGTTCTCGTCGGTCTCATTGGGTCGCACTTCCGCGCCCCAGGTGTCGGTGGCGATGCCGGCGATCTGCTTCGACTGGATCCAGTCGACCGACTCGAAGGCGAGGCCCGGCGCGTCGCCGCCCGGATAGCCGTCCCAGGTCTTGTCGTGCAGGCAGCGCTCCATCATGCCGGTGCGCACGATTACGTAGTCGCCGCGCCTCACCTCGACCTTGTGCGCCATGCACGCCATGTCGAGGTCGTCGCCGGTCACCGGGTAGCCGTCCTCCAGCCACTCGACGCCCATCATCTTGGGGATGTCGAGGAAAACGCCTCGACCGACCATCTTGGTCTTGGTCTTTTCGATGCCGTTCTTGGCGGCGCCGGCGCTGGATATGACTCGGCAATCGTAGCCGTTCCAGGTGTAGTTCTCGTAGAGAATGTGACCCAGTCCATCCCACTGCGTACCGCTCTGCAGCGGCATGATGAGGATGTCGTCGGTGCCGCGTATGCCGCGCGAATCGAGAATGCCGGCATAGGCATCCGTGCCGGTGCGGGTCATCAGATGGACCGGGTTGAAACGGCCCATCGCGGGGTATTTTGAGCTCGCTCCCTGCGGGCCGTACTGGTCGTAGTTGAGGCCTAGCGAGATGACCTTGCCCTTCTTCACCAACTGTGCCGCCGCGACGATGTTCTCGGGCGTCGTGTAGTTCAGCGTGCCGATCTCGTCGTCCGGGCCCCACTTGCCCCAGTTCTTGTATTTCTCGGAATACTCGGTCAGCAGCTGGCGGGTGATGCGCAGTTTGCTGCGGGGATTGGCCATGGCTCGACGCTCCTACTAGTCTGGCCGGCAGGGTCCGTCCCCCATCCGGACGAGTCAAGATTGGCGCCCATTTGCGGGCTTGCCTGGGATGCCTGCGGTGGCGATGCTCACAGCCCGCGCCCCGAATCCGGAGTGTCCGCCGTGAGCCGCCTGACCGAACTGACCTACGCCACCATGAGCGACGAGCAGAAGCGCCTGGCCGACACGATCTTCGCCAGCCGCACCGGGCGCATCATCGGTCCGATGAATGCCTGGCTGCGCAGCCCGAAGCTGGCCGAGCGCGCTTTGCCCTTCGGCCAGTTCTGCCGCTGGGAGGCGACGGTCGACCAGCGTCTGCGCGAACTGGCGATCATCGTCGTCGCCCGCCACTGGTCGTCGCAGATCGAATGGGGCGCGCACAAGCCGGAGGCGCTGCAATACGGCATCACTACGGCCGTCGTCGACGCCATCGAGGATCGCCGCCAGCCTGAGTTCGAACTGCACGACGAGGCCATCGTCTATGCCTATACGCGCGAGCTGCTGGAATCGCGGGCGGTCTCCGATGCGACCTACGACGCCATCCTCGGCGTGCTCGGCGAACAGCAACTCGTCGAACTAATCGCCGTCATCGGCCACTACAACCACGTCGCCATGGTCGCCAACACCTTCCACGTCCCCGTGCCCGAGGGGTTTTCGCAACTGAAAGGGTGACCTGTCTCTACGCCGTTCGGCCGCCGAGCACGCCGGCCACCCAGTCGGCTATGTAGTCGGCGCCGAGCGTCGGGTTGTCGACCTGGCAATGTTCGGCACCACCCTCGGCGAGCGAGAACAGCTTGATCTCGGCGCGCGCGCTGTTTTTCGCTGCGGCGATAGTGTTTTCGGCCATGGCCACGGCGATCTGGCGGTCGTTCTCGCCATGCACCACAAGCAACGGGCAGCGCAGACGGTACATGACCGGCGCCAGCGCCATGCGGTCGGTGGTGGTGAGGATGTCGTCCATAGAATCGAGGCCGAACACGAGCCGCATGTGGTGGGCCCAGTTAGACACCGAAAGAGCCGAGCCGCCACCGGCCGCGCGCGCCCGCGTGATCGGGCCGTAATCCCAGATTGCGCCCCAGGCGACGCAGCAGGCAAAGCGCGCATCGCACGCCGCCACGCGCGGTGCGTAGTAGCCGCCGAGGGACAGCGCGACTACGCCGATGCGCTTGGGATCGATCTCGGCACGCTTCTGCAACCAGTCGAAGGCCGCGCCCGCCGGCACCTCGACCTCCGGAGTCAGCGTCAGGCCGCGCAGGCGCAGGGCCTCGCCGATGCCCGGATGATCGAGCAGCAGCACGGCGATTCCGCGTCTCGCATAGCCCTCCGCGACGCCGGAGAGGAACAGGAACTCCTTCATCACGTCGAGCCCGTCCATATGGACCATGGCCGGCCCGCGCCCGGTCATCGTGCCAGGCGCCGCCGGCACATAGAGCGCCGGCAGGTCTCCGGCAAGCGACGGCACCTCGACGCGCTCGACGCGGTCGCCGGCCAGCGCCGTGCCGCGCGCGAAGCAGGCGAGCATTTTCCGGTATGATGCGACCTTGCGCGGGTCGCCGGCGCGCGCCTGACGCTCCGCCGTCATATGGTAGATCGCCGCCCGCTTGTATTTGCGCGCTGCGGTAAAGGTATGGCTGTTAGCGGCGTCCGCGTCGGCCTGCGCCTCGGCGCGCGCGGCGATCCGCGTCCATTGCTGGAACCACAGTTCGTTGGCAGTGGCATCGTTCGCTACCGCGTGCGGCTTCAGTGCGGCGCAGGCCTCGTCCATTTCAGACAGAACGCCGCCCATGTTGGTCGCGAGCAGCACGGCCATCGACCACGGATAGTTCTCGGGGAAATACATGAACATGCGATTCCTCCCTGGCAGCGCAAGCGCCGGCTGGCGGCTTTTCTTGCGGAGCCTGCAGAGATAGGCTAACGCGCCGGCAGGAGCGGCGCCATCGTCGGTCTACTGGCGTCCTGTGCCGCCGAGGTTCCTGCGTCCGGCAGTGTCGTACTGCGAGCGCAGTTCACGGCGAAGAACCTTACCGACGGAGCTGCGCGGCAGTTCGTCGACGAAGTGCACGATCTTCGGCGACTTCACCGCACCGAGCCGCTCGCGCACGAAGGCCTGCAGTTCGCCGGGCGTGGCCGTGTTGCCGGGGCGGAGCTGTACCGCGGCCTCGACACGCTCGCCCCAGAAATCGTCGCGGCAGCCGAACACGGCGCTTTCGTATACCGCCGGGTGCAGGCCGAGCGCGCCTTCGACGTCCGTGGGGTACACGTTGAAGCCGCCGGAGATGATGACGTCTCGCAGCCGGTCCTTGAGCCACAGATAGCCGCGCTCGTCGATCAGCCCGCCATCGCCGGTGTGCAGCCAGCCGTCGCGGATGGCGTCGGCCGTGGCCTCAGGGTTACCGAGATAGCCCCGCATCACCAGCCCGCCGCGCACGACCACTTCGCCTTCCGATCCGGGAGGGAGCAGGTTGCCGTCGGGGTTCATGATCTCGACCCGCATCATCGGCGAGGCGCGGCCCACCGAACCGTGATTATCCGGCCGGTTCATTTCCGTTACCGTCATCGCGGTGCAGATCGACGAGGCTTCGGTCTGGCCGTACAGCGTCTCCAGAGCATTGGGGAAGACGTGCTGCACCTCGGGGATCTTCTCCGCCGGCATGGGGGCGGCGCTGTAGTAGAGGTGGCGCAGGCCGGGAAAGCGGCCTGGCACGGCCTTGGGATGCGCCATGACGCGATAGATCATGGTTGGCGGCATGAACATCGTCGTCACGCCACGACGGGCGAAGGCGTCGAGGATGCGGTCGGGGTCGGGGCCGGGCAGGACGATGTTGCGCCCGCCGACCGCGAACAGCGGCAGCATGAACACGAAGGAAGCGTGGCTGACCGGCGCCGCCGCGAGCTGGCAGTCATCGGTCCGGAATTGGAAGGTTGCGAGGAAGCTGCCGATCAGCGTCACGCCGACGCGGTAGGGCTGCGCCACCGCCTTCGGCCGGCCGGTCGACCCGCCGGTGAACTTGATCGCCTGCAGGTCGGTCTCGGGGTCGAGCAAAGGCCGGTTCGGGCGACGGCCGGCATTGGCGGCGATGAGGCCGGCGACCGTATCGGAACTCGGCCCGCCGTTCGCGGCCGTGAGGCGGATTGTCGGGACGCCGGTGTCGGGCAGGCGGTCGAACAGATCCTCGTCGGCGACGACGAGGTCGGGCACCACGGCGCCCAGCAGGGCCTCGTTCTCCAGATTGCCGGCGCGCGCACTGACCGCCACCCAGACATTGCCGGACAGGTGGCAGGCGAGGATGGCAACGACATGGGCGAAGCTGTTGGCGCCGCAGATCGCGATGCGTGCCTGAGGTTGCGGCAGGCGCTGCTGGAAAGCCGCCGCCAGCGCCTCGACCTGGCCGACCAGCGCGCGGTAGGTGAGACTTTCACCGTCGCCTTCCAGCGCGATGCCGTAGGGATTGATCGTCAGGCCGCGGTAGAGGGCGTCGATGGGTAGCATGGACCAGCACTTTCGCAGCTTCGGTACGGCACCTTAGGGGCACGATCCGTTTCGCGCGATAGCCGGCACGGTGTCCGCTCGTGGACCGAGACGTCCGCTCAGCGCGAGGCGCGCTGGTGCACGGTGCCGTCGACGCGGATGCGCCACCATTCAACGAGGCATTCGTCCGGCTTCGGATCTAGGACGCCGCGGAGCGCCAGGTCGGCCCGCACCTTGAGGGCGGCCACGCCCTCGGGCACACCCATCTGCTCGGCAAGATCGGTCACCATCCAGCTGCAGGGCGACAGGCTGCCATAGCGCACCCAGGTGGCGCCCACGGCGAGCAGGATCAGGACGGCGAGGACGGGAAGGTATTTCATGGCCTTGCCTGAGGAAAGCGCCGGCACCGTAACATGGTGGCCTCGCGCCGGGTATGCCAGAAGTGCCGGCGACGTATCCAAGTGCGGGCATTTCCAGCCGCTCCCACTGTGCAAAAGGGCAGATGGCGGCAGCTCGAAGTGGTAGTTAGTCTGCGGAAGTGGAGAGCAATCGCGCCGGATGGTCGACCGAAAATTCTCGCTGCATGAAGACATCCGCCGGGAGGACAAGGTCGAGGGCGGTTCCAACCGTTCCTTCGGTTTGGTCGTGGGTGGCATCCTTGCGGCGATTGGCCTCGTGCGCTGGCTGTTCTTTAGCGGCGGCGGCACCGCCACCTGGCTGGTACTCGGGGCCGGCGGCGGGCTGCCTCTGGCGGCGGCGCTGCGTCCGGCCGCGCTAGCGCCGCTCAACCGGCTCTGGACGCAGCTCAGCCTGCTCCTTTACCACATCGTCAATCCGGTGGTGATGGGAGCGGTGTTTTTTGTCGCCGTGGTGCCGACCGGACTGGTCATGCGAGCCCTCGGCAAGGATTTGCTCCGCCTCAGGCGCGACCCGTCCGCGGCGAGCTACTGGATCGTGCGCACGCCGCAGGGGCCGGCGCCGGACTCGATCAAGCATCAGTTCTGAGGAGCGCGGGCAATGTCGTTTTTCGCCGAGATGTGGATGTTCATGCGGGTGCGCAAGAAGTTCTGGCTGCTGCCCATCCTGGTGGTGATGGTCGTATTCGGCGGGCTGATCGTGCTAACCAAGTGGTCGGCCGTAGCACCGTTCATCTACACGCTGTTCTGAGACGACTCCCCGTGCGCATCCTGGGCATCTCGGCCTTCTACCACAACAGCGCCGCGGCGCTGGTCGAGGACGGCCGCATCGTTGCCGCCGCGCAGGAGGGGCGCTTCACGCGACGCAAGCACGATGCGAGCTTCACGGCCAATGCGGTCCAATACTGCCTCGCGGCAGCCGGCACGACGCTCGGCGCCGTCGACTACGCCGCTTTCTATGACCAGCCGTTCCCAAATTCGAGCGCCTGCTCGAAACTTATGTCGCCTTAGCCCCGCGCGGCTTCCGCTCGTTCCGCATGGAGATCCCGTTGTGGCTGAAGGAAAATCTCTTCCAGAAATAGCTGCTGCGCGACGAGTTGAAGCGCTGGCCCCCGGATTCCGACTGGATGAACAAGCTGGTGTTCGCCGAACACCACCAGAGCCACGCGGCGAGCGCCTTCTATCCCCCGCCCTTCGACGAGGCACTGGTCCTCACCATGGACGGCGCCGGCGAATGGGCGACGACCAGCGTCGCCGTCGGCCGCGGCAACAGCCTGGAGATGACGCGGGAACTGCACTTCCCGCACTCGCTCGGCCTGCTCTACTCGGCATTCGCCGACTATACCGGCTTCAAGGTCAATTCCGGAGAGTACAAGGTGATGGGGCTGGCGCCGTACGGCGATCCGAAATGCGCGCAGTCGATCCTCGACAACATCGTCGATCTGAAACCCGACGTCACCTTCCGTCTCGACCAGACGCATTCCGACTACTGCACGGGCCTCGCCATGACATTGGCGAAGTTCCACGATCTGTTTGGCGCCCCCCCCCCCGAGGGCGCAGGAAAGCTGTCTGACACAGCCCGAAATGGACCTCGCGGCGTCGGTACAGGCCGTGACCGAGGAGATCCTCCTGCGGCTGACGCGCTCTCTCGCCGCCGAGACGGTAATTAAGAATCTCTGCCTTGACGGCGGCGTCGACCTCAATTGCGTGGCCAATGGCAAGGTGCTGCGCGACGGTAAATTAGATCGCCTGTGGGTGCAGCCGGCGGCAGGCTATGCGGGCGGCGCGATCGGCGCTGCGCTGGTCGCCTGTCATCATTTTCAGGGGCACCCGCGCCACGTCAACGGCGCCATCGACGGCATGCATGGCAGTTATCTCGGGCCCGACTTAGAGCAGGACGAGATCGAAGCTCGCCTCGCCGTCGCGGGCGCGCGCTTCCGGACGGTCGGCGAGGCCGAGATGATCGCGGGTACCGCCGATGCGCTGGCGGCCGGCGAGGCGATAGGCTGGTTCCAGGGCCGCATGGAATTCGGTCCGCGGGCGCTGGGCGCCCGCTCCATCCTTGGCAATCATCGCTCGCCGTCGATGCAGAAGACGCTCAATCTGAAGGTGAAGTACCGCGAGAGCTTCCGCCCCTTCGCGCCGTCGATCCTGCGCGAGGATGTCGCAGACTGGTTCGAGATGGCGTGCGACATCCCTTACATGCTGCTGGTCGCACCCGTGGCCTACCGCCGCCGCCGCGCCATGACGGCGGCCGAGGAGGCGTTGTTCGGCATCGAGAAGTTGTACGTGCCGCGCTCCGACATCCCGGCGGTCACGCATGTCGACTATTCGGCCCGCGTGCAGACCGTCCATCGCGAGAGCAACCCGCGCTACTACGATCTGATCGACGCCTTCGGGCGGCGCCGGCTGTCCTGTTCTGGTGAACACGTCATTAACGTGCGTGGTGAGCCGATCGTCTGCACGCCGGAAGACGCCCTCCGCTGTTTCATGGGCAGCGAGATCGCTCGCCTCGCCATCGGCGACAGCGTGCTGCTCAAGGCCGATCAGGAGCCTGCCCTCAAGCAAGACTACAAGGACAAGTTAGAATTTGATTGATCGGCGCTGGGCGGAGCCTCCCGGCCCCGCCCAGCGCCGCTCGTTCAGATCCGCGCCAGTACCTTGATGCCCATCAGGCGAGCGGCATTGGCGCCGCACACCAGCGCACGGTCCGGCTCCGACAGGCCCTTTACCGATTCGACATGCCCGACGGGGTCTGTCTCCGCCATGTCGTAAGGATAGTCGGTACCAAGCAGGATGCGGTCGGTGCCCCAGGACTCGATCAGGTGGCGCAACTGCAGCTCGGTGAACACCACCGTGTCGAAATGCAGCTTCTTCAGGTAGTGCGACGGCGGGTGCGGCAGCTTGCCGTGCACATCCTCGCGCGTCGGGTAGGGGTGGTCGAAGCGTCCCCAGTAGGCCGGCGCATAGCCGCCGCCATGGGCGATGCACACTTTCAGGCCCGGGAAGCGTTCGAGATAGCCGTCGAAGATGAGATGGCCGACGGCCAGCGCAGATTCCAGCGGGTGGCCGATCAGGTTGGTGAAGTAATGGTCGCGCATGCGGTTGCCCTCCGACGTGCCGGCGGGGTGCACGAAGACCATCATGTCGAGTTCCTCGACGCGGGCGAAGAACCGGTCCAGTCCGCAGCGCGTCAGCTCCTTGCCGTTGACGTTTGTCGAGATTTCGACACCATGCATGCCGTGCTGCTTGTGGCAGCGCTCCAGCTCGGCGATTGCCTCGTTGCAGTTCTGCAGCGGCACGATGCACATCGGTGCGAAGCGGTCCGGGTGCTTTGCCGCTATCTCGCCGATGCGGTCGTTGACGTGGCGCGTGATGTCGCGCGAGATGCCGGTATCGACCCAGTAATTGTAGTGGAACGGAGAGGGCGAGATGGCCTGGATGTCGATGCCCTGCGAGTCCATATCCGCGAGCCTGATGTCGATTTGCGACAGTTGCGGCATCCTGTCGATGTTCTGCTTGACGTTGATGCGGTTGGTCAGGTCGTTGGAGAAAACTCGGCCAACATCGCCGCCGACGGCGCCGGAGGCTTTCAGCATCTCATCGGCCGAGGGCACATGGACATGGCAATGGATGTCGACCGTCAGGCGCTTGCCGCGTCGGTTGACGGCCGCGCGGTGGCCGTGGTCGGCCGCCGGCGCATGCGGTGCGCAGGTATAGAACATGGCGTCTCTCTCCCGTTTCTTTCAGGCGACGTGCTCCGCGCCGAGGGCGCTGCGAGACAGAGGTCGATGGCATGGCGCCTGCGTACGGCCGGTCTGCCGAGCCGCGGCGACATCGGCGAAGGCGCTCACGGTACGGGAGCCGGCCTGCCGGCCGCGACCGTCACTGCCCCTGTCGGGATGCGGAGCGAGACTAGCATGCGCCTGCAGCCATGACGAAGCCGGGATGGCGTCATGCGTGGGGCTGGCCGTTGCGGTATGGCGCGGATGCGGGGCTCGGGTAAGAATGGGCAGGTTGGGCGCAAGGGGCGAGGAGGCGATGGGCCGGAGCGAAGTGTCACTGGCGGTATCGGGAGAGGCGCCAGTCATCGATGTCGGGCCGCTGCTGGCCGGCAAGGAGGGCGCCCTCTATGACGTGGCGCGGCGGCTGTTGCGTGCCTGCACCGAGGTCGGCTTCTTCTATGTCGTCAACCACGGCCTCGACGAGCGCCTGATCGCCACGTCGTTCGATGCCTCGCTCGAGTTGTTCGCGCTGCCAGCCGAGGCCAAGCAGCGCGTACGCATGAACGTCCATCAGTGCGGCTGGCAGCCGGCCAATGCGGCCGTCAACACCCAGGCCCTCGACGGCCCGGCCAAGCCGCAGGCCAACGAGGCGTTCAAGTTCACCTACGATTTGCCGCCGGGACACCCCGACTATCGCGGCGAGACGCGCTTCATCGGCCACAATCAGTGGCCGGACGGTTTGTCGGAGCCGTCGCGGCAGGCGCTGCAGCGCTACCTTGTCGCCTTCGACGTCTTCGGCAAGCGGCTGCTGTCGCCGATTGCCGTGGCGCTCGGCCTGCCGCCGCAGTGGTTCGACCCCTTCTTCGTCAACAGCAGTTCCGTCGTCCGTTGCGCCTGGTATCCCGTGATGCCGGTGGAGGAAGGCCAGCTCGGCATCGGTGGCCACACCGACATGTCGTTCCTGACGATGATTCCTCAGGCAACGGCACCCGGGTTGCAGGTCCTCACCCGCGATGGCGACTGGGTGGACCAGCCGGAAGTGCCCGGCGGCATCATTGTCAATACCGGCATCGCGCTGCGGCGCTGGAGCAACGACCGGCTGATCGCCACGCCCCACCGCGTGCTGGCGTCGCGCAAGGTCGAGCGCTACTCCAACATCTTCTTCTTCTACCCGGCGGTCGACGCGAAGATCGAATGCCAGTGCGCGCCTGGCACCCGGCCAGTGCATCCGCCGATCAGCTTCAGCGAGCACCACGCCTGGTACGCAGCCGCCAACTTTGCCTACGCGGAACGCAGCGCGGCCGAGTGACGGGCGAGGCGGCCCGTCGGTCCGTGATGGTGAAGATCGAGCGGCCGATCCTCGCGGGTCTCGGCACGGGGCACTAGTAGCGGGACGTCCCCGCTGTCACGGGGACGGCCTGCGTCGGGGCATCAGACCTCGACCGGCTGGCCGCTCGCCGCCGAGCGGGCGATCGCCTCGTGGATGGCCGCCGTGTGGGCCATTTCCTCAGGCGTGAACAGATAGATTTCCTTGCCCTCGCAGGCGGCAGCGAAATTCTCGTCGTTGGCGCGCACCTGGTCGAGCACGCTAGACTTCGGCAACGTCACCGTCTCGGCCTTGCCGCCGCCATCTTCCACCCGACCGGCGCCAAAGCAGCGTGTCAGCTCGTTGGTGTCCATCCAGCCCTGTGCACGCGCCCAGCCCCGCGATCCCATGACGTTCAGATAGAAGGTGGCCGGCGTCGTCATCAAATTGGCGAGGTAGCCTGTACAACCGGACTGGAAGGCGACCAGCACGGATCCGCAATCGGCCGGCAGGATGTGCGAGGTGGTCTGCCCGTACAGGCGCTTCATCGGTCCGGCGAACCAGCACATGATGTCGATGATATGGGCGCCAAAATGCACGATGCCGCCGGTCGGGGCTTCCTCTGCAGCGCGCCGCCACCCCTCGATGCCGATCTGGCCCTGGTGGCTGAGATTGCCTTCGATGTGGTGGATGTCGCCGAGCTCGCCGGCGTCGATCATGCGCTTCATCTCGCGCACGACGGGGCTGTAGCGGTAATTGTGGCCGATGCCCAGCGTGAGGCCGGCCTTCTTCGTCGCCGCTATGGCGCGCAGGCCCTCCGCCTTGTGCAGCGAGAACGGCTTCTCCGTCAGCACATGCTTGCCAGCCGCCGATGCCGCGACGATCTGGTCGACATGCTGCGAATGCGGCGTGACCAGCACGACGGCGTCGACCGCCTTGTCGGCAAGGACCTTGTCCAGGCTGTCGGTGAGGACGAGACCGTGCTCGTCGCTGAACGCACGCACCTTGTCGGGGGCGATGTCGACGGCGTGGGTGAATTTGATCTTGTTCGACCCCGCGGTGGCACGGACGTGGTTCTGGCCCCACCAGCCTAGGCCGACAATGGCTGCACGGATCATCGCTCGCTTCTCCGCCTGGCTGCGCCCGGTCTGGCGGCTTCTCCTGGCCATCCGGCGCATCGAACGCGCTGTTCGCCGTCACACTAGTGAAAACCGGCGCGGTGGCAAGACTGCTAACGGTGCCTGGGGACGACGCCTCGGCGGGGCTCCCATGTCGAATTGTCACGCGATACTGGAGGGAATCGGCTCGGCCGCCTGTTGCCCATGAATGACATCGAGACAACCGGCCAGCACGAGACGGTCGCGTGGAAAGGAAGGGCGGCCGGTCGGCGAGGGCAGGCCCAGCTGGTGCCGCCGGAGTGAATTGAACACTCGACCCCACCCTTACCAAGGGTGTGCTCTACCACTGAGCTACGGCGGCTCCCGCTACGGGCGGCGCCTTATGCCACGCAGGGCCAGCACGGGCAAGGCGAAGGCAGCCGGCGGGGCAGGCGGGACGGCGGGCGATCGCCGGTTGCCGGTCGCGCCCCTCGCTGGCATCGTGGCAGGATCGGAACCTGCGGAGGGGGCATTGACGCGTGTTCGAAAGCTTGCGCCTCGACATCGAACGCCATCGTTAGCGGCCGTTCCTCGAAGCGGCGATGGCGGTCTGCGCCTTCGTCGCCATGGACGATGGCGCTGTGTCGTTCTCCGAGCGGGCGCGCATGGATGCCGTGCTCGAAGGCGTGAGCCGGCTGGCCCTGTTCGACCAGCATGACGGTGTCGAGATGTTCAACAATCATGTCGAAGCCTTCGGCCGCGACGCTGTGGCGGCGCGGGCCTAGGCGATGGAGATCGCGAGACGTGGCGCGGCCGATCCGGCGACGGCCGAGCTGCTGGTGCGCATCGCAGTGGCCATCGGCCATGCCGACGGTGCCTACTCGGCCGAGGAGCGGGCCGCCTGATGCCGGAGCAGGCGACCCTCGCGGAACGCCGCCGGACATGGCAGGCTCCCGCTCTGCCGCCCCGTCCGAAGGGACGGCCATTCGAGGGAGAGTACGCCATGAATCGTGCCCATAACCCGGCCGGCATGCCGCCGGCGGCGAGCCGCTATAGCCAGGCCATTGAGGTCGAAACCGGCGCTCGGCTGATGGTCGTCTCCGGCCAGGTCGGCAACGACCCCGCCGGCAAGGTGGCGCTGGGCATCGAGGCGCAGTGCGAACTAGCCTTCCGCAACATCGAGACAGCGCTGGCGGCCAGCGGCATGACGCTGGCCGACGTCATCCGTTTCAATTCCTACGTCACCGATCCGCGCTACATCGCGACCTTCCGCCAGGTGCGCGACCGCGTGGTCAAGGCCGACCCGCCGGCCACCTCGACGCTGGTCGTCGTCGCCGGGCTCGCCGGCCCCGACATGCTGGTCGAGATCGAGGCCATCGCGGCGAAGAAATGAGCGACGGGGCGGACGATACGCCATCTGCCCGCCGCCGGCCGGCGGCCTCGCGCGCCGAGCGCGAAGCCCGCACCGCGGCGGCGCTACGGGAGAATTTGCGCCGCCGCAAGGCGCAGGAACGGGCGCGGGATGGCGAAGAGCCTTCCCGCCCCCCGGCGCCGGACGATACGGCCGAAGGCGGCTAGAGGCGGGTCGAAGCGGCCCGGAGGCGCTGCCCCGGCCCGTCCAGCCAGGCCCAGCGCCAGCGCGCGACGAGGGCGCGCACGCGGAGGACGACGAGCAGCGAGATCAGCGCAGCGAACACAGCATCGCTGGGAAAATGCTTGCCCACGCCCATGCGCATGATTGCGACGAACAGCCCCCAGACGGCCCACAGCATGAACCATGGCAAGCGCTTCGCCGCCGGCAGCAGCAGCACGAAGGCAATGAGGGCGGCGGCGAAGGCCACGTCGCCCGAGTAGAAGGAACAATTCTCGCTGCACGCGCCCGAGATGCGGAACGGCCCGACGAAGGGCAGGTCGCCGCCGAATGGCGGCGTCTCGAAGGGCCGCGCCCGGCCGAAAACCGGCTTGAACAGCACGTCCGGCAAGACGATGCAGGCCAGCACCAGCGCCGTCAGCACGAAGGCGAAGGCGCGTCGCCCGAAGCCCAGCACGGCGCGGCCGCGCAACTCGCCGGCCAGCCATAGCGGGATCGCCGCCAGCGCGGCCCATACGGTGGCGCCGCGCAGGACGCCGTCATAGAGCTTGTCGACCCAGGTGCTCGACAGCACGAAGCCGTCGACGTCGTGGAACAGGGCGGCGCCGCGCACGTCGAGCGACGGGAACAGGGCGAAGAGCGCCGCGCCCACGACCGTCGCGACCCCCAGGGCAGCGATCGCGCGCCCGTCCGGGTCGGCCGGCCACCTCATGCCGCCCGTATCGCGCCCTATTGCCATGATCCCCGTGCCTGTCCGGAACCGCGCCGAAGGCCGCCCGCGCGGCGGCCTTCGGACCGGGGCCTTATAGACGGCCGGTGCCGGGCCGACAAGGCGGCTACCGCGGCTACTCCCCAACGCCTTGTGGCCGGTTCGGGGCATCGACTACAACGTACTGCGGCGGGCAGGTCCGTCGCCTTGGGGAGCGGCCGAACATGTCGGTATTGCCCGACAGCTGGATCCGGCGCATGTCCGTCGAGCACGGCATGATCGAGCCGTTCGTCGACGGCCAACACCGTGAGGGGGTGATCTCCTACGGCCTGTCGTCTTACGGCTACGACGCCCGGGTGTCGCGCGAGTTCAAGATCTTCACCAACATCGACACGGTCACGGTCGACCCCAAGAACTTCACCGACAAGAGCTTCGTCGACCGCGAGACCGACGTCTGCACCATCCCGCCCAATTCCTTCGCGCTAGCGCGCACGGTCGAGTACTTCCGCATTCCGCGCGACGTTATGGTGATTTGCCTCGGCAAGTCGACCTATGCGCGCTGCGGCATCATCGTCAACGTCACCCCGCTCGAACCAGAATGGGAAGGGCATGTGACGCTGGAGTTCTCCAACACCTCGCCCCTACCGGCAAAGGTCTATGCAGACGAGGGGGCGTGCCAGTTCCTGTTCCTCAAGGGCGAGGGCCCGCCGGAGGTCTCCTACCGGGATCGCGGCGGCAAGTATATGGGTCAGCGCGGCGTCACGGTGCCGCGCCTCTAGGCGCGCCACCACCGCGCCACAATCGCGGACGACAGTTCAGGCGGCCAGGGGCCGACGGATCGGAACGACATGGACCGGATGCGCATTCGCGGCGGCAGGCCGATCGAGGGTACCGTCCGCATCGCGGGCGCCAAGAACGCCGCGTTGCCGGTGATGACGGCGGCCTTGCTGACCGACGAGACGCTGGCGCTGACCAACGTGCCGCATCTCGACGACATCGCCACGCTGGTTCGCCTGCTCGTGCAGCACGGCGTCGAGGTGACGATGGACGGCGCCGCCGAGGGCGGCCATGCCGGCCACGCTATGTCGCTGACGGCGCGCACCATCGCCTCGACCGTCGCGCCCTACGAGCTGGTGCGCAAGATGCGCGCCTCGGTCCTCGTCCTCGGGCCGCTGGTGGCGCGCGAGGGCGAGGCGACGGTGTCGCTGCCCGGTGGCTGCGCCATAGGCTCGCGGCCGGTCGACCTGC
>SHWB01000014.1 GCA_009691025.1 Alphaproteobacteria bacterium
TCGCCGACGACACGCTGGCCGGGGCCGCCTGCGGCACTATTCTCGCCCTGGTGCCGTTGACGGTCGGCCTCGCGGCGACGGCGGCCCGGATCGCCAATCCGGCGAGCCTCATTCTCGGCATCGCCTTCGGTGCCGACCTGCAGGCACGCTCGGCGTGCTGATGGCAGCGCCGGCGTCTCAGGCGCCGGCGCAGGTGATGATGCTGTCGAACATTGTGCGGCTGCCGCTGATGTTCGTCAGCGGCGTCTTCGTGCCGCATGCCGCCATGCCGGACTGGGGCCAGTGGCTGGCGCCGCTGTCGCCGCTGTCCTACGCGGCCGATCTGATCCGGCTGGGTTTCGGGGAGCCCGGGAATTTCGGCGCCGGCTTCGATGTTGTGGCGCTGGCGGCCTTTACCCTCGCCTTCCTGCTGCTGGCCAGCCTCTTCCATAGCCGCGCCCGGCAAAACGCGCGATAGGGCCGCTCACGGCACGATATTGACCGCCAGCCCCAGCATGTGCCGGCCGTAAAGGCTGCCGGCGACATCGAGGTTGAAGGCGATGTGGGCGGTGACGACGTGGAAGTCGCGCCACAGCCGCGCCAAGGGCTTGTTCTCGTACAGGCCGCCGCCGCCAATGTGGCGGTGCAGGATATCGACCGCCTCGCGCGCCAGCGCCGTGCCGAAGGCCGCGTTGCGCCGCCAGCGCAGGCGCGTCTCGAGGTCGGGCACTCCGCCCGCCACGGCGATGGCGAGCGCCTCCTCGCCGCTGCCGCGCATGACCAGGCGCGCCGTGTCGAGGCGAGCGCTCGCTTCGGCGACGGCGATCTGGATCGACTGCAGCCCGGCCATGCCGCGACCGGTATAGCGGGCGGTGCGGCCGCTCGCCTCCTCGACGAACAGTTCCAGGATGCCCTGCGCCGCGCCGAGCCCAACCGAGGCCATGGTCGGCGGCGCCGCGGCCTGCATCGGGATGCGATAGACCGCGCCATGGTTGATGGCATTGCCGGGTGCCTCGCGCCCCTGCGTGGCGGAATCGGCCAGGGTGCGATACTCCGGCACGAAGACGTCCTCGCAGGCCACGTCGCGACTGTCGCTGCCGGCGAGCCCCATGACGTGCCAGTTGTCGTGCACGGCGTAGTCGTCGGCCGGCAGCAGGAACAGTCTCGCCTCCGGCCTGTCCATCGTTGCGTCGGGCTCGACCATCGCCGCGACCATGTGCCATTCGCTGTTGGAGATCCCGCTGCAGAACGGCCAGTTCCCCGACAGGCGATATCCGCCGGGCACACGCCGGGACTTGCCGTCGCGCCAGATCACCGACATACAAACCAGCGTGTCGACCGACGGGGCCCAGATGTCCCGCTGCGCCGCCGGCTCGAAATAGCCGACCATGGCGGCGTGGATGGCCATGTTGGCGTAGATCCACGCCGTCGACGGGCAGCCTCGCGCGAGCGTCGAGGCGACATCGACCAGCACCGGGTGCCCCAGCTCCAGCCCGCCTGCCCAGCGCGGCTGCATAATGCGGAACAGGCCCGTGGCGTGCAGGGCCGCGCGGACATCCGGCAACATCCGGCGCTGTCGCTCGGTCTCCGCTGCCCGTGTGCGCAACAAGGACACGAGCGCGACGGCGTGCGCGACAAGATAGTCCGGAGACGGTCCGCTTTCGGCGGCTACGGCGAGGCTAGACATCGAAGGAACGTGAGTCCGCTATTACTGCTTCGGGAAGACCGTGTCGGCGAGCTGGCTATGGGTGGTGAACCAGACATGCGGACTGGCCCTGGTGGCCTCGATGGCGGCGCTGAATTCGACCGCGCCGGCCGGGCGACCGAAGACGTGGGCATGCGCGGTGATGTTGAGGATCATCGGCGGTCGCCCGATGCTTTCGTAGAGGTCGAGAACGCGCTGGAGGACGCGCGTGTACTCCTCCGGCAAGTTGCCGTACCGCACATAAAGCGGCAGGTCGTTGACCTCCATCGTGAACGGCACTATGGCGAGTGGCCCGGCCTTGGTTTTCTCAAGGTAAGGGGTGTCCTGGTCGAAGCGGTCGATGGTCCACTTGAAGCCATGCTTGGCCAGCAGCTCCAGCGTATTGGGACTGTTCGTCCCGCGCGGGCTGGCAAAGCCACGCGGCCGGTGCCCCCGCGTCGCGAAGGCCGCGAGTTGGCGGAAAAGCTCGGCATCTTCGGCCTCGCACTTCTGGTAGACGGGATAGATATTATGTGCCCAGGCGTGGGTCGCCAGGGGGTGGCCGTCGGCAAGGACGCAACGGACGATATAGGGCCATCGTTCCGCGATCATGCCGCTGGCATAGACACTAGCGGGAACCTTCATGTCCTTGACGATGTCGAGCAGGCGCCGACGTTCATGCCGTAGAGTGCCCAGCTGCGCGCCTGCGTGTCCTCGAAACCGGGCTTCAACGGATTGCCCATTGGACCTATGCCGGGCGCCGAATCGTCGGTCCACGCCTCGCACATGATGTCGACGCACACGGCGATCGGCCGGTCCTTGGGCCAGCCGGCGGGCACTGCGGTTTTGGCCATGGCGTTCCCCCGTTGTATCGTCGCTTGCGGCGGGGATCAGACCATGGCGCGCGCAGGGCCGGCAACCCGCCCCGGCATCGCGCGCGGGGGAGGAAATGGGGATGCTCGCAACCTCGATCGTCGGCAGCCTGCCGAAACCGTCCTGGCTGGCCAAGCCGGAGATCCTGTGGGCGCCCTGGGCGACCGACGATGCCGCGCGACTCGCCGAGGCCAAGCGCGACGCGGTGCGCCTCGCCATCGCCGACCAGGAGGAAGCGGGCATCGACATCGTCACCGACGGCGAGCAGTCGCGGGTCCATTTCGTACACGGCATGCTGGAGAAAATAGACGGCATCGACTTCAACAAGAAGACGCGCATCGGCATTCGGAACGACCGCTACGAGGCCGACTGTCCGACGGTGACGGGGCCGATCCGGCGTCCGGCGCCGATCCACCGCGACGAGGTAGTCTATGCTCGCGCGCGCACCGCACGGCGGCTGAAGGTGACGATGCCCGGCCCGATGACCATCGTCGACACGCTGGCCGACGAGCACTATCGCGACCGTCCCGCCCTCGCCATGGCCTTCGCCGAGATCATCAACGCGGAGGCACACGAGCTGGAGGCGGCCGGCGCCGACTATATCCAGCTCGACGAGCCGGCCTTTAACGTCTACCTCGACGCCGTGCCGACCTGGGGCATCAGAGCCCTCAACCGCGCCGTCGACGGGCTGCGCGCAAAGACCATCGTGCATATCTGCTACGGCTACGGCATCGAGGCCAATCTGCGTTGGAAGCAGACCCTCGGCGATGTCTGGGACCAGTACCGGATGACATTCCCGGCGCTGGCCGACAGCGCCATCGACCAGGTGTCTCTAGAATTTGCCGGCGGCCGCGTGCCGCTCGACGTCATCGCTTCGCTCGGCGGCCGGAAAGACGTTCTGGTCGGGGCCATCGACGTGACGACTAAGACCGTCGAGTCACCGGAGGATGTGGCCGGCACGCTGCGCGCGGCACTGAAGCACACAACGCCCGACCGCATCTTCCCCTGCACCAATTGCGGCATGGTTCCGATGGCGCGCGGCGTGGCGCAGGCCAAGATGCGCGCGCTGGCCCTCGGCGCGGCGCTGGTGCGCGCAGAGCTTTAGGGATTTTCCGCAAGGGGCCGCGCGTGATGGCGCGGGGGTCGCCCAGGTCGGGCGCCACAGGGCGACGCGGCGCATACAGCGTTTCGAGCCAGATGATCTCGTCGTCATCCAGGCGCAAATCGAGTGCCGCGATGGCGTCGTCGAGCTGATACATCTTCGTGGCGCCGATGATCGGCGCTGTGATACCTGGCTTGGCCAGCATCCAGGCGATCGCCACCTGCGCCGGCTTGACGCTGCGCCGCGCCGCGAGCTGGCCAACGCGGTCGATGATGGCGAGGTCGGCTGGCGAGCCATAATAGTCGCGCAGAGGGTCGTAGCGCGCCCGGTCCGTGGCTACTGCCATCGTGCCCGCCCCCATCCGCGCGCCACCGGGCTCCACGGCGTCAGCGCGATCCCCTCCTCGACGCAGTAGGGGATGTTCTCGCGCTCCTCCTCGCGGTTCAGAAGATTGTAGTGAACCTGATAGTTAACGAAGGGCGCCCATCCGCGGTGCTTCTGGGTCTGGTGCATGCGCACGAACTGGTAGGCGCGGAAGTTCGAAGCGCCGATATAGCGCACCTTACCAGCGAGCACGACATCATCCAGCGCCTCCATCGTCTCATCTTCCGGCGTCGTCGGGTCGTAGCTATGCAGGTTGAGCAGATCGATCCAGTCGACCTTCAGGCGGGCGAGGCAGGCATCGACGGCGGCAAAGACACGGCGGCGCGACAGGCCGAGGTCGTTCGGCCACGGCCCCATGCGGGCGTGAATATTGGTGGCGATCAGCGCATTGTGACGCCCGGAATACCGCAGGAGAGCGCGGCCGGTGATTTCTTCGCTGGCACCGACGGAGTAGGCATCCGCAGTGTCGAAGAAATTGATGCCGGCGTCGAGGGCGATGCGGAAGAAGAGCTGCGCATCGTCCTCCCCCAACGCCCAGCCCACGACGTCGCGCGTGCCGAACGCCAGACAGCCGAAACACAGCCGGATGACCACCAATCCACTACGACCGAGATTGACGTACTCCACCGATCTTCAGATGTCACGGCCAGCGGCGCGGTCCGCGTCGATCACCGATTGCGGCACCCGGATGCCGCCATTCGGGTTGGCCGTGTAGCCGTAGAGCACCATGACGAGGCCGCGCTAGCTGCCGGTGTTCTCGACCGAGCGCATCAGCTTCGGAGGCACCGAGAACACGTCGTAGGGGTCTAGCACGACTTTTTACTCGCCCTCGTTGCCCCAGTGGATGGTGTACCGCCCACGCAGGCAAATGAAGACCTACGCGTACTCGTGAAAGTGCAGCACCGGGTGATGGCCGGGCTCGCTCTCGATATAGGACATGTGGAACGGGTGGAGCTTGGAGATCGCCGCCGGCACGACGCCATTGTCCGGGGAGATCGCCCACATGATCTTCAGGCGCCTCGATGGATCGTTGGCGTCGCGGAACGCATCGGGATCGGCGCCGAGATCGGCGAAGCGGGCGACCCAGCCGGCTATTTCGGCCTCGCTCGTCTCGATGCCGACACCGTCGCGGCGCTTGTAGGCGTCCTTCTCCGTCCGGACGGACTCGACCTCGGTACTCATGCCCCGCCCTCTGCCTTCGCGTTAGCCGACGCTTCGGCCGCAGCCTTCTGCGCCATGAAAAACGGTTCGTTTGCTGTGAGCCCGACCAGATTATGCGGCTCGTAAGGCGCCTCTAGGTATGCTATTTCATCGGGTGACAGCCCGAGGTCGAGCGCTGCGACGGCATCGTCGAGATGCACTATTTTCGTGGCACCTACAATCGGCGAGGTGATACCTGGCTTCGCCAGCAACCAGGCCATCGCCGCCTGTGCCGGCGGCACCCCGTGGCGCTTCGCCACCTCGTCGAGCCGCGCGATGATGGCAAGATCGTTGGGCGACCCATAGGCATTGATGCGCGTACCGTCGGTACGCGCCCTCACCGTCTCCTCCAGCTGCTTGCCGGCGAGCCAGCCGCGCGCCAGCGGACTCCAGGGCGTCAGCGCGATGCCCTCCTCGGTCGCGTAAGGGATATTCTCGCGTTCCTCCTCGCGATTGATCAGGTTGTAATGGACCTGATAGTTCACGAAGCGCGCGAGTCCGCTATGCTTCTGTATCTGATGCATGCGAACGAGGTGTCTGGCGTTCAGGTTAGAGGCCCCGAGGTAACGCACCTTGCCGGCACGCACGATCGTATCGAGCGCGTCCATCGTCTCGTCCTCAGGCGTCGTCCGGTCGTATCTGTGGACGTTGAAGAGGTCGATCCAGTCGGTGCCGAGGCGCTTCAGGGAGGCGTCGACCGATTGCATTATGTGCCGGCGCGACAGGCCCCGGTCGTTCGGCTCCGGCCCCATTCGAGAATAGACCTTGGTGGCTATGACAACGTTGTGCCGGCCCGCATAGTCGACCAGGGCGCGCCCGGTGATCTCCTCGCTGGCGCCGAGCGAATAGCTGTTGGCTGTGTCGAAGAAATTGATGCCAGAGTCGAGTGCGTGGCGATAGAACGGTCGCGCTTCGGCTTCCTCCACCACCCAGGGCACGACCCTCCTCGATCCGAAAGACATGCATCCGAGGCATAGGCGACTGACCATCAGCCCGGTACGGCCAAGATTGACGTAATCCATTGCGTCTCGGTCCTTTCTTGTTGTTGTCGGCGTATCGTGGTTAGCCTCCGGCCACCTCGATCATCACATTTCCCGCCGTGGCCCCCGATTCGAGATAGGCGTGCGCCGCCGCCACCTCGTCGAGCCGGAAAGTTCTGGCCATGGCATGAAAGGCCTTGCCGCTGGCGAGCCATGCCGCGATGTCGCGTTCCATCGGCGCCACGTAATCGGCCGGCACCTCGTAGAGAAATACGAGGCGGATGACGGCATTCTTCGCCATCAGATCGTAGTACGGAAACTTCGGCTCCTGGTCGGCGTCCGAGGCGTAGGCGGCGACGATGCCGAACGGCTTGAGCACGGCGAGCGTAACCGGCATGTTTTTGCCGAACGACACCTCGACGATATGGTCGACCCCGGCGCCGCCGGTCTCCGCCAGCACGCAGGCCGCAACGTCTTCCTTGCGGTAGTCGATCACGACGTCGGCGCCGGCCGCGCCGGCGAGCCTTGCTTTCTCCGGCGAGCTGACCGTCGTCAGCACCCGAGCGCCGCCCCATTTCGCGAGCTGGATGGCATAATTGCCGACCGCGCCGGCGCCGCCTTGCACCAGCACCGTCTTGCCCTTGACCGAGCCATCGGCGAACAGCGCCCGGTGGGCGGTGCGGACCGGCACGCCGATGCAGGCGCCGGCCGACAGCGGTGCCGCGTCCGGCAGTCTGACCGCGTATTTTGCCGGCAGGGCGATGTACTCGGCCGCCGTGCCGAAGGCCCGGCCGGCCTGGGCGTTGTAGAGCCACACCCGCTCGCCCAGGCGCGCGGCCGGCACGCCGTCGCCGACCTTGTCGATGATGCCCGCGCCATCCTGATGCGGCACGACCCGGGGGAAACCCATCTGCTGGCCGCGAAAGCCGCTGCGGCGCTTCACATCGGTCGGGTTGAGGCCGGACCAGGCCACCCGCACGCGCGCCTCGCCCGGGCCGGGTTCGGGCGTCGGCAGGTCGCCGACCTCGATCACCTCGGCTGCCGGTCCATTCCGTTCGTACCAGGCTGCGCGCATTGCCGTCCCCCTCGGTTTGACGCCGGATTACTCGTTACCAGCGCATGCACGGCCGGCCGCCGGCAAGGGGGCGTTTACCCTTTGCGGGGACACTGGGACGCTCACCAAGGAAGGAATCCTGGCGATGACGCTCGGCCCCCTCGTTCGCCGCGCCACGGTCCTGGCGGCCCTGCTCGCGCTGGCGGCACCCGGCGCGGCGGCGCCGGCCGCGCCGAAACTGCGCCTCGTCGTCGTGGCCGGCGCCCCGGCCTCGAGCGCCGCCGTGCGCCAGCTCGCCGATGCGCTGGCGACATCCGTCGACCGCCGCCTAGCCGCGACAAAAGGCGCGCCGCGCCTCGAATGGGTCCACCGTCCCAGCGGCGAGATCGCCGGGCCGGCGGGTGTGCTCGAAGCGATCGAGGACGGCCTCGCCGACATCGGCCTTGTCCCCCTTCTCGACGAGGCAAAGCGGCTGCCGCTGCAATCGGTCGTCTGGGCGGCGCCCTTCGGCCCCGTCGGTTGCCGCGCACAGGCGCAGATCCAGGACGAGCTGCACGCCGGCCAGCCAGCCATGCGGGAGGCCTGGGCGGCGGCCGGCCAGACTTATCTCGCCAGCGCCGTGGTCGACAGCCTCAACCTGCTGACGAAGCGCCGGCTGGCCCATCCAGGTGACCTTGCCGGCCTGCGCCTCGTCGCGCGCGCGCCGGTAGCGCGCTGGTTCGACGGCACGGGCGTGACCGTCCTTGCGCTCACCGGCCGGCAGGCGCGCGCCAGCATCGGCGACGGGCTGGCCGGCGGCATCCTCGCCGAGACCACCTATATCCGCAGCTTCGACCTGCAGGCCAAGGCCAGCAACCTGACGCGGCTCGATTTCAGCGCCATGCCTGTTGCGGTTCTGGCCATCTCGACGAAAAGGCTCGATGCGCTGCCGCCGGCGGTCGCCGCGGCATTGCGCGAGGCTGCGGGCGACTACGCGAAGGCGGTCGCCGATCTGCACTGCCAGCGGGCCGGCGAAGACCGCGAGGCGATGCGCCTCGGCCTGCGCGAACCGACCCGCGCCGAACGCACGGCATGGGCCGCCGCTCTCGCCCCCGTGGCGCGGGATTGTGCAAAGGCGATCGTCGCGCGCGGCCTGACGGCCGACAAGGTGCTCGGTGCCTATATGGCTGCGCTGCGCGCCCGTAACCTGCCCGAACCCCGCGCCTGGGATCGTCCCTGACCCTCTTGCGCCGGGCCGCGAAACGCGCCGCAATGGCGCGGGCGGAGGGCGCTATGGAACGGATCGTTGCGAACGGCGGTGCGCTGGGCGCGCGGGTCGACGGCGTCGACCTGTCGCGGCCCCTGCCCGATGCCGAAATAGCGGCCCTGCAGACGGCACTGGGCAGCTACGGCGTGCTGCACATTCCCGGCCAGTCACTCGACCCGGCGGCACACCGCGCCTTCGCCGCGCGCTTCGGCCCGCTGGAAATCAACGTCGCGGCCAGCCACCAGAGTCCGGGCATCCCGGAAATCATGGTGCTGTCGAACATCTTCGAGGACGGCCGGTCCATCGGATTCGCCTACGCCGGGTAAGGCTGGCACACCGACCTGTCCTACAGCCGGATTCTGGCGCTGGCCAACGTAATGCATGCCGTGACGGTGCCGCGCGACGCCGGGCTCCCCCTCGGTGCCACCGAGTTCGCCAACATGCACGCCGCCGCCGCGGATCTGCCGCCCGATATCCTTGCGCTCGTCGAGGGCCGCACCGCGACGCACGATTTCGCCAAATTCTGGGACATGATGCGCCGCGAGAAGGGCAGTGCGCGGCCACCGTTGGCCGAGGCGCAGCGGGCGAAGAAGCCACCCGTTTCCCACCCCGTCCTGCTCACCCACCCGATCACCGGGCGCAAGGTGCTGTTCGCCGACCCCGGCTATACGATGACGATCGACGGCATGAAGCGGGACGAGAGCGAAGCGCTGCTCGACTTTCTGTTCGCGCACCAGCTCCAGACAAAATATCAGCACGTCCATCGCTGGAACGAGGGCGACGTGCTGGTGATCGACACCATCGGCACGCTGCACAATGCCGCCGCCGATTACGGCCCGCACCAGCCCCGGCTGCTGCGCCTCTGCCAGGTGCTCCTAGAGTAAGCCGCCCGCTCGCCTCGCCTCAGCCCGCCGCCAGCGCCGCCCAGACACGAAGTGGCGTCGCCGGGGCGTCGAGCTGCGTGATCCCGCGCGCCGCCAGCGCGTCGCAGATGGCGTTCATCGCAGCCGGCAGGGCGCCCGTGGTGCCGGCCTCGCCGGCGCCCTTCACGCCGAGCGGGTTCGTGCGGCAGGGCACCGGATGGAAGGCCAGCCGCATCGGCGGCATGTCGGTCGCGCGCGGCATCTGGTAGTCCATAAATGACCCGGTCACGAGCTGGCCGTCGCCGTCGTAGACGCAGTGCTCGCCGAGCACCTGGCCGAGGCCCTGCGCGACGCCGCCGTGCACCTGGCCGTGGACTATCATGGGATTGACGACGACGCCGCAATCGTCGACCGCCACATAGCCGACCACCGTGGTCACGCCGGTCGCGGGATCGATCTCGACCTCGCAGATATGGCAGCCATTGGGGAAGGTCTGTTCCGGCGCCTTGTATTCCTCTTTCGAGTCGAGGCTGCCGGGCACGTCGTCCTCCAGCCCGCCCCGACGGCGCATGGCCTTGGCCAGTTCCAGCACCTGTATCGAGCGATCCGTGCCGGCGACGCGGAAGACGCCGTCGGCGAATTCGATGTCGGCCGCCGCGGCCTCCAGCACCTCTCCGGCCGCCACCCTGCCCTTCTCGACGATGGCGTCGCAGGTGACGGCGATGGCGCAGCCGGCCATGAACATCGACCGCGAGGCGACCGAGGCGAGACCGACTGGCACGACATCGCTGTCGCCCTCGACGATACGGATGGAGTAGAACGGCACGCCGAGACGCTCGGCAACGACCTGGGCGAAGGCGGTGGCGTGGCCCTGGCCGTTCGATTGCGCCGCCGTAGCCACCCGCACGGTACCGTCCCCGGCGAAGCGGATTTCCGTCGTCTCGGACAGGAAAGCCCCCGCCGTCTCGAGGAACATGGCGAGGCCGATGCCGCGCAGCTTTCCGGAATTCGTCGCCTCGGCTCGGCGCGAAGCGAACCCTTTCCAGTCGGCCAGCTCCATCGCACGTTCCATCATCGGCACGAAATCGCCGCTGTCGAGCAGGGGGCCGATCGGCGTCTTGTAGGGAAAGGCCGTCGGAACGATGAAATTGCGCCGCCGCAACTCGATCCGGTCGATGCCGGTGACGCGCGCCGCCTCGTCGATGAGCCGCTCGACGATGTAGGCCGCTTCCGGCCGGCCGGCGCCGCGATACGGACCGATCGGCGCGGTGTTGGTATAGACGCAGCGCACGCGATAGCTGATCGCCGGCGTGGTGTAGACGGAGGGCAGGCAGTTGGCGACGTTGCGCGTCGGCACCGCCGTGCCGTGCGCGGAGAGATAGGCACCCATAGCCGCGACGTGGTCGACTCGGAGAGCGAGGAAGCGGCCGTCGCGGTCGAGTGCCAGTTCGCCGTCGATGACGCCATCGCGCGCCGCATTGTCGGCAAGGAATGTCTCGGCGCGCGTGCCGCGCCATTTCACAGGGCGGCCGAGCGCCTTCGCCGCGACGAGGATCACGGCGTATTCCGGGTAGGCCTGCGTCTTGATGCCGAAGCCGCCGCCAACATCGTTGGTGATGACCTGCAGCTTGTCGGGGGTCACCTTCAGAACCGGCCCGGCCAGCATCGCCTTCACCACCGACACGCCTTGCGAGCCGGCGATCAGCATATAGCGTCCGCTCGCCGCGTCGTAGGCGGCCAGCGCGCTGCGCGGCTCCATAGGGTTGCCGACGAGACGGTTGTTGGCCAGCCGCAGCTTCACGACATGCGCGGCGCCCGCCATCGCCTTGTCGACGGCGGCGAAATCGCCGGCCCGCCAGTCGAGCGCAATATTGTCGGGCGCGTGGTCCCAGAGCACCGGGGCACCGGCGGCGACAGCCTCGGCGGGGTCGACCACCGCTGGCAGTGCGTTGACGTCGAACACGATCAGGTCGAGCGCATCCTCGGCCTGAGGCTGCGTCTGCGCGACGACCAGCGCTACCGGTTCGCCGGCATGGCGGACGCGGCCCCGCGACAGGGCCGGACGCGGCGGCACCACCAGCGGACGTCCGTCCCACCACGGCAGCGGCGCGACGTTGGGAATGGGCCCAATGCCGGCGGCGGCGAGATCCTCGCCCGTCCACACGCCGAGAACGCCCGGTGCCGCACGCGCCGCCGACACGTCGAGGGTACGGATATCGCCATGGCCGAAGGGCGAGCGAAGGAATGCGCCGTAGGCCTGGCCCGGCAGGCTCGTGTCGTCGGAATAGCGGCCGCCTCCGGCGAGCAGGCGCACATCCTCGACGCGACGAACGGGCTGTGAGATACCGAAACTGCGTGCACTCATGAGACCCTCCCCGGCCCACCTGCGGCGGTGCGGCCGATACTCACCCTAACCGCCCGTCCGGTCCAGAGCGGACGGCGAAGGGTTGGCAGGCAGCCGAAACGCATGGGATAGTCTGCCACCTTTCATCGCGGCATCGGCCGCGCAAATCGCCAGAAGCCGCCGGAGACGCCAACATGATGTTTCGTTGCACGCCCTATGGCCACGACCACGCCCATGCACCGGCCGCCGACAGCGGCCACAGCGTGCGCGCCAAGCGCGGCCGCAAGACTCTGGCGGTCGACATCCACTGCCATGTGCATGTGCCGGCCGCCGACGTGATCGTGTCGGGCGACCCGATCTCGGCCGGGCGGCGCCAGTTCCCGCCGACCAACGAGTTGACGACGAAGATCAACACCGACCAGCAGACCCGCATCCTGCCCCAACTCACCGATGTCGCCGTACGCCTCGCCGACATGGACCGCTGCGGCGTCGACATCCAGGCGATCTCGCCGGCCCCGGCGCACTACAACTACGACAAGGAGCCCGGCCTCGCGCGCGACGCGGCGCGGATCGTCAACGACCGCATCGCGGAGATTTGCGGCCAGCACCCCGACCGCTTCGTCGGCATGGGGACCCTGCCGTTACAGAATCCCGAGATGGCGGTCGCCGAACTCGACCGCTGCGTCAAGCAGCTCGGCCTGCGCGGCATCGAGATCTCGACCAACATCGCCGGCAAGGACCTGACGCGCGCCGGTCTGGAGAAATTCTTCGCCCGCTGCGAGGAGCTGGGCGTATTGATCTTCATGCACCCGATAGGCACCACGGCATCCGAGCGCATGCGCGACCACTACTTCATCAACACCATCGGCCACCCGCTGGAATCGGCGTTGGCGGTCGGCTACCTGGTCCATGACGGCTATCTCGAGCGCTATCCTGGACTGAAGATCTGCATCGCCCATGGCGGCGGCTACATCCCGGTCTACTGGGGCCGCTTCGACCACCCGTGGAAGTACCGCGACGATTGCCGCGTCAACATCACGCGACCGCCGTCGGAGTACATCAAGAAGCTTTACTTCGACACCGTGGTGTTCGACCGCCACCAGCTCGCCAGCATGGTCTCGCAGTGGGGCGCCGACCACGTCATCATGGGCACCGACTACCCGTACGACATGGCCGAGCCGGACCCGGTCGGCTTCGTCGACTCGACCGGCGGACTGTCGGCGGCCCAGCGCGCGGCCATCAAGGGTGGCAACGCCGCCGCGCTGCTCGGCCTCGATCCGCGCACCGGCAAGCCGGTCTGAACAAGGGAGCCATCATGACTTCTATGCTCTATCGCTGCGGCCCGCACGCGCATCCGCAGGCGCCGGCCGGCGAGGGCGGCCACACGGTTCGCACGCGCCGCGGTCGCAGGACTCTCGCCGTCGACATCCACTGCCATGTGCACGTCCCGGCCGTAGACGCCATGGTCGGGACCGATGCGATCGCCGTCGCCCAGATGCAGTTGCCGCCGACCAGCGACCTGACCACGCAGATCAACATGGAGCAGCAGCGGCGCGAGCTGCCGCGGCTGACCGATCCCGTGATGCGCCTGCGCGACATGGACTATGCCGGCATAGACATCCAGGCCATCTCGCCGGCGCCGCCGCACTACCACTACGACAAGGAGGCGTGGCTCGCCCGCGATACCTCGCGCGTTGCCAACGACCGCATCGCACAGATCGTCGCCGAGCATCCTGACCGCTTCGTCGGTATGTGTACCGTGCCGTTGCAGAACCCGGACATGGCGGTCGACGAACTCGAGCGCTGCGCGAAGGAGCACGGCATGCGCGGTGTCGAGATCGGCACCAACATAGCCGGCAAGGAACTGACGCGCGCCGGGCTGGAGAAATTCTTCGCCCGCGTCGAGGAACTGGGCATACTGATCTTCATGCATCCGATCGGCACGACGCTAAATGCGCGCATGCGCGACCACTACTTCGTCAATACCATAGGCCATCCTCTGGAATCGACGCTGGCCGTCGGCTACCTCGTCCACGACGGCTATCTGAAACGCCATCCGGGCCTCAAAATATGCGTCGCCCATGGCGGTGGCTACATTTCCCATTACTGGGGTCGCTTCGACCATCCGTGGAAGTACCGCGACGATTGCCGCACGCAGATCGACCGGCCGCCGTCGGAGTATCTGCGGATGTTGCACTGGGACACGGTGACGTTCGACCGGGTGCAGCTTCGCCACCAGGTCGAGGCCTGGGGCGCCGAGCGCGTTATGCTCGGCACCGACTACCCATACGACATGGCCGATCCCGATCCGGTCGGCTTCATCGACAGCGAAGGCCGCCTGTCGGATGCCGAGCGCGCTCTGATCAAGGGTGGCAACGCCGCCCGCCTGCTCGGCCTCGACCCGGTGACGGGCCGGCCGGTCTAGCCCGGGGACGGCATGGCGACGCCGAGCGTCGCCGCCGCCGCACCGAGACGCTGCTAGGTCTCCGCGGCGAGCGGTACGCCGTCGCGCCGGCGCGCCGCGAAGATGCGGTCGCCGCGCTCGCCGGGCAGCACCGGCCCCTCGGTGCCAGGCAGGGCCGGCAGGGCGCGGATCGCCTCGCCCAGTTCGGCGATTTCCGACGCCGATGCCGCCGGATCGCCCATGGCCGAGGGGTCCAGCGCCGCGACGACGCAATTCTGGTGCGATACGCGCGGGCTACGCCCGGACAGCGCATTGAGCATCATCGAGTTGGCAACGAGCCCGCCGGCAAGGCACTCGATCATGAACGACAGCGCCGCACCCTTGTAGCCGCCGAGCGGCATCCGCATGGCGGCCTCGCCCGCCTCGGCCGTCGGGCGTCCCTCTGCGTCGGCCGCCCAGCCCTCCGGAATCGCGCGTCAGGCATCGCGCGCGGCGAGGATCTGCCCCATCACCACCGTGGTGGTCGACATGTCGACGGCGTAAATGCCCGCCTCGCCCGCCGGAATGGCGATGGCTAGGGGGCTGGTCGCCGACCCCACGCCACGCGCATCGGGCCATGCCATCGGCCCGCTCGAGGCCAGCAGCAGGATCGCCACGAGGAAACGCTCGGAGATGCGGCGCGCATACCAGCCGAGCGGCCCGACAAGCGCGAGATCACGCGCCTGCACCCAGCCAATGCCGGCCTCGCGCGCGAGCGCCATGGCCTCGTCGATGGCGCGCAGCATGCCGACCGGAAAGGGGGTGAAGGCGCCATCGAACACGGCTGTCGCCGCCGTGCTGCGCAGCAGCCGCGGCTCGGCATCGGCGACAATGGTGCCGTCGGCGAGCCAGGCGAGGTAGCCCGGGATGCGCGCCACGCCGTGCTAATTCGTGCCGCGCAGATTGGACCAGACCAGAACCTCGGCCCACAGCGCGGCGCGCCCGGCCGGCACGCCGGCAGCGGCGAGGATGTCGCGCGCGAAGGCCTCGAGCCGATCGGCCGCGATCGTCACGCTGATCTCGACCATCGCAACCTCCCTCACGCCGCGGCGCGGGAGCCTACGAGACCGAACTCGCGTGCCAGCAACTCGTAGGAACGCAGACGCAGAGCAGGGTCGTGGACAATGGTCAGCACGATGATCTCGTCGACCCTGTAGGCCTGGGTCAGGGCTTCGAGTTGCACCCGCACGGTCGCGGGCGAACCGGCGATGCGGTTGGCGCGGTTGGCCTCGACGATGGCGCGTTCGTGCGGCGAGTACTGGTAAGCCAGCGCTTCCTCGACCGTCGGATAGGGTCCGTGCAGGCCGAACTGCAGGCGCAGGCGCCACAGGTCGCGGCTGGCGGCGAGTCGCTCGGCCTCCTCGTCGGTCGGCGCGCAGACGACGAAGACGCCGATATTGCCGACCGGCGCCGGCGCCCAGACCGAAGGCTGGAAGGAATCCCGGTAATGGCGCATCACCGCGTCGCCGCCATGCGGGCTGATGAAATGGGCGAAGGAAAAGCCCATGCCAAAATGCGCGGCGTAGATGGCGCTCTGGTCGCTCGACCCCAGCACCCACATTTCCGGCGGGCCGTCCGGCACCGGCGTGGCGCGCACCTGGGCGAAGGCCTCGGTCACGGGCCGCTCGCCGCGCAGGAAGGCGGCGAGGTCGGCGATGCGGGTGGCGAAATACTCGATGCCGACGGGATTGCCGTAGGCCAGCGCCGCGGCTGTCACCTGGTCCGATCCCGGCGCGCGGCCGATGCCGAGATCTATGCGGCCGGGAAACATCGTCTCCAGCAGGCGGAAATTCTCCGCCACCTTGAGCGGGCTATAATGCGCCAGCATGACGCCGCCCGAGCCGACGCGGATCGTCTCGGTCGCCGCGGCGACACGCGCGATCAGCAACTCGGGCGCCGAGCCGGCGAAGCCATCCGTGCCGTGATGCTCGGCCAGCCAGTAGCGGGAGTAGCCGAGACCCTCCGCTGCCTGGGCGAGGCGCACCGTCTCGGCGAGCGCGTCGCGGGCGGTACCGCCGGCGCGCACCGGAGACTGGTCGAGAACGCCGAGCTTCAACTGTGCCACACAGGGCCTCCGCGCTTCGGGAGGCGGACCTTAGAACCGGTCGGGGCCGGAAGCCAGCCCGGCTGGCGCCTAGCGGGCGGCGACGGGGCGCTGGTCCTTGTTCGGCAGATAGACGAGGTAGCGATCGGGGTCGACGGAGAAGGCAGACACGAGGTCGCCGTCGTCCTAGATCGCCAGCATGTGCCGCAGGCGGTTATCGAGAATGAAGAAGCTATCGCGTCCGCCATCGTCGACGCGGGAGACCAGCACGGCATGACCATCGCGCGTCGACGGGATGATTCTTGCCGGCACCAGCATGGTTTCCGGGTCGATGCCGGCATGCACGGCGAGGAAGTACTTGAAGATGGCGAAGCCCTCGCAATCCATTCTGCCGCGCGCCACCACCTCCTCCGGCGTCTCCCAGTAATCTGGCTAGTTCCAGTTGGTGGCGTCGGTGACGTACCTGAACTTCTGCTGCACGGCGCCGTGTATCGCGCGCATGCGCTAGACCGGGCTGAGTTCCGCAAGGGCACGCGACCAGCTCACCCATCGATCCACCTTAGGATCGGCGATCTTCGCGCCGGGATCGATCTGCGGCCGCACGCGCTGCCTTTTCGAGATTCGGCTCGAAATCGCGATAAATAATCTTGCGGCCACCAATAATATTCACGTCGTTTTAGTCTTCGACAAATTACGGCTTGCTTGCCGCGCCAGCCTGCGTCTGGGCGCCGGCCTGCAGGCCCCCCGCTGTGAGCGCCAGCATGAGTGCGACGGGTGCGATAACCTCAAGCATCGGCATCGAATTCCTCCCGGGAACTGCGCTGTGCTGGCATGCACGGGGGAAGATGATGAATCATTTGAGACGCTCGTGATTCGTCCTTGGCGTAGCGTTCGCGCTGGCGGCAGTTCCGGCAATCGCTTTGTCCGACCAGGACAACGAGGTGCGCGACGAAGCGCGCATCGTGATCGTGCCGATATCGGATACCCAGAGAATCTTCGAGTTGAACGGACGTGGCGGTTAGGCCCTCATTTACGCCGTCGTCGAGGAGGATCGCCGAGATAGCGACGCCGTCATCGTCGTCCACGCCTGCAACCTGTACTCGCCCTCCCTGTTCTCCGCGCTCGACGGGGGAGTTCACGCCATCAACATGCTCAACCGCCTTGGCGTTACGGTCATGTCACCGGGCCACCACGAATTCAATTTCGGTGCAAGCATCGCGTCGCGGCGGTTCGCCGAGGCGCGCTTTACCGTCGTCCCGTCGAATGCGAGAACTGTCGACGGCGGCATACCGTCCGGAACGACACGATTCGAGATCGTCTAGGTGGCATAGTATCGGCTCGGATTTATGGGATTGTTGCCGCGCTAAACCTCACTAATTTCCTCTCCATGATCGTTGATTATCGACGACCATGTCGCCACCGCCGCGACGGTCGCCGCCGAATTGCGGGACGCGGGTGCGGAAGTGGTCATCGCGCTCGCAGACCTGCGCCGCGAAGACATAGGCCGCATCCGGGAGGACGGCGGCGTAGATTTGATATTCGCCGCACAGTGCCCGACCTCCAACGCGCCGTTCTGTCTGGAAGCCGACGCCACGAGTATCGCGTTGTACCCCGCCGAGGCCGGCGACCGCATTGCCGTCGCTGACCTACACTTGCACCGCACGATCCGCGAAGTGGTCAAGGCGTCCGATCTCGCCCCGTCGGTCCCGACGGCGCCCGAGGAGTTAGATCCCGACCGCTTCTTCGAGGTCACGACACAGGAAACGGTTACCCGTTGGCGCGCCGACATACGGCTCCGCGACACCACGCGCCTCTAACCCGACCGATTCGCCAACATCGTGATTGCCCAGCACTACGCGGTATTCAGCCATCGAATAGGCGAACCGCTCGCGACTGTCGCCGCACCATTAGATCTCGCGCGCGCGCCGTTGCGCCGCATCGAGATTGCCTTCGCAAACTATGTCACCGACGCGATGCGCAGCGTGGCCGGAGCCGATATTGCGTTCATCAATGCCGGTGCCATCCGTGACGACCGCGATTTCAATCCTGGCGATGTCTACACATTACGCGATCTGCTGATGGCCCTGCCCTTTCGCAATCGCATCGTCACGGTCACGCTGACGGGACGCCGCCTCGCCGCGTTGTTGGAGAGCGGCCTCGACGCGGCCAGCATCGGCAGTCCGCGCTTCCTTCACGTTTCCGGCGTGACCACCCGCTACACCCTGACCGGCCGACCTGGTGCGCGAATCTGCAGCATCCTCTTCGGCGACGTCCCGCTCAATCATGGCGCCAGGTGCCGTATCGCCACGAACGAGTTCCTCGCCCGTGGCGGGGACGGATACGACGTCCTGCAACTGAATTCGACCGAGTCCGAAGACCGCGGCGACCTCATCGACATGCTGCGGCATCGCCTCGTTGCCGATGGCCGTCTGGCGCCGGTCGAGGGCGGCCGCCTGCGGGCCAGCTGCTAGCTATTCCGCCGCTTGCGGTAGGGCGACGAGACCGCGCCGCGCATAGCGGCGACCGACCACCGTCGCTGCGGCGTCGACAATCGCCTCGCTGTCGATGCCATAGACGCGATAGAGGTCTGGCAAGTCTCCCGACTGGCCGAAAGCTTGGACGCCGAGCGCAGCGAGGTAGTGGCCGGCAACGGAACCGAGCCAGGCCAGCGTCGCCGGATGCCCGTCGAGCACGGTGACGATGCCGGCATCGGGCGCCAGACGGCCGAGCAGGTGCTCGACGGTGGACGGTGCCTGGCGCTCGCCCTGCCGCCGCGCCTTTTGCGCCGCCTGCCAGTCCTGGAACAGCCGGTCAGCCGAGGTGATCGCCAGCAACCCGGCACCGGGAATGTCTTCGACCAGCGCCGCATGCGCCGCCAGCGCCTCGGTCGCCACCGCGCCGGTGTAGACGATCGCGAGTTCGGCGCCGGGGGCTGGCGGCACTGCCCAATAGCCGCCGTCGATAGCCGCCGTGGCGAGCGATGCATCGAAGTTGCGCTTGGGCTGGTCGATCTGGCGTGTGGAAAGACGCAGATAGACCGAGCCACCCTTCTCCGCCTGCATATGCTCGAAGCCCCAGGTCATCAGCGCCGCCAGTTCGTCGGCATAGGCCGGCTCGAACGAGGTGAGGCCGGGCTGGCAGAGACCGATCAGCGGTGTGGAGACCGACTGGTGCGCACCGCCCTCCGGCGCCAGCGTGATGCCCGAAGGCGTCGCCACCAGCATGAATCGCGCATCCTGGTAACAGGCGTAGTTGAGCTGGTCGAGGCCTCGCGCGATGAACGGGTCGTAGAGCGCGCCGACCGGCAGCAGGCGCGCGCCGAACAATTGTTCCGACAACCCCAGCGCGGCGAGCAGAAGGAACATGTTGCTCTCGGCGATGCCCAGCTCGATGTGCTGGCCCTTCGGGCCCATCGACCAGTTGAAGGCCGACGGCACGCGTTCCTTGCGGAACACGTCGGCCACCTCCTCGCGGCGGAACAGCCCACGCTGGTTGACCCAGCCGGCGAGGTTGGTCGTCACGGTCACGTCCGGCGTGGTCGTGACGATACGGCGCGAGACCTCGTCCTTGCGCCGCGCGATGTCGTTCATGATGCGGCCGAAGGCTTCCTGCGTCGACATGCGGGCGGCGCGCGGCACCGGCATCGGCTCGACCGGGATCGCCGGCCCGCGCCGGTCCGGCGCGCCACGACGGCGGAATGGCACACGGTCGAGAAATGCCGCGAGTTCGTCTGGTGCCACGTCGAGGCCCGCCGACGCCGTCCATTCTTCGCCGTCGCCGACGCGATGCTGCTTGCGGAAGGCTGCCATCTGGTCGAGGTTCATCAGGCCAGAATGGTTGTCTTTGTGGCCGGCGAGCGGCGTGTTGAAGCCCTTGATCGTGTAAGCGATGAAGCAGTGCGGCGTGTCGTCCTCGACAGCGTGGAAGGCTTCCAGCACTGCCGTCATGTCGTGGCCTCCAAGATTGGTCATCAGCCGGTGCAGCGCCGCGTCGTCGTGCTCCGCCATAATGTCGCGGATGACAGCGACATGACCGAGATCGCGCTGCAGATGTTCGCGCCAGGCCGGCCCGCCCTTGAAGACGAGGGCGGAATAGAGCTGGTTGGGGCAGTCGTCGATCCATTTGCGCAGGGCCGTGCCGCCCGGCCGCTCGAACGCCGCCTGCAACAGCTTACCGTATTTCAGCTCGATCACCTTCCAGCCGACCGTCTTGAAGAAGTCGCGGATGCGCTGGAACAGATCGTCGTGAACGACGCCGTCGAGGCTTTGGCGATTGTAGTCGATCACCCACCAAACATTGCGAACGTCGTGCTTCCAGCCCTCGAGCATCGCCTCGTACACATTACCCTCGTCGAGTTCAGCATCGCCAAGCAGAGAGACGATGCGACGGCGCGGCGTGCCGTCCGGCACTAGCCCGTGCAGGCGAACGTAATCCTGCACCAGCGTGGCGAACAGCGAGCAGCCGACGCCAAGGCCGACCGAACCGGTCGAGATGTCGACATCGTCGGCGTCCTTGGTGCGCGAGGGGTAGGACTGGATGCCGCCGAGGGAGCGGAAGCGCTGCAACTGGTCGAGAGACTGGCGGTCGAGCAGGTACTGGAGGGCGTGGAAGACCGGCGAGGCGTGCGGCTTCACCGCCACGCGGTCTTCCGGATTTAGCACGTTGAGATAGAGCGCCGTCAGCAGCGTCGTCGACGAGGCGGAAGAGGCCTGGTGGCCACCGACCTTGAGACCGTCGCGCGACGGCCGGATGTGATTGGCGTTGTGGATCATCCAGGAAGCCAGCCACAGCACTTTGCGCTCGATCTCCTCGAGCATTCGGATGTCGTCGGGCCCCGGCATGGCTTCCGGCAGGTTACGCCGGGCTGCGGCGGCGGGCGCCGAACGGGTACGGGCGGGCATTGACTGTCTCCTCGCTGTCGTCCAAACCCGACGACGGGCGGATTGTACCATTCCGAATCGCGCGGGGGATTGCGTTGTCGGCGGTGTTTGGGCCAGATGACGCAACGTTCTGCCAATATACCGACCTTCCGGAGCACGACATGCCCCCGATTGCCCTCGACAAAACCGATCGTCGGATCCTTGACCGGCTGCAGACCGACGCGCGCACGCCCAATGCCGAGCTTGCGCGCGAGGTGCATCTCTCGCCTTCCCCCTGCCTGCGCCGCGTCAAGCGGCTGGAGGAGGAGGGCGTCATCCGCCGCTACGTCTCGCTGCTCGACCCCGGTGCCATCGGCCTGCCGGTGTCGGTGTTCGTGCAGGTGACGCTGGAAAAGCAGATCGAGACGGCGCTGGCCGAGTTCGAGCGCGAGATCGCCGCGCGCCCCGAGGTCATGGAATGCTACCTGATGACCGGCGACGCGGATTATCTGCTACGCGTCGTCGCCCCGGACATCGACGCCTTCCAGCGCTTCCTGATGGACCGTCTGACGCGTATCCGCGGCGTCGCCAGCATCAAATCGTCCTTCGCACTGAAGCAGGTCTCCTACCGCACGGCGCTACCATTGACCCATATCGCCGAGTGACACCGGCGGGGCTGGACGCCGCCTGCCGGCCACGGGAATGTAACGGACGATGCTGCGAGGAGCCTAGGCTATAGACGACCCAGCGAACGCTTTCGTCCGGGGACCTCCGTCCGGCTCGACGGCACGCCGGGCGGCCCGCTGTCCGGGCTAACCTTCGCCGCCAAGGACTGCTTCGACGTCCCCGGATACCGGACGGGCGGCGGCAATCGCGACGGCACCGGCCATCTCGCGCCTCGTCGCCGCCGGTGCCACGCTGACCGGCAAGACCATCCTCGAGGAGCTTTGCTATGGCCTGACCGGCGAGAGCCCGTTCTATGGCACGCCGCACAACAGTGCCTCGCCTGACCATGTGCCGGGCGGCTCGTCCTCCGGCTCGGCGGCGGCGGTGGGAGCCGGGCTGGTCGATTTCGCCCTGGGCAGCGATACCGTCGGCTCTATCCGACTACCGGCGTCTTTTGCGACCTGTGGGGCTTTCGCGCATCGCCATCGACCGTCCCGCTCGACGGCGTCATGCCGCTCGCGCCGAGCTTCGATGCCGTCGGCTGGTTCACCCGCGACGCGGCGACGATGGCGCGCGTCGGCCGCGCCCTGCTGCCGCCGGGACAGGTGCCGCACCCGCACCGCCCGCTCGTCGCGGAGGACGCGATGGCACTGCTGGCCGCGCCGTTGCGCGCGGCGCTCGACACGGCCATCGCCACCGTCGCAGGTCGGCTCGGCCTGCGCGCCGAGCCGATCCGGCTGGCGGTACTGCCCGGGCTGGATGGCATCCGCGCCTGGGGGCGGGTGATGGGCACCATCCGCTTCCGCGAGGCCTGGGGGTCGAACCGCGCCTGGGTCGAGGCCCATGACCCACGGCTCGGCGACACGGCGAAGCATCGCTTCGCCCTAGGCCGCGCCGTCGACGATGCCGCACTCGCCACCGCCCTCGCCTCCCGCGAACGCATCGTGGCGCGCCTCGACGGCATGCTGTCCAGCGATGCCGTGCTGGCCATGCCGGCCTCGCCCTGCCCGCAGCCGCGCCGCGGCCAGTCGACCGCCGACCACGACGTGCTGCGCAACACCAACGAGCCGCTCAACGGCCTCGCCCCGCTCGGGCGGATGCCGGCCCTGTCAGCGCCTCTGGCGACGGCGGAAGGCCTTCCGTTCGGCCTCGGCCTGACCGCCGCATCCGGCGCCGATGCCCTGCTGCTTGCCGCCGCCGAACGCATCGCGGGGTGACCCGACGCCGCACCGCGTTAACCTCTGCCGGCTCGGCAGCGCGCCGCGGCGGTGCTAGAGTGTATCTGGTGATCGGGTGATCGGGTGTGCCGGATCGCAGGAAGTTTCTGATTGGGCTGGGGGCCGGTCTGGCGACCGGAGCGGGCGTGCTGGCTGCGCCCGGTCGTGCCCTTGCTGCCACGCCGCCGGACATCGCCGCGACAGCGCCGGATCTCTTCCTGCCGCTGCTGCGCACCGAAGAGCGGTATATCGGCCGGCCGGAGGATCGCCTGCCTAGGGCCCGCGTACTCGACGCCCGGCGTCCGAGCGCGCCCTCGGCGCGCTGGCACGCGCCATCCGCCCATGGGTGCCGAAAGCGTAGGCCGCAGGCAGTTCGTGGTCCGCCACCATCGCCGCCGCCCGTACGCTCGACCCGTTCCAGCGCCGCGCCATCGTCAACCGCTTCGTCAACCAGACGCCATGGGTCGAGGACAGCGTCAACTACGGCGTCGGCGATTACTGGGCCGACGTCGATGACTTTCTCGAGAATGGCGGCGATTGCGAGGATTTTGCGGTCGCCAAGTACAAGCTGCTGATGGCGCTGGGTTACCACCCGCATCGCCTGCGCGTGGTGATGCTGGTCGACAGCCGCCGCAACCGTCATCACGCCGTCACCGCCGCATGGCTCGACGAACGCGTGCTGATGCTCGATGCACTGATTCCCAATGTCGTCGAGCAGGGCGAAATCAGCCACTATGTACCGATCCTGTCCCTCGACCGCGGCCGGCTCTTTCTGCACACGCGCGAGGCGCCGCCCGCATCCTGAGACCGGCCGGGCGGCGCGCCCGTTGACGGGTTGGCTGCGGAATACCAAGCTTACGTCCGACTCCGCGACCGGGAGATCCTGACCATGGCTGCCGACGGCAGTGTCGCTGCCAATCGCGCCGATTTCTACCGGCGCATCGGTGCCATCGAGATGGCGCCGTTGTGGGAAGTCCTGCACAAGCTGGTGGCGAAGGCACCGGTCACGCGCGCCGTGTCGCATGTCTGGCGCTACGACGAGGTGCGGCCGTTCATCCTGGAATCGGGCGGCATCATCAGCGCGGCCGAGGCCGAGCGGCGCGTCCTGATACTCGAGAACCCGGCGCTGCGCGGTACATCACAGGCGGTCGACACATTGTATGCCGGCCTGCAGCTCATCCTGCCGGGCGAGATCGCGCCTTCTCATCGGCACACGCCGTCGGCGCTGCGATTCATTGTCGAGGGCGACGGCGCCTACACCTCGGTCAACGGCGAGCGGGTGACGATGGCGACGGGCGATTTCGTCATCACCCCGTCCTGGACCTGGCACGACCACGGCAATGACAGCAACCAGCCGATGGTGTGGCTCGACGGGATCGACATCCCGATCGTGCACTTTACCGCCACGAGCTTCGCGGAACCGTACCCCGAGCCGCAGTTTCCGGCGAACACGCCTGCCGGCTACACACGCGCGCGATATGGCACCAACATGCGCCCGGTCGGCGACAGCTATTCGGCGCCGACGTCGCCGATCTTTTCGTACCCCTACGAGGAATCTCGCGAGGCGCTGGAGACGATGCGGCGAACGCAGTATCTCGATCCCTGCTTAGCCATCAAGATGGAATACATCAATCCACTAACCGGCGGGCCGGCCATGCCGACGATGTCGACATTCCTGCAGTTGCTACCCAGGGGATTCCGCACCGCGCCCTACCGCTCGACCGAGCACACGGTCTACTCGGTTGTCGAGGGCAGCGGCCGCCTCGTCGCCGGCGAAGACAGCGACGCGCGCAGCCTGCCGTGGGGGCCGCGCGACCATTTCGCCGTGCCCGGCTGGGTACAGCACCGGCTGGAGGCCGACGACGACGCCGTGCTCTTCAGCTTCTCCGACCGCACAATGCAGCAGAAGCTGGGCCTCTGGCGCGAGTGGCGCGGCAGCGCCTGACGGCAAGGGGCCAGGCAGGTCAGGTATCGGCGCCCGGTGCCGGCGCGTCCCGGCGGTCGTTGGGGCCGGTCACCTCGCACCCGCCGGTGACGGTCTGCGGACGCTCCGAGGGGATGCCGAGCATGTTGACCGAGACGACGCGCTCGAAGAGCGTTGCGCGTTTCGGCGAAGAAATTATCCGAGATGAACATTGGAGAGAGACACCAGTACAGCCGGTATTCAAGGTCGAGGATGCGACGGATCAGGTCTGCGGACTGCGCCGGGCGCTCGTTCTCGACATAGAGGAATGGCCGATCGCGATAGATCATCTCCTCGGCTCCGGCGATCACGTCGCTTTCCATTCCGTCGGCGTTGATCTTGAGGAAGTGGCACACGGGCAGTTCGAGAGAGTCGATCGTCACCAGTGCCACCGCCTCGCCGCGGTCGCGCGCCAACAGGGGAGTCATGTTGGCAGAGGCGCCGCGGGCATAGTCCGTCGGCGGCACCCGGACCGTGCCTACGCACCGTCCCGCCGCCTGGCGGGCATCGACCTGCGCAAGATGGTTGAGCGCAAGATTGCCGCACAGCATATGGAACAATATGCGCTGCGTATCCAGGGCAACGAGGCGTCCATGCGCCCCCACCCGGCGGGCCAGAGGCACCGTCAGCGCGCCGATATGCGCACCAACATCGACCGCAGTGCTGCCAGGCTCAACGAGCTGTTAGATCAGGCGCACTTCTGCATCGCCGTATTAGCCGTAGCGGTCGAACGACGGACCGACATGCGGGTCGCGCAGAGGGTACATCATCATGCCGTGGCGGCAGCGCTTGAGGCGCACCGTCGTGCTGTCGATCAGGCCCGCAGCTTCGTCGATCATCGGCCTTGTCGCTGTTCTGGGCCTCGGGGACGACCGGAACGGGACGACCCCCGTAGCGGCACGCGGTTACGGCGAAGCCGCTCGCGCTAGTTCAGTCTAAGGCTCCCCTCGTGGCGGCGCAAAGCCCTCCCGGGCCGATCGCCCCGGCTGCCGGTGCCTTCGCGCCGTTGCAATCGACCGTGGTGATGTGCTTCATCGGCGCCGGTCGCCAACGCCGACGGACAGCCCAAGAGAGCCCGACATGCCTGCCTTCCGTACCATCGACGACCTCGACGTCGCCGGCCGCCGCGTCCTGCTGCGGGCCGACCTCAACGTTCCCGTCGCCGACGGGCGTGTGCCGGACTCGACCAGACTCGAACGCCTGGCGCCAACCATCGTCGAACTGGCGGAGCGGGGCGCGCGCGTGATCGTCGCCTCGCATTTCGATCGGCCGGGGGGCAGGAAAGTTGCATCTATGTCGCTTGCCCCCATCGCAGCCGCCCTCGGCGCGGTGCTCGGCCGGCCTGTGGCCTTCGCCCTCGACTGTATCGGGCCCGAGGCCGCCGCCGCCGTCTCGGCGCTGCCTCCCGGCGGCATTCTCGTGCTCGAGAATCTGCGCTTCCATGCCGGCGAGGAGGCCAACGACCAAGCCTTCGCGAAGGAGCTGGCGTCCCTAGCCGAACTCTACGTCAACGACGCCTTCTCGGCCGCGCACCGCGCCCACGCCTCGACCGAGGCCGTGGCCCGCCTGCTGCCGGCGGCGGCGGGGCGACTGATGCAGGCCGAGCTGTCGGCGCTGGAGGCCGCGCTGGGTGCGCCGAAGCGGCCGGTGGCGGCGATCGTCGGCGGTGCCAAGGTGTCAACCAAGCTCGACCTGCTGGGCAATCTCGTCGCGCGCGTCGATTGCCTGGTCATCGGCGGCGGCATGGCCAACACTTTTCTCGCGGCGCGCGGCGTCGAGGTCGGCAAGTCTCTGTGCGAGCACGAGATGGCGGCGACGGCGCGCGATATCGCCGCCCGCGCTGCCGCGTGCGGCACACGCATCGTGCTGCCAGTCGACGTCGTGGTGGCCGAGACGCTGAAGTCCGGCGTGGCGACGGTGACCGTCGCCATCGACGCGGTGCCGGCGGACCACATGATTCTCGATGTCGGTCCGGCAACGGTGACCGCCATCATAGCCGCGCTCGGCGAGGCGCGCACCCTGGTATGGAATGGGCCACTCGGCGCGTTCGAAACGTCGCCCTTCGACGCGTCTACGGTGGCCGTGGCGCGGCACGTGGAGAAGCTGACGGCCGAGGGCGCGCTGCTGTCGGTTGCCGGCGGCGGCGACACGGTGGCGGCGCTGCGGCGCGCCGGCGTGATGGAGGGGCTGAGCTATGTGTCGAGCGCGGGCGGCGCCTTCCTCGAATGGCTCGAGGGCCGTACCCTCCCCGGCGTCGCCGCGCTGACGGCGTAGCGCCGGCGAATCAGATGGGGTCGTAGGTGTCGTCGAGGCACGACGACGTGCCTTGATCGTTGTAGACGAACTGGGTATTGATGCCGGCATCGGTCTGATGCAACTCAATCTCGGTAATTTCGGCGCCGGCTAAGGTGATAGTCCCGCTGACGTCGTTGAAGGCGATCGTCCAGGTGCCGTCGGTATTGTTGGTAAAGGTAACGCCGTTGGCGTCGCCGGGATTGGCCGAGGTGACGCCGGCCTTCGAGGTGTATATGTCGAAGTCCTGGCCCTCGAAATTGGTGAATCCCTAGAACAAGACGAGCACGTTGGCGTAAGGGTTGGCGGCGACGTTAAAGGGATCGCGCACGGCGATCGAATCCCAGCCAAGCATCGAGGTGTTGCCGTCTATGATGAGGTCGTGCCCCCAGTCGCGGGCGAAGTAGTAGCTGTCGTAGACGGCACCGCCCATGAGGATGTCATCGCCCTCTCCGGAGTAGATGAGATCGTCGAAGTATTCGGCATTCTCATCGGTGTCGTTGGCGCCGCCGAAAATGATGTCAGTCCCGATCGAGCCCCACACCGTGTTGGCGCCGTCACCGCCATCGATCTATTGCTCGTCGACGAAATTTGGATTGCCGGAGAAAATTGTCTTCAGGTTGCCCGTCGGATCCCAATTACCGATGTTGCCGCCGACGCTCTCCTGGATGTCGGCGATCGTCAGTTCGACCGTGTTCTGGGTCGTGTTGGCTCGCGTGTAGGTGACCGTCCACTCGCCGGTCGTAGGGTCGAACGACGTTTCTATGTGAGACATGTCGTAGGCCGGCGTGCTGACGCCGAGATTGGTGATGATATAGTCGCCGCCACCACCAAACACGAAAGTCTGGTAATTCAGGATGGCACCGACGTGGCCGAGGAAGGTGTCGGCACCGCCACCGAGATTCAAAAACTCGATCTCGCCGGTCGGCCAGTCCCAGCGCGACTCGCTCATGTCGAACACGTCGTTGCCGCTCGTGCCGATCAACTGGTCGCGGATGCCGCCGCCGCCGGAGATAAAGGCATCGTCGCTGGTGTAGTCGGAACTGTATGAAGTGACGACGAAGGCGACCTAGTCGAAATGGATGATGTCGTTGCCGCCGCCCCCGCGCAGCTCGTCGGCGCCACTGCCGCCGCGGATCGTGTCGGCGCCGCCGCGGCCACTGACGTCGTCGTCACCTACGCCACCCTCGAGCACGCCGGCGCCCTGGCCGCCTTCGATATAGTCGTTGCCCTGGCCGCCGAACAATTGGTCGATGCCCGCGCCACCAAACAACTGGTCGGCGCCTTAGCCGCCATGGACGATGTTGGAGTCGTCGCCGCCGAGGAATATGTCGGCGCCACCGCCGAGGTCGACCTGAGCCTCGCCGCGTTGGCATTGGCGACGATGAAGTCGCGCAGTTCGTCTATCTGGAGATAAGTCTCCATGTCGGTGAACTGCGCCGCGGTCAGCTCGACGCGAAGCGTATCGTTGCCGGTGCCGCCGTCATAGATGTCGGTGCCCTGGCAATCTCGAATGGGGCGGTGTAGTTGTCGGCGCCGCCGAGGACCGTGTCGTTGCCGATGCCGCTATCGAGCGTGTCGTTGCCGGTGCCGCCATTGACGATGTCCGACAGCCGGATGGCAAGGTGCTTGTGTACCGAAACCTCGACCTCGTGCACGATCTGGCGCAGGATGTCGTTCATCGGCTCTCGCTCGCGCGCGCTCAGCTGCCCGGCCTCGCCCTCGAACAGATCGTCTATGGTATCGACGATCTGGCGGCGGCTTTCGCTCGAACTGTCGCGCGCCACGCGCAGCAATTCGTCGCCGTCGATACCGCTCTCGTCACCCATGGTGCCTTGCCGAATCCGTTGCGCGTCGTATCAGCCGGGGCATGACCCGGCTGGATCAGTGTCGGCGCCGCCGTTTACCACGGCGTTAACGATGTCGCGGCGAATCGCCCGCGCCGCGACGCGCCGTGACGGGGCCGTTTACCGGACATCAACCATGCTGCGTCCACTCTTGTGCCGTCACAGGCCAGAGGTGAACCGGTTCATGTCCGCAGAATCCGTCGGATCGATTCTCGCCGGTCTGGCGGCGCGGCTGACCCCGTCAGCGCCACGCCCGGCCGGTACCGGCGCGCCGCTGGCGCCGGCGCCAGCTCCTGCACCATACTCCGGCCTCGGGATCGAAGGCTGGCCGATGCGGCGTGGCGCGCGGCTGGTTCTGCGCGTCTAGCGCGACTCCGTACTGCCGCCGCCATCCTGACGGTGGCGCAGCAGCAGCGGGGTCTGCGACAGCGCGAAGATCACCGTCAGGGGCAGGATGCCGAACAGCTTGAAGGCTATCCAGGTCTCGGTCTCGAACAGCCGCCAGACGATCTCGTTGAGAACCGCGAGCAGAACGAAGAACAGGCCCCAGCGCAGGGTCAGTGCGCGCCAGCCCGGATCGTCCATCTCGAACGCCGCGCCAAGTAAAGGCTTCAGCAGTGACCTTCCGAAGGCGAGTCCGCCGAGGAGAGCGGTGGCGAATAGCGTGTTCACGATGGTCGGCTTGAGCTTGATGATCAGCTCGTCGGCCAGGACCAGCGTCAGCCCGCCTAACACGACGACGAAGAAGCCGCTGACCAGCGGCAGCAGGGGCAGCCGCCTCTCCGCCGCGTAGCCTGTGACGATCGCCGCCAGGGTTGCCGCCATCAACGCCGCGGTGGCATCGAACAGGCCCTGCTGGGCGTGATCGCCGGCGACGCCGAACAGGATGTGCAGCTCTGGCAGTCCGCCGCGGCCATTGACGACTAAGAAGACGAGCAGCGGGCCGGCTTCGACGGCGAGGCGCAGGAGGGCGGTCATGGTGGCCTCAGTCCGTGGTATCTTCGCCGGTATCGCCGGCCTCGGTACCGACAAGCCCCGCGGCAAAGGCATCGGCTGCGAAGGGGCGCAGATCGTCGGCCCCTTCGCCCACGCCGATGGCATGGATCGGCAGTCCGAAGCGGTCCGCCAGCGCTACCACCACGCCGCCGCGGGCCGTGCCGTCGAGCTTGGTGACGACGAGCCCCGTGATGGCCACGAGATCGCGGAACGTCTCCACCTGAGCGTGGGCGTTCTGCCCGGTGGTCGCGTCGATGACGAGCAGTGTGTCGTGCGGCGCGGCCTCGTCCTGCCGCTTGATCACGCGGATCACCTTCTGCAGCTCGGCCATCAGATTGGCCTTGTTGTGCAGACGTCCGGCCGTGTCGACGAGCAGGACATCGACGCCCTCTGCCTTTGCCCGCTCGACGGCGTCCCAGGCCACGGCGGCCGGATCGGTGCCGGACTGGCGCGCCACCACTGGCACCCCGGTGCGTTCGCCCCACATCTGCAATTGTTCGATCGCCGCGGCGCGGAAGGTATCGGCGGCGGCGAGCATAACCTTGTGGCCTTCGGCGGCGAACAGGCGGGCGAGCTTGCCGATAGTCGTCGTTTTGCCCGTGCCGTTGACGCCGACGACGAGGATGACGTGCGGCCGGGCCGTGCCGACGACCAGCGGCCGCGCTACCGGGGTCAAAATCGCCGCGATGTCGGCGGCGAGCGCCGCGCGCACCTCGGCGACCGTGTCGTCACCGGTGAAGCGTCGCCGCGCGAGGCCGGAGGAGAGTCGGCTCGCCGTCGCTGGGCCAAGATCAGCCTCGATCAGCGCATCCTCGAGTTCGGCTATGGTCGTCGCGTCCACGCGCCTCCCGGCGCGGAAGATGCCGGCGACGCTTTCCGTCAGCCGCGACGAGGATCGCGCGAGACCGGCGCGCAGGCGGCCGAGCCAGCTTCCGTAACTCATGCCGCCTGGCGCTCCTGCACCGCGCCGTACAATTTGTCGCCGTCGTGGTCCGTGATCCGTACGGCAACAAGGCTACCCGGATAGTCCGGCCGATCGAGCACGACCGTCGCGAATTGCGGCGTGCGGGCCATCTGACGATCATCGACCAGAACCTCGCGCAGCGCCCCCGCCTCGCCGGCGAGGAAGCGGCCGCGCGCAACGTCGCCGGCGGCTCGCAGCAGCGTGGCACGCTTCTTCACCGAGGCCCGCGGCAACTGCGGCATGCGGGCAGCCGTCGTGTCGGGCCGGGCGCTATAGGGAAAGACGTGCGGCCAGGCAAGCCCGTCCTCCGCGACGAAAGCCAGCGTGTCGGCGAACATCTCCTCGCTTTCGGTGGTAAAGCCGTTGATGAGGTCGGCGCCGAACGCCGCATCGTGGCGAAGTGCGCGTGCCCGCGCGATCATGGCCAGCGCGCCCGCCCGGTCGTGGCGCCGCTTCATGCGCTTGAGGACCATGTCGTTGCAGGCCTGCAGAGAGAGATGCAGATGCGGCATCAGGCTCGGCTCCTCGGCGATGGCGCGCAACATCGCCTCGTCGATTTCGGCGGGGTCGAGCGAGGACAGGCGCAGGCGGGGCAGTTCGGGCACGGCGGCAAGCAGGCGGCGCACGAGGCCGCCGAAGGAGGGCTGGCCCGGCAGATCAGCGCCCCAGGCGGTGATGTCGACGCCCGACAGCACGATTTCGTTGAAACCGGCCGCAACGGCGCGGCGCACCTGGTCGACGACCGCCCCGGCCGGCACGCTGCGCGACGGCCCGCGACCGAGCGGGATGACGCAGAAGGTGCAGCGATGGTTGCAGCCGTTCTGCACCTCAACCACGGCGCGCGCGCGGCCCCCGAAGCCGGCCGGCAGCTTGGCCGGGGCGCCGATGCGGGACGTGGCGATGTCGCCTACGAGCAGGCTCGGCGCCGCCGCTGCGTAGCTTGACGTCGCCAGCTTCTCGACATTGCCGAGAACGCGATCGACCTCGGCCATGGTAGCCCAGCGTTCGGGCGCGATCTGGGCGGAGCACCCCGTGACCACGATGGTGGCCTCTGGATTGTCGCGGCGGGCGCGTCGCATCGCCTGGCGCGCCTGTCGCTCCGCCTCCGCCGTGACGGCGCATGTGTTGACGACGATGGCATCGGCGAGGCCCGCCAGGGTATCCGAGCGGCGCGCGACATTCGCCTCGAAGGCGTTGAGGCGGCAGCCGAAATTGATACCGCGCTGTTCACCCACGCGCGACCGCGCGACGCCACGCCTCCTCGTCGAAGGAACCGGTGAAGCTGATGGCCGCCGGCCCGGTCATAACGACATGGCCGTCTGCGCGCCACTCGATCGCCAGTTCGCCGCCGTCGAGTTCGACAATGACGCTGCGGCCGGTGAGGCCGCGCCGGTGCGCCGCCACGGCGGCCGCGCAGGCGCCCGTGCCGCATGCCCGGGTGATGCCGACGCCGCGCTCCCAGACGCGCATGCGCAGCCGCGACGGGCTTTCGACGCCGACCACCTCGACATTGGTGCGCTGGGGAAACAGCGCATCGTGTTCGATCGCCGGGCCGAGTTCCTCTAGGGCGATCGCCTCCGGATCGGGCACGAAGAAGACGACATGCGGGTTGCCCACCGAGACGCCCACGGGATCGGACAGTGGCCCACGCGCCAGCGGCAGGTGCAGCGTGTCGGCCTCGCGGGACAGCGGGATCGCGCGCCAGCCGTCCGCGGCAAGACCAATATCGACGGCGATCGCCGCCCCGCCCTCGCGGATCTCCGTCACGAGCAGGCCGGCATTCGTCTCGACGGTCGGCCGCGACAGCCCTTCCTCGAGGTAAAGCCAGCGGGCGATGCATCGCGTGGCATTTCCGCATGCGTCTACCTCTCTGCCATCGGCGTTGAGGATGCGCATGAAGACGTCGGCGCCGGGCGTGTGCGGCCGCTCAACGACGATAAGCTGGTCGCAGCCGATGCCGGTGCGCCGGTCGGCCAGCGCGCGCGACAGAGGCGCATCAGCGGCAAACGGGCGCGCGCGCGCATCGACGACGACGAAGTCGTTGCCGAGACCCTGCATCTTGAGGAAATCGCGCTGCGCCATGGCGGCAAGGATATATGGCTCCCCTGCCGGTGGCGTCCACCCCGAATGGCGGCGCCGGCCCGGCACGGGCCCCGCGTCAGCTTCCCGTCAACGACTTGACGAGCTGCACCACCTGCCGACGGACGCGGGCATTGGCGATCCGCTGGAAATTCTGGTTGAGGTCGAGAACCTGACGCGCGCTGCGGGGATCGGCCTCGTAGCCTTCCTGCGGCGCTTCGCCGACCGCGCGCGGCCGGTTGCGGCTTCCGGCATCGAGCCCTTCGAAGAAATAACCCGGCTCGACATCGAGCACGATGCACAGCTGCCACAGCTTGCTGGCGCTGATGCGGTTGGCGCCGCTCTCGTACTTCTGCACTTGCTGAAAGCTGATCCCGAGCTGGCGGGCGAGTTCCTTCTGCGGCAACCCACGTATCTCGCGCCGCTGGCGCGTGCGCTTGCCGACGTGAATATCTACCGGGTGTGGCACTGCCTTTTTCCCCTGCCCCTAGGTTAGCGTCCCGCCGGCGATCTCTTCGTAGCGCGCTGTCACACGGACTTGGCGAAGCAACTGGAGAACGGTCGATCACGCCCGATCAGTTCGTGAAACAAGTGTATTATACGACGCCGATGCAACCCAATGTTGTGTCGTGGCGATAACCGCGAATACGACGGTACTACACGGTAAACGTAGCCGTCGGACGGCTCTTAAGATCACAACCACGTACTGTCAATGTGATTCAAGTGACTGACATTTCAGATTCATTCGCATCCGAACACTGCCGTGGCGGGAGCGGATGTTGAAACGAATTCTCGCTACGATGGATGCTATTGCAAGGCCTCGGCGACAGCGTGAGGAACCGTCCTTGCGCTTGACGCGACCGGGCAGCACCACTAGGTTCCGCCTGCCCGGATTCATCTGCCGCATTGTGGCGACCCGGGCCTGGGCCCCCGGGCGCTCCGCCAGTCCGCGAGTTTCGCGCACTGGCGCGTTTTGCGTTGGTCACTGGCCCAGTGGGATGGGCGTGGGAACGATGGGGGTGCAAGGTTCGTGTTCGAATCGCTGACAGGCCGGCTCGGCGATGTGCTCGACCGTCTCAAACGCCGCGGTACGCTCGGCGCCGACGACGTCGCCGCGGCTATGCGCGAGGTCCGTTTCGCATTGCTGGAGGCGGACGTCGCACTGCCGGTGGTGCGCGATTTTGTCGCCTCCGTGCATGAGAAGGCGGTCGGCGAGGCCGTCATCCGGTCCGTTACGCCCGGGCAGATGGTGGTCAAGATCGTTCACGACCATCTCGTAGAGATGCTCGGCGGCGGGGCCACGGACATCAACCTGGAGGCTCGCCCGCCTGTCGCCGTCATGATGGTCGGCCTGCAGGGGTCCGGCAAGACGACGACGACGGCGAAGCTCGGCGTACACCTGACCGGGACGCGCAAGCGGCGTGTCTTGATGGCCTCGCTAGACGTGCGGCGGCCGGCGGCGCAGGAACAGCTGCGCGTGCTCGGCGACCAGGCCTTGGTCTCTACGCTCGACATAGTGCCGGGCGAGACGCCGGTCGCCATCGCCAAGCGGGCGATGAACAAGGCACGCCTCGAAGGCTACGACGTCGTCCTGCTCGACACCGCCGGGCGCCTCGCCATCGACGAAGCGATGATGGCCGAGGCGAAGGCTATCCGCGAGGCGGCCCAGCCGGCCGAAACCCTGCTCGTCGCCGATGCCATGACCGGCCAGGACGCGGTTGGCACCGCGCGCGCCTTCAACGAGGCGGTGGGGCTGACCGGCATCGTGCTGACCCGCGTCGACGGCGACGCGCGCGGCGGCGCCGCTCTCTCGATGCGCGCCGTGACCGGCTGCCCGATCAAGTTCGTCGGCACCGGCGAGCGCATCGACGCGCTGGAAGCGTTCCATCCCGAGCGCGTGGCCGGCCGCATCCTCGGCATGGGCGACGTTGTCAGCCTCGTTGAGAAGGCTGTCGCCGCCGTCGAGGAGGACGAGGCGAAGAAGGTCGCGGCGAAACTCGAGCAGGGCCGCTTCGACCTCGACGACATGGTCCAGCAGCTGCGCCAGCTCAAGAAGATGGGCGGCCTCGGCGGCGTCATGGGCCTTCTGCCGGGCGTCGCCAAGGTGCAGCGCCAGCTCAACGACCACCGCATCGACGACCGCATGTTGCGCCATCAGGAGGCCATCATTCTCGCGATGACGCCATCCGAAAGGCGCAATCCGGCCATCCTCAAAGCTTCGCGCAAGCGGCGTATCGCCACCGGGTCTGGCACCACGGTCGAGCAGGTCAACCGCCTGCTCAAGCAGTTCCAGCAGATGCAGACCATGATGAAGACGGTAAAGAAGCGTGGCGGCCTCGGCGCTCTCTTCGGCGGCGGGGGCGGCGCGCCGATGGTACCGGGCGCCATGCCGCGCCTGCCGAGCGGCGGCCTGCCGCCCTTTGTCCGCCGCTAGGCGCAAGGCGATGAAATTCGCCCACATCTCGCTCGGCTGCCACGACCTCGCGGCCTCGATCGCCTTCTACGACGCGGCCCTAGCCCCGCTCGGCTACGCGCGCGGTATCACCATGGAGCGCGCCGCGGCCTGGGGCACGCCGCGCGGCACCGATGGCGAGCGGCTGTGGCTGGTCGCCCAGGCGCCCGGCGAGGCGCCGCTGGCCGCGCGCGGCACGCATGTCGCCCTCGTCGCGCCGAGCAGCGCCGCCGTCGACGCCTTCTGGCAGGCCGCGCTGGCCGCCGGCGCGAAGCCCAACGGCGCGCCCGGCCCGCGGCCCGAATATTCGCCCAACTACTACGCCGCCTTCGTCCTCGACCCGGACGGCCACAAGATCGAGGCCATGTGCCGGACGGCGGCCTGACCCTTCCACCGACAACCGACCTTCAGCAACGGAGCCGTTAGCAGCTATGTCCCTCAAAATCCGTCTCGCCCGCGCGGGCGCCAAGAAGCGGCCCTTCTACCGCATAGTCGTCGCCGACTCGCGGATGCCGCGCGACGGCCGCTTCATCGAGCGCATCGGCGCCTACAACCCTATGGTCGATCACGGCCACCCGGACCGCATCCGCTTCGACGAGGCGCGCGCGCGCCACTGGCTCGGTGTCGGCGCCCTGCCAACCGACCGCGTCGCCCGCTTCTTCGCTGCGGCGGGTCTCGTCCCCGCCTCGGTACGCCGCGAACAGCCGCAGAAATCCGCGCCCAAGAAGAAGGCGCAGGAGCGCGCCGTAGCGGAAGCCGCAGCCCAGGCCGCGGCTGCGAGCGAAGCCGGCGAGGCGGCGGCGAACTGAGCGGCCGAGCGTGATACGTCCCGGGCGGGACCCTCGCGTCTGCCTCGGCGCCTTCGCCGGGGCGCATGGCGTGCGCGGCCTCGTCCGCATCCGGCCGTTCACGGAGGTGCCGGAGGATGTCGGCGCCTATGGCCCGGTGACGAGCGAGGACGGCAAGCGTGTGCTGGACATCACGGTCAAGGGGCGTGGACCGCGCGGCCATCTGCTGGCCGCCGTGCATGGCATCGCAGACCGCGATGCCGCGGCGGCACTGGCCGGCATGCGCTTCTATGTCGACCGCGACCGACTGCCGCTGCCGGATGAGGAAGAGTTCTACCATGCCGACCTGGTCGGCCTCGCCGTCGAGGATACCGCCGGCCGGGCCCTCGGCACGGTAAGGGCGGTGCACGAGTATGGCGGTGGCACGGCGATCGAGTTCGCCGGGCCGGACGGGGCGGTTGCCACCGTGCCGTTCAGCCGCGCCGCCGTGCCGACGGTCGACCTCGCCGGAGGCCGCGTGGTGGTCGCGCCGGACCAGGTGATGGCCGCCGGCAGCAGACGGGAGACCGCCCGATGACCGCCGCCATTCCGCCGATTGGGCCGTGGACCGCCAGCGTCCTGACCCTATTCCCGGCCATGTTTCCGGGGCCGCTGGGCGACAGCCTCGCCGGACGCGGCCTCGCCACCGGGCTCTGGGGGCTGGAAACGGTGGATATCCGCGGCTTCGCACCCGACCGCCACGCCACGGTGGACGACGTGCCATTCGGTGGCGGGCCGGGCATGGTCATGCGGGCCGATGTGGTCGACGCGGCCCTGCGGGCGGCCACCGCCGGCCCGCGCGACATTGACCGGTCTCGGCCGATCGTCTATCTCACGCCGCGCGGCTGGCCTCTCAACCAGGCGCGCGTGCGTGGCCTCGCTGCGGCGCCCGGTGTGGTGCTGCTGTGCGGTCGCTACGAGGGTATCGACCAGCGTGTCCTCGACGCCTGGTCGGTCGAGGAGATCAGCCTCGGCGATTATGTGCTGTCGGGCGGCGAGATTGCCGCGCTGGCGTTGATCGACGCGGTTGTGCGGCTGCTGCCCGGGGTGATCGGCCGGGAGGAGTCGCTGGTCGAGGAGAGTTTCGAGCAGGGCCTGCTCGAGTATCCGCACTTCACCCGCCCGGCGGTCTGGACCGACCGCGGCGGGCAGGAACGGCGGGTGCCGGAGGTTCTGCTGTCGGGCCATCACGCACGCATCGCCGAGTGGCGGCGTGCCGAGGCCGAACGGGCGACGCGCGAGCGGCGGCCGGATCTGTGGACCAGGCGGACCGGGGCCGACGGCACCGGCGATGCGGCGGCAAGGAAGTAAGCGATGAACACGCTGGAGCAGTTTGAAGCGCGCGAGCTGTCGAAGCTCATGGCCAGCCGCACGGTGCCGGATTTCAGCCCCGGCGACACGCTGCGCGTCAATGTGCGCGTGGTCGAAGGCACCCGCGAGCGCATCCAGGCCTATGAGGGCGTGTGCATTGCGCGCGCCAATGCCGGCCTCCACTCCTCCTTCACCGTGCGCAAGATCAGCTATGGCGAGGGCGTCGAACGCGTCTTCCCGCTGTTCAGCCCGCGCGTCGACTCGATCGAGGTGGTGCGGCGCGGCAAGGTGCGGCGCGCGAAGCTCTATTACCTGCGCGGCCGGCGCGGCAAGTCGGCGCGCATCACCGAGCGCACCACCGGCCGCAAGCAGGGCAACATCCTGGTGCCGGAAACCGGCGCCGCCGAGCGCGTCACCGAGGAGACCGTGGCCCCGGCCCTGCCCGAGGCCAACGGATGAACGGCGCGCCGTCGGTGACCGGACCGCTGCCGGCGGCATTTACAGCCCATCCGAACTGATTACATTACCCGGCTCCGCCGGCGTGGCCGCGTACGCCGGTGGGGAATTCAGCCACCGCGCGCGACGAGGCATGGCATGGCCGCACCGAAGACGCTGTTCGACAAGATCTGGGACAGCCACATCGTCCACCGCCAGGATGTCGGCACCTGCCTGATCTATATTGACCGCCACCTCGTCCACGAAGTCACCAGCCCGCAGGCCTTCGAGGGGCTGCGCATCGCCGGGCGCAAGGTGCGTCGCCCCGAGCTGACGCTCGCCGTCGCCGACCACAACGTGCCGACTACCGATCGCTCGAAGGGCATCACCGATCCGGAATCCCTGCTGCAGGTCGTCACGCTGCGCGACAATTGCCGCGATTTTGGCGTCGAGTTGTACGACATGGACGATCTGCGCCAGGGCATCGTCCACATCATCGGCCCCGAGCAGGGCTTCACCCTGCCCGGTACCACCATCGTCTGCGGCGACAGCCACACCGCGACGCACGGCGCCTTCGGCGCTCTGGCCTTCGGCATCGGCACCTCCGAGGTCGAGCACGTGCTGGCGACGCAGACCCTGCCGCAGCGCCCGGCGAAGAATCTGCTGGTCGAGGTGAACGGCACGCTAGCGCCGGGCGTGACCGCCAAGGACATGATCCTCGCCATCATCGGCCGCCTCGGCACCGCCGGCGGCACCGGCCATGTCATCGAGTACGCCGGCTCGGCCGTACGCGCGCTGTCGATGGAAGGCCGCATGACCGTCTGCAACATGTCGATCGAGGCCGGCGCGCGCGGCGGCATGGTGGCGCCCGACGAGAAGACCTACGCCTATCTCAAGGGCCGGCCGCTGGCGCCGACCGGCGCCGACTGGGACGCCGCAATCGCCTGGTGGAAGACGCTGCCGAGCGATGCCGGCGCGCGTTTCGACCGCGAGCTGCGCCTCGCCGCCGCCGACATCCCGCCGCAGGTCACCTGGGGCACCAGCCCGCAGGACGTGGTGCCGATCACCGGCGCCGTGCCCGATCCCGAGCGTGATGCGAAGGATGACGGACATCGCCAGGCCATGGCGCGCTCGCTGGAATACATGGACCTCGCGCCCGGCACGCGCATGACCGACGTGAAGGTCGACAAGGTGTTCATCGGCTCCTGCACCAACGGCCGCATCGAGGATCTGCGCGAGGCGGCGCAGATCGCCGCCGGCCGCAAGGTCGCCGGCCATGTGCAGGCGCTGATCGTGCCCGGCTCCGGCCTCGTCAAGGCGCAGGCCGAGCAGGAAGGCCTCGACCGCGTCTTCAAGGAAGCGGGCTTCGAGTGGCGCGAACCAGGCTGCTCGATGTGCCTCGCCATGAACGCCGACAAGCTGGAACCGGGCGAGCGCTGCGCCTCGACCTCGAACCGCAATTTCGAGGGCCGTCAGGGCCGCGGCGGACGCACGCACCTCGTCTCTCCGGCCATGGCCGCGGCCGCCGCAATCGCCGGCAAGCTGGCCGACGTGCGCGATTTCGCGGGGTAGAAGAGCGCCGCCTCAGCAGTTGGCGGCGCGCACCATGCCCGAAATGAGGAAGATGTCGACGATCAGCCAGATGATGACGACCAGGCCGAGGAGCGGGCCGACGCCGACGACGCTGAGCACGATGCTGAGGATCGTCAGCAGCAGGATGATGATCGCCGACCGCGTGGCGCCGAGATAGAAGCGGTGGATGCCGAGATAACCGAGGAAAAACCACAGTACGTAGGCGAGCAGCATCGACTTGTCGCCGCGGACATCGGGCGCCGGCTGGGTATCGGTCAT
>SHWB01000015.1 GCA_009691025.1 Alphaproteobacteria bacterium
AAGCCGGTGACGCGTGGCAGCCGCTTCGTGCTGCTATCGTTCTTCTTCGATGAGGCCGGCCGCCGCCTGCGCGAACGCCTCCAGCAGCAGATCGCCGCGTCACGGCGGTGAGGAGGCCGGTCGCCGCCGGCTACTTCATGCTGCGTAAGCGGCAGAAAGGCCGCGGCCTTCGACAGGTTTAGGACGAGGGCCACACGGCTACATCCTCATGCTGAGCCTGTCGAAGCATGAGGGTCGCGCGGTGCCGCCTACAGGACCGATTCGATCCAGTCCACGAGTTGCTTGCGTGGCAGCGAGCCAACCTTCATCGACGCTACCTGGCCGTCCTTGAACAGCAGCAGCGTCGGGATGCCGCGCACGCCGTACTTGTTGGGCGTCATCGGATTGTCGTCGATGTTGAGCTTGGCGACCGTCAGCCTGTCGGCCTTGTCCTTCGCCAGTTCGTCGAGCGTCGGAGCGATCTGCCGGCACGGTCCGCACCACTCGGCCCAGAAATCGACGAGGACGGGCTTCGACGATTTGAGCACATCGGCCTCGAAAGAGGCGTCGGTGATGGCGACGGTATTGGGGGACATGGGGCGATCCTTCCGGTCGGGCGGGCTGGGGGAATCTAGGAACCGCCCAGGACCGGGTCAAGGCGAGGGCCGCTTCGCCCCGCGGGCGGCGGGCGCGTGGGCATCGAGCAGCGACTCGGGCAGGCGCTGCACGGCCGGCGCGTCGGTCCACACCAGCCAGCACTCCACGGGGCGATCGGGCCAGATGCCGGCGATCAGCGCGCGATAGGCGGCCATCTGGGCGAGCCAGGCGCGCGGCGTGGCGGCGGGATCGGCCGGTGGCGCACGGCCGGTCTTGAAATCGGCCACGAGGATGCGGTCGTCGAGCACCGCCAGCCGGTCGATGCGTCCGGCAATGGTGCGCGGCGGCGAATCCGGTGGTCCCGCCACGAGCCCCGCGACGGGCACTTCGGCGAGGCTGGCGGGGGCCCACAGCGGCGCCGTCGCCGGATCGTCGAGCACTTTCAGAACACTCGCCGCGGCGGCGCGCGCGGTGGCCTCGCCGAGGCCATGGTCGACCCGCAGCGCCAGCCGCGTTGCCGCGGCGGCACGGCGGTCCTGCGGCAGCGCCGCCAGAAGCTGCAACGCCAGGTGGACGAAGCGCCCGCGCGCGAAGGCCCGCCCGTCCTCGCCGGCGGCGGGCGAGCGCAGCGGCGGCTCGCCCTCGACGGCACGCGACGGGGTCAGCGGCCGCGTCGGCTCCGGCTCGGGCGGCGGCGCTCGATGCAGCCAGTCCGGCAGAAGGCGGTCGCTGGTATCCGGCCGTGGCCGGTCGCGCTCCGGTGGCGCATCCTGCCGGTCGGCCATACGCAGGATCGTCGCGTCGTCGATGCCATTGGCCGCCAGGAACGGGTCCTGTGCCGCGCTCGAGCGGCCGTAGAGCCCGGCCCGTACCAGTTCGTACCAGCAGCCGGCGGACGGTTCGCGCCTGTTGACCCAGCCGCAGACCAGCAGCCGGTCCGCGGCGCGGGTGAGCGCGACATAAAGCAGCCGCCGGTATTCCTTGGCGCGGGCGATATCGGCCCGGTCGCGCGCGACGGCCGCGACGCTGTCGTCGCTGTCCTTGGCCGGCGACCAGAGGACCGCCTCCGCGTCCTCCGGCCACAGCAGGCGGTCGTTGCCGCGCGGGATCTGGGTAGTGTCGGGCAGGATGACCACGGGGGCTTCCAGCCCCTTAGCGCCATGCACCGTCATCACGCGCACCGCGTCGCTTGCCTGGTCGAGGTCGCGCTTCACCTCCGGATTCGCCGTTTCGACCCAGTGCAGGAAGCCTTCGAGCGAGGGGACGTGGGCGCGCTCGTAGGCCAGTGCGAGCGAGAGGAACTCGTCGATCGGGTCGGCGGCGTCGCGGCCGAGGCGGGCGAGCAGGCGGTTGCGGCCGCCGCCATCGACCAGCACCTCGCTGTACAGCTCGTAGGGTCGCACCATGTCGGCGCGCGCCAGGAGGCCGGCGAGCAGCGCATGCGCGGCGGCGAAGGCGGGATCGGCGCCGGCCTGCGCGGCGAGCGACTGCCACAGCGTGCCAGGCCGGCCATGCGCCAGCGTGAATAACCCGGTCTCGTCGATGCCGAGAAGCGGGCTTTTCAGCACGCAGGCCAGTGTCAGATCGTCCTGCGGCAGCAGCAGGAAGCGGCCGAGCGCCATCAGATCCATCACCGCCATCTGCTCGACCAGCCGCATGCGGTCGACGCCGGAGACCGGCACGCGCTCGTCCTTCAGCGCGCGCACGATCTCCTCGACCATGGGGTCGCGGCGGCGCACGAGGACGAGGATGTCACCAGGGCGCATCGGCCGGTCTTTCGAGTCCAGCCGTTCGCCCTCGGCGAGCCATTGCGCTATGCGGCGCGCCAGCAGGCGGGCGAGGCGGGTGCGCGCGCTTTCGCCGCCGACGCGCTCGACCGGCGGCTTCCATGTTTCGGCCGGCGGCGGTCCCTCCGAACGCAGCACTGGCCATAGCTCGACCGCGCCGGCATGGCCCTCGCGGCGCGCCTGATGGCGCAGCGACGCGCCCTCGGCTACGACGCCCTCGCGGGCATTGTCGCCGGCGAAGACGGCATCGACGGCGCGCAGCACCGCCGGGGTCGAGCGGAAGGAGATGTCGAGGCCGATATCGCGCCAGTCGGCACCGCCGTCGAGGGCGGCCGCGCGGTAGTCGACATGCTCGGCGGCGAAGGCGCGCGGATTGGCGCTCTGGAAGGCGAAGATAGACTGCTTGGCGTCGCCGACGACGAACAGCGTGCGCGCCGCCGCCGCGTCATCATGAGCGCCGCTGCCGGCGTAGAACTCGCCGGTCAGCGCGCGCACCACCGCCCATTGGTCGGGGTTGGTGTCCTGCGCCTCGTCGATCAGCACATGGTCGATGCCGCCATCGAGCTTGTAGAGCACCCAGGCGGCGCGGTTGGCGCCCATCAGGCGCGCGGTCGCGGCGATCAAATCGTCGTAGTCGATGGCGGCGATGGCCGCCTTATTTCCAGCATAGCGTTCGATCAGCGCGGCGGCGAGCACGATCAGCGCATGCGTCGCCCGCGCGATGTCCGCCTTGCGGCAATCGTCGACGATATCCAGCAGCCGCCCGGTTTCGGCCGACAGGGCCTGAATGGCAGCAGCCGCGTCCTTGCGGGCGAGGCGGCGACGCGGGGCGAGCTTCTGCGTCAGGCAGATGCCGAGCCAATCGTCGAATGCCGCCACGCGCCCGTCGCCGTCGGCGGCGAGCCACGCCTTCATGCGCACCGCCCGCGCCTGGTCGGTCTTGTGGCCTTGCGCCAGCACTTCTGCGGCGGCGGCGAGCGCGGAACGGTCGAATGCACCGTCGGCGCAGGCGGCGGCGACGAGACCGTCGTAAGTCGCCTCCGGGTCGATCATCAGGTGCCGGCAGGTCCGCAGGTGCAGCATCCCGGCGCCGCCGCGCGCCAGCAGGCGGGAGATCCGGCCGCGCTCGCGCAGCACCTCCTCCATCAATTCAGGGAAATTGGTCTCGTGCACCCGCGCCGTGACCAGCGAAAGAGCTTCGGCCAGCGGGCCGGCATTGGCCTCGCCGGCCTCGGCGAAGATCTCGGCCTGCGCTTCGCGCAGCAATTCCTGCGCGTCGTTGTCCTCGACCAGCGAGAAATGCGGCGCGAGGCCGGCTTCCAGCGGGAAGCGGCGCAGCACCGACTGGCAGAAGGCGTGCAGGGTCAGCAGGCGCAAGCCGCCCGGCGCGTCTAGCACGCGGCGGAACAGGCCGCGCGCGCGCGCCATGATCTCGGCGTCGGGCACGGCGCCGAGCAGCCGGCCGAGATCCTCGGCCAGTTCGCCGTAGCCGATCGTCGCCCAGCGGCCGAGGCGGGCCCGCACGCGCCCCGCCATCTCGGCCGCGGCGGCACGGGTGAAGGTCAGACACAGCACGCGCGATGGCGGCGTACCGGCGAGCAGCAGGCGCAGCAACCGCGCCGTCAGCACTGTCGTCTTGCCCGAGCCGGCCGAGGCATCGACCCAGACGCTGGCGCGCGGATCGGAGGCGCTCTGCTGCGCCGCGGTCGCTTCGGAGAGGATGCGGGCGACGGCATCGCGCGCGTTCATTCTCCGCCTCCCGCCTCGTCGCCGTCGGCGGCGACCGACCATTCGCGCAGGCGAGCGAGATGCTCGTAGTCGGAATATTTCGGCGCCGCGTCTGGGCGTGGACGCGCCTCGTAAGCCGTCGCCGGATCGTCGAAGGCGGCGACAAGGCGGGCGAGGCCGGCCAGTGCCTCGCGCGTCAGAGTTGCGGGATCGTCGCCGGCGGCGCGGATGCGTCCCGCCGGATCGCCGCCCGAAAGTTGCCAGTAGGCCAGTTCGACGACCCGACCGGCGCCGATGGCGGCGAACCCGACGGCCTCCGCGATGGCCGCTTCGAGCGGGAGCTGCGGAGCGTAGCCGGCGGCAACCTCCGCCGTGCTCGGAGGAGCGCCGGTCTTGTAGTCGATAATGGCGAGCGTGCCGTCGGCCATGCGATCGATGCGGTCGGCGCGCGCATAAACTTCGAACGACCCGGCCGGCGCCGCGATCTTCATGCTGCCGGCGATCTCCGTGAATGTCTGGATTACTCTGCCGCGCCGCCTGGCCTCCTCGGCGAGGAACCAGTCGGCGACGCGCATGAAGCGCGGCCACCAGAAAGCATGGACCGAAGGATGCACCGCGACGGGGTCGAGGCGCTTCCTGCCTTCGGCGAGCAGGCGTTCGTGCGCATCGGCCGGCATCGGCCCGGCCGGGCAGGTGGCGAGGAAGGCGCCGAGCGCGTCGTGGATATGAGTGCCGTAATCGGCGGCGGTCGGCGGCGCGTCGAGCGGGTCGAGCGCGCGCAGGCGCAGGATGTACTGCGCGTAGATGGCATAGGGGTCGCGCATCCAGGCCTCGATGCGCGTCACCGACAGACGGCGCGGGCGGGCCGCCACCGGTGGCTTCGGCGCCGGCCGCCAGGAGAGCGGGCTGGCGCTATCCGCCGTCGGTTCCAGCAGGCGGCGCTGCCAGTCTAGCCAGTAAGATAGCCGGCCACGCTCGACGGAGAGCGGTCCCGCCTCGCCGCCCGTCGTGTATTCCAGCCTCGTCAGCCAGCGCGACGGCACGGTCGGCGTGCCGTCGACGCGCTCGGCGCGTGTCAGCACCACGTGCGGCGCCGCCAGAGCCTGCGCGATGTCGTGCGCGGCGAGGCCGATGCGCCGCTCCGGCGCTTCGAGGCCGAAGGCGGCGCGCATCGGCCGGCTCATCCACGGATCGGCGGCGGCCTCAGCCGGCCAGGTGCCTTCGACCAGGCCGCCGAGCACCATCACATCGACATGCTGCAGGCGCGCTTCGAGCGGACCGAGGATAGCCAGGCGCGGATGCGCGCCGAGGCGCGGCCGCACCGGATGGCCGGCGAGCAGCGCGTCTAGCAGGGCCGGCCAGCGCGCGCCTTCCACCGGGCCGAGCGCGGCGCTAGCCTCGATCAGCTCGGCGACGAAACCCGCGGCGGCCCCGCCGGCCTCGCCGGCCCACAGGCGCGCCGCGCCAGACTCGCCGTCGCTCGCCGCCAGCGCTTCGGCGGCCGCGACATGAGCGCGCACGAGATCGTCGAGCGCGTGTTTGCCGCGCGCCAGCAGGCGGGCAAGCGGTGCCACGGCACCTTCGATGCGGCGCACGAAATCCTTGAGCGGCGAGGTCGGCCTGCCGAGGGCGCCGCGCAGGCCGCGGAAGCCGGCGCCCGGCCGTGGGCCGCGCAGCACGGCGAGTTCCAGCTCGCGGGCGAGGCGACGGCATTCGGGTAAGGCGAGGCCGGAGGCGCATAGCGGGTGCTTCAGCAGCGCCAGCAGCGGCACCGGAGCCGCGCGTCCGAGGACGATTGCGGCGACAAGGCGCAGGAACACGCCCGGCACGGTCTCGGCCAGAGGCGTGCCGGCGCTGTCGTCGATGGTGAGCCCCCATCGGCCTAGCGCGGCGGCGACGCGGCGCGCCAGCGCGCGGTCGGGCGTGACGAGGGCGCAGGTCATGCCCGGCTTCTCAAGTGTCCCACGCATCACAAGCGCGATGGCGCCGGCTTCCTCCTCGGGCGTGGCGGCGTCGATGCGCTCGATACCCGCCACCGCGTCCGCCGCCACCGGGTTCGGCGGCGTCTCGCTGGCCCCGGGCCAGAAGGCGGCGCGCACGAGGCCGGCGCGCGCCCTGTCGCTCTCGCCTTCTGGCGCGGCATGCGGCCAGGCGGCAATGTCGGCGCGGTCGATGCCGAGAGTCTCGACGAGGTGTTTTAGCCCGTACTGCGGATGCGCCGGGTCGAGCGCGTCCCAGGCCGCGTCCGGCAGGTCGAGGTCGAGGCCGGGCAGGACGACGGCGCCGCGCGGCAGGCGCGCCACCACGCCGAGCAGGCGCGCTGTCGCCGGGATCGAGCCGGTGGAGCCGGCGGCGATGACGGGGAAGGGCGGCGGCGTCGTCGTCCAGGCCTCGGCGCGCGCCGCTAGCAGGCGGTTGCGGTGCTCGGCCGGATCGAGGCTGCCATCGAGCACCAGCAGCGCCGGCCATTCGGCGGTGACGATGCGCAGGAAGGCCAGCGTGTCCTGCCAGTGCCCAGCAAGGTCGGCGGGCACGAGGCCGTCGAGGCGGGCGAAATCTGCCGCCGCCGTCTGCGCCTCGTCGAGGAAGCCCGCCAGCGCGTCGGCCAGACGCGTCGCCTGGTCGACCGACAGGCCGCGGCCATGCGTGCGCCGCCACCAGGCGCGCACGAGGCGGGCTAGGATGAGGCGACGGCGCAGCGGCGAGATCGCCGGCGACAGGTCGGCGGCGCCCTCGCTGGCGACCGCGTCGAGCGCCAGCTCGTCCTCGTCGATATCTCCCAGCGGCTCGGCGCGCGGTAGCAGCAGCGGCCGCCCGCCGGCGGCGCGCAGCAGGGCCTGCTCGAAGGCGCGGCAGGCGCGCCGCGTCGGCAGCAGCACGCGCAGTTCCGCCAGCGCCAGCGGATCGGCGCCATGACGGCTGAGCACGCCGGCGGCGAGAGCGTCGAGGAAGGAGGCGTGCGGCGGGATGGTGAAGACGGCTGGCTCAGAGCGCATCGGCGACGGCCTCTAGCCGTTCGGCCCAGCGGCCGAACCCGGTCAGCGTCACGCGCCGCGTCGTGTCCTCGTCGGCGAAATCTAGGCGCAGTTCCAACCGGTCGGGCGGCAGCAGGCGCGCCGCGCGGTCGGCCCATTCGATCAGCACGATGGCGCTGGCGAGCGCTTCGGCGATACCCAGCTCGACTAGATCGTCGGTGATGGCGAGGCGGTAGAGGTCGACATGCCAGACCGGCACCGGCAGGTCGTCGTAGACCTGCACCAGCGTGAAGGTCGGGCTCGGCACCTCGCCCGCGTGGCCGAGGGCGCCGAGCAGGCTGCGCGCGAAACTCGTCTTGCCGGCGCCGAGATCGCCGGCCAGCGCGATCACGTCGCCGGCCCCGAGGTGCGGCGCGATTCGGGCGGCGAGCCGCGCCGTGTCGACCGGCGAGCGCAGTGTGCGTATGACGGCGGTGTCGCTCACTCGGTACCGGTCGGCGCCATCGCGATGGCGGCTTCGGCGGCGGGCGGGATGCGGCAGGTCACGGTCGTCACCTGGTCGATGGCTGAGCGGATGGCGAGCGTGCCGCCATGCAGTTCGATGATGCTTTTGACCAGCGACAGGCCGAGGCCGGCACCGGTGCCCGTCTGGCGACCGAACGGGTTGCGGCCGCGCTCGAACTTGCGCAGCACGCGTCTGTGCTCGGATTCCGGTATGCCGATGCCGATATCGCTGACGGCGAAGGCCATGTGATAGCCGTCGAGATCGGCGCGCAATTCGATGCTCCTGCCCGACGGCGTGAACTTGATGGCGTTGGAGACGAGGTTGAACAGCACCTGCTTAAGCCGCCGCTCGTCGGCGACGAAGGTGCCGATGCCATCAGGGCAGCCGAGCGCCAGTTCGAGGTCTTGCGTGCGCGATCGCGGTTGAGGGCGAAGACGCCGGTCATCATCGCCTTGATATCGACCGCCGAGGTCTCGAGTTCGAAATAGCCCGCCTCGATCGAGGCGGGGTCGATGATGTCATTGATCAACTCGAGCATCGTCTCCGAATATTCGAGGATACCGTCGACATATTCGGCCTGTAGTAGGTTGAGAGAGCCGAACATGTTGCCCGACAGGACTTCGGCGAAGCCGATGAGGGTGTTTAGCGGTGTGCGCAATTCGTAGGAGACGTTGGCGACGAATTCGCTCTTCAGCTGGTTGGCGGCTTCCAGAGCCTCGTTTCGCTCGCGCAGCGCGCGCTCGACGCGGTGGCGGTAAGACCCGTCGAGATAGGAGACGAGTTTCATGCCGTCGGGCAGCGGTACCCCGGTATATTCGAGCACCGAGCCGTCGATAATCTCGACGCGTCCGCTGACCGGCTCGCGCGACGTTACCGTGTCGACGATCGACGCGGCGAGCGCCGGCCAGTCGGCATCGTCGGGCCAGAAATGGCGCTGCTTGGACGTCAGTTCGGCGATATGTGGTTCGCCATGCAGGTCTCGCTCGGAGAATTGCCACAGGCGCGCATAGGCCGAATTGCACAGCTTCAGGCGCCCGTCGGCGCCGATCAGCGCAATGCCCTCGTAGAGATTGTCGAGAGTGCGCCGCTGCACCTCGATCAGCGTGTTGTAGCGGCGTTCGATGGTCAGGCTGTCGGTGACGTCCTCGTAGACCGTCATCAGGCCGCCGAACTGGTGCGAGGTGGTGCGCCGGCGCAGCGTGCGGCCGTCGGGCAGGTGGACCAGCTCCTCCAGCGGCGCGACAAGGGAGGCAAACAGCCGCTGCTGATCGGACTTCCAGGCCCGGAAATCGACCTGCTCGGTCAGGCGGCGGCGGTCATGCAGGCTTTCCAGCTCCTCGCCCAGCGTCGGCTCGCTGTCTAGCCAGACGGGGTCGGCGTCCCACAGACTGGCATAGGCTCTGTTGTAGAATTTGAGCCGCGTGTCGGCGCCGTAGATGGCGATGGCGGCATAGACGTTCTCTAGCACCTCCGACTGGGCGGCGATGTGGCTTGCCAGCTCCTGCTGCACGCCCTCCACCTGAGTGACGTCGAGGGCGTAGCCGGCGACCGCGCCATCGGCCGTCGGCCCCTCGTGGAACTCGTAGAGCCGGCGCGCGCCGCCGACGACGACGTTGCGACTTTCCGATTGCGGCCGCCCGGTGGCGCGGGAGAGCTGCGCCAGTTCGAGGCCGTAGCGGTCTTCCAGAGCACCGGCATCGGTGCCGCCGCCTTCGACGGTGACGACGAAGGCGCAATTGGCCTGGGCGATGCGCAAATAGCCGCCGCGCCGCCACATGGCGAAGGGCAGCGCGTCGACCATCGCCCGCAGCCCGTCGCGCTCCACCTCGGTGGCGGTGAGCTGGATCGCCGTGTTGGACTGGATCGCCGTCTCGCTGCTGACGTCGGCGATCCACAGCACGTCGAACGGCGCGTCGACCGCGCGACGGCCGTCGAGACGCAGCGCGCGACCGCCATCGGCGGTCAGCAGCGTGATGCTGAACTCCTCGCCGAAGGCGCGCAGGCCATGGATAAGACCGGCAAGAGCGGCGGCGTCCTGCGGCAGCAGCAGGGCACCCAGCGCCGCCAGCGGGTTGCCGCCGGGCGGCTGGCTGGGGTGCCATGCCGTCAGCCGCGCGGCCAGCCCGGGCGAGGCCCGGCCGGCGCCATCGTCGCCCCAGGCGATCCAGCCGGCGGGGGCGGTGACGAGGGTCGTCTGCGCCTCCGCCGCGACAATGCGCGCGCGCCGGGCTAGCCGGCTGGCGACGATGGCCCAGGCGGCGAAACCGGCGACGGCTAGTACGAGTGCCGCGAAGGCGAGGACGTTGGCGAGCGTATAGGTCACAGGCCGAAGTGTAGCGCGCCGGCCGCCGCGTCGTCGCCTTTCGCCCGCGCTCAGCCGGCGATGGCGGGATCGCCCACGAGCAGGCGGCGCATGTTGAGGCCCTCCTCGCGCATGTGGCGGGCGGCAGCAGCGAATTCACACCGGTTGAGCCAGGCGCCGAGCGGGCCGATGCGCAGCCGGAGGGTCTGGCGGACGATCACCTCGTCGCCGTCGACCTCGATGGCGAAGGCGGTCGACGGCAGGATCAGGCGGAATAGGCGGTTGGTTGGCGCGAACTCGATCAGCCGTCCGGGCAGGACGCGCGTCAGGCGCACGGTCTTGCGCAGCAGTTTGCCGGCGATCCGTTCCTCGAAATGGAACGTCACGCCCTTGGCGATGTCGCGCCCGGCGACCCAGCGAAAGGACAGGTGATCGTGGTGCCAGCGCAGGTAATTGTCTGCCATGCCCTCGAAGAAGGCTAAAACGCGGTCGGGGGTCGTGTGGATACGGACGCTGTCAGCGAGGATCATGGTCCCCAACCGCCAGCGCGGATCGTGCGCGTCGTTGCGTGCCCGTGCAACGCCGGCGCACCCTCGCCGCCCTGCGGGGGCGGCGAGAGGCGAGGCCCGATCAGTAGCGGTAATGGTCCGGCTTATAGGGACCGCCGGCCGGCACGCCGATGTAGCTCGACTGGCGCGTCGATAGGACCGACAGCTTGACGCCGAGCTTGTCGAGATGCAGTCGCGCCACCTTCTCGTCGAGGTGCTTGGGCAGAACGTAGACCTGCTTCTCGTACTTCTCGGGATGCGTCCACAGCTCGATCTGGGCGATCACCTGGTTGGTGAAGGAGGCGCTCATCACGAAGCTGGGATGACCGGTGGCGCAGCCGAGATTCACGAGGCGGCCTTCGGCTAGCACGATGATGCTCTTGCCGTCGGGGAACTCGACCTCGTCGACTTGCGGCTTGACGTTGTGCCACTTGAAATTGCGCAGCGCCGCGATTTGGATCTCGCTGTCGAAGTGGCCGATGTTGCAGACGATGGCGCGGTGCTTCATCGAGCGCATGTGCTCGACCGTGATAACGTCGAGGTTGCCGGTGGCGGTGACGAAGATGTCGCCCAGCGCCGCGGCCTCGTCCATCGTGACCACCTGATAGCCTTCCATCGCCGCCTGCAGGGCGCAGATCGGGTCGACTTCGGTGACCAGCACCCGTGCACCCTGGGTGCGCAGGGCCACGGCGCAGCCCTTGCCGACATAGCCGTAGCCGGCGACGACGCAGATCTTGCCGGCGATCATCACGTCGGTCGCCCGTTTGATGCCGTCGACCAGGCTCTCGCGGCAGCCATACAGGTTGTCGAACTTCGATTTGGTGACGGAGTCGTTGACGTTGATCGCCGGGAAGGCGAGGCGGCCTTCCTTAGCCATCACGTAGAGGCGGTGCACGCCAGTGGTCGTCTCCTCCGAGACGCCGCGGATGCTGGCCAGGCACTTGGCGTACCAGCCGGGCTTCTCGGCATTGCGCTTCTTGATCGCGGCGTAGAGGAATTCCTCTTCCTCGTTCTCCGGCTTGCCGGCCAGAGACGGGTCTTTCTCGGCGCGGGCGCCGAGGTGGATCAGCAGCGTGGCGTCGCCGCCGTCGTCGAGGATCATGTTGGGCACGCCGCCGTCCGCCCATTCGAAGATGCGGTGCGTATAGTCCCAGTAGTCCCGCAGGGATTCGCCCTTCCAGGCGAAGACCGGCGTGCCGGCGGCGGCGATGGCCGCGGCGGCCTGGTCCTGGGTCGAGAATATGTTGCACGACGCCCAGCGCACGTCGGCGCCCAGCGCCTTCAGCGTCTCGATCAGCACCGCCGTCTGGATCGTCATGTGCAGGGAGCCGGCGACCCGCGCGCCCTTGAGCGGCTGGGACGCGCCGAATTCCTCGCGCGTGGCCATCAGGCCCGGCATTTCGGTTTCGGCCAGCTCGATCTCGCGCCGGCCCCAGTCGGCGAGCTTCATGTTGGCGACGCGGTATTCGCTCTCGGGCAGTTTCGCGGCCATCGCGGGACGTCTCCTTCGGCGTCTTGGGGGGGGTGGGCGGTTCGCGGCGCCAAGCCGGGCGGCGACGCCGCGCTATAGCAGACCGTACGGAGGCTCACAACTTTGGGCGGCCTTTGGATTCCACCTTTTTTGCCCCTCGGGACGTCCCGCGGACACGACCGGCAGCGTGGGCAGGCGCGGCCGGACCGGCGGCGGGTTGCGCGCCGTCAGCCTTCGCCGAAGCCGGATGCCACTAGCCCGGCCAGCGCGTCGAGGGCGGCGGCGGCGTCGTTGCCGAAAGCGGCGACGACGATTTCCTCGCCCGGCCCGGCGGCCAGCATCATCAGGCCCATGATCGAGGTGCCGGGCACGGTCGTGCCGCTGCGCGAGACTTCGATCGCGGCGTCGAACTGGCTGGCGAGTTTGACGAAGGCGGCGGCCGCGCGGGCGTGCAGCCCCTTGCGGTTGACGATGGTCAGGCGCCGCGGCAGCGGCACGCCGGCGCCGCCGCTCATCCCTGGTCGAGCAGGGCCGAGGCGACGCTGATGTATTTGCGCCCGGCCTCCTGGGCCGCCGCGACGGCCTCCGCGATCGGCCGTTCGGCGCGCACGCTGGCGAGCTTGATCAGCATCGGCAGGTTGACCCCGGCGATGACCTCGATCGGTCCGCCCCCAGGCCGTGCCGTATCCATGATCGAGATGGCAAGGTTCGACGGCGTGCCGCCGAACATGTCAGTCAGCACGATGACGCCGCCGCCCGTGTCGACCCGCATGACCGCGTCGACGATGTCCTGGCGCCGCCGCTCCATGTCGTCGTCGGGGCCGATCGAGACCACGTCCGCCTGGGTCTGCGGTCCGACGACATGTTCCAGCGCGGCGAGGAATTCGACGCACAGCCGGCCATGGGTGACGAGCACGATACCGATCATTAATCCCCCTTGCTGGCCGTGCCGCCGTCGCCCGCGAGTTCGCGGTGATTCACTTCTGCCCTGGCGCCGCGTGCCGCGAGCCAGGCGGCCAGCCGTTCGGCCGCATAGACCGAGCGGTGGCGCCCGCCCGTGCAGCCGACGGCGATGGTCAGGTAGCTTTTGCCTTCCTGATTGAAGCGCGGCAACAGGCGGTCGAGCAATGCCGTCAGTTCGGCGAAGAAGCCGGGCCAGTCGGGATCGGCCGCGATGTATTCGCCGACCGCGGCGTCGCGGCCGGTCATCGGCCGCATCGTGTCGACGTAATGCGGATTGCGCAGGAAGCGCACGTCGAAGACGAGGTCGGCGTCGCGCGGCAGGCCGTGGCGGTAGGAAAAGGAGGTGACGAAGACCGGAGGGACGCCGGCCGTCACGGCGCCCAGCCGTTCCACCAGTTCGCGCGCTAATCCGCGCACCGAGGTGTGCGAGGTGTCGAGGACGATGTCCGCCGCCGCGCGCAGGGGCGCCAGCAGAACGCGCTCGGCGGCAATGCCGTCGGTGACCGGCCGGTAGACGGCTAGGGGGTGGCGGCGCCGCGTCTCAGTATAGCGGCGACGCAGTATTTCCTCGTCGCAGTCGAGGAAGACGACATCGACGCGGCCGGCGGCACCGGCGCGCGCGGCCGCCAGTTCCTCCGTGAATGCCGCGGTGGAAAAATCGCGCGTGCGCACGTCAATGCCGATGGCGAGACCGCGGCCCTGCGCTGGCCCCTGGCGCACCAGAGGGCCGAGCAGGCGCATGGGCAGATTGTCGACGGCCTCGCAGCCTGCGTCCTCGAGGACTTTCAGAGCGCTGGTGTGGCCGGCGCCGGACAGCCCCGTCACCAGCACGACACGGCCGGCAAGGCCGGTGGCGGTGCCGGGCTCCGTCGTCTGGGCGGTCGTTGCGTCGCTCATGTCGCGGACCCGGCTGTCGCGGGCGGACTATCGCCGGCCGCCAGCGCGACGGCAAGCCGCACCTTGGCGACCGCGGAGTCCTCGAAGGCCGCCAGGCGCAAGAGGGGCAGGACGATCCCGCCGAGCGTCACGGTGGCCGGCTCCGGCAGCCGCTCGACGGCCGCGCGCTCCGTCAGGTCTACCGCCAGCACGAGGCGGGCACGCGCGAGCGCCGGCACGGCGACGATGCCGAGTCCGCGCACCTCGATCCGACCGGAAAGCGCCGTCGGCGCGGCGGCGAACAGGACGGCGGATTCGCTCGCGAGGCAGACCTGGTCGTCGGCGACGAGCCGGCCCCCGGCGTCCATCAGGCGCAGCGCGAGGTCGGACTTGCCAGCCCCGGACGGTCCGCGCAACAGCACACCGCGCCATGCCGGCATCATGCCGGGTGGTGCCGGCAAGGCGACGGCAGTCGCATGGATGAGGACATCGCCGATGGCCACGCCTGACACCTTCCTGCCGGCCCGACTGAAGCGCCGGGTCGCTTCGGTTCGGCAATAGTAGCGTCCGCCGCGCCGTCCGGCGTCCCCGCTTGCCTCATTCGCCGTTTCCGGCGCCATTTGCCTCGCGACGAGACCCTTCGCGCCTCGCGGCCAGCGGAAGGGGGGGGCCGAATGGCCGGCTGGTCCTCCTGTCGCCAGGACACCGCGGCGTGCTACCCAGCGGCCAGCCCTCCCCCAGTTTAAAGCGGCTCCGCGCGTGATCGCCGTCCTGGCCCAGATTCTCGTTCCGGTCTTCGTCACCATCGCCGTCGGATTCGGCTGGGGCAAGCGCGGGCCGGAATTCCCGACGCGGTTCATCACCACACTCAACACCTGGGTCGCCGCGCCATGCCTGATCGTGGCGACGCTGTCGCGGGTCGAACTGACGCCGGCGGCCTTTACCGAGATGGCCCTCGCCAGCGCCATCGCGATGGCCGTCTTCATGGCGGTCGGCGCCGTCGCGCTGACGGCGCTGCGCCTGCCGCTGCGGACGTTCCTGCCGGCCGTGATGTGCCCCAATATCGGCAATCTCGGGCTGCCGGTGGCGCTGTTCACCTTCGGCCAGGTCGGGCTGGCGCTGGCAATCGCCAACTACGTCGTCTTCGCCATCGGCCAGTTCATCCTCGCACCGGCGATCATGGCCGGGCGCTTCGCGCCGGCGGCGGTGCTGTGCCAGCCGGTGATCTGGGCGACGCTGCTCGGCCTCGTCTTCGTCATTGGCGGGGTCGAGCCGCCGCGCTGGTTCGCCAACACCGTCTCGCTGATTGGCCAGGCGGCGATCCCGCTGATTCTCATGTCGCTCGGGGCGGCGCTGGCCAGCCTGCGCATCGGCACGCTCCACCGGCCGCTCGTGGTGGCGCTGCTGCGCGTCGGTCCGGGTATCGCCACCGGCTTTGCGCTGGGCTGGGCCTTCGGGTTGGAGGGTGCTGCGCGTGGCATCCTAGTGCTGCAATGCGCCATGCCCTCGGCGGTGTTCAACTATCTCTGGGCGCAGATCTACGACCGTTCGCCGCAGGAGGTGGCGGGCGCGGTTATGGTCTCGACGCTGCTGGTCTTCGCCGCCCTGCCGCTGCTGGTCTGGTCCGTCGTCTGACCGCTCAAGCCGCCGGCAGCTCGACGACGAAGCGCGCGCCGGCGATGTGGCCGTCGGGGTGGCGGCGGTTTTCCGCCCGGATGGTGCCGCCGAAGGCCTCGACGATCTGGCGCGAGATCGACAGGCCGAGACCAGAATGGGTGCCGAAGCGGCCGCCATCAGCGCCGGGGCCGGAGGTCGGCCGGTCGGAGTAGAAGCGGCGGAAGATCGAATCGAGATTGGCCTCGGGCATGCCCGGGCCCTCGTCGTCGATGGTCACGCGCACCGCGTCGCGGCCGTCGCCGCCCGTCGCACGCCGGGTGACGACGGTGATGACGCCGCCCGGCGGGCTGAACGACAGCGCGTTGACGATGACATTGCGGAATACCTGCCCTATCCGCTCATCGATCGCCTGTACCGACAGCGCGCCGGGGGCGGCGGCGGTCGGCAGGTCGAGGGCGAGGCGCGCGGCGCCGGCCGGCAGCGTCGCCTCGAAGACTTCGATCAGCGTGGAGAGCAGGTGGTCGATATCGACCTTCTCAGCCTGCTCGCGCGCCAGCTCGGCATCGAGGCGCGAGGCGTCGGAAATGTCGCTGATCAGCCGGTCGAGCCGGCCGACATCGTCTACGATGATGCGCATCAGCTGCCGCTGCTGCGCGGGGTCGTCGACGCGCGCCACAGTTTCCACGGCGCTGCGCAGGGAAGTCAGCGGGTTCTTGATCTCGTGCGCGACATCGGCGGCGAAGCGCTCGATGGCGTCCATGCGCGCGCGCAGGGCCGAGGTCATGGCGCGCAGGTCGCGCGACAATTCGCCGACCTCGTCGTTGCGGTGGGTGAAGTCGGGGATCTCGACGCCTTGTCCGAAGCCGCGGCGCACGCGCTCGGCGGCGGCGGCGAGGCGCTGCAGCGGGCGGGCGATGGTGGCGGCGAGATAGAGCGACAGCATGATCGTCACCGCCAGCGCGACGGCGGAAATGCGCAGGATGTCGAGACGCACGGCGTACATCGCCCGCTCGATGCCTTCGCCGCCGGAGGTCAGCATCATAGCGCCGACCACCTGCCGATACCGCTGCACCGGCACGGCGACCGACAGCACTATGCTGCCGTGGCTGCGCCGCGCCATCGAGGCGATGAGGCCTTCCAGCGCCGCGACGGCCTCGGGGTAATCCGCGATCGAGGCCGGCCGGCTCTCGATATAGGGCGGCAGGTCGTGGCCGCCGGGCAGCACGTTGACGATGGCGTCGGCGACGATGTCCAGCAGGCCGCGCTCACCCGCGTCGGGCGCGGGCAATTCCTCGATCCGCACGATGCCGCGCGGCGCCGCCAGCAGCCTTGTGTCGGCGATCAGCTCGCCCTCTGGGTCGAACAGCCGTGCGCGCATGCCCATCGGTTCGACCAGCCGCAGCAGGATCTGGCCGCCGGCCAAGGGGTCGACGCGCTGGCCGAAGCCGGGCGCGGTGAAGACCGCGCCGCCGGCGACGGCGCCGGCGAAGATGCGGCCCTGGACGCGCAGCGCTTCCAGCTCGGCCTCTATCAGGCCGGCGCGGTACTCGCCGAGAAAGGCGAAGCCGCCGAGCGGCACTGCCAGCACGAGCAGGTTGATGGCGAGGATGCGCCGGGTCAGCGATGGGGACGGAAACAGCCGCCGCCGCGGCCGCGGGCCGGTGGCCTCGGCGGTGCCGCGCGGGCGCGCGGCTCGCCCTCTATGGCGGGCCGCGCCAGGGTGCGTTGCGTCCCTGTCGCTTCTGTCCAGCACGACTGCCCCCGGAGGATGGCGCGGATCGGCCGCGTTCAGCTATCCTTGTAACGGTAGCCGAGGCCATAAAGCGTCTCTATATGGCCGAACTGCGGGTCGGATTCCTTGAATTTCCGCCGCAGCCGCTTGATGTGGCTGTCGATGGTGCGGTCCTCGACATACACCGCCTCGCCATAGGAGACGTCGATCAGTTGGTCGCGGCTCTTGACGTGGCCCGGCCGTACTGCGAGCGCCTGCAGGATGAGGAATTCCGTCACCGTCAGGCCGATCTCGTTGCCTTTCCACGAACACAGATGACGGGCGGGGTCGAGGATCAGCTCGCCGCGCGCCAGCACCTTGTCGGCGGCGCTGGTGGGCTTGCCGGCGCTGTCGCGGCGGCGCAGCACGGCGCGGATGCGTTCGATCAGCAGGCGCTGGGAGAACGGCTTGGTGATGTAGTCGTCGGCGCCCATGCGCAGGCCGAGCATCTCGTCTATCTCGTCGTCCTTGGAGGTCAGGAAGATGACCGGCACGGCGGAGTTCTGGCGCAGCTTGCCCAGCATCTCCATGCCGTCCATGCGCGGCATCTTGATGTCGAGGACGACGAGGTCGGCCGGGCGGGCGGTCAGCCCGCGCAGGGCTTCGTCGCCGTCGGCGAAGGTGCGGACCTGGAAGCCCTCCGATTCCAGGGCCATCGAGACCGAGGTAAGAATATTGCGGTCGTCGTCGACCAGCGCGATCGATTGGCCCATGTCTTGCTCCGAAGCCTGCGATCCGGCCCCCGGCGGGAACCCACGCCCTGCAGCATCCAGGGTCATTATGGCGAATTTTCGACCGTTTCGGGGCGATGATTGACCGTCCGGGGAAGCCGTCGCTATGGTCCGACCCGCAGCCGGGCAGTGGCCCGCTGCGCCACCTTCCGCGCGAAAGGTTTGCCGCAATGCCGAAGCGCCTGTCCGTCGCCGCGCTCACCGCGCTGCCCGTCCTGCTGCTCGCCGGGGCCGCGTCGGCCCATACCGGCCAGCACGATCATGGCGGCCTCGTGGCCGGGCTCCTGCATCCCGTTTTCGGCCTCGACCACCTGCTCGCCATGGTTGCCGTCGGCGCCTGGTCGGCGCGGCAGGGCGGACGGGCCATGTGGGCGGTGCCGGCGGCGTTCGTCGCGCTGATGGCCGTCGGCGCGGCGCTGGCCGGGTCCGGTGTCGTCTTGCCGCTGGTCGAGCCTGGCATAGCGCTGTCGGTCGTCCTGTTGGGGGCCCTGCTGGCGCTGGATCGCCGGCTGCCGATGGCGGCGGGCGTGGCGCTCGCGGGCGTCTTCGCGCTGGCGCACGGCCAGGCCCACGGCGGCGAGATGCCGCTGGCTGCAGATCCGGTCGCCTACGGCCTGGCATTCCTGCTCACGACGGCGGTATTGCACGCCACCGGCGCCGTGCTGGTGCTCTTCGCGGTGCGTCGTTTCGCCGGCCTGCCGGAACGCTGGTCGATGCGCGTTGCCGGCGCCGCGGTGGCGTTGGCGGGAGCCGGCCTCGCGGCCGGCGGCTGACGCGGGCGAGATGCTGGCGATCGTTCGCTGGGCGGCTCTCGCCGTCGCCATCGTCGTGGTTGCGGCATGGCTGACGCTGCAGACGCAGAAAGGCCCGGTCGGCCCGGAAAATATCGGCGGCGTCGGGCCGGCGGTTGCCATCGGCGGCCCGTTCGAACTGGTCGACCAGACCGGCGGGACGGTCAGCGACGCCAATTTCCGCGGCAAGTGGATGCTCGTTTATTTCGGCTACACCTACTGTCCCGACGTCTGCCCGACGGAACTCGCCAACATGGCGGCGGCGCTCGATGGCCTCGGTGAAGAGGCCTCCCGGGTGGTGCCGGTGTTCGTCACGGTCGATCCCAATCGCGATACGCCGTCCGTGCTGGCCGAATACGTGCCGCTCTTCGGCGACCGTTTCGTCGGCCTGACGGGGTCGCGCGCCCAGGCCGACGCGGCGATGAAGGCCTATCGCGTCTTCGCCGCCCGGACGGAGAGCCCGGCCAGCACCGACTACCTGATGGACCACTCCTCCTACGTCTACCTGATTGGTCCCGACGGCAAATTCGTCGCCATGTTCCGCTACCGCACCGACCCGGCGGAGATTGCGGCGACGATCCGCCGGCACATGGCGGGCAGCTGAGGCCGTGGCCAGGCGTGACGGCGCGGCCGACGATCCGGCGCGCCTCGCCCGGCGGCTGATCCGCCGCGTCGGGCGCGCATCGCTTGCCACCATCGACGGCGACGGCCGCCCGCTGGCGACGCTGGTGCTGGCCGCCAGCGGCCAGGACGGTGCGCCGCTGCTGCTGCTGTCGGGGCTGGCTGCGCACACGCGCAATGTCGCGAACGACCCGCGCGTGTCGCTGCTGTTCGCGACCGAAGGCCCCAGCGAAGGCGCGCTGGCACGGCCGCGCGTGAGCGTCGGCGGTCGCGCCGGGCGCCATGACGACAAGGCCGCGCGCGCCCGCTTCCTCGCTCGACACCCCGCCGCTAACGCATGGGCCGCGCTACCGGATTTCGTGCTGTGGCGGATCGCGCCTGATGCGGGCCATCTCGTCGCCGGCTTCGCGCGCACGCATCATCTCCCGGGCGCGGCCCTACTGGCCGACACGGGGGCGGCGATGCGGATGCAGGAGGCGGAGGCCGATATCCTCGTGCACATGAATGCCGATCACCGCGAGGCGATCGCGCTGTACGCCACGGCTCTCGCCGGAGCGCGGGGCGGCGGCTGGAGCATGACCGGCATCGATCCCGAGGGCTGCGACCTGCGCCGCCCGTCGCGTGGGCGGGAGGCGCCCGACAGCCATCTGGTGAGGATCGACTTTCCGCAGCCCGTCGACGGGCCGGGTTCGGCGCGGACGATGCTGGCGAATCTGGCACGGACGGCAAGGCGTCGCGCGCAGGCGTGAGGATGCAGACCGGTATCGCCGACTGCCTAGCGGCGGCTCCGGTCAGATCATCTCGACGGTCTCGGCCATCGGGCCTTTCTGGCCCATGCGCGTGCTCATGCGCACGCGCTGGTCCGGCGTCATAGACTGGATGCCGTGGCGCTGCAGCGTGCGTCCGGAAACGAACACATCCCGGCCGCCGCCGTCCGGAATGACGAAGCCGTAGCCCTTGGCCGCGTCGTAGAACTTGACGGTGCCGTCGACGGAAACTGCGGCATCGCCGCCGCCTTCGCCGCCGTATTCGCTGTAACCGCCACGATCATTGTCTCGGTCCCGGTCGCCACGTTCGCGCCATCCGCCGCGATAGCCACGGTCACCGTCGCCGCCATGGTCGCCGTGGCTACCCTGGTCACGGCCGCCGTTGCCGCCGCCGCGCGGCGCCGGCTCGCTCGCCGTGGAGGCGTCTATCTCGTGAACAGCGGAGACCTGGAGGCCGCGCGGACCCTGCTCGACATCGCAGATGACGGTCGCACCGTCCGGCGCGTCGCGATGGCCGGAGGCGTTGAGCACAGAAGCATGGAGGAAGGCGTCGGGGCGGTCGTCACCGAACTGGACGAAACCAAAACCCTTGGTAGGATTGTACCATGTTACGATGGCGCGGACCCGCTGCTGCCCTGAAGAAGGCGAATCGAAGTCACTCATAATGCCGAAACTCCACCTGCCGCCGAACGGGCGTCCGTCCGTCGGCTCCCCCTAGCTGGCACGACGGCATCGGCCGTACCTTTATTGTTACGTCTACTTTAACACAACTTTGCCGCCGCCGTCTCTTATTGCGAATCGAGACGCAAGCGTTTTGTTTCGGCGGTCTCGTCAGGTAGATAGCAGCAGGTCGGGCAGGCCGTTGGCAAGCGGGCCCGACGGCATCCGCGTGCCGTCGAGGTGGGCGTCGGGCAGGCCGGCGCGGCTGGTATTGGCGCCGGTCAGGTTGGCGAAGGAGAGGTTGGCGCCGGTCAGCGCGGAGTGGCGCATGTCGGCGCCGCGCAGATCAGCGTAGCGCAGGACCGCGCGTGTCAGGCGCGCCGGCAGCATGCGCTCGTGGCCGATCAGCAGCGGCCCCAGGATGGCGTCGCGCAGGAAGCGACATTATCGATGGCGGTGCCGGCATCGACCTGCTGGTCGGTGGCCTTGGCGACGACACATTGATCGGCGGAACGGACGACGACACCTTTGTCTTAGGTCCAGTCGCCCGCCGGGATGTTGTGGGGGACTTCACGATTGACGCCGACACGATTGATCTGGTGGCCTGGGAAGGCCTCGGCTACGAGGCGCTGATGGCGCAGTCCACCCAGATCGGCGAACACGCGGTGCTGAATTTAGAGGATGGCACCCGCATCACGCTGGAGCGGATTTCCCTCGATGAACTAGGGGCCGGCAATTTCCTTCTCTCTCCAGGCGTCGCCAGCCAGACCTCCGGCGCTTAGGGGGCGGACGAGCCCGCGGCGGGCGGCACGTCAGCCGGCGGAACGATTGCCATCGACAGCACGCTCCCCGGGACCGTGGGTGACTACAAGATCGTCGGACGCGATGGCAATGAACACATCCTTGGCCACGCCGGCGACGACGAGCTGAAGGGCGGAGAGGGCGACGATCTGCTCGAAGGCAGTGCCGGCGCGTACTGGCTGCATGGCGGCGTCGGCGACGATGTTCTGGTCGGCGGCGCAGGCGACGATATCGTGATCTGCTGGGCGGGCTCGGATACCTTCGTCTTCCGTCCTGGTTCGGGCAAGGACGTCGTCAAGGATTTCGAGGTCGGCGTCGACAAGGTCGATCTGAGCGCCTTTGCACTGGACGGCACGAACGACATATTTGCGACCGCGATAGTGCGGAACGGCAATACCGAGTTCACACTGCCATCGGGGGAGTAGTTTCGGCTGGACGGCGTCCTGCCCGACGAGCTGTCGTTCGGCAATCTCGTGATCTGACGTCTTCCCTCGAAAGGACCGTGTCGCCGCGGTCCGGACCGCGGCGCACGCGATCTTGTGGCGATGGCCATGGCCGAATGGGCGGGCCGAAGGGCGATCGGGACCGCCGCTAGGGCGGCGGCCGGCGGCGCCATCGGTCTGCGTCTCCGGGCGGGCGAGACGCCCGACGGGTCGTTGGAGCCGCGTACGCCCCCCTGCTATAATTGAACCGGCTGCGCCCGTAGCTCAGCAGGATAGAGCACCGGTTTCCTAAACCGGGGGTCGCAGGTTCGAGTCCTGCCGGGCGCGCCAGTATTTTCAAAAGGTTAATATAATTATGGCGCCGGACTTCCGCGGTTCCGGGGTGACCGGCCGTGCACAAGAAAAGGCGCCGGTCCTCGGGGAGGGGGGGCGCCGCAACGTTCGTCCGGTTATCTCATGACGATCTGCACGCGGCGGTTCTGCGCCTTTCGGACATTGTCGCCGGTCGGCACCAGCGGCTCAGCTTCGCCCCTGGATTCGACGGCGATCTCGATCGCCGGCGTGCCGAGACGAACCAGCTCCGCCTTGACCGCCTCGGCGCGCCGCCGTGAAAGATCGATGTTGTACGTATCGGTACCGGATCTGTCGGCGTGGCCGGTCGCGACCATTGTGATGCGTCCCATCTGGCCCGCTTCGCGCGACGCCGTGGCGACAACCGATTTCGCCCCGTCGGTCAGCACGTAACTGTCCCAATCGAAGAAAACGAGGAAGGTGCGCGACGTATCGGGAGACACGTCCGCCGCCGCGGCGCGCGGTGCTGGCGCCGGCGCCGGCGCCGGCGCCGGAGGCGCGAGTTCCGCCATCGCCGCGTCATGCGCGCTGCGGCATGCGGCGATGTCCTTGGGCTGAAAATTCTCCTCCTGCTCCTGCAACCAGCAATCGAATGCGACCTGGGTCCGCGCCGTTGCGCGCGAGGTGCCATACCTGCGCCGCTACGCTCAAGCCCTGTGCGGTGCCCAGGCGGCCGGCGACCGCTATGTGTGCAACTGCATCGAGATCTTGCTGCAGGACTGGTTGGCGCTGGCGAACTGGGGCAATGTGCGAGTCGGACTGTTCCGCCTATTCCACGACGTCACGCTGCCTATCGAGATGCTGGACGACGACGATGCCGGCCTGCCGATGCGCAGCCGCCAGCTGCTGCTGGTCCATATCGAGCAGTTCACCCTGAAAGAGACCGCTGACATCCTGCGTATGGACTACGCCGAGGCGGCCATCTGCTGCCGGGCGGCCCAGACCCAGCTGCGCTACCGTCCGGCGCCGCGCGCCCTGCTACTGGAGGACGAGCCGCTGATCCCGTCTATGTTGCCGACGTGCTGAAGGACATGTGGCACCAGGTCATCGGCATCGCCGCGACGCAGGCCGAGGCCGTCGCCATGGCGCACCACCGCCGGCCCGACCTGGTTGTCTCCGGCTGCAACCCCGGCCGCGGGCCCGACGGCTTCGCCGCCGTGGGGCGGCTGCTGAACAGCATGACGGCGCCGGTGGTGTTCGTCACCGACGACCCCGAACCGCTGCTCACGGGCGACCGGCACGAGCCGTCCTTCATCGTCACCCAGCCGTTCAACGACATGAGGTTGATGACGGCCGTAGCACTGGCCGTGCTGTGCGGTCGCCGCACGCGGGTTGCGGTTGCCGCGGAATGAGATCTCCGCAGGGCGGGCGGCTCAGCGATTTCGCCGCCCGCCCCGCGCCCGTCCTATCCCGTTGGCCTCCGGTTTCCTTAAACCGGTGCGCAGACTAGAGTCCCGCTGGAGTTAAAGGCACCGCGGCGCAAACTAGGACGCCCGGGCCAGCGGAGGTACGCATTATGGCGACGGACGATCCCAACCGGCTGATCCTCACCGGGGAGAATCCCTTCATCCGGCTGAGCGGCAAGGATGGCAACCACAACAGCACCGAGGCGAGCTACTGGCGCATCCTGTTCTGTCCCGCCGGCCCCGGCCATGTGCTCTACCTCAAGAGCGAGCTGACGCAGAACCGCTGGCGCATCTACGCCGACAACATCGCCATGGCGCGCTGGCTGCAGGCCACCGTGCAGGGCATGCTCAACGCCGAGACCCGAGATGCCGCCATCCCGGTGGTCGAGGCGAGTTTCGCGAAGAGCGGCGACCCGCGCTATTTCTGGACCGAGCGCGTGACGGCGCGCGGCGAGGACATCGCGCTTACCTGGCACGATTTTGGCGATCCGCTGCTCATCCACACCCAGCCCAATGAGGTACCCGGCCGGCAATACGGCGTCTGCACCGTGCTGGTGCCCGCCGCCGCCGCCCGCCTGACGCTCAACGGCGTCGAGGCGGCCGGCCGCCCGTGGCCGCGCGAACGCGAAGGCCGGCCGTTCAGCACCTGCGCGCTGGCCTTCTCCGAAAGCTGGACCGAGGCGCGGCAGGCATTTGCCGGCTTGATCGGCGAAGCAGAACGGTCTCCTGCTCGAACAGGTATAACAGCAAGGCAGCCGAGGATCGTGGCCCGGCGTCCCGGCAACACCCAACCCGGGCCGGTACGTTAGGTCGGCACCAGCAAGGATGACCTGAGCACGTTTCCGGCGGATGTCCGGCGGCGGGTTGGCGGGGCCCTGTGGGAGGCGCCACTCGGGCGCAAGGCACCGTACGCCAACCCGATGAGAGTATTCGGCGGGGCGGGAGTGCAGGATATAGTAGACGATTTCGACGGCGACACATGGCGCACCGTCTACACCGTTCGCTTCGCCGGAGCGGTCTATGTGCTGCACGCCTTCCAGAAGAAGCCGAAGCGCGGCATTGCAACTCCAAAGGCAGAGCTGGGTCTGATCGGGCGGCGCCTGGGACGTGCGCAGGGGGATTACGAACGATGGACGCCAAGCGAAAAGCCGATATCCCGGTAACGCAGGGCAGCGGCAACGTATTCGACGACCTCGGTTTTGCCGACCCCGGGGAAGAGTTGACCAAGGCGCAGCTCGCGAGCCTCATCCGGCAGATCGTCCGGCGTCGCCGCCTGACCCAGACGGCGGCCGCAGCGCTCATGGGTATCGACCAGCCCAAGGTCTCGGCCCTGCTCAACGGTCGCCTGGCGAATTTCTCCAGCGAGCGCCTGATGCGCCTCCTTACGGCCCTCGGGCAGGATGTGGAGATCACCGTCAGGTCCACGCCGCACGGTCGCGCGCATGGGCATATTCGCGTTGTCGATGGCACGCCGGCCTGAGGCCGTCGCCCTACACATCTCAGTCCCTGACCCGCACCACCTCGTAGCCGACGCCGGCGACGTCCGGGTAGACCGTGGTCTTCTGCGAGGAGACGCGCACGGCGGCGATCCCGGCGAAGGCGAGGCACATGGCGGCGACGCGCTCAACCAGCGTCTCCTGCAGCACGATGTGACCGTCGTCGATCAGCGCCATCACGCCGCTGCGCACACGGTCGTAGTCGAACACCGCCTCCAGCCGGTCGTGCTCTGGCGGCGGGCCGGGCACGAGGTAGAGGTCGATCGAGAGCAGCACCGGCTGCGTGCGGCCGCGCTCGAAATCATGCGCGCCGATGGCGACGTCGAGGGCGAGGTCGCGCAGGAAGATGCGACGGAAGCCGCCATGCGCAGCCAGCAGTCCGGCTTCGAGACTGTCGCGCGCCGGGGCGGTGCGGGCGGTCATGGGCGCGTCTCTCCGGCCGGCAGGAACACCACATCGGTGGCGCTCGGCACGAGGTGCTGGCCGCCATCGACCAGCAGCGTCACGCCCGTGACGGCGCGCGCGCTCGCCAGCCACACGACGGCCCGGGCGATGTCGTCGGCCGCTGCGCCACGGCCGAGCGGCGTGCGGCCATGGACGGTGGCGAACTGCGCCGCGCTCTGGCCCGGCGCCGGCAGGGTCAGGCCGGGCGCCACGGCCACCACGCGCACTCGCGGCGCCAGGGCCATCGCCAGCAGGCGCGTCGCCTCGCCCAGCGCCGCCTTCGACAGGGTGTAGGAGAGGAAGTCGGGGTTGGGGTTGGCCAGCTTCTGGTCGAGCAGATTGACGACGATGCCCTCGGCGCCGTTTGGCAGGCCCCCGGCGAGGGCGCGGGCGAGCAGCAGAGGCGCCTGCAGGTTCACCGCCATGTGACGGGCGACCGTCGCCGGCTCCAGCGTGGCGATGGTGTCGGGCTCGAAGAGGGAAGCGTTGTTGACGAGCAGCCCTACCGGCCCGAGCGCAGCGGCGGCCCGTCCGACTAGCGCCCCGGCGGCGGCCGGATCGGCGATGTCGGCGGCGAGAGCCACCGCCCTGCCGCCCTCGCCTTCGATCGCCGCGACGGTCGCCGCCGCCTCGTCGACGGAGCGGTTGCAGTGGACCGCCACCGCCCAGCCGTCGCGCGCCAGCGCGCGGGCGATATCGCGCCCGATGCGCCGCGCGGCGCCGGTCACTAGGGCTGTGTTGGCGCGCCGGTCCATCTCGTCTCCCGGCGGCGGGTGTTGCGCGCCGCGCCGCAAACCGGCACGGCGCGTCGGCTCAGGGGCTGCCGACCGGGTGGTGGTAGTAGAGGGTGATGATTTCCGTGCCGGGATTGATGTCGCCTATGCCGGCGTTGGACAAATGGCTCAGTGCCAACGATACGCGCGAACGGTCGTCGAAGCGCCAACCGGCCTCTATCTGTGAGCGGAACTCGAGAATGTGTCCGAGACCCTTGCTGCCGCCCCGGTGGTAGAGGCCGGGGCCAAAGCTAGGCGTCACCACGACGCGGTTGCCGAAATAGATGTCCATCAGGATGCCGATACCGGTGAAGGCGCCGCCGTCGGAATTGATCGACAGCCCGGCCCAGGGCTTGACGATGTCGAGCAGCTTGTCGCCGTGGCGGTACTCCAGGCGAAGGTCGGCTGCGTCCTTGTCGTCGTCGAAATCGTACCAGCCGATACCGCCCGACACGAAGGAAGGATCTTCGGCCATCGCCGGCGTTGCTACCACCGCCAGTCCGAACGCCCCCGCGAGAAGACCGGCCCATCGCACCATGTCGCAATTTCCCCAGCCGCGCATCGCGACGATATCTTAGCCGTTGCCGCCGGCAGCACAAGCGGTCTTGCCCGATACGATTGCACCCTGCCGGCCGAGCCCCTATCGTTCCGGCGCGCGGGTCCGCCGGCGGGGGACGGCACCGTTCCGCGCCTTCGCAGCCCTCGCCCGGAGGTCGTCCATGACGCGCCGCGTACTGGCACGTCGCCTTGCCACCGCCGCCCTGCTGGCCGGCGGGCTTGCCATGGCCCTGCCGGCCGCGGCGAAGGTGTTCGAACCGACCCATTTCACACTGGCCAACGGCCTTGAAATCGTGGTGGTGGGAAACCACCGCGCCGCCGTCGTCACGCATATGGTCTGGTACAGGGTGGGGGCCGCCGACGAGCCGGCCAGCCGTTCGGGTATCGCCCATTTCCTAGAACATCTGATGTTCAAGGGCACGACGAAACGCGCACCCGGCGAGTTTTCCGCGCTGGTGTCTCGCAATGGCGGCCGCGAGAACGCGTTCACTGGCCCGGACTACACCGCCTACTACCAGACGGTCGCTGGCGACCGCCTCGAACTCGTCATGGAGCTGGAGGCCGACCGCATGACCAATCTGACGCTGACCGACGCGCAAATCGAGCCGGAACGCAAGGTTGTGCTGGAAGAGCGCGGCGCGCGCGTCGACAGCGATCCACGCAGCATCCTGTCGGAACAGGTGCAGGCCGCTGCCTGGCTTAACCACCCATACCGGCTGCCGATCATCGGCTGGCGGCACGAGATCGAGGCGCTGTCACGCGCCGACATCGTCGATTTCTACCGGACCTGGTACGCGCCGAACAACGCTGTGCTGGTGGTCGCGGGCGATGTTGCCCCAGAAGCGGTGCGGGCCTTGGCCGAGAAATACTACGGCGTCATACCGGCGCGCACGGTGCCGGCGCGGCTGCGGCCGGCCGAGCCGCCTCAGCTCGCGCCGCGCGTCGTGACCCTCAGCGACGCGCGCGTCGAACAGCCATCGTGGAGCCGGCGATGGCTGGCGCCCAGCCATCGCGCCGGCGAGCGCGCGCACGCCTATCCGCTCGAACTGCTGGCCGAAGTGCTCGGCGGCGGCGCCACCAGCCGCCTCTATCGCGCCCTCGTCGTGGAGCAAGAGGTCGCGGTCTCGGCGGGAGCCTGGTACGACGGCGATGCTTGGGATCTCGGCAGTTTCGGCATCTGGCTGGCACCGCGCTCGGGGATGCCGCTTGACCGCGCGGTCGCCGCGCTGGAGGCCGAGGTGGCGAAGCTGCTGGCCGAGGGCGTCCAGCCTGTTGAGGTGGCGCGTGCCCGCCAGCGGCTGGTCGACAGCGCGGTCTTCGCGCGCGACGACCTGTCGGCGGCGGCCCGCGTGCTTGGTGAGGCGCTGGCAACGGGCAAGACGGTCGCCGACGTTGAAGCCTGGCCGGAGCGCATCGCCGTCGTCACCCCGGCGCAGATCGATGCCGCCGCCCGCGCCGTGCTGCGTCCGGCCGCATCGACGACCGGCGTGCTGCTGCCCGCCGTCTCCTTGGCCGGGCCTGCGCAGTGGCCAGCGGCGCCACCGCCCCCGCCGGCCGGCGCCGGAGAGATCCGATGAGCCGCCGCCTGCGCGCCGTCGCGGCATCGTTCGTCCTTGCCGTCCTTGCCGTCCTGGCCTTCGCCACGCCCGCCGGCGCGGTCGAGATCAAGCGCGTCATCAGCCCGGGCGGCATCGTCGCCTGGCTGGTCGAGGATCGCTTCGCGCCTATCGTCTCGCTTGCACTCGCCGTGCGCGGCGGCGCCGCGACCGACCCCGCCGGCAAGGAGGGGCTCGCCGAACTGGTGGCCACGACGCTCGACGAGGGCGCGGGCGACCTCGACTCGCAGGCCTTCCAGACGCGGCTGGAGGACCTGTCGATCTCGCTGTCCTTCAGTGCCGGCCTCGATGCCATGCGCGGTAGCATGCGCACGCTGTCGCGCAATCGTAACGAGGCGTTCCGCCTGTTCGGGCTGGCACTGGCCAGCCCGCGCTTCGACGACCGCTCGGTCGAACGGGTGCGGGCGCAACTGCTGACCCGGTTGGCTCGCGAGGCTCAGGATCCCGGCGCGATCGCCGGGCGCACGCTGTGGGCGCGCCTGTTTCCCGGCCACCCCTATGGCCGGCCGCGCGACGGCACGCCCGACTCGCTGCGTACGGTGACGCTGGACGATCTGCGCGCCTTCGTGCCGCATCGCTTCGCCCGCGACGCGCTGATCATCGGCGTGGTCGGCGACATCGGCGCCGACGAGCTGGGGCCGCTGCTCGATCGCACTTTCGGCGCCCTGCCGGCGACGGGGGTGTCCTACAGGCTGGAGAAGACCGCGCCGGTCGCCGACGGCAAGACGCATGTCGTCGGCCTCGACACGCCGCAATCGACCATCGTCTTCGCCCAGCCAGGCCTGCTGCGCGGCGATCCCGACTGGTACGCGGCGACGGTGCTCAACCACATCCTCGGCGGCAGCACCTTCGGCTCGCGCCTCTACGCCGAGGTGCGCGAGCAGCGCGGCCTCGCCTATTCGGCCTACAGCTATCTATTGCCGCTCGACTTTTCCGCCGCCTGGGCCGGCGGTGCCGCGACCAACAACGCGGCGGTGGGCGAATCCGTCGGAGTGATCCGGGACGTCTGGCAAAACCTCGCCACGAACGGCGTCGGCGCCGACGAACTAGCCGACGCCAAGCGGTATCTCACCGGCGCGTGGCCGTTGCGCTTTACCGACACCGCGGCGATCGCCGCCACGCTGGTGGCGGTGCAGCTCGAGAATCTCGGCCTCGACTACCTCGACAAGCGTAATTCGCTGATCGATGCCGTCGGCGCGGGGGACATCCGCCGAGTCGCGCGTCGCGTCCTCGACCCGGCAAAGCTCACGATCGTAATCGTTGGCCGGCCGGAAGGCCTGAATTAGCAGGCGCTTCCGGTCATAGAGAGGGCAGCCAAGTGGCGAGCTCCGGAATGAAGTAGACGAGCCACATCAGGACGACGAGCAGGATCCAGTATGGCGTCGAGGCCGCGAAGATGCGTGCCATCGACACGGGTCGTCCGGCGGCAGGCAGGCCTTCACCGTATAGACGCACAGGCCGAATGGCGGCGTCTGGATGTCGGCCTCGATGGCGAGGATGCCCATCATCGCGGAGGCATAGGGGTGGAAGCCCAGCGTGTCGGCGATTGGCGCGAAGATTGGCACGGTGAGCAGCATGATCGACGCCGAATCGATGAACATGCCGAGCACCAGCCAGATCAGCATCATCACCGCCAGCACCTGCCACTTCTACAGCCCGAAACCGAGGATGGTCTCCTGCACGCCATCGACGACGCCGCCATAGGCCAGCAGGCGAGAATACATCTGGGTGAAGATCAGCAGGAACAGCAGCGGCGCCGAGGTGCGGCCGGTCTCCAGCACCGCTTCCGCCATGCCGCGGGCGCGCAGGCCCTTGACCGCGGCGAGGATGAAGGCGAGCAGCGCGCCGATGCCTGCCGCCTCGGTCGGCGTGAAGGCGCCGAACCAGATGCCGCCGAGCACCAGCAGGATAAGCACGGCGGTGCCGATTCCACCGATGACGGCGGGTGTGCCGATCGGCTCGTCGTCCTGCATCGTGGCGTCGGCGTTGCCGCCGAAGAGGTGGGGGCGCGTGACCGAGGTGACGATGCAGTAGACGCCGCAGAGGAAGGCGAGCAGCAGGCCGGGCAGGACGCCGACGATGAACAGATTGCCGATCGATTGTTCGATCAGCACGCCCCAGATAATCATCAGCGCCGAGGGCGGGATCAGAATGCCAAGCGAGGCGCTGCCGTCGATGCAGCCGAGCGCGAAGCCCTTGTCTTAGCCGTGCCGCATCATCTGCGGGTAGGCGATGCGGGTGAAGGCCGCCGCCTAGGCGAGAGACACGCCGACCACCTCGGCGAACACCGTATTGCCGGCGACAGTGGCGATGGCGAGCCGGCCGTGCACGCGGCGCAGCATCCGGTTCATCATCAAATAGAGGTCGGCCGCCGCGCCGGAGCGCGACACCAATTAGCCCATCAGGACGAACAGCGGAATGACGGCGAAGATGTAGTCGCGCAGCGCCTCGAACGTCGCCGACGACAGCAGCGACAGTGCGACATGAGCATTGCCTGTGACTACGGCGATGCCGATGACGCTGGCCGCGCCCGGGGCCACCACGATGTGGAAGCCGGCGAATACCATCAACAGCATGAAGGCTAGGATGATGAAGGCGAATTTGGCGCCGGGCATGACGGGTATCCCGTTGGTTATGTGCTGCGGGGCGGGTCAGGCGGGCTTGCCGGCCTCGACCTCGCGTAAGGCGAGCAGAGCATAGTTGGTGGTGGCGAGAATGCCGATCGCGACGAGCACGGTGCGCACCGGGTAGGCCGGCATGCGCATGGCACCCTCGCCATGGAATTCGCCGATCTCCCAGGAGAACAGCATCGGCTCCCACGCTGCGTAGGACAGCGTGAGGAACAGCGCGACACCCAGCAGGTAGCCGCCGACGCGCAGGACATGCACGACGGCAGGCGAAGCGACGGCGTTGATCAGGTCGTCCTTCAGCATGCCGCCCATGCGGATCGAGTAGCAGACCTGCAGGAAGGCGATGGTGACGACCGAGTTGGCAACCAGTTCGGGGGTGCCCTGCACGGGCAGGGAGAAAAGGCCGCGGCCGAGGACATCGGCGATGATGACGAACGCGAGGACCACGAGCCAGCCGGCGGCCATCATCTGCAGGATACGGTTTATGCGCGATACTAATTGGTCGATGGCATCGACCATGCACAGCCTCCCGGCAAGGGCGGGGATACGGGGACCGGACGCGCCGGCAGCGGGGCCATGGCCCGCGGGCCGGCGCACCGGAGACGACCCAGTCGATCTTGTATTCGAATGGCCACTTGTAGCCCATCGACTTCACGGTCTCGATGTAAGTGCGGGACGCCTTGGTGCCGGGGTCGCCGTGCTTGTTGGCTTCCTGCGCCATCTCGTTGGGAATGGTGGCGAGCGCGGTGGCCACTTCTTCTGATCCTCGAAGGGAAGTTCGGCGACCGTGGTGCCGGCCGCGCGCAGCTTGTCGAGCGCTTCGGTGTCGGCCTGGCCCTGCAGCTCGGCGTTTTCGATGTCGTACTCCTTGCCGACCTCGGTAAGGATTGCCTGCATGGCGGTCGGCAGCTTCTTCCAGAAGTCTATGTTGACGGTCAGCGCGATTGCCGCCGGCGTGCCGATATGGGCGTTGAGGTAGTGCTTGCCGAGCTCGTGCAGCTTGAAGCCTAGATACGAGCCGGGGAAGATGACGACGCCGTCGTACACGCGCGACTGCACCGCGTTGTAGGCCTCGTCCAGATTGGTCTGCACGCCGTCCACGTCGAGGCCGGTGAACAGGCGCAGATTGGGCCCCGCGGCGCCGATCTTATTGCCCTTCAGATCCTCGAACTTCTTGAATTCTAAGGTCGTGCCGATGCCGTAGTCACCGTTCTGGCCGACGCTGATGTGCTTCTGATTGTATTTCTTCTCGAACAGCTCGTACATGAACGGCACGTCGTCATAGGTTTTGCGTACGGCCTTGACCGTCAGGATGACGTCGCCCGGCTGGAAGAACATGAATAACGGGAGATTGTGCGTGCCCAGTGTCGAGGGATGGAACGGGAAATTGACCACGCCGACATCGAGCAAGACATTCTTCGTGGCGTCGAGCACTTCGGGCAGCTTGGCGATGGCGCCGCCCCAGGCCTTGGTCCACTAGACCGTGTGACCCTTGGCGGCCGCGCGCTTGGTCACTTCCGGAATGAAGAACGTATCGACAGAGGTCACATGGGCGATGCCCTGGACCGGATGGCCGGCACCGACGCGCACCTTGAAGGTGTCGGCGGCAGCCTGCGTCGATAGCCCGCCCGCAAGGGCGATGTTGAGCGCGCCGGCGGCAAGCGCCGGCAAGGCGGTTCGGCGGGTCATGGACCGCCCCCCCACTGTGAGAGGCCGGCACCACTTCTGTGCTCACGCAGACACGGGGCTGCGGGCCGCTGTTCGCAGATAGATTCATGAGCCAGCCACGATGCGTGGAAAAGGAAAAAAGTCGTCATACGAAAAATACGCGGCGAGAAACCCCTGCCATTACGGCACGATCACGACCTTGCCCACGACGGCACGGTCGCGCAGACGCTCCAGTGCAGTGGATGCCTCTTCCAGCCCGAAGCGTTGGGCAATGCGCGGGCGCAGCTTGCCCAACTCGTACAGGCCGGCGAGATGGGCGAGGCTGGCCTGTGCCCGCGCGGGATATTTGCGCGAGAAGACGCCGAAGCGCACGGCGGCGACGGTCGCCCATTTGACCAGGATGATGTTGGCCGGCAACCTGGCGTACTCGCCGGAGGTGAAGCCGATCAGCAGCAGTCGGCCTTCGGGCGCGATGGCGCGCAGCGACGGCTCGGCCAGACGCCCGCCGACCGGATCGAAAATCACGTCGGCACCGCGCCCGCCCGTCAGTGCGCGCACACCCTCGCGGAAGCCTCCATCGGCGTCGTAGTCGATCGCGTGGTCTGCGCCATGCGCCAGCGCGACGTCACGCTTCTCCCGCGTGCTCGCCGTGGCGATGACGGTGGCGCCGAGCGCCTTGCCGACTTCCACTGCGGCGAGCCCAACGCCGCCAGCCGCGCCATGCACCAGCAGCATCTCCCCGGCCTGAAGGCGGCCGACATCGACGAGGCCGTGCCAGGCCGTGCCATAAACGACGATGAAGCCGGCGCCTTCGTCCTCGCTCATGCCGGCGGGGAGCGGGTGGCACAGGGCGGCCGGTACGGTCGCTTCCTCGGCGAAGCCGCCCTGCGGGCCGGGCGTGCGCAGCATGACGCGATCGCCGACCGCCGGTGTGGCCACCCCGCTGCCGACCTCGACGACCGTCCCGGCGCCCTCGCGACCGGGGACGAAGGGCAAGGCTGGCTTTTCCTGGTAGATGCCGGCGACGGTCAGCAGGTCGGGAAAGTTGACGCCGCAGGCCGCGAGGCGCACCCGCACCTCGCCGGGGCCGGGCGGTCGCGCGGGCCAGTCCGCCTCCAGCCGCAGGACGGAGGGTGGCCCCAACTCGCGACAAACGACGGCGCGCATGGACCGGACCTCCTTCAGTCCGTGAATCGGCCATTATCGCGCGCGAGCTTCACCAGCAGAGGCGCCGGTTCCCACATCTTGCCGTGGCGGGCGCGGAATTCATCGACGCGCGCGAGAACATTGTCGAGGCCGATACTGTCGGCGTGGAACATGATGCCGCCTCGCCAGGCCGGGAAGCCGAAGCCGTACTGCCACATAATATCGACGTCGCTGGCGCGCAATGCGCGGCCGAGACCGAGCAGGCGCGCACCCTCGTTGACGGCGGCGAGGAGGCAGCGGTCGAGAATTTCCTGTGCGTCGATGCGTCGGCGTGCGATGCCCTGTTCGCGCGCGATCTTCTCGGCTAGGGCGGTCACCGCCGCGTCGGGCACGCGCTTGCTGCCTTCAGGATAGAGATACCAGCCCTTGCCGGCCTTGCGGCCGAGGCGGCCGGCATCGACCATGGCGTCGGCTAGATGGACGTAGCGCAGCGACGGATCGCGGGTCTCCGCCGTGTCGCGGCGCATGCGCCACGAGACGTCGAGACCCGACAGGTCGCTCGTCGCCAGCGGGCCGAGCGGCATGCCGAAATCCTCGATCGCGCGGTCTATTTCGGCCGGCTCGGCGCCTTCCTCGACGAGTAAATTGGCCTCGCGCACCATCGGAGCGCGGCTGGCATTGGCGACGAAGCCGAAGCCGTTGCGCGCCAGCGCGCCGACCTTGCCCATGCGGCGGGCCAGCGCGAAGGCGGTGGCGAGCGCCTCGGGCGAGGTCTTGCCGGACTCGACGACTTCCAGCAGCCGCATGAGGTTGGCCGGAACGAAGAAGTGCAGGCCGAGCACGTCCTCGGGCCGCGCGGTGGAGGCGGCGATGGCGTCGATGTCGAGGTAGGAGGTGTTGGTGGCGAGCAGGGCGCCCGGCTTAGCCACCTTGTCGAGACGGGCGAAGATGTCGCGCTTGACCCCCATCTCCTCGAATGCGGCCTCGATCACGAGGTCGGCGGAGCACAGCGCGTCGATCCCGGTTGCCGTGGACAGCCGCGCCTTGCGCCGCTCGGCCTCGTCGGGTGCGATGCGGCCGCGCGCGGCCTGGCTGTCCCAATGCGCGTTCATCATCTCGGCGGCGGCGGCCAGCGCCTGGGGCGAAGTATCTACGAGGGTGACGGTCAGTCCGGCATCGGCCAACGCGATGGAGATGCCGCGTCCCATCGTGCCGGCGCCGATGACGCCGGCAGCAGCCAGCGCGCGCACGGGCGTATCCTTGTCGATGCCCGGCACCTTCGTCACCTTGCGCTCGGCGAAGAAGGCGTAGCGCAGGGCCTTCGATTGCAGCGAATCGCGGCATTTCTCGAAGCGCGCGCGGTCGGCGGCGACTGCCTCGTAATAGGGCATGCGCAACCCGTCGAGCACGCTTTCCATCGCCTCGACCGGCGACCGCTGGCCGCGGAACCGCCGGGCGACCGTCATGCGCCATTTGTCGATGATGTCCTTGAAATCCTCCGGCCTGCCGAGGCCTGCTTTCGGCTCGCTCGAATGGTGCAGCGGCAGCTTCTCCGCCACGGCGCGCCGGGCGAAGGCCAGCGCGCCGGCGCGCAGATCGCCGTCGATGACGGCGTCGACGAGGCCCCATTCCCGGGCCGTCGCGGCATCGATCGGATCGCCGAGAACGACGAGCTGCAATGCCCGGTCGAGGCCGACGATGCGCGGCAGGCGCTGCGTGCCGGCGGCGCCGGGAAAGATGCCGAGCTTCACCTCCGGCGTGCCCAGGCGTGCCGTCGGCGCGGCGACGCGGAAATGGCAGCCGAGCGACAGTTCGAGGCCGCCGCCCAGCGCCGTGCCGTGGATCGCCGCCACCGTGGGTTTTGCCATGGCGTCGATCATGTTGATCACGACCGACAGATGCGGATCGAGGCGCGGCGTGTCGAACTCGCGGATATCGGCCCCGGCGGGAAAGGTGCGCCCGGCGCCGATCATCACCAGCGCCTCGACGGCGGGGTCCGCGGCAGCGCGCCCCACGCCGGCTAACATGCTCTGGCGCACGGCGATGCCCAGCGCGTTGACGGGCGGATTGTCGATGGTGAGGACGGCGATGCCGTCCTCGACGGCGTAGCCCACGAATTCGGGCATGACGGCGCTCCCTGCTCGCGAAGGCGGCCATGTTGCATGTTAGCCCATCGACGTCAAACGGCGGGGGCACGGGGTGTTTCACCCTTGCCGTAATGGCCTGTCTTTCCTCCGGCCCGGGCCGGAGGAAAGACAGGACCATGCCGACGCCGCGCGAAATCGTGTAGCGCTGGTACGCGACGCTCGATCCAGATCTGGTAGACCCCGACACAGTCTGGGAGATCGCCGCGGGCCCGCACGCCGCCGGCACCTGGCGCGGCCGCCGGGTCGTGTTCGAGGAATATTTCCCGAAGCTGCGCGCGCCCTTCGCGGAGTGGGGCGCGGCAGTCGAGGAGATCCATGCCGATGGCGATGTCGTCTTAGGCCTCGGCCATTACCGGGCTCGCGCGTACGGCGCGGCGGAAACGGCGGACATTCCGTTCTGCCATGTCTGGTGGGTGGCGGGCGGCCGAATCGTGCGCGCCCGGCAATATGCCGACACGGTGCTGCTGCGCGAGGCGGCGGCGAAGGGAGTGCGGTGATGGTCGTCTTCGAGGCCCCGAAGGACATGCTCGACTGGGTCGGGCGCGAACTGGGTGCGAGCCCTTGGTTCACCGTCGACCAGGCGACGATCGACGCCTTCGCCGATGCCACCGGCGACCACCAGTGGATCCACGTCGACACTGCGCGGGCGGCGCGCGAGATGCCGGGCAGCCGGACCATCGCCCACGGCTTCCTCGTGCTCGCCCTGTTTGCCCGTCTCATCGGCGAGGTCTACAAGGTCAACGGGGCGCGCCAGACCATCAACTACGGGATCGACCGGCTGCGCTTCACGGCGCCGGTGCCGGTCGGGGGCCGCGTCCGGCTGCGCCTGTCGGTCGCTTCGGCCGAGGCCACGCCTGGCGGCATCCGGGTCACCCACGACGCAACGATGGAGCTGGAGGACAGCCCCCGGCCGGCCTTCGTCGCGCGGCAGATCCGCCTGCTCGTACCCTGAAAGGCGGGCGATGGATAGCTGACCTTCCCGGAAAGTAGTGATAGATTGATCCCTAATGGGCGGTCAGGCTCGAAATAGGGGATACGCTATGACGCTGGAGATGGAGCGCGCGGTCGCCGCCACGGCGGTCAGCGAAATTCCGGTTCTCGACATCGGGCCGTATCTGGCCGGCGGACCAGGCGTACGCGAGGCGCTGGCGCGCGACCTCGCCAGGATCCAGCAGGAGGTCGGCTTCTACTACGTCATCAACCATGGCGTGGACATGGACCTGATCGCCCGCGGTTACCGCGAGCTGGCGCGCTTTTTCGCCCAGCCGGCCGAGGAGAAGGTGAAGGTCAGGGTCGACCGCAGGGGGGCGGGCTGGATCCCCGCGAAATCGTCGATCTACGTCACCTCGCCGGTGAACAAGAACACCAAGCCGGACCTCAACGAGGCGCTGGCATTGGTCAACGAGCGGCCGGACGGCCATGCTGACCTGACGGCGGGCCTGCGCTTCATCGGCCCAAACAAATGGCCGTCGCTGTCCGGCTTCCACGAGACCGTGAGCGCCTGCCACGGCGCGCTCGCGCGGCTGGCGCGCGACATGCTGCCGCTCTACGCGATGGCGCTGGGCAAGCCGGCCGACTGGTTCGCGCCGCATTTCACCGAGCCGATGTGGACCACGCGCAACGCCTGGTATCCAGCGGTCGAGGCGGAGGAAAACCAGTTCGGCATTTCGCCGCACCAGGATCACGGCTTTATTACCGCTCTGCCGGTCTCCGAGGTGCCGGGACTGGAGATCCGCACGCGCGACGGGCACTGGCTGTCGGCGCAGACGCTGCCCGGCGGCATCCTCATTAATACCGGCGAGTTCCTCAATCGCTGGACCAACGGCCGCTTCATCGCCACGCCGCACCGCGTCATGCCGCCGGCGCGCGACCGTTACTCGATGGCGCTGTTCTTCAACCCAAGCCCGCGCACCGTTGCCGACCCACGCGATTTCGTCCGTCCCGGAGAGGATGTGAAGTACGAACCGATCTCCATGCACGACTATCTGTGCTGGTATTTCGACCGCAATTTCGCGAAATCGGCCGGCGGCGAGCAGGACCAGGCGACGGCGGCGAAAGGCTGATCGCACCAACGACGCGGCGGGAGGAGCGGCGATGAGCGTGGCAGGCGACATCGTCCAGCGCGACGGTGTGACCTATGTGGTGCGCGACGGGGCGACGGAGGAAATCCCCGTCCTCGACCTTGCCGGATACCTCGCCGGCGAGCCCGGCGCGCGCGAGGCTCTGGCCGCCGAACTGCGCCACGCGCAGGAGAACATCGGCTTTTACTACATCGTCTATCACGGCATCCCGCAGCGCGTCTTCGACGCGACCTTCGCGGCGCTGAAGCGTTTCTTCGCGTTGCCGGACGCGGCCAAGATGGCGTTGAAGATCGATGGTGACATGATAGGCTATGTGCCGCCTAAATCGACGATCTACGAGACCTCCAAGGTCAACCGGAACACCAAGAAGGACCTCAACGAGACGCTGCTCATCAATCGCGAGCGCGATCCCGGCGATCCGGCGTACAGGGCCGGCCGCCGCTTCACCGCGCCCAACAAATGGCCGGCGGACTTGCCGGGCTTCCGCGAGACCATGGTGGCCTACCAGCAGGCGATGGAACCGCTCGGCCGCAGAATGCTGCCGCTCTACGCGTTGGCGCTGGACAAGCCGGCCGATTTCTTTGCGCCGTATTTCGACGAGCAGTCCCA
>SHWB01000016.1 GCA_009691025.1 Alphaproteobacteria bacterium
GGCGGCGGATGGCGCTCGACGGCCGCGCCCAGCCATTCGTTGAGGCGCGCGGTTGGGATGCGCCGGTTCCAGGTCTCGAAGGCGCTGACGACGGCCGGCATCAACCGGTCGAGCCCGACCCCGGTCGCCGCCGACAGGGGCACGACGATCACGCCGCTGGACTGCGACAGCGAATCCGCCAGCCTTTCGCCGAGCAGCCGGCGAGCCGCCGCGCGGTCAATCACCGCGTCCCATTTGTTGAGGACGATCACCAGCGCGCGGCCTTGCTCGACGACATGCCTGGCGATCGACAGATCCTGGCGTTCCATCGGCTGCTGGGCATCGAGGACGAGGGCGACGACATGGGCGAAGCGGATGGCGCGCAGCGCATCGGCCGCCGCCATCTGTTCCAGCCGTTCCTCGATGCGCGCGCGGCGACGCAGGCCGGCAGTATCGACCAGCAGGATATCGCGACCGGCGTGGTGCCAGCCGACCGAGACGGCATCGCGCGTGGTGCCAGCGACGGGTCCGGTGACGACACGGTCCTCACCGAGCAGGGCGTTGAGCAGCGTCGATTTGCCGACGTTCGGACGGCCAACTATGGCGAGGCGCAGCGGCCCGGAGACCTCCTCCAACCCGTCATCCGTCGGCTGCGCGGCCTCGCCGGCCGCAGCGGCGGCATCGGCGGCGTCGGCGGCATCGAGCATCGGCGCCAGCGCCTCGTAGAGCAGGCCCATGCCCTCGCCATGTTCGGCGGAGACGGGCACCGGCGTGCCGAGGCCGAGCTGCCAGGCCTCGCCGACTCCGGCCGCCACGCCGCCGCCCTCGGCCTTGTTGGCGACAAGAATCACCGGCACGCCCTGGCGGCGCAGCCACTGCGCGAAATGCTCGTCGAGCGGCACGATGCCGGCCCGCGCATCGACGACCATCAGCACCGCCGCGGCCCCGGCTACGGCACGCTCGGTCTGGCGGCGCGTGCGCGCGGCGAGGCTGTCGTCGAAGGCCTCTTCAAGCCCCGCCGTGTCGACGACCGTGAACTCGCGCCCGGCCAGCCGCCCACGCCCCTCGCGGCGGTCGCGCGTGACGCCGGGGGTATCGTCGACGATGGCTTCGCGCCGCCCGGTCAGGCGGTTGAACAGCGTCGACTTGCCGACGTTAGGCCGGCCGACTATGACGACGATGGCAGTCATGCGATATCCCGCCGCCGTGCCGCTAAAGCGGTCAGCGGTAGACGACGAGGTAGGCGTCGTCGGTGAGGAAATAGAGGGCACCGTCGGCCACTGCCGGTGCCAGCGAAACGCCACCCGAAATGGACAGCTTGCCGATGATCTCGCCGCTATAGGGCGACAATGCGACGGCCTCGCCATGGCTGCCGGTGACGACGAGGCGGTCGCCGGCGAGGACTGGACCAGACCACTGGATGCGGCCCTCCTTGTCCCCGGGATCCTCGTAGAGGCCGAGCGAGGTAAGCCAGCGGATGCGCCCGTCGCGCGCCGTTATGCAGGCGACATCGCCGTCCGTCGACAGGACGTAGAGGAAGTCGCCGGCGATCCAGGGCTGGTTCTCGCCGCCGATCGCCGCTTCCCAGAGCCGCCGCCCTGTCGGCATTTCGATGGCGACGGTGCGGCCGGAATGGCTGACGGCGTAGACACGACCGCGATCGATCACCGGCCGGCCTAGGATGTCGGCCATGGCGGAGACGGCGTCGACGCGGCGGATAGCGGCGAGGTTGTCCGACCAGAGCTGGCGGCCGTTCTCGGCCCGCAGGGCGAACAGCTCGCCAGAGGAATAGGCGACGACGACGATGTCGCCATCGACGGCCGGGCTCGCGCTGCCGAGCAGTCCGGCGGTCTCCTCGATGCCGGTATGCTGCCACAGCACCTGGCCGGTATTCGCGTCGAGCGCGAAAAGCTGGTTGTCGCGGGTGACGGCATAGACGCGGCCGTTGAACGCCGTCGGCGCCGCGCGCACCGGCGCCGACACGTTCTGGCGCCATTGCACGGCGCCGGTCGCCGGATCGAGGGCCATCACCTGGGCAAAACCGGCGGCCACGAACAGCCGGCCGGCATCCCAGGCCACCCCGCCGCCCCAATTGCCGTCGGACTCGTTTTTGGGCTCGATATCCACCGACCACAGGCGCGTGCCTTTGACGGCATCCCAGGCCGAGACCGCCGCGCCGGCATCCTTCACGTAGATGCGTCCGTCGACGACGACCGGCCCGGACAGGATCGGCTCCTTTTTGGACGACGCGTCGCCGGCATCCGACGACCAGGCCCGGGCCGGCGCGGCGGCGAGGGCGAGGTGGTGCATGGCGTGGTTGGCGGCACCGCCCTGCTGTGGCCAGGCGAGGTTCTCGATCGGCCTCGGCAGGCGCACCGCCAGTTCGGCCAGGCGCGGATCGGCCGTGGCGCGGTCGCCAGTGAGCAGCACCGGGATGCGCTCGCCGGCCAGGCGCGGCGGCTTGGAACTGGCGAAGATACCGCAGGCGCCAGTCGCAAGAACGAGCAGGGCCGCGAGCGCGGCGCGGGCGGCAAGGGGAACGGTAAGGTGCTCGGTCATGGCCCGCCCTCAGCCGGCCAGCGCGGCGGCCATGCGCGCGGCCCGCCCACGCAGCCCCTGCGGTGTTGCCGGATCGTCGACAAGCGACTGGTACAACTGGCGCGCCGCCGCACGGTCGTCCTGGCGCAGGGCCGCCAGCGCCGAGATCTCGAGCGCGGTGAAACGCCACGGGTTGGCATCCGCCGTCAGTGGCGCGACGCGCGCGCGCACCGCCGTCGGATCCTGCGTTTCGAGCCCGTGCAGCGCCGCCAGCAGGTTGGCGAGGTCGCGGTAGAGTTGCGGAATGCCGCCATCGGCCGCGAGCGCATCGAGCGTCGCCACCGCCTTCGCGGCATCGCCGCCGGCGGCATGCAGGGACGCCTCGCGCAGCCGCGCCAGCATGGCGTAGCCCGTGCCGCCATCGGCGGCGAGCGCCTCGAACGCGGTCAACGCCTCGGCGGTGTCGCCATCGGTGGCCCGGCGGTCCGCGGCGTCGAAGCGGGCGCTGTCGGCGGCGCGCTGCTCCGCCTGCCAGTCGCGCCAGGCGACGGTCCCGGCGGTGGCGACGACGGCAAATGCCGCCGCGGCCATGACCCAGCGGCCCCAGCGCCGCCAGATTTTGCGGTAGCGGTCTTGGCGAAGATCTTCGTCGACTTCGCGGAAAATCAGATCGTCGGACAAAGGGATGCTCCCGCCGGCACGAGGCGCCAAAGGCGGGCCAACTTAGCCTCGCACCGGTGCCCCGCCAAGCGCCGCGGGCCCGGCCCACCCGGTCGGGTGCAACCTTTCGGTAAGGCGCCGGCTCTATCCTTGCGCCGGGCGGACCGTATCGCCCGGGAGGGTCAGCGGCATGAATTGGCGATCCGAGGTTGCAGGGCCCCGCCGGCGACGGGCCACACCGCTTCTGCTACTGGCCGTGGCGCTGGGGCTGGTCGGCTGCGCCGAGGCGGCGACGATGGTGGCCATGAACGCCGCCAACGCGGTCGCCTATGACGGCAGCGGGCAGACGCTCGGCGACCGGTTGATGTCGCGGACGACCGATCGGGAGTGGAGCATGGAGGCCTTCCGCGCCGGCCAGCCCTGGTGCCGGCCGAAGGCCATGGCGGCGGCCGGGGAGCCCCCAGTCTGCTACCGCTCGATCGGCCGCGTCACCTGCTACGCCGCGCCCAACCTCAACGAGATCGCCTCCAGCCGCATGCCGGACTGAGCCCGCCGCCGGCTGGACTTGCCCGACGAAATCGGGAAAGATTGCCGGCGTGACGGGTCGATGACCGGCGGTACCGGTCGCTCTGGTGCGGAGTACGCTCGCCGCGATGGCTTCGGTTCATCGACTCGACAGGCCCCATGCGGCCCCCGGGCGCGTTACCTTCAGCAGGGCCGAACTGCGCATCCTCCTCGACGAATACAGCCGGCGCGTCGCCGCCGGCGAATGGCGCGATTACGCCATCGACTACCGGCCGGACCGGGCCGCCTTCTCGATGTTCCGCCATACGGCCGAATGCCCGCTCTATACCGTCGAGAAGATCATCGGCCGGGATGCCAAGGCGATGTGGCGCCTGCTGCGCGGCCGAGAGCGGCTGCGCCAGGGCCGCAACCTGCCCGACATCCTAACCGCCATAGAGCGCCGGCCGCGGCTCGTCACCCTGTTCTGACACCTGCGCCGAACGGGCGCCGAGCGCGCCCCACCGGCCTGCGCCCGAGCGCCCTGACCCGCGCCGCATCCGCGCCAAGGCTTCCAGGAACTATCCCACGGGCTTCCGCGTTGCGGCAGGCGAAACGTCGTCCAGGCGACCATGGTCGACGGCCCTTGCGCGGAGCGTTTCCGCGCCCCCGGGAGGAAACGCCCCGATGAAGAAAAAGATCGCGGCCTCGGTTCTCTTGCTGGCCATGGCGACCGTTGCAATGTATCACGTCTGTGGGGCCGATCGGTGCGTTTGCCTCGGATCGAGCTGGTTGGAGGCGTATAATGCCGTGGGTTTCGCGACTTCTACTTGCGCTCGTATTCGTCGCATTCATGGCCGCGCCGGGTACGGCAGCGTCCCTCAACGACGCCAAGGCCAAGTTTGCCGCCAAGCACTATGTGGCGGCGCGGGCGGCCTACGCCGAGGTGCTGCTGCCGGCTCTCACGGACGACACGGCCCGGCCGGCGAAGGATCTGCCCGAAGCGCGGCTGAAGGAGGCACTTGGCCAGTACGGCTGGACGCTGTTCCTGCTCGACGAGTACGCCGCCTCGCGCGATGTGTTCGCCCGGTTCGCCCGGTTCGATCCGAAGAACTTCGAGGCCCGGCTCGGCCTCGCCTGGAACGCGATAAAGCTCGGCGCCTACGACGAGGCCGAAGGACTGCTGACGAAGGCCGACGACCTCGCGAGCCGCCGCGAGCGGCCCGCAGTCGACGATGCGCGCGGCTGGCTGGCCGTCAAGCGCGGCGACTACAAGGCGGCCAGGGGCAGTTTCAAACGCGAGGAAGCGCGCCAGTACGAGGAGTACGGCGGCTTCTACATCGCCGACTCGCAGGTCGGCCTCGGCTGGGTGGCGATCTTCCAGAACGACTGGGACGCCGCCGCGAACCTTTTCCGCGAGGGTCTGCAGCGCGACGGCAACTGCCTGTTCTGCCGCGACGGTCTTGCGCGCGTCCGGCTGCAGGCGAGCAAGCCACGCGACGCCCTTGCCGAGGCCGTGCACGGTGCCAGACTGACGCGCCACAACTACGGCCTCGTCACGCTGGTCGACCAGATCCTGCTGGCGATCGGCGACGTGAAGGTGAGCATCGAGACGTACCGGGACCTCGCGGCCGCCCACGAGGGCGATGCCGTGTGGGAAGTCCGTCACGCCAACGCGCTGGTCGCAGCCGGCAAGGCCGAGGATGGCCGCAAGCTGCTGACGGCGCTGGTCGGCCGGGAGCCCGACAATGCACTGGCGCGCGCGGCGCTGCGCAATCTCAAGTTCGCCGAGCGCGCCATTGTGTCCGGTGGCTGGGAACTCTATGCACGCGGCGACTACGCTAGGGCGCTCGACTCCTGCACCACCCGCCGCGACGAGGCGAAGGGCCGGGGCAGCGCCGCCGCCGAGGACTGCCGCGGCTGGGCACTGGTCGCCCTCAACCGGCCGCGCGAGGCGGCGGAGGCCTTCAAGGCCGCGCTCGCAATCGACCGCGACTTCTTCTACGCCGAAACCGGCCTCACCACGGCGCGCCAGGCGCAGCTCGGCGCCTACAACGCCGCCTGGGCGCAGCTCGATGCCGGCCGCCACGACGAGGCCGCGAAGGCATTCGCCGCCGCGCGTGCGGGCGTCGACGCCGACCTGCAGTGGCTGGTTGATGACGGACTTGCCTGGGTCGAGTCCTACAGGGGCAACCGGGCGGCGGCGCGCATGGCGTTCGAGAGCATCGTCGCGGCCAATCCCGACGCCTACCTGTCGCAGCGCGGCCTCGGTCTCATCGCCCTCGACGAGGGTCAGCACCAGCGCGCCGTCGAGTTCCTGACGAAGTCTTTCGAACGCTCGCCGAACCAGGCGATCGCGTCCTACACGGGGCCGGCCATGCGGCTGGTCGAGGCCGGCCGACACGCCGAGGCGAAGGGGGTGCTCGATCTGGCCGAACGCGCATGGCCGCTGTCGGCGGACGTGCAGTTCCTCGCGGCGCGTGCCTACAAGGGCCTCGGCGACGAGCGGCAGGCCAGCGAGAAGGCCATGGCCGCGGTGACGCTCGCGCCGGCCTATGTCGACCCGGCGTTCGACGGGCTCGGCCTGTCGGCCGGCCTCGCCCGCGACGCCTATCTCGCGCTCGGCTGGGGCCTCTACTACGCCGGCATGTCCGACGCGGCGCGCAACCGCATCCGTCAATACTTCGCCGCCGGCGGCTCGGATCGCAGCGGCCATCTCGGCCTCGGCTGGACAGAGCTGACGATGGGCGACGCCAAGGCGGCGGAGGTAGCCTTCCGCAAGGCGCTCGCCGCGCGGGAAGACGCCGATGCGCTGGCCGGCGTGGGCTGGGCCCGGCTTGGCCAGGACGACCCGGCGGCCGCCGAGTCGTCGTTCCGCAGGGCTCTCGGACTCATTGCCGGGCACATTTCGGCGGGCGCGGGCATCGCCGCCGTCAAGTTCCGCCTCACCGCCATCGTGAAGGACGGCTGGGAGCGCTACTACCGTGGCGCCTATGCCGAGGCGCTGGTTGCCTGCGAGGCGAAGCGCGACGCCGCGCGCAGCGCGCGCAACCCGGCGGCCGAGGACTGCCGCGGCTGGTCGCTGCTCGCGCTTGGCCGGCCGGAGGAGGCCGAGAAGGCATTCGCCGCGGCCCTCGCCATCGATCCGGCGTTCTTCTACTCCGAAAGCGGCCGCATCGCCGCCAAGCGCGCCGGTCTCGTGACCTACGACGAGGCGTGGAGCCTCGCCATGCTGGGGCGCCACGACGAGGCGAAGGCGAAGTTCGAGCGCGCGCGGGTCGGCCTCGGCCAGGAGTTCCTCTGGCTGATCGACGACGGCCTCGCCTGGCTCGATTACTATCGCGGCAATCACGACGCCGCGAAGCGCGCCTTCGAGCGGATCGTCGCGGCGAACTCGCAGGCGTACCTGTCGCGCAAGGGCCTCGGCTACGTCGCCGTCGCCCAGAAGGACTGGCGCAAGGCGGCGGACGAACTCACCCGCTCCTACACCGTGGCGCCTTACCAGCCGGTCGCTGCATACACAGAGCCGGCGTTCGCGATGATCGAGGCCGGGCGCCACGAAGAGGCGCGCGGCATCCTCGACGGCGCGGCGAAGGTCTGGCCGCTGTCGGCCGACGTGCAGATTCTGCTCGCACGCGCCCAGAAGGGCCTGCGCAACGAGGACGCGGCGGCCGCGCACGCCATCGCCGCCGCACGGCTCGCCCCCGCCTACATCGACCCCGCGTTCGACGGCATCGGCCTGCCGGCCGCGAAGGTGCGGGACGGACTGCTCGCCCTCGGCTGGGGCCTCTACTACGCCGGCCGCGGCGGCGAGGCGATCAGGCGCTTCGACCAGTACCTCGGCGCCGGCGGCGGCGATGTCGCGGCGCATCTCGGCCGCGGCTGGGCGGCGCTCGCCCTCGGCGACGGCAAGGCGGCGGAGGCCGCCTTCCGCAAGGCGCTGGCCGCGGGCGAGAACGCCGACGCCCATGCCGGTCTCGGCTACGTCGCGCTTGCCGCCGACCGCGAAGCGGACGCCGAGAAGAGCTTCCTGCGGTCGTTCGAGCTGGCGCCGGGCTACGCGCCGGCGCAGAGCGGCATCGGCACCGTCAAGTTCCGCCAGACCGTCATCGTGCGCGATGGCTGGGACGCCTACTGGCGCGGCGAGTATCAGAAGGCGTTCGACGCCTGCACCGCGCGGCGCGATGAGGCGACCCGGCGCAAGAGCGCCGCGGCCGAGGACTGCCGCGGCTGGGCGCTGCTTGGCCTCGAACGGCATGAGGATGCCGCGAAGGCCTTCGAGGCGGCGCTGAAGATCGACCCCGGCTTCTTCTATTCGCAGAGCGGCCTCGTCACGGCCAAGCAGGCCGGCATGGCCCGCTACAAAGAAGCGTGGCGGCTGATCGGCGAGAAGCGCTGGGCCGACGCCGCGGCGCGCCTCGCCAAGGCGCGCGACGATGTCGAGCCGGCATTGCGCTGGCTGATCGACGACGCGACGGCCTGGATCGAGTTCTACAAGGGCAACCATGCGAAAGCGGCGCAGGATTTCGAGACCGTCCTGCGCGCCAGCCCGCAAGCCTACCTGTCGCGCACGGGCCTCGGCTTCGTCGCCGCCGAGCGGCGCGACTACGCCAGGGCGGTCGAGCACCTCACCGCGTCGTTCACCGTGGCGCCTTACCAGGCCATCGCCTCCTATACGACGCCGGCCGTGAAGATGCTCGACGCGCGGAAGTTCGAGGAGGCACGCGCCGTGCTCGCCCTTGGCGAGCGGGCCTGGCCGCTGTCGGCCGACATTCACTTCCTGCTGGCGCGCGCGGCGAAGGGGCTCGGCGACGAGGCCGGGGCAACGCGCCGTGCCGTCGTGGCGGCGGGGCTCGCGCCGGCGATTATCGACCCGGCCTTCGACAGCCTCGGCCTGCCGGCCGACAAGGTGCGCGAGGGCTACCACGCGCTTGCCTGGGGGCTCTATTTCGCGCGCGACAACGAGGCAGCGCTCAGGCGCTTCGACCAGTACATCGCGGCCGGCGGCGACGATCCCAACGCCGTGCGCGGACGTGCCTTCGTCCTGTTCCGACTCGACCGGATGGACGAGGCGATGACGGGGCTCAACAAGGTCGTCGGCCACGAACGCGACAACCGTCTGCAACCCATCGTCGAGAACATACCGATCCCGGGCACGGATGCGGTCTGGCCGCTCGCGTACGATGCGTCGTCGACGCTGGCCTGGGCGCTGCTGCGCAAGGGCGATACGAAGGGCGCCGAGCAAGCCTTCCGCAAGGTGCTGGAGAAGCGGCCGTTCTGGATCGACACGCTGACCGGGCTCGGCTACAGCCTCGACGCGCAGGGCCGCAAGGACGAGGCTCGCAGCCAGTTCGCCGAGGCTCTGAAGCTCGCTCCAACCTACCCGGACGCGCTGCAGGGCTACGCCAAGGTCGGCGGAGGCGAGCGGCGCGGATGAGTGCGGAGAGTACCTGGTGCCTCGCCTCCCGGGTACAGGTGGAGGCGGGGCCCGACGGCAACGGCGGCGTCCTGCTCGACACGGCGACGGCGACCGTGTGCGCGGTCAACGCGACGGCGATGACGCTGCTTGTCGCGCTTGGCCGCGGGGCGGATATCGGCCAGCTCGCGACCGCGCTCACCCGGGAGTACGATGTGCCCGCCCGCCGCGCTCGTGAGGACGCGCGCGCCCTGTTGCGGCAGCTGCGGACGATGGGACTCGTCGATGCCGCAGGCTGAGATTGGCGTTGCCGTTTCGGGGTTCGGCGGACTCGACAATCCGGAACCCGGCACACCGGTTGCGCGTGCGCTGAGGCTCGGCTGGCCAGGCCGCCTGCACATCACCGCGCTCGGCTACGACCACTGGATCACCGGCGCCTGGTCGCCGGGCCTTGCCGACCGCCTGGCGCTGATGCCGCCACTCGCCAGCGGCGACGAAGCGGTATTCGAGCGCATCGCGCGCCTCCACCGCGAGCGCCCGTTCGCGGCGCTGCTGCCGTGCCTCGACCTCGAGATCCGCGTCTACTCCCGGCTGGCGCAACGCCTGCGTGCGGCCGGCGTCAGGACGCTCCTGCCACAGGTGCAGGCGATCGAGGCGGTGACGAAGCCGTCGCTGCCGCAGTTTTGCCATGCAAACGGCATTGCCACGCCGCGCACGGTCCATGTCGCCAATCCCTGGGACGTGCCGTTCTTCGCCGGCGGATTCAGCTATCCGCTGATGGTGAAGGGCACGGTGGCGGGCGCCGTCCGGGTCGACGGACCCGACGCCGCCGTGCAGGCGGCCATCGCCCTCAACGGCCGCTGGGGCGGCGGCGTGCTGCTGCAGGAGTGGATTGACGGCGACGAGTTCGTGGTCGCCATGCTAGCGCGCGAGGACGGCGCTCTGCTCGGCAGCGTGCCGATGCGCAAGCTGGCGGTGAACCAGCGCGGCAAGGGTGTCGTAGGCGCGGTCGTCGACGACCCCTATCTCGCGCGCGAAGCGCGCGCGATCATGCGCCGGCTCAACTGGGCGGGACCGCTGGAGCTGGAGTTCGTGCGCGAGCGGCGGACGCGGCGCCTCCATCTGATCGAGGTCAACAACCGCTTCCCGAACTGGATCCTGCTGTCGCACTGGGCGAGCTGCAACCTGCCGGTCCTGTTGCTACGCGAAATTCTGCAGCCGGGCCGCAGCCGGCGGCGCAAGGCACGCGCGGGCACCGCTTTCGTGCGCGACGTCGAGGAGGTGGTGGTCCCGGGCGATACGGTCGATGCGCTGGCGCGCCGCGGCGAGACCCGGGGTACGCCGCCGCCGCACGCGCGCCGGCCCGGCCGGCGTCGCGACGGCTTCCGCGTCGCGGTGACAGGCCTCAACGCCTTCGACCAGGTGATGCCGGGTCTTGGCGTCGCCGCCGCGCTGCGCGGGGCGCCGGAGGTGGCGGCTGTGTACGGGCTCGGCTACGGGCCTTACGACGCCTGCCTCAACCGTGACGACCTGTTCGACGGCGGTTTCCGCATACCGCCCGATCTCGAAGGGCCGGCGCTGGTCGACTGGCTCGCCTCCCTACGGCGGACGGCGGCCATCGATACCGTCCTGCCCTGCCTCGACTTCGAGGTACCTGTCTATGCCGCCGTCGCCGACGGGCTCGCCGATGCCGGCGTGGCGACGCTGCTGCCGGAACCCGCCGCCCTTTCGCGCGTCGGCAAGAGCGCCTTCGCGGGCGGGCGCATGCGCCGCGACTGGGGCGCCTTCTACATCCCGGCCGCGCACAGGGCCGGCAGCGCCGACGCCCTGCGCCACGCCGTCGCCCGGCTCGGCTTTCCGGTCGCCCTCAAGGCGAACGGGGCCGACACCGGGATCGCGCGCACCGCCGCCGAGGCCGGCGCGATCTGGCACACCATGGCCAGCCGGGGCGTCCGCGACATCCTTGTTCAGGCCTTCATCCACGGCGACGAGTTCGCCGTAGCGGGCGTCTGCGACGCCGGACACCGGCTGGTGGCCTCGACAGCGATCAAGAAGCTGCTGACCTGCGAGCGCGGAAAGACCTGGGCGGCGCGGACGGTGGACTTGCCGGCACTGACGGCGGCGGTGGCGGCGTTCCTCGCCGCACGGCGCTGGCGCGGCCCGTTCGAGCTCGAGTTCATCCGCGACGGCTTCGCCGAGCGTTTCGCCCTCCTCGAGAGCAACCCGCGCTTCCCGGCCTGGATAGGATTCTCCGCTGCCGTCGCGACGAACCTGCCGCGCCTCGCCGTACTGTCCGCGCACGGCCTGCCGCTCCCGGCGCAGCATCCGTCCGGCGACGGCATTTTCACGCGCAACTGCCGCGAGCGGCCGGTTGCGCCGATCGCGATAGCCACCTTCGCCAACACAGGAGTGGTCCGTCATGTCCGCGCGTAAGAGCTACGAGGCGCCGCGCCTGCGCCAGCTCGCCGTCGGGCCGATGGGCAAGCACCGCCTCGTCGACGTGCTGCCGGCAAGCGTCGTCGAGGGCGGCTGGGACGCGGCGGAACTGGTGGCACGCTTCGGTTCGCCGCTGTTCGTCGTGTCGGAAGAGCGCCTGCGCGCGCTCTACGGCAGCTTCCGCGAGACCTTTACCGGCGATGGTGTGACCACACGCATCGCCTATTCCTACAAGACCAACTATCTGCCGGCTCTGTGCGCGGTGATGGCCGACGAGGGCGCGTGGGCGGAGGTCGTGTCGGGCATGGAGTACAGCCTGGCCCGCGCGCTGGGCATTCCCGCGGCCGATATTGTCTTCAACGGCCCGTACAAGACACGCGCCGAACTCGAACGTGCGATCGGCGAGGGGGCGCTGGTCAACATCGACGGCTTCGACGAACTCGCCATCGTCGAGACCGTCGCGCGCTCGGTCGGGCGCACGGCGCGGATCGGACTGCGGATCAATTTTCGCGTCGACAACCAGCTCAACTGGAACAAGTTCGGCTTCAGCGTCGAGCACGGTGAGGCGGAAGAGGCGCTGGCTCGGGTCGCCGGCAGGCGCCGCCTCAGGCTGGTGGCACTGCACAACCACTGCGGCACCTACAATGTCGACCCCGGCATCTACACGCGGGCCGTGCGGGCCCTGCTGCAGGTCGCGCGCAGCGCTCGCCGGCTCGGTCTCGCGCCGACGACGATCGACCTCGGCGGCGGCTTCCCCTCGGCCAACGCGCTGAAGCCGGCCTTCGCAGCGCCCGGCGTCGCGCGGCGGTCGGGCGAGGCACTTGGCGACTTCGCCGACGCCATCCTCAGGCCGCTCGCGCGGGCGCGCGGCCTGTTCGGCCCGTCGCCGACACTGATCCTCGAGCCCGGCCGTGCCGTCGTCGACAGCGCGATGCAGCTCGTCTGCACCGTGGTGGCGACCAAGGAGATCGCCGGCCAGGGCGCCGTCGTCGTCGACGCCGGCGTCAACATCGTGCCGACGGCTTACTGGTACAACCACCACGTCGACGCCGTCGACGGTGCCGAGAGCGAGGTGGCCGACGGGATGCGTCAGGTCACGGTATACGGCCCGCTGTGCATGCAGATCGACGTGCTGCGGGATCAGGTCCTGCTGCCGCCGCTGGCGGTCGGCGCCCCGCTGGTCATCCACAATGTCGGCGCCTACTGCCTGACCCAGTCGATGCAGTTCATCCAGCCGCGCCCGGCGGTGGTGATGATCGGGCCGGACGGCCCGGTCGTCATCCGGCGGCGCGAGGAGTGGCGCGACATCTTCGCGCTCGACAGCGTGCCCGGACGGCTGCGGCGCGAGGGGTATGCGCTCTGAACCTGTAGTGGCCGGGCTGGCGCGCGGAGCGGCGCTGGCCCTGGCCCGAATCGTCTTCGCCGACGGGCCGGCTTCCGGAGCCCTCGTGCTCGCGGCGACGGCCCTGCTCGCGCCGGCTGCGGCGGCGGGGGCATTCGCCGGCGCCGTGGTCGGAACCCTTGTCGCCTGGTGGCGCGACAGGGACTCGGCGCGCTGGCGCGACGGCCTTGCGGGCTACAACGCGGCGATCCTCGGCATGATCTGGGGCGGGCCGCTGGCGCGCGGCGGCGACCCGGCCTTCCTGTTCGTGCTGTTCCTCGCCATCTGCCTCGCCATCGAGGCGCCGCTGGAGCGCCTGTTCGCGCGGCTGGCGCTGCCGCCCTTCGCCGCCGCCGCGCTGCTCGGCGGCTGGCTGTCGGAACTCGTCTTCCGCGCCTTCGGCGAGCGGTTCTGGGAGCATCCGGGCCTGCTGCCGTTCGGCGAGGCCGGCGTCGTCGCCGCGGTCCTGTGCGTCGCCGCGGCGGTGGCACTGACCTCGCCGCGGGCGGCGGCGGCCGGCGCGACCGCGGCGCTGGCGGCGGCGCTCGCGGGAGGTGTCGCGACGTCGGCCGGCAGTTTCGCCGACCTTGCGCTGGCGCAGGCGGGTCTGTGGGCGTTCGCCGTGGCGCCGGCCGCCGTGGGAACGCACGTGTCGCTGCCGCGCGGCTCGGCGCTCGCGCTCGGCGCCGGCGCGCTCGCCGCGATCGTGACGGCCTCGGTCTGGCTGGCGTGGACCGCCGCGCCGGCCGGGCTGCTGCTGCCGGCGCCGCTAATGGCGCCGCTGTTCGTCGGCATTTGGCTGGCGACGGTGCTGGCGACCTGCGGGCATCCGCTGGCCCGCGACCCAGCATTGTGGCCCTCAGCGGCGGCGCTGCGCGCGGCCCGGTCCGATGGCCGGCCGGTCGTGGCGCTGACGGGCGCCGGCATCAGCACAGCCTCGGGCATTCCGGACTATACCGGCGGCGCCTGGCTCGAGCCGGGCGTGCCGGTGAGCGAGTTCGGCTTCGCCCGCTTCCTTGCCGCGCCGGCGGCGCGGCGTCTCTACTGGTCCGCCTGCCACCGCTTTCGCGAGGTCGCCGCAGCCGCCGGGCCGAACCCGGCGCACGCCGCGCTTGCGGCGCTCGAGGATGCGGGCTTCGTCGCCGCGACCGTCACGCAGAATGTCGACGGGCTGCACCAGCAGGCGGGCTCGCGCAACGTCGTCGAGTTACATGGCAGCATCGGCCATGTGCGCTGCCTCGCCTGCGCTTGGGAGGGGCCGTGGCCAATTTACAACGCCTGGCAGCTCCGCGACATCCTCTGTCCCGCCTGCGGCGGGCTGGTGAAGCCGGCCGTCATCGCACTGGGCGAGGACGTGCCACTGGCGGCATGGGCCGCCGCCGTCGCCGCGGTCGACCGCGGCGGTGTTCTGCTGGTAGTCGGCAGCCAGCTCGCCGTCAGCTCAGCGCATGCGCTGGTCGAACGCGCCCGCGCCGCCGGCGCGCGCATCGTCGTCGTCAATCTCGGGCCGCTGGCCACCCCGCCGGGGCCGGGCGACCAGTTTGTCGCCGCGCCGGCGGAGCGGGCATTACCGGCGCTGGCTATTCTGCTGGGCGTCCGCCGGCATCCCGGCGCGGCGTCGGCCGCGGGGCCGGCTACGGCCGGCCGGCCATGAACTCGTCGCGCAGCACCGACACCAGGATGCGGTCGACCCAGCTGCCGCGCCGGAAGGCGTCGGCCCGCAACCGGCCCTCGACGGTGAAGCCGGCATTGGCGTGGACGCGAGCCGAGGCGAAATTGGGTTCGAGGTAGTCCGAGATCACCTTGCGCAGGCCGAGCACGGCAAAGCCGTAGTCGAGAACCTGTCGCGTGACCGCCGTGCCGAGGCCCTGGCCCCATAGGTCGCGGCGCCCGATGATGATAAAGAAACGGGCCTGCCCGCGCACGAGGTCGGGGTCGTCGATCCCGGCGAGCCCGGCGAAGCCGCCGGCCGCGTCGATCGCCCAGTGGCACCAGCCGCGCCGAAGCACGAAGTCCTCGACCGCAGCGGTCGAGACCGGCCTCTGGCACGCATCCTCCAGCCACACCGCCACCTCCGGATCGGCGAGGAAATAGTAGTATGGAACAATGTCGGCGGCGGCCGGCGGGCGCAGCGCGTAGGGCGGTGGCGTCATGGGGCGGGCTCCTCGGCGGCCAGAGTAAGGCAAATTCCGCCCCGGCGGAAAGCGGGGGATGCCCGGGGAGGCCGGGTGCGCCTCTCCTCCAGTCGCTCCTGGCGCGCTACCCGAGCGTGCTCGCCGGCGACCAGATCGACCCCGGGGCGCCGCGGCGCTGGCTGCTGATCGCGCGCGAGATGGCGGTGCCGGGCGAGGAGGACGGCAGCGGCCGCTGATCGATCGACCACCTGTTCCTCGACCAGGAGGCAGTGCCAACCCTCGTCGAGGTCAAGCGCAGCACCGACACCCACATCCACCGCGAGGTCGTCGGCCAGATGCTCGACTATGCCGCCAGTGCCGCGCGCTACTGGACGCTGGAGAGCGTGATGGGCGCGTGCGGGCGCGCCGGCCAGTCGACCGACGAGCGCCTCAGTGCCTTCCTCGGCGAGGACGGCGACGCCGAAGCCTTCTGGCAGACGCTCAAGACCAACCTGCAGGCCGGCCGCATGCGCCTCGTCTTAGTCGCCGGCGAACTGCCGCAGGACCGAGCTCGCGCTTGCCGGGTTCACCTAATAGGCGAGAGCACCGAACCCTCCGCGAACTGTGACTTCAGCCGTGCAGGAGAGACAGCATGAAATCGCACAACGCCGACTACGAGCGCCTCAAGCGGCGGTACATCACCTATCTGAAGGAGGCACGGGGACACAGCGAAGCGTCGATCGATGCGGTGGCCATGGCACTGCACCGCTTCGAGTGCGAGACGAGTTCCCGCGACTTCGGCGCGTTCCTCCTCGAACAGGCCGCGACGTTCAAACGCCATCTCGCCGAGCAGAAGAACGCCAGGACCGGAAAGCCGTTGAGCAAGGCGACGCTGAACTCCGCTTCCTGCCGCCCTACAGCCCCGACTTCAATCCGATCGAGATGGCCTTCGCCAAGATCAAGGCGTTGCTGAAGAAGGCCGGCGCACGCACCATCACCTACCTCTGGGACGCCATCGCCAGCGCCATCGACACTATCACACCACGCGACTGCGGCGGCTTCTTTGCCGCCAGCGGCTATGATCCAGAATGATCGGAAAACGCGCTAATTGGTTGCTATTTAAATTTTGAGAGAGCGACCGACTTGCCGTAACCCCTTGAAAAAATTGGTGGGCGCAGCAGGACTCGAACCTGCGACCCGCTGATTAAGAGTCAGCTGCTCTACCAACTGAGCTATGCGCCCCCACGGGGTGCGGGGATATAGCAGGCAACACCCGCAGTGTCGATACCGACGGCCGGGGGTTGCGCCCCGCCAGTGCCGCCGCGCGCCGGCCCGTGGCGAGGCCCCCGCTCAGCTGCCGCCGCGGCGGTTGATCCAGATGTTCCTGTGGGTGTGGCAGCACATCACGAGGCCCAGCGCGAACAGCACCGCCAGCATCGCCGTGCCGCCATAGGAGATCAGCGGCAACGGCACGCCAACCACCGGCACGACCCCCATCACCATGGCGATGTTGACGAAGACGTAGAGGAAGAAATTGGCCGTCAGGCCCATCGCCAGCATGCGGGCGAAATGGCTGCGGGCGAGCAGGGCGATGGCGACGCCCCAGGCCATGATCAGCGCATAGAGCACGACCAGCCCGAGCGCGCCGACCAGCCCCAGCTCCTCGGCCAGCATGGTGAAGATGAAGTCGGTATGCTTTTCGGGCAGGAAATTGAGGTGGCTCTGCGTGCCGGCGAGGAAGCCCTTGCCGAACATCCCGCCCGAGCCGAGCGCGATCTTCGACTGCAGGATGTGATAGCCGGCGCCGAGGGGGTCGCTACCGGGATCGAGAAAGGTCAGCACGCGCTGCTTCTGGTATTCGCGCAGGAAGCCCCAGGCCACCGGCACCGCCGCCGCTGCGCCGGCGATCAGCGCCGCGAACAGCCAGAACCGCACGCCGGCCAGCCACATCATCGCGCCGCCGACCATCACCAGCACCATGGCCGTGCCGAGGTCGGGCTGGCGCATCACCAGCGCGGTCGGCGCCAACACCACGGCGAGCGGCACGAGCAGCGTGCGCGGGAGATTGACGTCCTCCACATCGACGCAATGGAAATGGCGCGCCAGCAGCAGCACGACGGCGATCTTCATCGTCTCAGACGGCTGCAATTGCAGCACGCCGAAATCGAGCCAGCGCTGCGCGCCGCCGGCGATATCGCCGATGATCTCGACCGCGACGAGCAGGACCAGGTTGATCGCGTAGAACGGCCAGGCCGCCTTGAGCCAGAAGCGGAGTTCGACCAGCGCGACGCCGATCATCATCGCCACGCCAATGGCGAAGCGCACCATCTGGCGGCCCGCCCATGGCTCGAGGCTGGCGTTGGCGGCCGAATAGAGCATGGCGAATCCTAAGCTGGCCGTCGTCGTAACCAGCAGCACAAGGCCCCAGTTGAGGCGCAGTATCTTCTCGCGCAGCGTCGGCTCGCTGCCACTGAAGCCGCCGTCGTAGCTCATGATGGACGATCGTGCGCCGGCAGCGTGGCGACACCCGCGCCCGGCGCTTCGCGCGACGGATAGCGGCGCAGCACTTCGGCCATCACGTCGCGGGCGATCGGCGCCGCCACGGCCGAGCCGCCGCCGCCATGCTCGACCACGACGGCGCAGACGTAGCGCGGCGCTGCGACCGGCGCGAAGGCGACGAAGAGGGCATGGTCGCGATGGCGCCATGGCAGATCGCTGTTCTTGCGCACGCCGGCCAGGCGTTCGGCGCGGGAGATACGGCGTACCTGCGAAGTGCCCGTCTTGCCGCCCATCAATTGCCCGCCGACATCGAGACGGGCCACGCGGGCGGTGCCCCGCGCCCCGTTGATGACGGCCGCCATGGCGTCGACGACCAGTGCCAGATTGCGCGGCGCTATGCCGAGGGAGGGCGCCTCGGCCGACAGCCGCGCGGCGAGCGCCCGCCCCTGCACGACGTCCCGCGCGACATGCGGTACCACGGCACGTCCGCCATTGACGATGCGCGCGGTCATAACCGCGAGCTGCAGCGGCGTGGTCACGATATAGCCCTGGCCGATACCGGCGACCAGCGTCTCGCCCAGCACCCAGCCCTGGCCCAGCGTCGCGGTCTTCCAGGCGCGCGTCGGGATCAGGCCGGCGCGCTCGCCCGGCAGGTCGAAGCCGAGGCGGCGTCCGAGGCCGAGCTTGGTAGCCATGGCGGCGATGCGATCGATCCCAACCCGGCGCGCCGTCTCGTAGAAATACACGTCGCAGGATTCGGCGATGCCGCGCGCGAGGTCGACGCTGCCGTGGCCGTGCTCGCGCCAGCAATGGAACTTGCCGTCCCCCAGCTCCATGTAGCCCGGGCAATAGAACTGGGTCTGCGCGTCGACCGCGCCGGCTTCGAGCGCGGCCAGCGCCACCACCATCTTGAAGGTCGAACCGGGCGCGAACTCGCCCGCCACAGCCTTGTTGCGCAGCGGCGCCCGTTCGTCGTCGGCAAGCGCCGACCATTCGGCCGGCGTCAGTCCCTGAACGAAGGCGTTGGGGTCGTAGGACGGCGTGGAGGCGAGGGCCAGCACGGCGCCCGTCGCCGCTTCCATAACGACCACCGCGCCGGACTCCTCTCCGATCCGGGCCGTCGCCGTCCGCTGCAGCGCCGCGTCGAGCGTCAGCACCACATCCTGACCCGGCTCGCTTTCGCGGCGGTCGAGTTCGCGGATGATGCGGCCGAGCGCGTTGACCTCGAGCTGGCTCGCCCCCGCACGCCCGCGCAGCGCAGCATCGAACTGACGCTCGATGCCGTTGCGGCCGATGCGGAAGCCCGGCAAATCGAGCAGCGGGTCGCCGTCCATGTCTTCTTGAGCCACGGCGGCGACATAGCCGAGGATATGCGCCATCTTGGCGCCCGACGGATAGGCGCGGAGTTCACCGACCTCGATCGACACGCCGGGCAGATCCGGTGCGTTGACCTCGACTAGCGCCACCTCGTCCCAGCTCAGATATTCGCGCACCGTCACGGGGACGAATTTCCGCTTGCGCCGGATCTCGCGCAGGATCCGCACCCGCTCGTCGTCCGACAGCGACACGAGGCGCGACAGCCGGCCGAGCGTGTCGGCGACGTCCGGAGAGTTCTCGGCCGTCACAACGACGCGGTAGTTGCGCTGGTTGACCGCCAGCGGCACGCCGAAGCGGTCGAGGATGCGTCCGCGCGACGGCGCAAGAAGGCGCAGATTGATGCGATTCTCTTCGGCGAGCGTCTGGTACTTGCGCGATTCGACGACTTGCATCTGGTACATCCGCGCGGCCAGACCGCCGAGCAGCAGCAACTGGCCGCCGGCCAGCAGTGCCGCGCGCCGGGTGAAGACGCGCTGGCGGTCGTTGTCGCGACGCTGCATCAGCGTCGGCCGGCGCCAACCAGCGCGCGCTGCAGGCGCACCAGCACGAAGGTGGCGAGCGGGAACGCGGCGATCGTCAGGCAGGTCGTGGCCAGCGTCGCCAGCGGCGCCAGCACGGCACCGCGCAGCAGCGAGGCGATAACCCAGGTGCCCGCCTGCGCCGCCACCGCGACCATGGCGAAGCAGCTCCAGAACAGCCAGAACGGGCGGCCGGCGATGAAGCGGCGCTGGTCGAGCATGGCGGCATGGACCAGCAGGTAGACCAGCGCATGGACGCCGAAAGGCAGCCCCGACAACGCATCGACGACGAGGCCCAGCGCAAACACCACCACGCGCGGCAGCAGGTCGGGACGGAGCACCACCCAGTAATAGATAGCCATGAGCCCGAAGGCCGGCATGACGGTGGCGAGCCCGGCGACCGGCATCGGCAGAACGGAGAGGAGCGCTAGCATCAGCACGCTTGCCGCCGGCACGATTCCGCGCGACAGCCGTTCGAACTGGGCGGCGATTTCGCCCGGGTTCATTTCGACGGCGCTGGCGACGGCCCGTCGCGCGCCGGCATGCGCTCGGGCGGCGGCAACACGCCGTCGAGCCCGTAATCGAGCACCATGGCCTCGTCCAGGCGGGCAAAATTCACCAGTGGCTCGACGCTGATGCGCCCCTCGGCGACGTCAGCCACGGCGCCAACCACGAGGCCACGCGGGAACAGGCCGCCATCGCCGGACGTCACGATCCTGTCGCCGGGCGATATCGGCGCGGTCGATGTCAAATAGAGCAACTTGGGCTGGCGCGTGTTGTCGCCGGCCAGCACCGCGCGGTCGCCCGTCGACAGCACGATCACCGGCACACGCGAATTGATGTCCGTCAGCAGCAGGATGCGGGCCGAACGCTCGCCGACGGCAACGACGCGGCCGACCAGCCCACCCTGCGCCACCACTGCCTGGCCGCGGCGCACGAAGTCGCGTTTGCCGGCATTGACCAGCACACTGTGGAAGAAGGCGCCTCCGGCATCGGCGACCACGCGCGCCGAGACCATGTTGGGCGTATTGTCAGGCACATGCGAGAGCTGAGCGCGCAGCGTGGCGTTCTCCAGCTCCAGCTGAAGCGCGAGGTCGACCCAGCGCGCCAGTTCGGCGTTCTCGCGCCGCAGGCGGGCATTGTCGGCATAGGTGAGAAACAAATTCTCGACCGCGTCGATCGCTTCTCCGGCCGATTGCGCCGGTCGCGACAGGGCGTAGAGCACGGGGACGAAGTCGTCGACTATGGCGAGGCGGGCCCGCTCGACGGCGGCGGTCTCGGCCTTCGACAAAAGCATCAGCGCGAAGGCCAGTGCCACCAGGGCAAGGAAGGCGAAGCGCTGCACCCAGACGCGAAGCGGGACCGCCAGTCCGACGATGCTGAGGTTCCCCCCTCGCGACGCCACCTCGTCCCCCTCTGGCCTGCGCCGGCGCTACGGCCGGCCGCCGGCTCAATACATGCTGACCAGAACGTCCTTGAGCTTGCCAAATTCCTCGAGCGCGCGGCCGGTGCCCAGCACCACGCAGGTCAGCGGATCGTCGGCGATCGACACCGGCAAGCCGGTGGCGTGGCGCAGGACATAGTCGAGGTTGCCGAGCAGCGCGCCACCGCCCGTCAGCACGATGCCCTTGTCGACGATGTCGGCCGCCAGCTCGGGCGCGGTGTGCTCCAGCGCTACCTTGACGGCATCGATGATGGCGCTGATCGGCTCGGAGAGGCTCTCGGCGATCTGGCGCTCGGAGATAATCAGTTCCTTGGGCACGCCGTTAATCAGGTCGCGGCCCTTGATCGCCATCGTGCGGCCCTCGCCGTCCTCGGGCGGACAGGCCGAGCCGATCTGGTGCTTGATGCGCTCGGCAGAGGATTCGCCGACCAGCAGGTTAAGGTTGCGGCGGATGTAGCCGATAATCGCCTCGTCCATCTTGTCGCCGCCGACGCGCACCGAGCGCGAATAGACGATGCCGCCGAGCGACAGCACGGCGACCTCGGTCGTGCCGCCGCCAATGTCGACGACCATCGAGCCGGTCGGCTCCGTCACCGGCAGGCCGGCGCCGATCGCCGCCGCCATCGGCTCCTCGATCAGCCAGACGCGTCGCGCGCCGGCGCTCTCGGCCGATTCCTGGATGGCGCGGCGCTCGACGGCGGTGGAGCCCGACGGCACGCAGACGACGATTTGCGGCGAAGCGAAGCTGCGCCGGTTGTGCACCTTGCGGATGAACTCCTTGATCATCTCCTCGGCAACTTCGAAGTCGGCGATGACGCCGTCGCGCAGGGGACGGATGGCCTGGATATTGCCGGGGGTGCGCCCGAGCATCTGCTTGGCCTCGTTGCCGACCGCCAGCACCTTTCTCTTGCCCTTGGACTCGGCGATGGCGACCACCGACGGCTCGTTGAGCACGATGCCACGGCCTTTGACGTAGACCAGCGTGTTGGCCGTGCCGAGGTCGATGGCCATGTCGGCCGATAGCAGGCCCATCAGTCTCGAGAACATGATTGCACGCCGTCCCTGCCGCAAATGCCCCGGCGGCCGCGCGATGCGACCGCTGCCCCGTCGGCGCCTGCCGGCGCCCGACGGCGTTACCTGGTATCGAACGCGGGCCCGTACCCCCGGTCCGGGCCCGCGCGAAGGTTTACGCCGACATCGCGGCCGGCGCAGTTTTTTCTCGCTTCACCACGAGCTTGTTGAGCGCGTGCAGATAGGCCCGCGCCGAAGCGACTATCGTATCGGCATCGGCGCCCTGCCCGTTGACGGTCTTGCCGTTCTCTTCGAGCCGGACGGTAACCTCGGCCTGGGCGTCGGTACCGCCGGTGACGGCATGAACCTGGTAGAGCTGCAGCGTTGCCGTGTGCGGGAAGAGCTGCTTGATGGCGTTGAAAGTGGCGTCGACGGGGCCGTTGCCATGGGCCAGAGTCTTCCTCGTCATGCCGTCGGCGATCAGTTCCAGCTCGGCCGTCTGCGGCCCCTTGGAGCCGGCGACGACCTGCAGCGAGACGAAGCGGATGCGGTCGTTGCCGCGCATCACCGCGTCGTCGACCAGCGCCACGATGTCCTCATCGAAGACATCTTTCTTCTTGTCGGCGAGTGCCTTGAAGCGAACGAAGGCGTCGCGCAAGGAATTATCGCCTAGATCGGTATAGCCGAGGTCGCGTAGCTTCTCGCGGAATGCGTGGCTGCCAGAATGCTTTCCCATCACCAGGTTAGACTTGGTAAGTCCGACCGATTCCGGCGTCATGATCTCGTAAGTCTGCGCGTTCTTGAGAACGCCGTCCTGATGGATGCCAGATTCGTGCGCGAAGGCATTGGCGCCGACGATCGCCTTGTTCGGCTGCACCGAGAAGCCGGTGATGGTCGAGACGAGGTGGCTCGCGCGCGTGATCAGCGTCGCGTCGACGCCGGTATCGAAGGGCAGGCGGTCATGGCGCGTGCGCATCGCCATCACCACTTCCTCCAGCGCGCAATTGCCGGCCCGCTCGCCGATACCGTTGATCGTGCACTCGATCTGCCGGGCGCCGGCGCCCACCGCGGCCAGCGAATTGGCCACGGCGAGCCCCAGATCGTTATGGCAATGAACCGAGATCACCGCCTTGTCGATGTTCGGCACGCGGTCGAACAGCATGCGGATAAGCGCGGCGAATTCGTCCGGCATGGCGTAGCCGACCGTGTCGGGGATATTGATCGTCGTCGCCCCGGCGCGGATCGCGCTTTCCACCGTACGGCAGAGGAAATCGTGTTCGGTGCGCGAACCATCCTCCGGCGACCACTCGACATCGGGGCACAGATTGCGCGCGTAGCTGACGCTGTCGATCACCGCCTGATGCACCGCATCGGGCTCCATCTGCAGCTTGAACTTCATGTGCAGCGGGCTGGTCGACAGGAAGGTGTGGATGCGCGGACGCGCCGCGCCGCGCAGCGCCTCCCAGGCGCGGTCGATGTCCTGGCGCGAGGCGCGCGCGAGGCCGGCGACGGAGCTGTTCCTCACCGTCTGGGCGACGGCGCGCACGGCCTCGAAATCGCCGTTCGAGGCGATCGGGAAGCCGGCCTCGATGATGTCGACGCCCATCTCCTCGAGCATCGCGGCGACGCGCACCTTCTCCTCGAGGTTCATCGAGCAGCCAGGCGATTGCTCGCCATCGCGCAGCGTGGTGTCGAAGATGAAGACGCGGCCCGCGCCATGCGGCGCCGCGGTCTTCGTGGTGCAGCCGGCGGGATTCTCGGTGGCGGTCATGTCGTGGGGTCCTTTCGCGAAGTCTCTGCTCTCAGGTGCTTAGCGGCTTTCCCCTGACCATCCTGCCTCGCAGATAGAGGACCACGGACGCTCAGGGGCACCTAAGTCGCAGGGCCGCACCCCGGGCGGCGGCGCGCAGCGCCCGCAGGGTCGACAGCGGCAAAAAGGCCCCGTCCCGGCGCGCCATGTGCGTCGGGCAGGATCCCATAGCTGCGGTCATCCTGCGGATCACCTCGCCATCCTCGCTTCGGGTCATGGCGCTTTCGTGGCGCGAACGCCAGCTTCGGCAACCATGGTTAACAACCCCCCAAAGCCCGCCCGTTGCCTGACCGGACACAGATGGCTAACCTGCCCTGATTTAGGGTATTTACGGCCTATTCCGCAACGTATTTCGCAGCCAGGCGGGGTTTTCGCGGCCCGGCTGCGCCAGTCGATTCGCGATCAGCGTTCCAACCAGCCTCGCAGCCACGCAACAAATACGGGTATTCCATCGTCGATCGTCGTCTTAGGAGAGAAACCTAGATCGGCCGTGGAGGCCTCTATGTCGGCATAGGTCGCCTGCACATCTCCCGGTTGCATCGGCAGGAGTTCGATCCCGGCCTTCCGTCCTACCGCCGCCTCGATCAGGGCGATGAAACGCAACAGCTCCTCGGAACGATGGTTGCCGAGATTGTAGAGACGATGCGGCGCCCCCGCCGCCACCGGCGGCCGGTCGAGCGCCGCGACCACGCCGTCGACGATATCGCCGATCCAGGTGAAGTCGCGCCGCATGTCGCCGCGGTTGAAGACGGGGATCGGCCGGCCGGCGAGGATGCGCTCGGCGAAGATCCAGGCCGACATGTCCGGCCGTCCCCACGGGCCATAGACCGTGAAGAAGCGTAGCCCGGTCGCCGGCACGCCATACATGTGGGCGTAGGCGTGGCTCATCAGCTCGTCGGCCTTCTTCGTCGCGGCGTAGAGCGACACCGGCCGGTCGACCGGGTCGTCGACCGAGAAGGGCAGCTTGGTGTTGCCGCCATAGACCGAAGAGGACGAGGCATAGACGAGGTGACGCAGCCTCGGCCCCAACGCCCGCGCCGCCTCCAGCACATTGGCGTGGCCAACGAGGTTGGCGGTGACATAGGCGCCGGGATTCTCGATCGAGTAGCGCACGCCCGCCTGCGCGGCGAGATGGACGATACGATCGACCGCACCGTCGCCGGCAATGGCCACCCCGAGGGCGCCGGCTTCCGCGATGTCGATGCGCTGGAAGCGAAATCCCTTGCGGCCCTCGAGCCGGGCCAGCCGCGCCTCCTTGAGGTGGACGTCGTAGTAGTCGTTGAGGTTGTCGATGCCGAGCACGGCATCGCCGCGGGTCAGCAAGGCCTCGGCCACATGCATGCCGATGAAGCCGGCCACTCCGGTCAACAAAACGGTCAACTATGCCTCCGGCCGGCCGCCTGGCCCCTCGCGCCGGTATAGCGGCCGGCGCCGGCTTGGGGAAGCGGCTCGCCGCGCCCGGCGTCAGATGCGTCCGCTGGCGCTTTCCTTCACTCGCAACAGGACTCGCCGATACAGGCCGCTGGCGCTGAAGCCGCCATCCACCGGCAGGTCTATGCCGGTGACGAAGCTCGCTTCGTCGCTGGCGAGGAACAGCACGACGGTGGCGATCTCGTCGGCACTGGCGGCGCGGGCCAGCGGCGTCGCCCAGGCCATCGCCTCGAGGAAATCGTCGGAGCCAGCCACCATCGGCGTCTCGACGATGCCTGGGTGCACGGCGTTGACGCGGATGCCCCAGGGCGCGAACTCGTTGGCCGCGCTCTTGGTCAGGCCGCGCACACCCCATTTCGAAACGCTGTAGGCGGTGGCGAAATGGCCGTTCATGCCGGCCGTCGATCCGGTGTTGACGATGGCACCGCCGCCGGCCGCCTTCATCGCCTGGACCACCGCGCGAATGCCGAGGAATGGGCCGGTCAGGTTGATGTCCATGAGTCTCTGCCAGTCGGCCATCGGCGTCGTCTCCAGAGTGACGCCGCGCAGCGACACGCCGGCATTGTTGACGAGGATGTGCAGCCCGCCATGGGTGGCTACTATGGCGTCGACGACGGTCTTCCAGCCGGCCTCGCTGGCAACGTCGAGGTGACGGTACTCGGCCTTGCCTCCGGCATCGCGGATCGACTGCGCCATGACCTCGCCGGCCTTATCCTGCACGTCGCCGAGCACGACGCGCGCGCCCTCGCTCGCGAACAGGCGCGCCTCCGCGGCGCCCTGCCCGCTGCTCGCCCCGGTGATCAACGCCGTCTTGCCGGCCAGTCGGTTCCCCATGTTTTGCCTGCTCCCAGAAGTGCGCCGGGACTGTCGCGCGGGGTCCGGCAAAATGAAAGCGCCTCGCCCGCTAGCGTTCAGCAGGTGCACAGTCGGCAACGGCAGGCTCGTTTGCCGCGGCCGTTCGCGATAACGTCTCCCCCGACGCGCCCCATGCGGGCCCGGCAATCACAGGAAACCGGAGAGGCACGCCGATGCTGATCGTCGATTCGCAGGTCCATATCTGGGAGAACACCAAGCTGACGCCCATCCACCGCCAGGTCGAAACCTTTTCCAAGGACGATCTGCTGGCCGAGATGAAGACCGCCGCCGTCGATGCCGTGCTGCTGCATCCGCCGGGAGCGGTGCCCAACGGCAACGAGTTGGCGCTGGCCGCCGCCAAGGCGCATCCGGACAAGTTTGCCGTGCTCGGCTGGGTGCAGCCCGACAAGCCGGACGAGGCGCGCAAGCTGCTCGACGAGCGGCTGAAGCAGCCCGGCTTCCTCGGCCTGCGCTACATTTTCATCATTCCTGGCCGCGAGAACTGGGCAACCGACGGCACGATGGACTGGATCTACAAGGCCTGCGAGGACAAGGGCATTCCCCTCGGCCTGCTCGCCTTCTCCTTCCTGCCGCACCTCGCCAAGGTCGCCGAGCGACATCCGCGCCTGCGCCTGCTGGTCGACCATCTCGGCGTCTCGCCGATGGAGAAGGACGACAAGGCCTTCGCCACCCTGCCCGACCTTCTGAAGCTGGCGAAGTACCCGAATGTCGCCGTCAAGCTGTCGGGCGCGCCGGTGCATTCGAGCGACCCGTACCCGTACAGGAACATCCACGACAAGATGAAGGCGATCTTCGACGCCTTCGGGCCGAATCGCTGTTTCTGGGGCACCGACCTCAGCCGCATGCCGTGCACCTACCGGCAGTGCGTGACGATGTTCACCGAGGAGTTACCCTGGCTGAAGGGCCGCGACCTCGAACTCGTCATGGGCGAGGCGCTGTGCAAGTGGGTGGGGTGGAAGCTCGCGAAGTAGCCTCGCGGGCCAACGAGCCGGGACCGCCTCGCCCTTCGACAGGCTCAGGGTGAGGCGGTCCTTTACTGGCCTGCGTCCATTGCCCCCGCACCGCTCCTCCAATCGGCTTCATCCTGAGCCTCTCACCCTGAGAAGCCGCCACGAGGCGGCATTTCGATGCGGTCGACCCACAGCGCGACCTCATCGCCGAGTCAGGGTTGCCCGGCGGGTTACAGCCGTTCGCGCCATCGCACCGGCACGAAATGATCGTGCGCGGCGTGCCGTCGGCATTCGCCTTCCTTGCGCAGTACGGCCGCCCCCCGGGGGACAATGGACAAACACGCGGCAGGGCCTTAGCTTTTTCGAATAGTTCCGGTTTGCTGGCGCCGAACTGGACAAAGGTTTTGCCGGGATGGTGGAAATGTCGCTCGTTACTGCAACGCTCGACGACAAATACGAGCTGGACCAGGGCCGCGTCTTCCTGACCGGAATCCAGGCGCTGGTCCGCCTGCCGATGATGCAACGCCGGCGCGACCTTGCCGCCGGCCTCAACACAGCCTGCTTCGTATCCGGCTATCGCGGCTCGCCCCTCGGCGGCCTCGACCAGCAGATGCAGCGCGCCAAGGGCTTCCTCGACGCCCATCACGTCCGCCTGCAGACCGCCGTCAACGAAGACCTCGCGGCGACCGCCATCTGGGGCTCGCAGCAGCTCGGCCTGTTTCCGGGCGCGCGCTACGACGGCGTGTTCGGCATGTGGTACGGCAAGGGACCCGGCGTCGATCGTTCCGGCGACGTGCTGAAGCACGCCAACCTCGCCGGCACATCGAAGACCGGCGGCGTGCTGTGCCTCGCCGGCGACGACCATACCTGCAAGTCGTCCACGACCTGCCACCAGACCGAATACAACTTCATGGACGCCATGATCCCGGTTCTGAGCCCGGCAGGCGTGCAGGAATTCCTCGACCTCGGCCTGCATGGCTGGGCGATGTCGCGGTTCACGGGCTGCTGGACGGCCTTCAAGATCATCGCCGAGACCGCCGACAGCTCGGCCTCAGTGCATGTCGACACGACGCGGCTGCAGATCGTCCTTCCCGAGGACGTCGAGATGCCCCAGGGCGGCCTCAACCTGCGCTGGCCGGACGATCCGGTCGGCCAGGAGGAGCGCCTGCACCGCTGGAAACTGCCGGCCGTGCTGGCCTACGCCCGTGCCAACCGCCTAGACCGCGTCGTCATGGGTGGGCCGCGCCGCCGCCTCGGCATCGTCACCACCGGCAAATCCTACCTAGACGTCCGCCAGGCGCTCGACGATCTCGGTCTCGACGAACGTCGCGCCGGAGAGCTGGGCCTGTCGATCTACAAGGTGGCTCTGGTCTGGCCGCTGGAACCCGAGGGGCTCAAGGCCTTCGCCGCCGGCCTCGACGAGGTCTTCGTCGTCGAGGAGAAGCGGCCGCTGCTGGAAGCGCAGGTCAAGGACATACTCTACCATTTGCCGGCCGACTGCCGGCCGCTGGTGACCGGCAAAACCGACGAGGCCGGCCGACCTCTCCTCAAATCCCACTACGAGCTGTCGCCGGGCGAGATTTCCCGCGCGCTGGCGCAGCGCCTCGGGCGCGTGGCGGGCGGGCAGATGCCCGCCGAGATCGCCGAGAGGCTCGCCTATCTCGACCAGAAGGAAGCATCGGCCCGGCAACAGCCGCAGCTCGTCAAGCGCACGCCGTATTTCTGCTCCGGCTGCCCGCACAACACGTCGACCAACGTGCCCGAGGGCAGTCGCGCGCTCGCCGGCATCGGCTGCCATTTCATGTCGCAGTGGATGGACCGCAGCACCGACACCTTCACGCATATGGGCGGCGAGGGCGTGTCGTGGGTCGGGCAGGCGCCTTTCACCGACGAGAAGCACGTCTTCATCAATATCGGCGACGGCACCTACTACCACTCCGGCATCCTAGCCATCCGCCAGTCGGTCGCGGCCGGCGTCAACGCCACCTACAAGGTGCTCTACAACGACGCCGTGGCGATGACCGGCGGCCAGCACGTCGACGGCACGCTGACGGCCGACCAGGTGACGCGCCAGCTCGCCGCCGAGGGCGTGCGCAAGATCGTCGTCGTCACCGACGAGCCCGAAAAGTACCCGGTCGGCACAGAGTTCGCCCATGGCGTGACGGTGCGCCATCGCGACGACCTCGACACCGTGCAGAAGGAACTGCGCGAGCACCCCGGGATCACGGCCATCGTCTACGACCAGACCTGCGCCGCCGAGAAGCGCCGACGCCGCAAGCGCGGCACTTTCCCCGACCCGCAGCGCCGCGTGTTCATCAACGAGGCGGTGTGCGAGGGCTGCGGCGACTGCTCGGTCAAGTCCAACTGCGTCTCGGTCGTGCCGGTCGAGACCGAATTCGGCCGCAAGCGCGCCATCGACCAGTCCTCCTGCAACAAGGACTATTCCTGCCTCAAGGGCTTCTGCCCGAGCTTCGTCACCGTCGAGGGCGGCGGCGTGAAGCGGCCGAAGACAGCAGCGAATGGCGGGGCCGCCGGCGCCTTCGACGGAATCGTGCTGCCCGACCCCGTGATGCCGCCGCTCGACCGCCCCTGGGGCATCATGGTCACCGGCATCGGCGGCACCGGCGTGGTCACCATCGGCGCGCTGCTCGGCATGGCCGCGCATCTCGACGGCAAGGGCTGCTCGGTGCTCGACATGACCGGCCTCGCCCAGAAGGGCGGCGCCGTGCTCAGCCATATCCGCATCGGCGCCACGCCGGAAGATATCCACGCCGTGCGTCTTGCCGCCGGCGGCGCCGACGCTCTGATCGGCTGCGACATGATGGTCTCGGCCTCGCCCGATGTCCTGGAGCGGCTGCAGAACGGCCGCTCGCACGCCGTCGTCAACGCGCACGAGACGATCACCGGCGAGTTTACGCGCAAGCCCGACATGTCGTTCATGGCGCGCGAACTGGCGCAGGTCGTGAAGGTCGCCGTCGGCGAGCAGAATGCTAGCTTCATCGATGCCTCGCGCCTCGCCACCGCTCTTCTCGGCGACTCCATCGCCACCAACCCGTTCATGCTCGGCTATGCTTGGCAGAATGGCCTTGTGCCGATCTCTGGGGCGGCGCTGGAGCGGGCGATCGAGCTGAACGGCGTTGCCGTCGAGGACAACAAGAGCGCCTTCCTGTGGGGCCGCCGCGCCGCCTCCGATCTGGCGAAGGTGGAGGCCGCCGCCGCGCCGGCCACGCCGATGGCGCTGCGCTCGCCCGACATCGCGACGACGCCGGAGGAGGCCATCGCGCGCCGCCGCCGCCACCTCGTCGCCTATCAGGGCGAGGCACTGGCCCGCCGCTTCGACCGGCTGGTCGCGCGCGTCCGCGAGGCCGAGGCGGAGAATGCCAAGGGCCGCAACGGCCTCGTCGAGGCGTTGGCGAAGAGCTACCACAAGCTGCTTGCCTACAAGGACGAGTACGAGGTCGCCCGCCTCTTTACCGACGACGAATTCACCCGAAAGCTGCGCGACCAGTTCGAGGGCGGCTACTCGCTGTCCTTCCACCTGGCGCCGCCGCTGCTGGCCCGCCGCGACCAGGCCACCGGCCATCTGGTGAAGCATAAATTCGGCCCCTGGATGATGGCTGCCTTCCGCGTGCTCGCCGGCTTCCGGACGCTGCGCGGCACGGCGCTCGACCCGTTCGGCTACACCGCCGAGCGCAGGCGCGAGCGCGCGTTGATCGGCCACTTCGAGAAGACGGTCGAGACCCTGCTGGCCAATCTCGACCAGTCCAACCACGCCATGGCCGTCGAGATCGCCGCCCTGCCGCAGACCATGCGTGGCTTCGGCCACATCAAGGACGCCAACATCGACAAGGCCGAGAAGCGCGAGGCCGAGCTGCTCGCCGCCTATGCCCGCCCGGTCGCGCAGGCCAGCGCGGCGGAGTAGATCGCGCGGCCGGTTGCCGCAGGCCGAAGGCGAACGAGTCGCAGCGGCGTCGCCTGTTGCACACTGAGTGCCTGTAGGATGGTTGCTGCCGGGGAGGGCCGGCAGCGGTCATTAGCCTGTACTCGGAGTGCCCTCCATGACGAATCGCGAAGCGGCCGAAACCGTCGTGTGGGATCCGCTGGTGCGCGTCGGGCACTGGCTGCTGGTTGTCGCCTTCGCCGTCGCCTATGTGACCTAGGGCGAGCCGGAGATCGTCCACACCTGGACCGGCTACATCGTCGCCACCTGGGTGCTGTGGCGCGTCGTGTGGGGCCTCGACGGCCCGCGACGCGCGCGGTTTTACGACTTCGTCTATCGCCCGCGCGCCGTGTTCGGCTATCTGGCGGATCTCGTGCGCTTTCGCTCTCGCCGCTATCTCGGCCACATCCCGGCGGGCGGCGCGATGGTCGTCGCGCTACTCCTCGTCCTCGCCGCCACCACGACAACCGGCATGATCACCCTGGCCGTTCGCGAGGGCGAGGGTCCGCTGGCGCCATTTTTCGATTCGACGCCGCTGGCGACAGTCGGGGCCGCGCTATCGCCGATCCGCGCGGCCCGGGCCGATGAGGACGACGATGGACGCGAGGGCGATGAGACGCGCAAACCGGGGCGCGAGATCAAGGAGGTGCACGAACTCCTCGCCAATCTGTCGCTGGTCCTCGTGCTGGCGCACATCGCCGGCGTGGCGCTGGCGAGTCTGGCCCACCCCGAGAACTTGCCGCGGGCGATGTGGCCGGGGCGAAAGCGCCGCGAGGACTAGCCTTGCGGGCGGCTACATCCCCAGCGCGGATTTGTAGGTGTCGAGCAGTAGGTCCTGCTCCTGGCGGTCCGCGGGGGTCATGCGGCGCAGGCGCACGACGGCCTTCATGGTCTTGACGTCGAAGCCGGTGGCCTTGGCCTCGGCATAGACGTCCTTGATGTCGGTGGCGATGTTGCGGCGGTCCTCCTCGAGGCGCTCGACGCGCTCGACGAAGCTCTTCAACTGGTCGGCCGCGATGCTGCCGTCACGGGCCATGGTGCCGCTCCGCATGCCACTGCCGACGCGCCCTCGCGACGGTCTGTCAGGACACAGGGTCTAGCGGCCCGGCCTGTGGAAAGACAACCGCGTTGAGACCCGCACCGCAGGCGGGCGCTACGCAAGCCTTGCGGGCGGCATGGCGCACATTCGTCCCCGAACCGTCCACAGGCTGCAGCGGGGAATACGCGGAGGCGACGCCATTCCGGCTCGAAAAACCGCGATCAGCCGTGCTTTGGGTGACTCTTCGCGAGGGCCGCCTTCTGGTCGGGCGAGCCCTCCTTCTGGTGCCTGGCCCGCCACTCGGCATAGGGCATGCCATAGACACGTTCGCGCGCCGCCGCGTCGTCCACCCGCAGGCCGCGCGCCTCGGCCGCCTCGCGGTACCAGCGCGACAGGCAGTTGCGGCAGAAGCCGGCGAGATTCATCAGGTCGATGTTCTGCACGTCGGTGCGATCGCGCAGATGCCCGATGAGGGTGCGGAACGACGCCGCTTCCAGTTCGGTCTGGGTCTTCTGATCGAGGTCCGCCATGGCGTGCCTCCCGGTTGGCGCTGGGGATGGGTCCAGCCCATGATGTGGTCCGCCGGGCCTCGCAGGCAATGCCGGCATGCGGCACGGGGGCGGGCATGACGGCAGGAACGTCGATCGGCTTCATCGGCACCGGCACGATGGGCGAGCCGATGTGCCGCAACCTCATCTTGAAGAGCGGCCGTAAGGTCGTGGCCTTCGACCGCGCGCCCGAGCCGTTGGCACGCCTCGCCGCCGACGGGGCCACGGTCGCCGGGTCGCCGGCCGAGGTCGCGATGGCGGCGGAGATCGTGTTCGTCTGCCTGCCCAGCGGGGCGCATGTCGAGGCCGTGTGCGACGGGAAGGACGGGCTGGTGGAACAGGCCCGCGCCGGCCAGACCTTCGTCGACTGCGGCACCTCGCCCGTCGCGCTGGCACGCAGCCTCGCCACGCGCTTCGCCGAACGCAGTGCCTATTTCGCCGACGCGCCCATCGCCCGCACGCGGCAGGCCGCGCAGCAGGGCACGCTGTCGGTGATGGTCGGTGCCACGCCGGCTATCTTCACGCTCCTTGAACCGCTCATCCGCTGCTTCGCCACGGATGTGACGCATTGCGGGCCGGCCGGCAGCGGCCAGGTGGTCAAGATAATGAACAACATGGTGCTGGCGGAGACGGTGGCGGCGCTCGCCGAGGCGATGGCCATCGGCCGCCGCGCCGGGGTCGATCCAACCCTGCTGTTCGAGACGCTGGCCAAGGGCTCGGCCGACAGCTTCGCCCTGCGCAACCACGGCATGAAGGCGATGCTGCCCGGTGTCTATCCGGAGCGTGCCTTCTCGACCGAGTATCAGCTCAAGGATCTCGGCTACGCGCTCGACCTCGCCGCCGAAACTGGCGTGATAGCGGAAGGCGCCGAACATGCCGTCGCCCTGCTGCGCGAGGCCATCGCGCGGGGCCACGGCGCGCAATACTGGCCGGTCATCGCGAAGGTCGTGGACGGGGGTTAGGCACGTCTCCCGCCAGCATCGCGCTGGCCGTCACGCCTGCCTATACAGACCCTCGTCGCCCAGCACATCGCCCATCGCACCAGCCAGCATAGCGCCCCAGCGCGCCACGCAGGCCTCGCCGCCGATCTCGTCCTGGCGCACCTCGATCATGGCGCTGGCGCGGCCTTCCGCCTCGGCATGGCGGCCGAGCGTGTAGCCGAAGCCCTTGCGCGCGTCGTAGGGCTCGTTGTCGACGACGACCAGGTCGGCCTCGCGGCGCAGGTGGGCGAGCAACGGGACCGGCAGGCGCGTATCGGAATACCACAGCACGCCGACATGCCACGGCCGCGCCACGCCGGCCATGCGCGGGGTGAAGGAGTGGATGGCCACCAGCGCCGCGCGTCCGCCGGGCCGCTGCGCCTCGATGCGCGCCAGCTAGACCGCGATGGCCTCGTGGTAGGGCTCGTGCAGCGCCGCCATCCGCCGCGTCCGCGCCGCAGCATCGAGGCCGCGATTGGCCGGCACGGCAGTGCCGTCGCTATCCTCCGGCATCGCGGCCAGATGGTCGGGCGCGCGGTTGCAGTCGGCGACGAGGCGCGAATAGCCCGACAGCACGGCCGGCAGGCCCAGCCTTGCGGCCAGACCGCGCGTCAACGCCGCCGCGCCGATGTCCCAGGCGATGTGGCGGGCGCGTTCGGCCGCAGACAGGCCGAGGTCGCCGAGCGCGCGCGGCACCGCGCTCGAGGCGTGGCAGCAGACCAGCAGGACGCCGCGCCGTGCCTCGCCGGGCAGGACGGTGACGGCAGGCGCCTCATAGGCGGCCAGCAGCGTTTCTGCAACAGGAGGCATGCGATGTTCGTGGCGAGGGTGGCGACGCGCGGGGCAGCGCCCTATACCTGGCGTACGCTGCGGCGGACCAAGCCGCGCCGTCACAGGAGCCGTAGCCGTGACCCGCTTCCGCCATGCCAAGATCGTCGCCACGCTCGGCCCTGCCACCGACAGCGAAGCCGCGATCGGCAGCCTCTTCGCAGCCGGCGCCGACGTGTTCCGCTTCAACCTCTCGCATGGCAGCCACGACGACCACCGCCGCCGCTACGCCGCCGTGCGCGCCCTGGAGGCACAGTACGGCCGGCCGATCGCCGTGCTCGGCGATTTGCAGGGGCCGAAGCTGCGGCTCGGCGCGCTGGCCGGCGGCGAACTCGCCATCAAGGCCGGCGACCGGCTGACGCTCGACCTCGATACCGCGCCGGGCGGGGCGAAGCGTATCCCCCTGCCCCACCCCGAAATCTTCGCCGCGCTGGAGAGGGGCTCCGAACTGCTGGTCGACGACGGCAAGGTGCGCCTGCGCGTGCTGCGAGCCGGCAAGGACCGCGCCGACGTCGAGGTCGTCGCCGGCACGCGCCTGTCGGACCGCAAGGGCGTAAACCTGCCTGGGGCGGTGCTGCCGATCTCCGCGCTCACCGAGAAGGATCGCCGCGACCTCGCCTTCGCTCTCGAACTGGGCTGCGACTGGATCGCGCTCTCCTTCGTCCAGCGGCCCGACGACGTCGCGGAAGCCAAGAAGCTGGTGGCCGGGCGGGCCGGCGTCATGGCCAAGCTGGAAAAGCCGGCGGCGCTCGATCGGCTGGAGGAGATCGTCGAACTGTCCGACGCCGTTATGGTAGCGCGCGGCGACCTCGGCGTCGAAATGCCGCCCGAAAGCGTGCCGGGCCAGCAGAAGCGTATCGTCCGCGCCTGCCGCCACGCCGGCAAGCCGGTGGTTGTGGCCACGCAGATGCTCGAATCGATGGTCTCCTCGCCGGCGCCGACGCGGGCCGAGGCCTCCGACGTCGCCACCGCCATATACGACGGCGCCGATGCCGTGATGCTGTCGGCCGAGACGGCGGTGGGCCAGTACGCGGCGGAGGCCGTGGCGATGATGGCGCGCATCGCTGCCGTGGTGGAGGCCGACCCGATCTACCGCGTGCAGGTGCATTCCGTCCACGAGACGCCGGAGGCGACCTCCGCTGACGCCATCACCGCCGCCGCCCGCCAGGTGGCCGAGACGCTGGGCGCCGCGGCCATCGTCACCTACACCACCTCCGGCTCGACTACACTGCGCGCGGCGCGCGAACGGCCGGCGGCGCCGATCGTCTGCCTGACGCCGCGCGCCGCGACGGCACGCCGTCTGGCGCTCGCCTGGGGAGTATACCCGGTGATCACCGAAGACGCGCACGATTTCGACGATATGGTATCGCGCGCGGTCGCCGTCGCCGCCGAGGCCGGCTTCGCCAGGCCCGGAGACCGCATCGCCATCACCGCCGGCGTGCCCTTCGGCACGCCGGGCGCCACCAACCTGCTGAGTCTGGCGCGCGTGCCGGGCTAGGCCGCGCCCTTGCGCTGCCACAGGCGGTCGCTGGCGATCTTCGCCCCCTCCGCCATGGCGCGGAACTTGGCCTGTACCACCGTCGGGTAGACGCCCTTGCGGCCGGCATAGGTGCCGAAGCCACAATCGGTGCCGACGATGACGCGCTCGCGGCCGACGATGTCGGCGTAGCGGCCTAGGCGCTGAGCGATCAGCAACGGATGCTCGACGAAGTTGCTGGTGGAATCGAGCACGCCCGGGATCAGCACCTTGTTGTCGGGCAGCTTCGCCGCCTTCCAGTCCTCCCACTCGTGCTCGTGGCGCGGATTGGCGCCCTCGAACAGCAACCCGGCCGGCCGCGCCTTCGCCAGCACGTCGAACAGCTTGCGGACCGGCAGGTCGTGGGTGTGCGGGCCGGCATAGTTGAGCCAGCAGATGTGCATCCGCATCGCCTCCGCCGGGATGTTTCGCGTCGCGGCATTGAGCGCCTCGATGCTTTTCTCCGCGTCGGCGAGGAACTCCGCCTCGGTCATCGCCTGGTAATCGGTATAGCGCGCCCCGGCGAGGTCGGGACAATCGAGCTGCAGGACGATGCCGGCCTTGTGGATAGCCTCGTACTCCGGCCGCAGCGCCTCAACCAGCGCCTCGCGGTAGGCGTCGCGGTTCGGGTAATACATCTTCGGCACATAGGTGGCGAGGCAGCCCGGCGAGACCGAGGACAGGAAGGTCACGACCGGCTTCGACACCTTCGCCGCGGCCGTCAAATTGGCGATGTCACGGTCAAGCGGGCCGCGGTTGGCGAACGACACCGGTCCCTTGCAGACTGTCGACTTCATCATCTCCGTCCCGACGCGGCTGAGGAATTCGGCTGCCATGTCGGGAAAGTCGAGCATGTCGCGCGGGGGCGGGCGGCCCGGCACGCCTGTGCCGTCGATGCTCTCCAGCCCCGTCAACCGGTGCTTGGCATAGAGGTGATAGGAGATCTTACCCATCTCGCCGTCGTTGACGATGTCGAGGCCGGCCGCCACCTGGGCAGAGACGACTTCCGCAACGGCTGTCGTCACGCGCGCGTAGAGGGCGGTGACGTCGAACGGCTCTCCGAGGTCCTCCTTACGCAACAGGACGAGCAGGTCGTCGGGCCGCGGCAGGCTGCCAACATGGGTGGTGAGAATGCGTTCGCTGCTGAGCTTCATGGTGCGTCTCACGGCTTTGCGGGGACGATGCGCGCCGGCCCTGAAACGGTCAAGGAATGGGCCGAAACGGGGCTTTGGCAAGCCGCGCCGTGGGAGTGGCGGGAACTGCCCACGAGCCTCGCGGCCGATGGGCAGAGCGCCAAGGCGGCTACTTCTTCAGCATCGCCCGCAGCATCCACGCGGTCTTCTCGTGAATCTGCATGCGCTGGGTCAGCAGGTCGTGGGTCGGCTCGTCGCTGGAGGCATCGGCGACCCGAAAGATAGAGCGCGCCGTGCGCATAACCGTCTCGTTGCCGTCGGCGAGATCGGCGATCATCTTTTCCGCCGAGGGCACACCGTCGGCTTACTTGATCTCCGACAGCGCGGCATAGGCTTTGTAGCTGCCGGGTGCAGGGAAGCCCAGGGCGCGGATGCGCTCGGCGATCAGGCCCACCGCCAGTGCGAGTTCGGTGTACTGCGCCTCGAACATGAGGTGCAGCGTGTTGAACATCGGCCCGGTGACGTTCCAGTGGTAATTGTGCGTCTTAAGATAGATCGTGTAGGTGTCGGAGAGCAGGCGCGACAGCCCCGCCGCGATCTTCTGCCGGTCGCGCTCCTTGATGCCGATGTTCCCCGGCAGGTCGGAGGGTTGCAGGATCTTCGATTTCGCCGGCGCCGTACTCCCTGGAATATTTCCAAACTGGCCCACGACCGATATGCGGCGCCACCATCGGCGCCTTGGCCGGGTCGGGATCGACCACGACCGCGGCGAAATCGACCGCCGGCAGGGCATTGCGTGCCTCCTGGGCGAATTCGATCGAGCCGGGGCAGTCGATCAGCGTCCAGCGGTCGCCCATGAACTCGCAGTTGGCGATGTTCATCTAGGTGCTCATGCCCCGTTCGCGCGCCACGGGCGAGGCATCGCCCACGGTGTTGCGCTCGCGGACCGAGCCTTTGCTGGAGGTCTCCCCGGTGGCGAACAGTATGGCTTCGAGCAACGTGGTCTTGCCCGAGCCATAAGGCCCGACAAGGGCCGCACACCGGGGCCCGCGCGCCGACTGGTCAGCCATCGCAACCTCCCTTGGCTGGTACTCCTCCTGCGGGCCGCCGACGCATATCGGCCGGATCGGCCGCTTGGTCAGGGTATCGTTTCACCACCGGCACCGGGGAGTCCAGCGCGCCGAGTCGCAACGGGCGGCGCCAGACGGGTCGCCCCTTTGGGCCACCGGTGACTCAATGCGCGGCGAGAAAGACCGCGGCGGCCGCCCCTGCCGCCCACAGCGCGGCGCAGATCGCCGCGTAGCCGCGCGCGCCCGGCAGTCGCCGCTGCCGCCCGAATC
>SHWB01000017.1 GCA_009691025.1 Alphaproteobacteria bacterium
GAAGGGCCGCCCGGTGGGCGGCCCTTCTGCATTCCGAAACAGGGAAACCGAGGTCAGCGCGAGTAGAACTCGACGACCAGGTTCGGTTCCATCTGCACCGGGTATGGCACGTCGGCCAGCTTGGGGCCGCGCACGAAGGTGCCGGTGCACTTGTTGTGGTCGACCTCGACGTAGCCCGGCACGTCGCGCTCGGTTGAGGCGATCGCCTCCATCACCAGCGGCAGTTCGCGCACCTTCTCGACCAGTTCTATCCGGTCGCCGTCCTTGACCTGGAAGGACGGGATGTTGACGCGCTTGCCGTTCACCCGGACATGGCCGTGGTTGACGATCTGGCGGGCCGAAAACACCGTCGGCACGAATTTCATGCGGTAGATGACGGCGTCGAGCCGACGCTCCAGCAGCTCGATCAGGTTCTCGCCGTTGTCGCCGCGGCGGCGCACCGCCTCCTCGTAGTAGTGGCGGAACTGGCGCTCGCCGATGGAGCCGTAGTAGCCCTTGAGCTTCTGCTTGGCCATCAGCTGCACGCCAAAATCCGAGGGCTTGCGGCGGCGCTTGCCGTGGATGCCGGGAGGATTTTCGCGCCGGTTCACGGGGCTCTTGGGGCGGCCCCAGAGGTTGAGGCCGAGACGTCGGTCGATCTTGTGTTTGGCGGGTTGCCGCTTGCTCATGATTGCTGTCCGATCATTGTTGTTCTTGTCCCGGTAGTCCCGGGCCCCCGAGGGGACCGGCGGGCGGGATGGCACCTGTTGCGGCGCCTCCACATTCCCGGGAATGGCGGCGCACTATAGGGATAGCTCCGCCGATGTCAAACCCGCCGCGCCCGGCCGAATCGCCGGACCGGAGGATAGGGTAGTGGACGCCATCCCCACCGGACGACGCCCGCCATGCCGAAGCCCCTGAGCGAGCGCGCCACCGGCCTCGCCGTGGTCGTCGCTGGCGTGGCAATATTGAGTCCGGACGGGCTGCTGACGGCGCTCATTTTGGCCGATCCGGCGACCATCCTGTTCTGGCGCGGCCTGCTGCTGGGCGGAACCCTGATCGGCTGGACCCTGCTGCGCCACCGCTCCGCCAGCCTGGCGGCCTTTGCCTCCATAGGCCCGGCCGGGCTGCTGATCGCCGTGCTATTCGCCGCGTCCACCGCCGCCTTCGTCTATTCGATCCTGCTGGCCGGGGTGGCGACCGCACTGTTCGTCGTCGCGACGGCCCCCCTGTTCGCCGCCCTGCTCGGCTGGCGGGTACTGGGCGAGCGGGTGGCGCCGCGCACCGTCCTCGCGATCGCCGTGACACTGGCCGGCATGGCCGTCATCTTCCATGACGGACTCGGGCGCGACGACGCCGTCGGCATTCTCATCGCCGTCGTGGCGGCGCTGTGCTGGGCGGCCATGCTCGTTGTGCTGCGACGGGGACGCGTCGCGGACCCGGCGCCGGCCCTCGGCGTGGGAGGGTTGCTAATCGCCCTGGCGATGGCGCCCATCGCGCCGACGCTCGCGGTGACCGGCGACGACATGATGTGGCTCTGCATACTGGGCCTTGTCGTGCTGCCGCTTTCGCACGCCCTCATCGGCATGGGGCCGCGCTGGCTGCCGGCAGCCGAAGTCGGATTGCTGATGCTGCTGGAAGCGGTGCTAGGGCCGCTCTGGGCCTGGATCGGCATCGGCCAGATCCCCACCAACCAGACCTTGCTGGGCGGCGCCATCATCCTCGGCGCGCTGGCCGCCAACGCCGCGGCCTGGATGGCCGCGGAGCGCCGGCGGGCCTAGACATTCGTCCGCCGCCGGCTCTGGCGGCCGAGCGCGAGGGCCGAGACCACGCCATGCAGCGAGCGAACCTCTTGCTCCGTCGGCCGGGCGCGCCGCAGCAGCGCGCGCAAATTCTGCACGATGGTCGGGCGCATGTGGTCGGCGCGGAAATAATCGGCCGCGTCGAGTTCTCCGACGAGGTGGGCGAGCATCGCCTCGACTTCGTCCTGCGCCGCCGGCGGCTGGCCGCCGACTTCGAGGCTCTCGGCCGGGGTGTCGTCGCCCGCGAGGTGCCACTCGTAGCCGACCAGCAGCACCGCCTGGGCGAGGTTGAGCGAGGTGTAGGCCGTGTCGAGCGGCACGGTGATGACCGCCTGGGCGTGCGTCACGTCGTCGTTGGTCAGGCCGGAGCGTTCGCACCCGAACAGCACGCCGCAGCGTTCGCCGCGCGCCGTCGCGGCGCGCATCTCGGCCGCCGCCGCTCGCGGCGTCAGCACGCGCGCCGCCAGTTCGCGCGGCCGCGCCGTGGTGGCATAGACGCGATGCAGATCGGCAACGGCCCCGGGCACATCCTCGGCCAGCCGCGCGGCGTCGACCACGGCCGTCGCGCCGGCGGCCATCGTTCTCGCCCGTGGATTGGGCCATTCCTCGCGCGGCTGCACGAGCATCAGGTCGGACAGGCCGCAATTGGCCATGGCGCGCGCGGCGGCGCCGATGTTTTCCCCGAGCTGCGGCTCGACCAGGACGATGCGTGGAGGCGGTACGGTGGACGCGTTCAGTCGAGCACCTGTGCCGGTAGCCACATTGCGATCTCGGGCCAGATCATGACCGCGGCGAGTCCAACAAGCTGCAAGGCAACGAACGGAACGATGCCGCTGTAGATATCTTGCAGCCGCACCTCCGGCGGTGCCAAGCCCTTCATGTAGAACAGCGCGAAGCCGAAGGGCGGCGTCAGGAAAGAGGTCTGCAGGTTGACCGCCATCAGGATGGCGAACCAGTAGACTGCATCCTGCCGGGCGACATGGTCGCCAAAATAGAGCAGGGAGATGATCTGGGCAAATATCGGCAGCACGATCAGCTTGATCTCTATCCAGTCGAAGAAGAAGTCGAGTAAGAACACGATTCCCATCAGCACGAGCAGCAGGCCCCAGTAGCCAAAGCCGAGGGACTCGACGATGCCGACGACCCGCCCGCCGCCGCATAGGGCGCATGGCGGTCCGGCGCGCGGTTGAGCAACTCGTCGAGCAGGCACGAGATGCGCATCAGCGTCGAGGGGCCGTCCGCATCGACGCCGGTCAACCATCGGCCGTCGTATTTCAGCGCCAGGGTCGGAATCAACGTCGTCAGGTTGGCGTTACCGGAGCGCTCGCCCAGGCCGTTCAGCGTGCCCTGCACCATCCGCGCGCCGGATTCGATCGCGGCGAGCGAATTGGCGACGGCATTGCCGGTGTCGTCATGGGCGTTCATGCCGAGGCGCGCGTCCGGCATTGCCGCCGCGACCTCGGCGACGATGCGCGCGACCTCGGCAGGCAGCGTACCGCCATTGGTATCGCACAGCACCAGCCAGGCGGACCGCCCTCGTGCGCGGCGCGCAGACAAGCCCGCGCGTAGTCCGGATTGGCCTTCCAGCCGTCGAAGAAATGCTCGGCGTCGAACAGCGGTTCGCGGCCGGCGTCCGCTATGCGCGCGAGGCTGTCGGAGATCATTGCCAGATTGGTCTGCGCGCGATGCCGAGGGCCACGTGGACGTGGAAATCCCATGTCTTGCCGACGAGGCAGACCGCCGCCGCGCCGCTGTCGAGCAGCAGCGACAGGCCGGGATCGTTGGCGGCGCTGCGGTCCGGCCGCCGCGTCATGCCGAAGACCGCGAGGCGCGCCGTCGCCAGATCCGGAGCGGCGGCGAAGAAGGCATCGTCGGTGGGGTTGGCTCCCGGCCAGCCACCCTCGACATAGTCGACGCCCAGGCGGTCGAGCGCGCACGCGATCGTCGCCTTGTCCTCGGCGGAGAAATCGGCGCCCTGGGTCTGCGCGCCGTCGCTCAGCGTGGTGTCGTAGAGAAATATGCGTTTGGCCATGGGTCGGTCCGGTCTCAGCCGGAGCGTCGCCAGATCGTGCCGCCGGCCCGGTCCTCCAGCACAACACCGCGCGAGGCGAGATCGTCGCGGATGCGGTCGGCAGCGGAGAAATCGCGTGAAATGCGTGCCTCCTCGCGACTCCTGATCATGTCCTCGATCAGCGCCTCGTCGACGGTGATGCCGGCCGCCGGCAGCCAGCGAAACCACGCCTCCGGATCGGCGTCGAGCAGGCCGAGCGGCGCCGCGGCGGCGAGCAGGCGGCCCTTGGCCAGCGCCTGCGCTTCCGGCCCGGCGGCCTTGTTGAGGTAGGCCAGCGCCTCGTGCAGCCGTGACAGGGCGAGCGGCGTGTTGAGATCGTCCTCCAGAGCCGTGCGCACCGGCTGCGTCGCCACCCACTCGACCGGCCTCATATGCGCGACGACGCGCAACGCGCCATAGAAGCGGTCGAGCGTCTCGCGCGCCTGGCGCAGAGCGTCGCGCGTGAAGTCGAGCGGCTGGCGGTAATGCGTTGCCAGCAGCACCCAGCGCAGCGCCTCGCCGGGAAATTCGTCGAGCAGGTCGCGCACGGTGTAGAAGTTGCCGAGCGATTTCGACATCTTTTCGCCTTCGCTCATCACCCAGCCATTGTGCACCCAGAAGCGCACGAACGGCTTGCCGTCATGCGCCGCGACCGATTGAGCGATCTCGTTCTCATGGTGCGGAAAGACGAGGTCGGCGCCGCCGCCATGGATGTCGAAGGTCTCGCCGAGATGGGCCTCCGACATGGCCGAGCATTCTATGTGCCAGCCCGGCCGGCCGCGGCCCCAGGGCGAGTCCCAGCCCGGTTCGGCGGCCGTCGATGGCTTCCACAGCACGAAGTCGGCCGGGTCGCTCTTGTAAGGCGCCACCTCGACGCGGGCACCGGAGATCATATCGTCGCGATTGCGCCCGGACAGGCGACCGTAGTCACGCGACGCCGTCACGTCGAACAGGACATGGCAATCGGCTGCATAGGCGTGGCCGGAGGCGAGCAGCCGTCCGATCATCGCCTGCATGGCGGCGATGTGCTCGGTCGCGCGGGGTTCGACATCCGGAACAAGGCAGCCGAGGGCTGCGGTGTCCTCGTGGAAGCGCGCAACCGTGCGCTCCGTCAGTTCGTCGATGGCGATGCCCAGATCGCGCGCCCGGGCGATGATCTTGTCGTCGACATCGGTGATGTTGCGCACGTAGCACACATGATCGCGCCCATGGATCGCGCGCAGCAGTCGGTAGAGCAAGTCGAAGACGACCAGCGGGCGGGCGTTGCCAATATGGATGTCGTCGTAGACCGTCGGGCCGCAGACATAGAGGCGCACCCGCTCGGGATCGATCGGCGTGAAGGCGCTCTTGCGGCGCGTGAAAGTGTTGTGGAGCTTGAGCGGCATGGTGGTCGCGGGCTTATAGCCGCCTCGCGCCACGCGTGCAATTTTCTGCCGGCCTCAGGCGGCAGCGCCACCAAGCCGCGCCGCGGCACGCTCGCGGCCGATCAGTGGCAGCAGGCGGGCCAGAGGCGGCCCGTCGCCCCGGCCGGTCAGCGCTAGGCGCAGCGGATGGAAGAGCGCCCGCCCACGCTTGCCGCTGGCGCTCGCGACGGCCCCGGTCCACGCCGTCCAGGTGGTCTCGTCCCAGGGCGATGGCGGCAGCAGGTCCGCAGCCATGGCCAGAAGCGCCGCATCCTCGAAGACGGGCTCGATCGGGCCGAAGCAGACACTGTGCCAGATGCGCGCTTCCTCGGCATGGCCGAGATTCTCGCGGATCGCCCGCCAGAAATTCTCGTCGGCGCCCGCGAGATCGCCCAGCCGCGACGACACCGCTCCCCAGGGCAGCACAGCCAGCGTGCGGGCATTGTGCCGGCCGAGTTCGGCACGGTCGAAGGGCGCCGGGGATCGGCCGTAGGCGGCAAGGTCGAAGCCGGCGGCAAGATCGCCAACGGCGGCAATTGCCGCCGGGGCGCGGCCGCTGCCCAGGGCGGCCAGCATGGCGACGACTGCCGTCGCTTCGATGCCCTCGCCGCGCAGGGCCGCGAGCGACAAATCGCCCCGCCGCTTCGCCAGCGGCCTTCCATCGGCGCCGACCAGCAGCGACAAATGCGCGAATTCTGGCACCGGCGCGTCGAGCGCGCGGAACAGTTCGATCTGCGCCGCCGTGTTGGCGACATGGTCCTCGCCGCGCACGACATGGCTGATCGCCGCCTCGGAATCGTCGACGACGGACGCGAGCGCGTAGAGCACGCCGCCATCCTCGCGCACCAGCACCGGGTCGGACAGGTGGCCCGCGGCGATCATCACCTCACCGCGCACGAGGTCGGTCCAGCCGACCGCCTCGTCGCCGAGCCGGAGCCGCCAGTGCGGCCGCCGTCCTTCCGCCTCCAGCCGCGCCCGGTCGGCGGCGCTGAGCCTCAGCGCGCTGCGGTCGTAGACTGGCGGCAGGCCCTGCACGCGGCGGGCGACGCTGCGCGCGGCAAGTTCGGCCTCGGACTCATAGCAGGCATAGAGGTGGCCAGCGACGCGCAGCCGGTCGGCGGCGGTGGCATAAGCCACCATCCGGTCGGACTGCCGCGAGGTGCGGTCGCGGTCCAGCCCGAGCCAGTCCAGATCGGCGAGGATGGCATCTGTGAATGCCGCCGCCTCGGGGCCGACGGTGGTGTCGTCGAAGCGCAGGTGGAATTCGCCGCCGCGGGCGCGGGCAAACAGCCAGTTCACCAGCGCGACGCGGGCATTGCCGACATGCAGGAGGCCGGAGGGGCTCGGCGCGAAGCGGACCCGTATGTTGGATGGCCCGCTCACGCAGGCCCCGCACCGGCCCGCTCCCCCTCCCGGCCGCCCACGGAATCGCATGCTCGGGGTGGCCGGGAGGGGGAGCTAGCCGGTGCCGCCTCACTGAAAAGAAACATCATGCCGTGCCCTTGAAGGCGTTCGTGATGGGGTAGCGGCGGTCGCGGCCGAAGGCGCGGCTGGTCAGCTTGACGCCCGGCGGCGCCTGGCGGCGCTTGTATTCGGCCAGTTCCAGCAGCCGCCAGACGCGCCGCACCGTCGCAGCATCATGGCCGCGCGCCACCAGCTCCTCGGCGCCGCGATCCTCCTCAACCAGACCGTGCAGGATCCTGTCGAGTTCGGCATAGGGCGGCAGCGAATCCTCGTCCTTCTGGTCGGGCCGCAACTCGGCCGAAGGCGGCTTGGTGATGACCCGCTCCGGCATGACGCGGCCGGATGGGCCGAGGGCGCCTTCGGGACGATTCTCGTTGCGCCAGCGGCAGAGCGCGAACACGTCGGTCTTGTAGATGTCCTTCAGCACCGAGTAGCCGCCAGCCATGTCGCCGTAGATGGTGGCATAGCCGACCGACATTTCCGACTTGTTGCCGGTCGTCACCAGCATGGCGCCTGTGCTGTTGCTGATCGCCATCAGCGTCATGCCGCGGATGCGGCTCTGCAGGTTTTCCTTCGTCAGTCCGGTCGAGGGCGCGTTGAAGGCGCACGCCAGAATGGTGTCGAACGCTTCCATCGCCGGCAGGATGGGCAGGGTATCGAGGCGCACGCCGAGGGCTTCTGCCACGGCGGCGGCATCGTCGAGGCTGTCCTGGCTGGTGAAGGGCGACGGCATCATCACGCAATGGACGCGCGAAGGCCCCAGCGCGTCGGCGGAGACAACGGCGGTGATCGCCGAATCGATGCCGCCCGACAGGCCCAGCACGATGCCCGGAAAGCCGTTCTTGTTCACATAGTCGCGCAGGCCCAGCATCATTGCCTGGTAGATGGCGTCGAGCCCCGTCGTCGGCGCTGCGACCGGCCCGGCCTCGCAGTGCCAGCCGGCGTTGCGGCGCTGCCAGCGCGTCAGCAGCAGTGCCTCGCGGAACATCGGCGCCGAGGCTGCCAGGGCGTGATCGGCGTTGAGCACGAAGGAGCCGCCGTCGAACACCAGCTCGTCCTGCCCGCCCACCTGGTTGACATAGGCCAGCGGCAACCCGGTCTCGGCGATGCGGGCTACGGCTAGGTTGAGGCGCACATCGGCCTTGGCACGGTCATAGGGGCTGCCATTGAGGAACACCAGAATCTCGGAGCCCGTCTCGGCCAGGGCCTCCGACACGTCGGGGGTCCACATATCCTCGCAGATGGCGACGCCGAGGCGGACGCCGCGCACGTTCATCGGCCCCGGCAGGGCGCCGGCATGGAAGACGCGCTTTTCGTCGAAGACGCCGTAGTTCGGCAGATCCCACTTGGCGCGATGGGTAACGATCCGCCCGCCGTCGAGCAGCACGGCGGCGTTGGTCCGCCGACCGTCCTCCAGCCACGGCGCGCCGGCGATGATGGCCGGGCCGCCATCGGCAGTGGCCGCGGCCAGCGTCTCGACGCCGCGACGCACGGCGGCAATGAAGGCCGGCTTCATGACCAGATCTTCCGGCGGGTAGCCGGCAACCGCCAGTTCCGTCGTCACCAGGACATCGGAGCCCCCCGCCGCCGCCTCGGCCCGGGCGGCGAGGATGCGGCCCACATTGCCGTCGATGTCGCCGACCGCCGGGTCGAGCTGGGCGAGCGCGATGGTCAGGCTGTCGGGCATGGCGAGGTAAGGCTCCGCGGCGCCGGACAGCCCGGCGGTCGGGGGAATGTCGGGAACGGGCCCGCGCCTGTCAATCGGCCCCGCCCTGCCGGGAGCGTATGGCGGCGCTGCGCGTCGGGGTGCATGGGCATGGACGGGCGTCCCGGGCGGGTCTATCCATCGGGAAGGAAACACCGCGCGGGGAACCAGCATCCATGCCCGGTATGGTGACGGTGACGGACGGCCGCGAGGGCGCGGGCTGGCGGCGGCCGGAAGTGCTGCTGCTGGTACTTGCCGCGGCCATGCCTCTGGCCTCCTCCATCTGGATGGCGATGCTCAACAACTTCGCCAGCGAACGGGCCGCGTTCGATGGCGCCGCCATCGGCGTGCTGCATTCGGTGCGCGAAATCCCCGGCCTACTCGCCTTCAGCTTCATCGCCCTGCTGTTCGTCTTCCGCGAACAGGTCATCGCCTACCTGTCGCTGATCCTGCTCGGCCTCGGCGTGTTCGCGACCGGCTATTTCCCGACCTACATGGGGCTGCTGGCGACGACGCTCGCGCTGTCGGTCGGCTTCCACTACTATGAGACCGCCTCCCAGAGCCTCGCGCTGCAATGGACCAGCCGCGAGCGGGCGCCGCTGCTGCTGGGCCGCATCCTCTCCGTCATGGGCATCGGCTCAATCGCCGCCTTCGGCCTCGGCTGGCTCGCCTTGCGGTTTCTTGGCGTGGACATGGAAACGGTGTTCGCCGCCGGCGGCCTCGCCACCGTGGCGGTGACGGTAGCCGCATGGATCGCCTTTCCGAAGTACGAAAGCGCCGTGCGCCAGCGCCGCGGCATGGTGCTGCGACGCCGCTACTGGCTCTACTACGCCCTGACCTTCATGACCGGGGCGCGACGGCAGATTTTCGTCGTCTTCGCCACCTTACTGCTGGTCCAGAAATTCGGCCTGTCTGTCGACTGGATGGTGTTGCTGTTCTTCGCCAACCAGGCGCTCTACTCGTTCGTCGCGCCGCGCATCGGGCGCTTCGTAGCACGGGTCGGCGAGCGCCGCTCGCTGACCTTCGAGTACTGCGGCGTCATCGGCATCTTCGTCGGCTACGCCTCCGTCGACAATGTCTGGATCGCCGCCGGCCTATACGTGCTCGACCAGATGTTCTTCGGCATGGCCATGGCCATCCGCACCTACTTCCAGAAGATCGCCGACCCTGCCGACATTGCGCCGTCCTCCGGCGTGTCGCTGTCGATCAGCCATATTGCCGCCGTCTTCATCCCCGTGCTCTACGGCATATTGTGGCTGTGGAGCCCGGAATTCGTGTTCCTGTCCGGCGCCGTCCTCGCGGCGGTCAGCCTGTTGCTCGCGCGCATGGTGCCACTTGACCCCGGCAAGGGCAGCGAGACGGTGCCCCTGTTCCGCCCGGCATCGGCGCCGGCGCCGATGCCGGCGGAGTAAGCGCCGCCGGCCTAGCGCCGGTGCAGAAACTCGCGGCCAACCTTCACGCGCCTGACGCCGTTGTATTCGACGATGTCGGCGGTGGCGTAGGTCTCGTGCCAGTCCTCGGGCAGGTAGGAGCCGGTGCCGACGACGTCGATCGGCGCCCTGGCAACAGCCATCACTTTGCACTTGGCCGGGCCGAAGCCCGAGGAGACGACGATCTTCACCTGGCCGAAGCCGGCTGCATCAAGCGTCTCGCGCAGATGCCAGATGGCGGCTGCCGAGACGCCGGGACCGATGAGGTCGCGCAGTTCGCTTTCCGAGCGGTAGCCGCGCGTCGCGTCCGGTACGTGGCGTTCTAGCACGGCGTAGGATGCCGTCGGATCGAGCCCTTCGGCGTATCGTCCGCCCGGCGTGTCGAGGCGCAGCGAAAGCTGGCCGGACGCCACGAGATCGGGAAAGTGGCGGGCGACGGCCAGCGAGTCGGTGATCTCCTGTCCGAAATAATCGACCAGCACGGTCATCGGCTCGCCGGGGAAGGTCTCGGCGTACATCTCGGCGGCGCGCACGGTCGAGCCGGCATAGCCGATCAGCGCGTGCGGCATGGTGCCGAGGCCGCGCTCGCGGCCGAAGTAATGCGCCGTGGCGTCGGTGGCGTTGCCGACAAAGCCGACGGCGCCGACCTTGCGCTTCGCCCGCGCCGAGCCGACCGAGGCGGCATAGGCCATCAGCTCGGCCATGTCGGAGCCGGTGCAGTGGCGGGCATCGAAGGCGAGGAAGGCGACCTTCGGCAAATCCATGCACATCGCCGAGGCGTTGTAGGCGGCCACGCACGCCGCGCCGAGCTTCTGCAGGTACAGCGTCTCGAGGTCTACGAGGTTGTAGAAGGATCCGGTAAGGTAGAACAGCGGCTCGCCGGCGCCAACCCACTTGCCCTCGGGAAAGAGCTGCTCGATCTCGACCGGCGACTGGCGGGCGACGCTGACCGCCGTGATCCAGTCGAGCGCCAGACGCGGCGCGGCGACGACCGGCCGGCGCATGAACACCGCATAGGTCACGGCCTGGTCGCCGAAGCGGCCGACCGTGGCGCGCGTGCGGTTGAAATAGGTATCGGTCAGGCGCGCGATGTCGCCTTCGGCCGGGCGCGGCATCGCACGTGTCTCCAGCGAGTCCATCTTCTTCTCCCGGCCGTCCCTTGCGGGGGGCTGACCCGGCGACTTGCCATCCGGCCGGCATATTCGCGCGTCCGGCGCGCCGGCGAAAGCCCCGCCGGGGCCCCGGGCGCCGCATGCACTTGGGTCGACCGCCTGTCCTGCACGCGGCAAGGGACCGGCCACAGCGCGTCATATAGTATCCCCCGGGAAGCCAGCAGGGGCCAAGCGCAGCATGGACCAGGAGTTTCGCCGCGTCGTCACCGGTCACGATCCGGCCGGCCGGTCGATCATCGCCCTCGACGACACGCCGGGCTCGGTGACGCTGGGCGAGGCCGCCGACCGGCGCGTCCTGACCGAGTTCTGGGCCACCGTCCCGACGGCCTCCGGCGCGGCCGGCGAAGGCTTCAGCGAAATTCGCTTCGTCGACATGCCGGCCGGCAGCCGCCGCGAGATGCACCGCACCGACACCGTCGACTACGGCATCGTGCTCGCCGGCGAGGTCTGGATGGTGCTCGACACAACGGAAACGCTGCTGCGCACGCGCGATGTCGTCGTCCAGCGCGGCACGAACCATGCATGGCAGAATCGCTCGGGCCTGCCGGCCCGCATGGCCTTCATCAACCTCGGCGGCCAGACGACCGACGCAAGGCGCTGTCCGCCGGTCTGAAGCGCCCCGATCCGCATCCATCACGAAGCAGGAAGAAAGGCTGTTCCATGAATCCGAGGGTGTTCGTCTTCCAGCCGATCCCGCAGATCGCCATCGACACGCTGCGGACCGCCGCTGAGGTGACCATCTACCCGCATCTCGACCGCATGATCAGCATGGACGAGATGATCGGCGCGGCGCAGCGCCACGACTACCTGCTGGCCCTGCACGAGAATTTCGTACCCGCCGAGGTGATGCGCGCCAACCAAAACCTCAAGGGCATCGGCATCCTCGGCAACAAGACCTCGATGGTCGATTTCGACGTGGCGCTGGAGATGAAAATCCCGGTGGTCAGCATAGGCCGCCACGGTATCCCCGGCGGCGGGCCGAACAAAAATACCGCCGACCTGACGGTGGCGCTGGTGCTCAACCTCGCCTACCGCGTCATCGAGGCCGACCGCTACACCCATGCCGGCAAGTTCAAACAGAACCAGACCATGGCGCTGATGGGCGTCGGCTGCTCCGGCAACACGGTGGGCATGATCGGCCTCGGCGGCATGGGCGAGTACATGGCGCCGGTGTTCCGCGCCCTCGACATGCGCGTCGTCTACAACAAGCGCACGCGGCTCGCCCCCGAGGTCGAGAAGAAGTTCGACGTCGAATGGGTCGGCAGTATGGACGAGGTCTTCCGCCAGGCCGATTTCCTCGTCGTCGCGGTGCCGCTGACGCACGAGACCGCCGATCTGATCACGGCGCGCCATTTCGACCTGATGAAGCCGACCGCCTTCTTCATCAATACCGCGCGCGGCCGCATTGTCGTCGAACAGGATCTGATCGACGCGCTCAAGGCCGGCAAGCTCGCCGGCGCCGCGCTCGACGTCTATGCCACAGAGCCTCCCGAGCGCTGGGAAGTCGAAGTACCCGAGGAATTGTGCCGGACGGACAACGTCATCCTCATTCCACACAACGGCGGCGCCACCTGGCAGACGCGCGGCTTCATGCTGAACACTGTCGCCGAGGGCATCGTCGCGCTGATCAATGGCGAGCGGCCGGCCTCGCTGCTGAACCCCGAGGTGTTCGGCGGCCCGACGAGGTATCCGGATATCTACGGGCGCGGCCCCGCCGTGCCCGTCACCGAGGGCGGGCCTGCGATCTACCTGTACTGAGCGTCGGCCTTACCCTCATGACGCGGCGGCGAGCCGGCGATCGCCGCGACCATCGCGCGAATCGCGCTCGCGCTTCAGGTTCTCGGCTATCTGGAAGGCCAGCTCGATCGACTGCTGGGCGTTGAGGCGCGGATCGCAATGCGTGTGGTAGCGGTCCGACAGCGTCTCCTCGGTGATCGCCTGGGCGCCTCCGATGCATTCGGTGACGTCCTGGCCGGTCATTTCGAGGTGCACGCCGCCGGGATGCGTGCCCTCGGCCCGATGGACGGCGAAGAAGGCGTCGACCTCGCGCCGGATGGCGTCGACCTCGCGCGTCTTGAAGCCGGACGCGGTCGCCACGGTGTTGCCGTGCATGGGGTCGCAGGTCCAGACGATATGGCGGCCTGCGCGTTTGACCGTGCGCAGCAGCGCCGGCAGCTTAGCTTCCGCCTTGTCGGCGCCCATGCGGCAGATGATTGTGAGGCGGCCGGGATCGTTCTCCGGGTTCAGCGCGTCGATCAGGCGCAGCAGATCGTCCGGCTCGGTCGTCGGCCCGGCCTTGAGACCCACCGGGTTTCCGACGCCCTTGAGGAACTCGACATGCGCGCCGTCGACCTGGCGCGTGCGGTCGCCGATCCACAGCATGTGGGCCGAGCAGTCGTACCACTGGCCGGTCAGGCTGTCCTGGCGGGTCAGCGCCTGCTCGTAGACCAGCAGAAGCGCCTCGTGGCTGGTGTAGAAATCTGTCTCGCGCAACTGCGGAATCGTGTCGCCGGTCAGCCCGCACGCCTCCATGAACGACAGCGTCTCGTCGATGCGGCCGGCCAGCGCCTCGTAGCGCTCGCCCGCCGCGCTGTCGCGCACGAAGTCGAGGTTCCAGCGATGGACCTTGTGCAGATCGGCGAAGCCGCCCTGGGCGAAGGCGCGCAGCAGGTTGAGCGTCGCCGCCGACTGGTTGTAGGCGCGCATCAGCCGATCGGGATCGGTGATGCGGGCTTCGGCGGTGAAGTCCATGCCGTTGACTATGTCGCCACGGTAGCTCGGCAGCTCGACATTGCCCTGCTTCTCGGTCGGCGCGGAGCGCGGCTTGGCGAACTGGCCGGCCATGCGGCCGACCTTCACCACCGGCATCGCGGCGCCGAATGTCAGCACCACCGCCATCTGCAGCAGCACCTTGAAGGTGTCGCGGATGTTGTCGGGATGGAATTCGGCGAAGCTCTCGGCGCAGTCGCCACCCTGCAGCAGGAAGGCCTCGCCGCGCGCCACGCGGGCCAGTTTCTCGCGCAGCGTGCGCGCCTCCCCGGCGAAGACCAGCGGCGGGTAGCGGCGCAACTCCTTCTCGACGCGGGCCAGATGCTCGCTGTCCGGATAGTCGGGCACCTGCCGGATCGGCAGCTCCCGCCAGCTCGCCGGAGACCACGCACCCATCGTCCTGCTCCCGAAACCTGCAACCGCAAATATGTCCGGACCGCCCGTCGGGCCAGAGGGCCTCGCTATACGCCCAAGAGGGCCTGAATGCCACCCCCGGGTCGGGCCACCAGACCCGGCGTCAGCTCACTTTCGGGGCACAGCGCTTCCAGCGCTCGGCCGGCGCATCGCCGAAGGTGACGTCGACGTCGTACTCGCCCCGCAGGACCATCCGGACCTTCGTGCCGGGGGCCGGTTCGCCTGCCGGCACCACATAGGCGAAGGCGTGGCGGTCGTAGTCGCCGCGTATGGCGTTGCCGCCCGGCGTGACGATGGCAGGACCGTGGATCTCGATATGCCGGCCGTCTGCGTGGCACCAGTCGCCATCGATAGCGTCCGCTCGCGCCGGCTGGGCGGCCACGACGCCGGCTATTGCCAGTACGGCGACCGCAAGCAGGCCCCGCGACGTCCAAATGACACCCCTCCTCGTCCTCGCTATTGCGCCGCCGCCGGCAGCGGCGCCGGCTCGGCCACCGGCTCGCGCATGGTGACGAATTCCTCCGCCGCCGTGGGATGGATGCCGATGGTGGCATCGAACACCGCCTTGGTGGCGCCGGCCTTGATCGCCACGGCGAGGCCCTGGACGATCTCCCCCGCCTCTGGCCCGACCATGTGGACGCCGAGCACACGGTCTGTCGAATCCTCGACCACCAGCTTCATCAGCGTCTTTTCCGGCCGGCCGGACAGGGTGTGCCTGAGCGGCGTGAAGGTCGAGCGATAGATGCGCAGCTTGCCGTGGCGAGCGCGGGCCCCCGCCTCGGTCAGCCCCACGGTGCCGATGTTCGGGTAGCTGAACACCGCCGTCGGCACATTGGTGTAGTCGGCCGTCGCCGGCACCCCACCAAACAGGGTGCGCGTCACCGCCATCCCCTCGGCCAGCGCCACTGGTGTGAGCTGGATGCGATCGATGACATCACCAATGGCGAAGATGGAGGCAACGGATGTCATGAAATGGTCATCGACGACCACGGCGCCGTTGTCGGCAAGCTTGACACCAGCCTCCTCCAGCCCAATGCCGCGGCTGTTGGGCGCCCGGCCGGTCGCATACATCACCTGGTCGACCTCCAGCGACGAGCCGTCGCCGAGCGTCAGCGTCAGGCCGGCCGGCCCTTTCCCGATTTTCGTTACTTCCGTAGAGAAGCGCAGGTCGACATGCTTCTTCGTCATTTCCTCGGCGAGATGCCGGCGCACATCGTCGTCGAAGCCGCGCAGGAACAGCGGCCCGCGATAGATCTGCGTCGTCGCCGCGCCCATGCCGGCAAAGATGCCGGCGAACTCGGCCGCAATATAGCCGCCGCCGACCACCGCGACGCGCTTCGGCAGTTCCGGCAGATAGAAAGCCTCGTTGGACGTGATGGCGTGCTCGCGCCCCGGCAGGTCCGGCACCACCGGCCAGCCGCCCGTGGCGACTAGGATGTACTTAGCCGTGACGCTGCGACCGCTGACGTCGACGGTGTGCGGATCGACCACCCGCGCCCTAGCGTGGTGCACCTCGACGCCGGCTCCGGTCAGCACCCGATCGTAGATGCCGTTCAGGCGCGCGATCTCCTTGTCCTTGCTGGCGACGAGGGCCGCGAGGTCGAAGCTGCGCGGCCCGACCGTCCAGCCGAAGCCGGCGGCGTCCTCAAAGTCCTCGGCCAAGTGCGAGGCGTAGGCGAACAGCTTTTTGGGGATGCAGCCGACATTGACGCAGGTGCCGCCCATGCGGCCTTCCTCGGCGAGGCCGACCTTGGCGCCGTAGCGCCCGGCGGCGAAGCGCGCCGCCCGCACGCCGCCAGAGCCGCCGCCGATAACGTAGAAATCGTAGTCGAATTCGGCCACCGGCCCGCCCTCCCCTGTCTGCCGGGTGATAGGTATCTCCCGTGGCTGGCCCGGACAAGCCGGCACGGCCCGCTGGCGCCGGCACGGCACCCGTGCCGGCCGGTCAGGCGCCGTCGTCCCCCTTGAACTCCCGGCCAGTCTCGACTAAATGGCTGTTAGCACTCAGCCACAGCGAGTGCCAATACGAATCGAGATTGTGCGAATTCAACGTCTTAGGAGGAATTGAGGGATGAGTTTCAGGCCATTGCAGGACCGTGTGGTCGTGCGCCGCCTCGACGAAGTCGAGAAAACTGCCGGCGGCATCATTATTCCCGACACCGCGAAGGAGAAGCCGAGCGAGGGCAAAGTCATCGCCGTCGGCCCCGGCGCGCGCAATGAGCGCGGCGAAATCGCCGCCCTCGACGTGAAGGTCGGCGATCTCGTGCTGTTCGGCAAGTGGTCGGGCACCGAAGTGAAGATCGACGGCGAGGATCTCGTCGTCATGAAGGAATCCGACATCATGGGGGTCCTCACCGGGACCGCCGCGTCTGCGCGCCGCAAGGCCGCCTGAATCGCGAGAGGATCGAATTATGGCTGCCAAGCAAGTCAAGTTTTCCACCGAAGCGCGCAACAAGATGCTGCGCGGCGTCGACATCCTGGCCGATGCGGTCAAGGTGACGCTCGGCCCGAAGGGTCGCAACGTCGTGCTCGACAAGGCCTTCGGTGCCCCCCGCATCACCAAGGACGGCGTCACGGTCGCCAAGGAAATCGAGCTTGAGGACAAGTTCGAGAACATGGGCGCCCAGATGGTCCGCGAGGTGGCGTCCAAGACCAATGACATCGCCGGCGACGGCACGACCACGGCGACGGTGCTCGCCCAGATGATCGTGCGCGAAGGCTGCAAGGCCGTAGCCGCCGGCATGAACCCGATGGACCTGAAGCGCGGCATCGACCTCGCGGTCGACGCCGTCGTGGCGGAGCTCAAGAAGCGGGCGAAGAAGATCACGACCGGCGACGAGGTTGCCCAGGTCGGCACCATCTCCTCCAACGGCGACACCGAGATCGGCCGCATGCTGGCCGAGGCCATGAAGAAGGTCGGCAACGAGGGTGTCATCACGGTCGAGGAGGCCAAGAGCCTCGAGACCGAGCTGGACGTCGTCGAGGGCATGCAGTTCGACCGCGGCTATCTTTCGCCGTACTTCGTGACCAACGCCGAGAAGATGAACGTCGAACTCGAGAACCCGTTCATCCTCATCCACGAGTCGAAGCTCGGTAACCTGCAGCCGCTGCTGCCGGTACTGGAAGCGGTCGTGCAGTCGTCGCGTCCGCTGCTGATCGTAGCCGAGGACGTCGAGGGCGAGGCGCTCGCCACCCTCGTGGTCAACAAGCTGCGTGGCGGCCTCAAGGTCGCGGCCGTCAAGGCACCAGGATTCGGCGACCGCCGCAAGGCCATGCTCGAGGACATCGCCGTTCTGACGGGCGGCCAGGTGATCTCGCAGGATCTCGGCATCAAGCTCGAGAATGTCACGCTCGACATGCTCGGCAAGGCCAAGCGCGTGATGATAGACAAGGAGAACACCACGATCATCGAGGGCGGCGGCAAGAAGGCCGACATACAGGGTCGCTGTACACAGATCCGTTCCCAGGTCGAGGAGACGACCTCTGACTACGACCGCGAGAAGCTGCAGGAGCGGCTGGCGAAGCTGGCCGGCGGCGTCGCGGTGCTGCGCGTCGGAGGCGCTTCCGAAATCGAGGTGAAGGAGCGCAAGGATCGCGTCGAGGACGCGATGAATGCGACCCGCGCCGCGGTCGAGGAAGGCGTGCTGCCGGGTGGCGGCGTGGCCCTGCTCTATGCCCAGCGCGTGCTGGCGAAGCTGGAGACGGCCAATGACGACCAGCGCGTCGGCATCGACATCGTGCGCAAGGCGCTCTCCGCGCCCTGTCGCCAGATTGCCATCAACGCCGGCGCCGACGGTTCGATCGTCATCGGCAAGTTGCTCGAGCAGAAGGATATGAACTTCGGCTACGACGCCCAGAACGGCACCTATGTCGATCTTGTGAAGGCCGGCATCATCGACCCGGCGAAGGTCGTGCGCACGGCGCTGCAGGACGCGGCCTCGGTCGCGGGCCTGCTGATCACCACCGAGGCGATGGTGGCCGAGAAGCCGGAGAAGAAGTCCGCCGGCGGTCACAACCACGGTGGCGGCGACATGGGTGACATGGACTACTGAGAACGGCGCCGGGACTTCGGACCCGGCGGTCCTCGGGGTTAAAACAGGATTAGGGCCCGTACGGCATTCCCGCACGGGCCCGTTTCTTTTCTGAATCCCGCCCGCTGTTCGCCGCCCCTATCTCGCCCGTCATTGCGAGCGAAGCGAAGAAATCCAGTCGCTGGCCAGCACGCATGATTGCTTCGTCGCCTGCGCCTCCTCGCAATGACGACGATGGTGACTGTCGCCCCAGGCAAAGCGAAGCGGAGACCCGGGGCCCATGAACACGGGCGGCCGACCACCGCCAACGCCTGTGTTCATGGCTTCCGAATCGCGGCCGCTTGCGCGGCCTTGCCCGGGACGACAGCCGACCTCGTAGAGACGCGCTATGCCGCCAGCGGGTCCGGGCCGAACCGGTTGGCACCCGTCGTGCCCCGCTGCACGAAGAAAACGATCAGCACGATCGTGCCGACGATCGGCACGAACCCGAGCAGTATCCACCAGCCGGTGCGATCGATGTCGTGCAGGCGGCGGATCACCACAGCGATCGACGGCAGCAGAAGAGCCAGCGCGAACAGGGACGACAGCGGCAACATCTGTCCGGCGGCGCCGAACAGAAGTCTGTCGACGAGCGACAGGACGATCCAGGCAACGGAGTAGAACAGCACGAAGTACCAGTATTACGACCGCGGCGCCCGGCCACGGAAACCGACATACTGACGAAAGCCATATCTGACCGCTTGTGTGAATCCCATCTCGGCCCCCATGAGAACGACCGGGAAAGCCTACACCCGGCCTACTCCACGGTTACGCTTTTCGCCAGGTTGCGCGGCTGGTCGACATCTGTGCCCTTGGCCAGCGCCGTGTGGTAGGCGAGCATCTGCACCGGCACGGCGTAGACGATCGGCGCGACGAACGGGTCGACCGGCGGCATTTCCAGCGTGGCGAAGGCCTTCCTGCCTATGCGCGCGCAGCCGGCGGCGTCCGAGATCAGCACCACCTTGCCACCGCGCGCGATGACCTCCTCGACGTTCGACAACGTCTTGTCGATCAGCCGGTCCGGCGGCGCGAGAACGATGACGGGCACCGCCTCGTCGATCAGCGCGATGGGGCCATGCTTCATCTCGCCGGCGGCGTAGCCCTCGGCGTGGATGTAGGAAATCTCCTTGAGCTTGAGGGCACCTTCCATCGCCAGTGGCCAGGCCGTGCCGCGGCCGAGATAGAGCACGTCGCGTGCCTCGGCGATGCGCGCGCCGAGCTTCGCCACGGCGTCGTCGAGGACCAGCGCGTCGGCGACGCGCGACGGTACTTCGGCGAGCAGGCCAACAAGGTGCGCCCCGCCGGCGTGGTCGAGCACGCCGCGCGCCCGTGCCGCGGCGACGGCGAGGCAGGCCAGGACCATGAGCTGAGTCGTGAATGCCTTGGTCGAAGCCACGCCGATCTCCGGCCCCGCCCGTGTCGGCAGCACCAAATCGCTTTCGCGCGCCATTGTGCTCTCGGGCACGTTGAGTACCGACAACACCTTGAGCCCGCCGGCCCGGCAGAAGCGCAGCGCCGCCAGCGTGTCGGCCGTCTCGCCCGACTGGCTGACGAACAGCGCCGCGCCCGTCGGATCGAGCGGCGGATCGCGGTAGCGGAATTCCGAGGCGATGTCGCACTCGACCGGCAGGCGCGCGAGCTGCTCGAACCAGTACTTGGCGACGCAGCCGGCGTAGTAGGCCGTGCCGCAGGCGCTTATGGTGAGCTTCGTCAGTGCGGCGAGATCGACTGGCAGTTCGGGCAGGCCGATTTCCAGCTTCGCCGGGTTGATGTAGACGCGCAGCGTGTCGCCCAGCGCCGCCGGCTGCTCGAAGATCTCCTTCTGCATGAAGTGGAGGTAATTTCCCTTGCCGATCATCGCGCCCGACAGCTCGGTCTGCCGCACCGTGCGCTCGACCACCTTGCCGGAGACGTCGTGGATCACGGCGCCGCCGCGCCGTACCACTACCCAGTCGCCCTCCTCGAGGTAGCAGAGCCTTCGTGTCAGCGGCGCGAGGGCCAGCGCGTCGGAGCCGAGATACATCTCGCCGTCGCCATAGCCGAGCGCCAGCGGGCTGCCGCTGCGCGCGCCTATCATCAGATCGTCCTCGCCGGCGAACAGGATGGCCAATGCAAAGGCCCCTTTGAGGCGGGCGAGGCTTGTGGCGACGGCATCGACTGCGTTCTTGCCGCCCGCCAGCTCGTGCGTCACCAGCACCGCCACCACCTCGGTGTCGGTATCGCTGGTGAAGACGTGGCCGGCGGCTTCCAGCTCGTGGCGCAGTTCCTGGAAGTTCTCGATGATGCCGTTGTGGACGACTGCGACGCGACTGGTGGCGTGCGGATGAGCGTTGGCCTCGTTGGGCACACCATGCGTCGCCCAGCGCGTATGGCCGATGCCGGCGGTGCCGCCGAGCGGCCGTTTCTCCAGCACGCCGGCGAGATTGACCAGCTTGCCCTCGGCGCGCCGGCGGTCGATGTGGCCGTCGACCAGCGTGGCGATGCCGGCTGAATCGTAGCCGCGATACTCTAGCCGCCGCAGCCCTTCGAGCAGCAGCGGCGCGGCGTCGCCGCGGCCGAGAATACCGATGATCCCGCACATGTTCTCCGCCTTCGAGCCATCACCCGATGAACAACGAACTTTTCCTCTCCCATAAGGAGGGGGCAGGGTGAGTGGTTGCGGACGGAACATAGTCACGTTCGGGACCGGGCCGCGGGGGGCCGGTGCCTCCGTAGCCGCGACCGCAACTCCCTCACCCGGCCGGCTGGCGCCGGCCACCCCTCTCCCTCGAGGAGAGGGAAACCTTTCACGACACCCTGACGGCAGCGAACCGCTTACTCCGCCGCCTGCTTCATCATGTTGCCGCCAGCATCGAGCCTGGCGCCGTGCTTCGCGGCGTCCTCGATCAGCGATTTCGCCCAGTCGATCTTGCCGACATCGGTCGCCGGCAGGATGGCCATCAGGATGCCGCGCTCGGTGCCGATATTGAGGAAGCCGCGCATCACATTGGGCGGCACGGCGACGCAATCCATCGGCCCGATCTCGACCTTGTGCTCGCCATTGTCTCCCCAGAAGATCGACCAGCGGCTGTTGAACGGGATGAATATCTCCGTCACCGGGTGCGAGTGCAGGCCCGAGCCCTTGCCGGGGTCGGTGGCGGCGTAGTTCATGCTGATGCCGTCGATGCCGGTGATCGCAGGTTTCGCGTTGGGGTCCTCGCTCGCCGCCTTTCCGATGATGTTGTAGATGTCGCGCTGGTAGGCCGGCACCGCGGTATCGAGGAAGAAGGCCTTGAACGGCTTCATCCGGTCGAAGCGGGCGATGTTCTGCTTCTCCATATCGGCGACGTTGGAAATCTTCTCGCTCATCTCGCTCTCCAGTATGGGTACCTTGCACCGATGCTAGCGCCGGCGCCCGCGACAGACAAATCGTCGGCCTAGCCGGCCTTGCGCTTCGCCGCGCGGCTAGCCCGGCGGGCGGCAGCCCAGCCGATCTGGGTGCGCGCCTCGGCCCGCTCGACATAAAGCGCATCCTCCGGCACGTCCTGAGTGACGACACTGCCGGCGCCGACGATGGCACCGTTGCCGACCGTCACCGGCGCCACCAGCGCCACGTGCGAGCCGATGAAGGCGCCGTCGCCGATGACCGTGCGGTGCTTGTTCCAGCCATCGTAGTTGCAGGTGATGGTGCCGGCGCCGAGATTGGCCCCCGCCCCCACCGTGGCATCGCCGACATAGGCGAGGTGATTGGCCTTGGCGCCGGCGCCGATGGTCGACGCCTTGATCTCGACGAAGTTTCCTATATGGGCATTGGCGCCGATCTCGGCTCCGGGACGCAGGCGCGCGAAGGGGCCGATGATGGCGCCGGAGGCGATTTTCGCTCCTTCGAGGTGCGAGAAGGCGCGAATCTCCACATTGTCGGCGACCGTGACGCCCGGCGCGAACACCACCGATGGCCCTATGATGACATCGCGGCCCATCGTCGTGTCATGCGATAGCCATACCGTCGCCGGGTCGAGCAGCGTGGCGCCGCCTGCCATGGCGCGGGCACGCAGCTCCCGCTGCACCACGGCTTCTGCAACGGCCAGTTCGGCGCGCGAATTGATGCCGAGCAACTCCTCCTCCCCCCCCTCGACGACGGCGCAGCTGCGCCCGTCGGCGCGGGCATGCGCTACCGTGTCGGTGAGGTAGAACTCGCCCTTGGCATTGTTCGTGTCGAGGCGGGCGAGCAGGCCGGGCAGCGTCGCGGCGTCGAAGGCCATGACCCCGGAATTGCACAGGCCGGAGGCGAACAGCTTGGGCCCGGCGTCCTTCGCCTCGACGATGCGGTCGAGCCCGCCATCCCGGCCCAGCACGAGGCGGCCATAGCCGCCCGGCTCGGCCGGACGGAAGCCGAGCACGACGATGGCATGTCCGGCGGCACGGGAGTCCAACACTCGCTGCATGGTCCCGGCCGAGATCAGCGGCGTGTCGCCGTAGAGGACGAGGACGGTGCCGGCGGCGAAATCCGCCAGCGCCGGCAGCGCCACCTTCACCGCATCGCCGGTGCCGCGGCGGTCGGCCTGTACTGCCGTCGGCAGCGGCGCCACGGCGCGCGCCACCGCTTCCATGCCGGGGCCGACGACGACCACGACGCGTTGCGGCGCCAGCCCGGCCACTGTCGCCAGCAGATGCGCGACCATCGGCCGTCCGGCGAGCGGGTGCATCACCTTCGGCAAGGCGGACTTCATGCGGGTCCCGAGGCCGGCGGCGAGCACGACGACGTCGACCGGGGTCTTGGCGGCAGCCACGAGGCGATCTCCCTGCGGTGTCGGCAATGGTCTCAATGCCACGGCCGCGCGCCGCGCCCCAAGTCACTTTTTGTGAGCGGCTGTTGCGTGCCGGGCCGGCCTCACCACAGGCTAAGCTGGGGGGCGGCGGCCGGAACCGCCTCCTCCGGCGCCGGCGGCGCCATCACCTCCGGCCCTTTGTTGCTCGGGCTGTTGATGCGGGTAGAGATGCGCGCCGCCGCCATCTCGCCCGCATAGGGTCGCAGGAGGGTCGCCAGGGCGGCCGGCGAAGCCGCCGGATCGAGCCAGGCGACGTCGTGATCGGCCGGGGCGAGGACGACCGGCATGCGGTGATGGATCGCGCGCAGGCGCTCGCTGGCCTCGGTGGTGACGAGGGCGCAGGTCTCCAGCGCCGGCAGGCCGTCGCGTGCCTCGCGCCGTTCCCACAGCCCGGCGAAGGCGAAGGGCGGCGGCACCCCGTCCGGTCCCGGCGCCAGGGTGATCCGCCAGGGCAGGTTGCCGCCGGGCAGTTCCTGCCATTCATAGAAGCCGTCGGCGACCATCAGGCAGCGGCGCTGGCGAAAAGCGGCGCGGAAGGAGGGTTTCGTCGCCACCGTGTCGGCGCGCGCATGGATCAGCCGCCCGCCGGTGCCGGGATCGTCCGACCAGGCCGGAACCAGGCCCCAGACGAGTCGTGCGAAACGCTGTGCCCCGTCCGCCTCGCGGCGCACGGCCAGCACCTCCTGGGTCGGCGCGATGTTCCAGCGCTGCGCGAGGTTTGGCCGTTCGTCGACGCCGAACAGCCTCGCCACGCTCTCGACCGGGCTGGTCAGCGAATAGCGTCCGCACATGGGCGCGATCGGGCCGCTAAGGCCGCCGCAGCCAAGGCACGGTATCGGCCGGCTTGACCTGTGCGCGTAAACGGACGAAGTTCATGTATTGTTCCGGTTCACGAAGCAGCAGTATTTGGTAACATCGCTCGGGGCCATAACAATATCTAGTGTTTTTATCCCCGGTTTTCGGGGCAAGGCTGTCCCCAGCCTGTGGATGGGGGCCGCTCGGGAGGTTGTCGATGGACGGATCAGCGGCGCTTGCGGGGCCTGCGGCGGGTGTGGACAAGGTGGGGGTAGACGCTCCGGGCCCGGCGCAGGCGGTGCCCGACCTGATCGCCCATGACCGCGCCACGGCCAATGTCTACCAGACCGACCGCGTCCGCATCGTCATCGACCGGTCCCGCGACGAACTGCTGACCCGCTTCGGCCTCGCCACGCTCGGCGACCGCTATCTGCTGCCCGACGAGGACACGCCGCAGAAGCTGTTCGCCCGCGTCGCCTGCCACTATGCCGACGGTTCGGCGCATGCCCAGCGGCTCTACGACTACATCTCGCGGCTGTGGTTCATGCCGGCGACGCCCGTGCTGTCCAACGGCGGCACGCGGCGCGGCCTGCCGATCTCCTGCTTCCTCAACGAGGCGTCCGACTCGCTCGAGGGCATCGTCGGGCTGTGGAACGAGAATGTCTGGCTGGCCGCGCGCGGCGGCGGCATCGGCAGCTACTGGGGCAATCTGCGCTCGATCGGCGAGCAGGTCGGCCGTAACGGCAAGACCTCGGGCGTGATCCCTTTCATCCGTGTCATGGACGCCCTCACCCTGGCCATCTCGCAGGGCTCGCTGCGGCGCGGCTCGGCCGCCGTCTATTTGCCTGTCGACCATCCGGAGATCGAGGAATTCGTCGAGATGCGCCGCCCGACCGGTGGCGACACCAACCGCAAGGCGCTGAACCTGCACCACGGCGTGCTGGTGCCCGACGCCTTCATGCGCGCCGTGGCCGCCGACGAGGAATGGGCGCTGCTGAGCCCCAAGGACAAGTCGGTCATCCGCCGCATCAAGGCGCGCGCCCTTTGGATTCGCATCCTCACCGCGCGCATCGAGACGGGCGAGCCCTACCTCGTCTTCTCCGACACGGTGAACCGCCACACGCCAGAACACCACAAGCTCGCCGGCCTCGACGTGCGCACCTCGAACCTGTGCTCGGAGATCACGCTGCCGACAGGGCTCGACCATCTCGGCAACGAGCGCACGGCGGTGTGCTGCCTGTCCTCTCTCAACCTCGACACCTTCCTCGAATGGCGCAATGACGAGCGCTTCGTCGAGGACATCATGCGCTTCCTCGACAACGTGCTGCAGGACTTCATCGACACCGCCGACGCCTCCTTCGCCCGCGCCAAATATGCGGCGATGCGCGAGCGCTCGGTCGGGCTCGGCGTGATGGGCTTCCACTCCTTCCTGCAGGAGCAGGGCGTGCCGTTCGAAAGCGCCATGGCCAAGGCGTGGAACAACAACATCTTCCGCCACATCAAGAAGGGCGTCGACGCCGCCTCGCGCAAGCTGGCCGGGGAGCGCGGCCCCTGCCCCGACGCCGCCGATTACGGCGCCATGGAGCGCTTCTCCAACAAGACCGCCATCGCGCCGACGGCATCGATCTCCATCATCTGCGGCGGCGCGGCGCCGGGTATCGAACCCATCGCGGCGAACTCCTTCACGCACAAGACGCTGTCGGGCTCCTTCACCGTGCGTTCGCGCGCGCTATCGCGCCTGCTGGCGACGAAGGGGCTCGACGACGACGAGACCTGGTCGTCGATCGTCGCCAACGAAGGCTCGGTCGCCCATCTCGACTGCCTGAGCGACGACGAGATGGCGGTGTTCAAGACGGCCTTCGAGATCGACCAGCGCTGGGTGATCGATCTGGCCGCCGACCGCGCGACGCTGATCGACCAGTCGCAGTCGCTCAACGTGTTTCTCGCCGCCGACATCCACAAGCGCGACCTGCACCAGCTTCATTTCCAGGCGTGGAAGAAGGGCGTCAAAAGCCTCTACTACCTGCGCTCCAAATCGCTGCAGCGCTCGGAATCGATCGCCGGCGTGACGCCGACATTCGCCGCCGTGCCCGTCACCGACGACGCCGAGGCCGACCGCGCCGCGGCCAGCCGCAACGATTACGAGGAATGCCTCGCCTGCCAGTAGGGCGGCGCGAGATAGCACTAAGAGAATCACAAAAATGATTAGGATCGAACCAAATCAGTCAATGACGGATATGTTTGGATATTATGGCGTTCGTGTTGGGAATCACGCGACACGCACAAAGATTGAATTCGAACTTTAATGTTGTGCGGCGGTATATATCAGCCTGTTTGTCTAATTATCTTTCTGATTACCGAGGAATGCTGCATAAGCATGAATCTACGGATTTTTTTCTTGTACTCGATGATAAAAGGAGAATCGGTAGCGAGATTACACAAGCCAGTGACGAGAATTCCCATAAAATACACAATCGGGAAGAGCATTATGCCGATGAATTCTTCTTCATGACCCCACCACCATCTAAAGAAGATTCTGATGTGCGATGGGCTAATTTGGTGCGGCGCATAATCCACAGCAAGCAAACAAAAATCCTAGGTAAACACTGGTCAGACGTATACCGCAACGAGATTGTTTTTTATCCAAATTTTTATCATGACGAATTTGTGGACTACAACAAGGACATCAAACATTTGGCGATAGCGATGCGTAAATTTCAACCTAAAGACAAAAAGGGGCATCATGTTTTGTTTTATATACTTCTAGGGCAGCGTCTGATTTATAACTTCTTTGGTGCAAGCCAATCTTTTCCATTCAATTTTGGTTCGGATATATGAGGAACTAACCATGCCCCTTCTGACCGAACGTATCGGCTACAAGCCCTTCGAATATCCGTGGGCCTACGATGCGTGGCTGCAGCAGCAGCGCATCCACTGGCTGCCGGAGGAAGTGCCGCTCGCCGACGACGTGAAGGACTGGCACCGCACGCTGAACGACAGCGAGCGCAACCTGCTCGCCCACATCTTCCGCTTCTTCACGCAGTCCGACATCGAGGTGAACAATTGCTACATGCGCCACTATGCGCGCGTGTTCAAACCGACCGAGGTGATGATGATGCTGGCGGCCTTCTCGAACATCGAGACGGTCCACATCGCCGCCTATTCGCACCTGCTCGACACCATCGGCATGCCGCAGACCGAGTACCAGGCTTTCCTCCAGTACAAGGAGATGAAGGCCAAGTACGACTACATGCAGCAGTTCGGCGTCGACACGCCGGCCGACATCGCGCGTACGCTAGCCGTGTTCGGGGCGTTCACGGAGGGGCTGCAACTCTTCGCCAGCTTCGCCATCCTGCTCAACTTCCCGCGCTTCGGAAAGATGAAGGGCATGGGCCAGATCGTCTCGTGGTCGGTGCGCGACGAGTCGCTGCACACCGGCTCGATCATTAACCTGTTCCGCAGCTTAGTCGCCGAGCATCCGGAGATCGCCGGGCCGGCGCTGGAGCGCGACCTCTACGTCGCCTGCGAGACGGTGGTCGAGCACGAGGACGCCTTCATCGACCTCGCCTTCGAACTCGGCGGCGTCGAGGGCCTCGAGGCCGACGAGGTCAAGCGCTACATACGCTGGACCGCCGACCGCCGCCTCGCCCAGCTCGGCCTGCAGCCGCTCTACCGGCTGGAGAAGAACCCGCTACCCTGGCTGGAGGAGATGCTCAACGGCATCGAGCATGCCAATTTCTTCGAGAACCGGTCGACGGAATACTCGAAGGCCGCGACGCGCGGCTCCTGGGACGAGGCGTTCGAGTAGCGCCATACCCGCGCAGTTCGCGCAGCACGAAGACGCGGATCGCGCTCGACAGGGAGCCCGGCCTCTGGCGGTCGATGTCCGTGACCAGCTCGTTGACGGACAGGCTGCGATCGGAGGCGATGTCGCGCAGCCGGTCCCAGAACACCGTTTCCAGGGAAACCGATGTACGGTGGCCCGCGACGACGACCGAGCGCTTCTTGGTCTGCGACGCGATCACCCCGGGCATTCCGGCGCGCCGGCCTAGCCCGGCGCGATCATCTTCTCTGGTTTCACCCATGCGTTGTACTGATCCTCCGTCAACAGACCGAGGGCAAGGGCCGCCTCTCTGAGAGTCGTGCCTTCGGCATGCGCCTTCTTGGCCACCTTCGCGGCATTGTCGTAGCCGATATGCGGGTTGAGCGCCGTCACCAGCATCAGCGACTGCTCCATGAGCTGGCGGATGCGCGTCGTGTTGGCCTCGATGCCGGCGACGCAGCGGTCGGCGAAGCTGCGCGCGGCATCGCCGAGCAGGCGCGCCGATTGCAGCACATTGGCGATTATCACGGGCTTGAACACGTTCAGTTCGAAATGTCCCTGGCTACCGGCCACCGTGACGGCAACGTGGTTGCCCATGACCTGACAGGCCACCATGGTGATGGCCTCGGCCTGGGTCGGGTTGACCTTGCCGGGCATGATCGAAGAGCCGGGCTCGTTCTCCGGCAGCAGCAACTCGCCGATGCCGCTGCGCGGGCCAGAACCGAGGAAGCGGATGTCGTTGGCGATCTTCATCGCCGCGACGGCGCCGACATTCAGCGCGCCGGACGCCGCCACCAGCGCGTCATGCGCGGCGAGGCCGGCGAACTTGTTCGCCATGCTGGCGAAGGGCTTTCCGGTGATCTTCGCCACCTCGGCGGCGAAGCGGGCGGGGAATTCGGGATGCGTGTTGAGGCCGGTGCCGACCGCCGTGCCGCCCTGGGCGAGCTGGTGGAGGTCCGGCAGCGCACGGCGCACGCCGGCGATGACGCCTTCGACCTGCGCGACATAGCCGGAAAATTCCTGGCCGAGCGTCATCGGCGTCGCATCCTGGGTGTGGGTGCGGCCGATCTTGATGATGTCGGCGAAGGCGCGCGCCCTGGCGTCGAGCGCGTCGCGCAGATGCGCGAGGCCGGGCAGCAGGCGGTCTTCGAATTCCAGCGCGGCGGCGATGTGCATCACCGCCGGAAAGCTGTCGTTGGACGACTGGCCTCGGTTGACGTGGTCGTTGGGATGCACAGGCTCCTTGTCGCCGCGCTTGCCGCCGAGCAACTCGTTGGCCCGGTTGGCGATCACCTCGTTGGCGTTCATGTTCGTCTGGGTGCCGGAACCGGTCTGCCAGACGACCAGCGGGAAGTGATCGTCAAAGCGGCCGTCGATCACCTCCTGCGCGGCGGCGCAGATCGCGGCTCCGACTTTGGCATCGAGCGTGCCGAGCGCCATGTTGGCGCGCACCGAGGCGAGCTTCTGGATGCCGAAGGCGCGCACGACGCCCAGCGGCATGCGCTCCCCGCCGATGGGGAAATTCTCGATGCTGCGCTGCGTCTGCGCGCCCCAGTAGCGGTCGTCGGCAACCTCGACCGGGCCCATCGTGTCGGATTCGGTACGCGTCTTCGCCGCCATGGTCGCCCCCTGCCGGCCACCATCGACCGGCGGGCGACGGTGTAACATGCCGGCCGTTCCGGTCAACGCTGCCGCGTCTCGGCTTTCCGCCGGGCGGGCTTCGCTGCCTTCGCCGGTGCGCGCAGCGCCGCATCGAGGGCGGCGCGTATCCAGGGGTGCAGCGACTCGGCATCCTCGAGCGCGCCGTCCGGCGCGCGCCACCACTTGCCGATGGTGATCTCGCGGGCGCCGCGCGAATAGACGAAGGGCTCGGAGCCGGCCGCCTCGAAGTCGCCCTGCGTCACCGCGTCGGCCTTCAGGTACAGCTCCTCATCGATGACGATGGCGAACATGCGTCCGTCGAGCCACAGGCCGACGGCGCCGAACATCCGCCGCGGCGACACCGCCACGTCACCGATCAGGTCCAGCACATGCGCGGTGAACCCGTCGTCCACCGGGGCTATTTCTTGCGGAACTGGTCGAGCGTGACGACCTCGGCGCCGCCCGCCGGCACCGGCTGCTCGTCCTTCGCGCCGTCGCCCGCGACATTGCGCGGGCCGCTCGTGCTCGCCTGGCCGTCCAGACGCTCGACATTGGCCGGCGGTGCCGTCTGGTCGACGGGGGCCGCTTCCGGCGCGGCATCAAACTGCAGCCCGAAGCGAGCCGATGGGTCGACGAAGGCGGCGAGCGCGGCGAACGGCACGACCATCACCGCCGGTCTGCCGCCGAAGGACAACGTCACCGAGAAGCCGTCCTTGTCGACGATCAGGCCGCGGAACTTATGCTGCAGGACGATGGTCATCTCCTCCGGATACTGCGTCAGCAGGAATTCCGGAATGACGACGCCGGGCGCGCGCGTGCGGAAGGTGACGTAAAAATGGTGTGCGCCGGGCAGCCCCTTCTGCGCGGCGACGTCGAGCGCCTGGCGCACGACGCCGCGCAACGCGCATTCGACCATCCGGTCGTATTGCAGCCCTTCATCCACCATGATGCGACCGAGGTAAGCGCGCCCATGCCGGCGCGGTCAACACCTGATGGCGCGCATCAGGGTTTTTCTGTGGGAGGAAAGTGGGGGGCTTCTGTTGCCCGGTGCCCCCCGGACCGCGCTTGTCAGAGGCTGTTAGGCCGCGACAGCGAGAGGCGCAACGTTGTCGTTGGCACCTGAGGTTTGGCCCGATGACGGCGGTACCATGCCGGGCAAAAGCGCTGCCTTTACCCACGCGTCGATCCTGTTTCGCCCCCGTAGGCGCGCGGCCGACGGATCGGCCGCGCGTGAAACTGGTGGAGGCGCCGGGTACTGCCCCCGGGTCCGCAGTGGTTATTACACAGAACGTTTATCGCCATAGCCGGACTTGCGCCCGGCAAGAGACAATATAGGGTGCCGGCGGCCGCATTAGAAGGGTTCTCCCCGGCTTTCCCCGATGCGCCGCCGGCAGCCCCGCCATACAATCGGCGCCGGACGAATCGCCGCCGCAGCCGAGAGGGGCCGACCGCGCGTGCAGCAATATCTAGATCTCCTGCGCCATGTGCGCTCGGCGGGCGTCTTTCGGCCCGACCGCACGGGCACCGGCACTTGGTCGGTGTTCGGCTACCAGATGCGCTTCGACCTTGCCGCCGGCTTTCCGCTGGTCACGACGAAGCGGCTCCACCAGCGCTCCATCGTGCACGAGCTTCTGTGGTTCATCGCCGGCGACACCAATGTCCGCTACCTCAACGACAACAAGGTCTCGATCTGGAACGAATGGGCCGACGAGGCCGGCGATCTCGGGCCGATCTACGGGCGCCAGTGGCGCTCCTGGCCGGCGCCTGACGGGCACACGATCGACCAGCTCGCCTGGGTGGTCGACGAAATCCGCCGCAATCCCAATTCCCGCCGACTGGTCGTCTCAGCCTGGAACGTCGGCGAGCTGGCGCAGATGCGCCTCGCGCCGTGCCACTGCCTGTTCCAGTTCTATGTCGCCGAGGGTCGGCTGTCGTGCCAGCTCTACCAGCGCAGCGCCGACATCTTCCTCGGCGTGCCCTTCAACATCCCCTCCTACGCGCTGCTGGCCTGCCTCGTCGCGCAGGCGGCCGGTCTGGCGCCGGGCGAATTCGTCCACACGCTGGGCGACGCCCATCTCTACGCCAATCATGGCGAGCAGGCCGACCTGCAGCTCCAGCGCACGCCCCTGCCGCCACCGCGCCTCGTGCTCGACCCGGACGTGAAGGACCTGTTCGCCTTCCGCTACGAGCACATCGCGTTCGAGGGCTATCGCTTCCATCCGCACATTCCCGCAGCAGTGGCGGTGTAGGGACGTGTCGATACGGCTCTCGATGATCGCCGCCGTCGCGCGCAACGGCGTCATCGGGGCGGATGGCTTCATGCCCTGGCGCATTCCCGCCGATCTGCGCCGCTTCCGCGCGCTGACGATGGGCAAGCCGGTGGTGATGGGACGGCTGACCCTCGCCTCCATCGGCCGCGCCCTACCCGGCCGCATCAACATCGTGATGACGCGCGACGCCGCCTTCCGCGCCGACGGCGTCGAGACGGCGCCGGACCTCGACACCGTCCTGGCGCTGTCGCGTCGGCGCGCCGCGGAGGCAGGCGTGGACGAGGTTTTCGTCATCGGCGGCGCGCAGATCTATGCCGCCGTGCTGCCCCACGCCCAACGGCTCTATCTCACGGAAGTCGACGCCGACATCGCCGGAGACGCGCACTTCCCCGCCTTCGACCGCGACGCATGGAAAGAGGTGTCTGCGCCGGAAGACTTCCCGGCCGAGGGCGGCGCGCCGCCGGCCCGTCTGGTCGTGCTGGAGCGGCGTGCGCGCCCTACTCCATGACGATGCGCGGCGGCGGGCGCATGGTGGCGCCGCCGGCGAGCCGGTCGCGCAGCGTCGCGGCGATCGCCATGTAGGCCTGCGCCTGCGGGCTGTCAGGCGCGCTTCGCACGATCGGGGTACCGGCATCCGAGGTTTCGCGGATGGCGAGGTCGAGCGGTACCTCGCCTAAAAACGGCAGGCCGAGGCGAACCGCCTCGTCGCGCGCGCCGCCGTGACCGAAAATGTCGCTGCGGCCGCCGCAATGCGGGCAGATGAACATGCTCATGTTCTCGACGATGCCGAGTACCGGCACGTCGACCTTGCGGAACATGTTGAGCCCCTTGCGGGCGTCGATCAGCGCGATGTCCTGTGGCGTCGACACGATGATGGCGCCGGCGAGCGGCACGCGCTGGGCCATGGTGAGCTGGGCGTCGCCAGTGCCCGGCGGCATGTCGACGACGAGCACGTCGAGCATGCCCCACTCGACCTCCCGCAGCATCTGCTCCAGAGCGCCCATCACCATCGGGCCGCGCCAGATCATCGGCGTGTCCTCCTCGACGAGGAAGCCGATGGACATTACCTTGAGCCCCCAGGCTTCAAGCGGCGCGATGCGCTTGTCGCCGACGGATTTCGGCTTGCCGCGGACCCCTAGCATGCGCGGCAGCGACGGGCCGTAGACATCGGCATCGAGCAGGCCGACCGCGAGGCCGAGGCGGGCCAGCGCAACCGCGAGGTTGACCGCCGTGGTCGACTTGCCGACGCCGCCCTTGCCCGAAGCCACGGCGACGATCGCCTTCACACCCGGCACCAGAGGCTTGTCGGCGGCGCGCTCGGGCGGCGGCAACGGGGCGCGGCGCTGGGGTGCGGCCGGGCGCGCGCCGTCACCCGGCGGAGGCGCACCACGATGGGCGGTGAGAACCGCGGTGACAGCGGTGACGCCGGGCAGCGCACGCACCTTGTCCTCGGCCGAGCGGCGCAGTGTCTCGCGTTGTGGCGCCTCGGCCTGGTCGATCTCGATGGCGAAGCCTACCGCACCGTCACGCACGACAAGGCCGGAGACCATGCCGGCCTCGACGATGTTCCGTCCGCTCGCCGGATCGCGCAGTTCGGCCAGGGCCTCGCGCACGCGCTGCTCGCTGATCGAGGCCATCGATGCTCCTTGATGCCGCCGGGCGGCATCACCATGTCCAAGGCCACTTGGCCCGTTTGTACTGGCCCCTGCGGTGGCAGGGTTGATATAAGCTCGGCCGCGCGGCTTGCAAAGCCGGCGGGCGGCTGCGCCCGGGCGGTCGCAGACACCGGACGAGGAAAAGGGGACCCGCCGATGTCGTGGAATACTCAAGGTGGTGGTGGCGGCCCGTTGGGCGGCGGCGGTGGCCCGTGGGGCAACCGCCCGGCCGGCGGCGGTGGCCAGCCGCCCAACCTCGAAGACATCATCCGACGCAGTCAGGACCGGATGCGCCGCCTCCTGCCCGGTGGGCTCGGAGCGGGCCGCGGCATCGCCGTTGCGGTCGTCGCGTTGCTGGCGATCTGGCTGGCCAGCGGCCTCTACCGGGTCCTGCCGGACGAACAGGGCGTCGAACTGATCTTCGGCGCATGGAATGGCACGACGACCGCGCCAGGCCTCCACTGGATCCCGCCGGCACCCCTCGGCGAGGCGATAACACCCACCGTCGAGCGCGTGCGCCGCACCGATATCGGATCGCGCTCCGCGTCCGACATCGCCCGCCGGGGCGGCCAGCCGCGCCGCGCCGTGCCGCGCGAGAGCCTCGTGCTGACCGGCGACCAGAACATCGCCGACATCGACTACGCCGTGCTGTGGCGCATCAACAACGCCGGCCTGTTCCTCTTCAGCCTGCAGGATCCCGAGAGAACGGTTCGGATCGCGGCCGAAAGCGCCATGCGCGAGGTCGTCGGCCAGACCCCCTTGGAAACCGTCATTACCGGCGGCAGGACCCAGGTCCAGCAGCGCACCCTCGACCTGCTGCAGCGCATTCTCGACAGCTACAGCGCCGGCATCACCGTCATCGGCGTGCAGATTCAGCAGGCCGACCCGCCGCAGCAGGTGATCGACGCCTTCAACGAGGTGCAGCGCGCGCGTCAGGACAAGGAGCGGCTGCAGAACGAGGCCCAGGCCTACGAGAACCGCATCGTGCCGACCTCCAGAGGCGAGGCCCAGAGCATCCTGCAGCAGGCCGAAGGCTACCGCGAGCGGCTGACCAAGGAGGCCGAGGGAGAAGCATCGCGCTTCACGCAGGTCTACGAAGCCTACCGCCTCGCCCCGGACGTCACCCGCCGCCGCATGTATCTGGAAGCCATGCGCGACGTGATGTCGGGCACCAACAAGATCATCATCGACAGCGCCGCCGGAGGCTCGGGCGTCGTGCCCTATTTGCCGCTCCACGAGCTGCGCCGCGCGGGACCGCCGACGGTTCAGCCGCCGCGCCAGCAGCCGGCGCAGCATCAACCGCAAGTGCCGGCCGCTCCGGCGGGAGGCACGCGATGAACCGCCTCGTCGCCGCGATCATCGGTATCGTCGTCATCGCGCTCGGCATGCTCGCCACGACAACGCTGTTCGTCGTGCGCCAGACCAACCAGGTGATCATCCTGCAGTTCGGCGATCCGCTGCGCGTCATCCGCGAGCCGGGCCTCAACGCCAAGCTGCCCTGGCAGTCGATCGAGACCTTCGACAAGCGCGTCCTCGGCCTCGACCCTCCGACCGAGGAGCTGATCCTCTCCGATCAGCGGCGCATCAATGTCGACAGCTTCGCCCGTTACCGCATCGTCGACCCGCTGCGCTTCTACCAGACCGTGCGCACCAGCGCAGCCTTCGATGACCGTTTCGGCCGCATCCTGAATGCCACGGTGCGCCGGGTGCTGGCGTTGCACGACCTTGTCGACATGCTGTCGCCGGCGCGCGACGAGATCATGGGCAAGATTCGCTCCGAGGTGATCCGCGCCGCCGGCGATTTCGGTATCGAGATCGTCGACCTGCGCATCGGCCGAACCGAACTGCCGGACGAGGTGTCGCAGAACGTCTATGCGCGCATGCGGTCCGAGCGCGAGCGCGAGGCCAACCGCGAACGCGCCGAGGGCGAGGAGGTGGCCCGCCGCATCCGCGCCCAGGCCGACCGCCAGCAGACGGTCATCATCGCCGAAGCGCAGCGCGAGGCCGAGAAGCTGCGCGGCGACGGCGAAGCCACGCGGACGCGCATCCTCGCCGCGGCCTTCAACCGCGATCCGGCATTCTTCGATTTCTACCGAACGCTGGAAGCGTACAAGGAAACCTTCCACCCCGAGGACACGACGCTGGTCCTGTCGCCCTACAGCGAGTTCTTCCGCTTCTTCGGCGACGCCATG
>SHWB01000018.1 GCA_009691025.1 Alphaproteobacteria bacterium
TCGCCGACGACACGCTGGCCGGGGCCGCCTGCGGCACTATTCTCGCCCTGGTGCCGTTGACGGTCGGCCTCGCGGCGACGGCGGCCCGGATCGCCAATCCGGCGAGCCTCATTCTCGGCATCGCCTTCGGTGCCGACCTGCAGGCACGCGATGGCGGGCGCGTGCGGGTGATGAAGGCGCTCCGCGACCGCCTAGACACCCGCCAGGTCTGATCCCTACTCCGCCGCCTTGGCCGCGTGGAACGCGCTGGCCGGGCGGATGGTGCGGGTCATCTGCAGGTCGACGCCGGCATCCTTGATCAGGTTCGACACCGGGCAGCGCTGGGCGACGTTGCGCTCCAGCTTCGCCACGCGGTCGGCCGGCTCGTCGGTGTAAAGCGTGATGTTGACCACCAGCTTCTCGAAATATGGGCGCACGCCCTTCACCCCCGCCGGCCCGCGGATATCGACCGTGCTTTCGGCGTCGTATTCGAGGCCGGCGTATTTGAAGCCCAGTAGGCCGGCGCAGATATGGGTGATGACCGAATCGCAGCCGCACAGCGCACCGATCACCGTCTCGACCGGCGTGGCGCCGGTATTGGTGCCGCCGCGTTCGAGCGGCTCGTCAAGCGCGAAGCCGGGCGTGTCGCGGACCGAGACCACGGTGCGCGAGCTGTTCTCGTTGCGCGCCTTGACCTGGCGGTAGGTCAGCTTGCGGGTGTTCGGGTCGGTGCTCGGCGGCAGCAGGTCGGCGTCGGTGGCGGCCATTTTCGTCTCCCCAGGGTGCGGCGACGCCCTATCGCCGGCGCCGGCAAGAAACTATTGAAGGCGACACTAACCCCGCCCGGCCGGAGGATGCCATGCCCTACGAGACCCTGCGCCTCGCTATTGCCGACAGCGTCGCGACCATCACCTTTGCCAGGCCGGAAGTGCGCAATGCCCTGACCGAGGCCATGCGGGCGGATTTTGCCGCCGCGCTGGCGGAAGTGAAGGCCGGTCAGGGCGACCGCATCCGCGCCATGGTGATCGCCGGCGACGGCCCGGCCTTCTGTGCCGGCGGCGACATTGCGCGCCTGACGGCGAGCACCGCCGAACCGCCGGCGGCCACCCGTGCCCGCCTGCAGGGATCGCACGAACTGCTCGCCACCCTGCTCGATCTCGACATTCCGGTGATCGCCGCCGTGCAGGGTGCCGCGGCCGGCGCCGGCGCCTCCATCGCCTTCGCCTGCGACCTCGTGCTGGCCAGCCCCGATGCCCGCTTCGTCCTGTCCTTCGGCCGGCTGGGGCTGGTGCCCGACTGGGGCGCGATGTGGCTGCTGCCGCGGCTGGTCGGCCTGCAGCGCGCCAAGGAACTGGTGCTGACCGCGCGCAGCCTGACAGCGGCCGAAGCCCAGGGCATGGGTCTGGTGACGAGAATCGTTCCCGGCGAGCGGCTGCTTGCCGCGGCGCAGGCGTGGGGGCGCCGCTTCGCCGCCGCCTCGCCGCTGGCGCTGTCGATCGCCAAGGAGGCGCTCGACCGGGCCCAGGACATGGACCTCGCCACCGCCCTCGACCTCGAGGCGATGGCGCAGTCAGTCACTGTGGCCAGCGACTACACGAAGGGTGCGCTCGCCTGCTTCCGCAGCCGCGAGCAACTCGCCTTCGACTGGGAGGCGCTGGCCAAGGCCGACGGCGAGATGGCATAGCCGGTCGCGCGAAGCGCACGACATCCTACCACAGAGGCACAGAGACACAGATGGGCCGCGCGGCACGGCTTCTCTGTGCCTCTGTGGTTATCCTTTCCGCCTGTGGCGCCTACGCCTTGTTCTGGTCGGGAATGAGGAAGGCGGTCGAGGTGGCCGTGGCGAGAAGCTTGCCCTCGGCATCCGCCAGCGTACCCTCGAAGAAGGCGATATTGCGCCCCATGCGGACGACCCGGCCTTCGCAGTAGAGCGTCCCGGGCAAGGCCGGGCGCAGATAGGTGGTCTTCATCTCCAGCGTCGGCACGGCGAGTTCGAGATTCGACTTGCCGACGCCGGCGATCGACATCGCCGTATCGAGCATCGCCGAAACGATGCCGCCCTGAATGGCACCGCGCGGATTGCAAAATTCGGGCTTCGCCTCGAAGCTGCAGAGGGCGGTGGCCGTCTCGTGGTCGAAATCGAGTATCCTGAAGCCCAGCAGATCGCAGGCCGGGCCGAAATCCATCGCCTGCATGCGTGCCAGCAGATCGTCGCTATCGTCGCGCGCCACACCCCGTGCCCCCGATTTCGCCCGCCGCTGCCTGCGGCGGCGCGATTATGCTCACGGGCGCCGCCGCGTCGAGGGCCATGGCTGCGACCGGACGGCGCGGATGGACAGCGCCGGCCGGGTCGGCTTGGATAGGCAAAACGGCGTGTGGCTCGACATGCTGAGCGGATGGCCTTGTGGTTCGAGGCGCTCGCTGCGCGGGCTCCTCGCCATGAGGCCATCCTTTGCGCCCTCGTCCTGAGGCGCCGGCCACAGGCCCGCGTCTCGAAGGATGAGGCAGAAGAACTGCCCCGCACCCAAGGAGGGGAAAGCATGAAAGTTGTGCAGTTCGGTCGCTATGGCGGCCCCGAGGTGCTGGAGCTGGTCGAGCGGCCCATGCCCGTGCCGGAAGCGGGTGAGATCGTGATCCGCACCGAGGCCATCGGCGTCGGCGTGCCGGACATGCTGATGCGCATGGGCAATTACAACTGGATACCGCCGCTGCCCGTGGTGCCGGGCAACGAACTCGCCGGCAGAGTCGCCGCCATTGTCCGGGGCGTGACGGTCGTCCGGGAGGGCGACCGGGTCTATCTCAATTCGCGCGAACTGCCGCAGCGCGGCGGCTGCTACGCCGAAGCCATCGCCGTGCCGGCGTCGTCCGTCTTCGTCGTGCCACAGGGCGTCGACCTCGCACAGGTGGTGACCCTCGGCAACTACCATCTCGCCCATCTGCTGCTGACCTACGCGAGCGCGCCGCGCGACGGCGACGCCGTCCTCGTCCACGCGGCGGCGGGCGGTGCCGGCAGCGCGCTGGTGCAGATGGCGAAGGCGATGGGCCTCACCGTCTATGGCGTCGCCGGCACGTCCGATAAGGTCGCCTATGTACGCTCGCTCGGCGCCGACGCCGCCATCGATCGCGCGCGCGAGGACGTCGCCGGCCGCGTCGCGGACCTCACCGGCGGACGCGGGGTCGCCGCCGTCTACGATGCCGTCGGCGGGCTCGGCTTCACGAAGAATTTCGACATGCTGGCGCCGATGGGCCTGCTCGTCATGTTCGGTTACATCGCCGGCTGGCCCGATCCCGATTTCCTGACGCCGATGCGCAAGCATTTAGGCCACAGCCTCGGCGTGCGCCTGTTCAGCATCCATGTCGTCGACGGCCGGCCAGATATCCGCCGCGCGGCTATGGAGGCGGCGATGGACGCGCTCGCCGCCGGCCGGATATCGCCGCACATCCATGCGCACCTGAAGCTGGAAGACGCGGCAAAAGCGCACGGATGCTGCATGCCGACGAAGTGACGGGGAAGATCGTGCTCGTGCCGTGAGGTGCGACGACGCGACCGCGTGCGCCCGGCGGCGGCCCGCGCCACGTTGAAGGACATCGGCTATTACAGCCGCATCGGGAGGAACGCAGACATGCTGACGGCAGCGGTGGTGGGACTCGGCTGGTGGGGGCGGCAGATCGCCGGCGCGCTCAAGGGCAGCGACCAGATCAAGGTGACGACGGCGGCCGACGTCGCGCCCGACGCGGTGCGCGAGACAGCCGGCAATCTCGGCCTCGCCCTCACCCGCTTCGAGGGCGCGCTGGCCGACAAGGCCATCGACGCGGTCATCCTGACGACGCCGCATTCGCTGCACGAGGCGCAAGTACTGGCGGCGCTGGACGCCGGCAAGCAGGTCTTCTGCGAGAAGCCGTTCAGCCTGACGAAGGTCTCGGCCGAACGCATGGTGGCGGCGGCGAAGGCGAAGGGCCGCATCCTCGGCATCGGACACGAGCGCCGCTTCGAGCCGGCGATGGAGGAGGTCGCGCGCCGCGTCGGGGCCGGCGAGATTGGCACTCTGATGCATTTCGAGGCCAATTTCAGCTACGACGTGGGCCGCGCGCGCGTGTCGGGAAGCTGGCGCACCGACCCGAAGGAGGCGCCGGCGGCGATCTGGACCGGCACCGGCGTGCACCTGTCGGACCTGATGATCTCGATGGCCGGCCCGGTCGCCGCCGTGCAGGCCTTCAGCGCGCGCCGCGTGCTCGAACAGGCCAATGGCGACATCGTTACCGCGCATCTGCGCTTCGCCGGCGGCGCCACCGGCATGGTCTCGTGCATCGCCGTGACGCCATTCTTCAACCGCTTCGCCGTCTTCGGCTCGGGCGGCTGGCTAGATGTGCACGACTATGTACACCCCTCGGTCGGCTATGATGCGGAACTTGCCTGGAGCCACGAAGGCGGCAATATCGAGCGAAAGAAATTTGCCGCGCCGGTCGACACCGTGCGCGCCAACCTCGACGCCTGGGCGGCGGCCGTTCAGGGCGGCAAGCCGTATCGCTTCACCACCGGGCAGATCGTCGCCAACACGGCGGTGGTCGAGGCGGTCGGCCGCTCGTCGGCGACAGGCGAGCTGCTGGTGATCGGGTAATGGCGGGCGTCGGCCTCATCCTGAGCATGTCGAAGGACGAGCCCAACGCACGGCCCATCTTTCGCCACCGTCTTACTCCTCCAGCGCCACCAGACTCGCGTTGCCGCCGGCTGCCGCCGTGTTGACGGAGAGCGTGCGCTCGACTGCGAAGCGCGGCAGGTAATTCGGGTTGCCGGCCTTGTGTCCGGTGCCCGAAAGACCCTCGCCGCCGAAGGGCTGGGTGCAGACGATGGCGCCGACGATCGAGCGGTTCACATAGATATTGCGGCGCGGGCGCGCGCGGCGACACGGCGGTGCACCGCATCGATGCGCGAATGCACGCCGAGCGTGAGGCCGTAGCCCGGCGCGTCGATGCGGTCGAGCGTGGCGTCGAGCGCATCCGCCGGCCAGCGCACGACATGCAGGATAGGCCCGCACACCTCGTGGTCCGGCAGGTCGCCGGGCTGCAGCGCCCAGGCCGACGGCGCGAAGAAGCTGCCCTCCACCAGGGACGGCCCCAGCGGCGCGCGCGCGATGAGCCGGCCTGTGCGAACCAGAATCACATCATGCGCGACGAGCGCGTCGCGCGCGGCGATGTCTATCACCGGGCCGATATCGGTGGCGAGATCCATCGGGTCGCCGACGACGAGCGCCCCCATGGCGTCGGCCAGCATCGCCTCGCTGCGGTCGGCGATATCCTCCTGCAGCCACAGCACGCGCAGCGCCGAGCAGCGCTGGCCGGCGGACCGGACGCGCTGGAGAGCACGTCGTCGACCACCTGCTACGGCAGCGCCGTGGCATCGACGAGCATGTCGTTGAGGGCGTCGGTCTCGGCGATCAGCGGCACGATGGGCCCGTCCTTTGCCGCCAGCGCTCGGTTGATCGCCCAGGCCGTCTCCGTCGATCCGGTGACGGCGACCCCGGCGATACGCGGGTCGGCGACCAGCGCCGCGCCAACCTTGCCCGGCAGCATCGCCAGCGCACCCGCCGGCACGCCAGCCTCGTGCAGCAGGCGGACGATGGCGGACGCCGCCAGCGGCGTCTGCCCGGACGGCTTCGCCACCACCGTAGTGCCGGCGGCGAGCTCGTCGGCGACCTGGCCGGTGAATATCGACAGCGGGAAATTCCACGGCGCGATGCAGGAGAAGACGCCACGACCTCGGAGAGCGAGCGTGTCCGCTTCGCCGGTCGGTCCGGGCAGAACGCGCGGCGCGGCAAAATAGGCGCGGGGGGGGCCGCGTAGTATCGGCAGAAATCGACCGTCTCGCGGACTTCCGACAGGGCGTCGCCGACAGTGCGCCCGCCATCGCGCACGATCATGGCGGCCAAGCGGGCCCGCCCACCCTCGATCGCATCGGCGGCCCTGTCGAGGATCGCCGCGCGTTCCACGGCCGGGGTCGCCTTCCATCCGTCGAACTCGTCGGCGGCGGCCGTCACCGCGTCGGTGGCGTCGCGCGGACCGGCGACGGCGCCGATGCGCCGTCGCCGGTCGGTAGGATTGAAGGCGGGCGTCCCGGCACCCTTGCGCGCGGTGCCGTCGATCAGCAACGCCGCCTGCCAGTCGCCCGTGACGGCAGCCGCCATTTCGGCCGTCAGGGCCGCCATCTGCACCTGGTCGGAGAGATCGAGGCCGACGGAGTTGAGCCGTTCCGACGCATAAAGGTCGCGCGGCAGGGCGATCTTTGGATGTGGAGACGGGCCGATGGCGGCCAGCCGTGCGGCCGGGTCGGCGACGACGCCGGTCACGGGCAGCCGATCGTCGCGCAGGCGGTGGACGAAGGAGGTGTTGGCGCCGTTCTCCAGCAGCCGCCGTACGAGATAGGGCAGCAGATCCTCGTGGCTGCCGCCCGGCGCATAGACGTGCACCGCCGTCGCCTCCAGGCCGGCGAGCTGGTGGTAGAGCAGCTCGCCCATGCCGTGCAGGCGCTGAAATTCCCAGTCGCCGTGCCGGCCCGCCATTTCCAGGATCGCGGCGACGGAATGTGCGTTGTGCGTCGCGAACTGCGGATAGAAGGCGCTCGGATCGGCCAGCAGGAGGCTGGCGCAGACCAGCCACGAGACATCGGTGACGGCCTTGCGCGTGAACACCGGGTAGCCGTCATGGCCACGCTCCTGCGCGCGCTTGATCTCGCTGTCCCAGTAGGCGCCATTTACGAGGCGCACCATCAGCCGCCTGCCGCTCGCCCGCGCCAGCGCGCCGAGCCAGTAGACCAGCACCGGAGCGCGCTTCTGGTAGGCCTGCATAGCGAGCCCCAGCCCGTCCCAGCCGGCGCGCGCCGGATCGTCGGCGACCGTGGCGAGCACGTCGAGCATCGGCTCCAGGCGCTCGGCCTCCTCGGCATAGACGGTGAGGCCGATGCCGCCCGCCTTGCAGGCGCGCGCCAGCCCGGCGAGGCGCGCGGCGACCGCCGGCACGGCGCGCCCGCGCTGCGCCCATTCGAAACGCGGATCGAGCGCCGACAGTTTCACCGACAGGCCCGGACCGGCGACGGGATCGCCCGCCCCTCGGCCCGCGCGATGGCGGCGATGGTGGCCTCGTAGGCGGCGAGGTAGCGATCGGCATCAGCCCGGGTGCGCGCCGCCTCGCCCAGAATGTCGAAGGAATGGCGGGCACCCGTTTCCCGCGCCTCCACTGCGGCGCGCTCCAGCCCCTCTTCGATGGTGCGGCCCATGACGAATTGCCGACCGAGCACGCGCATGGCCTGGCCGACGGAGGTGAGCACCACCGGCTCGCCGAGCCGGGTGACGAGGCTCGCCAGCAGCGAGGCCGGCCGCTCCGGCACCGCCGCCTCGCCCGCCACCACCTCACCGGTCAGCAGCAAGGCCCAGGTCGAGGCGTTACGAACAGGCTGTCGGACCGGCCGAGATACCGTTCCCAGTCGACGCCGACCAGCTTGTCGGCGATCAACCGGTCGGCGTTATTGGCATCCGGCACGCGCAGCAGCGCCTCGGCGAGGCACATGAGGGCGCCGCCATAGCGCGTGTCGAGGCCGTATTCCTGCAGGAAATCGTCGATGCCGCCGAAGCTGCGGCGGGCCGCGCGCACGCTGTCCACAAGCGCCGCGGCGCGCTGCCCGACGCGCTGACGCGCGGGGGGATCGAGCGGCCAGGCCTCGAGCAGGGCCCGGGCGGCGGCGGCCTCATCGGTGCGAATATCCGCCCGCAAAGCCTCGCGCGCCACCGTCAGTTCCGTCGGGTCGTTCATCGCCATGCGGCCTCCGTCGACCGTCGGGCCATTATCCGGCCGCGCGTGCGGGCGGACGGGACAAGGGCCGGCGCCTCGACGGCGCGGGCCGGGAACGCTAAACTTGTCCGGCGGTTCCCGGTCGGGCGCCGCATCGCAACCCGGATCCGCGCACCCCTTGGCCCGCCAGAAGCTGCGTTGCGCCGTCATTGGCGTCGGCCATTTCGGCCGCTACCATGCCCAGAAATACGCCGCTCACCCCGGCGTCGAGCTGGTCGGCGTCTACGACCGCGACGCGGCACGCGCCCGCGCCGTCTCCGACGAGGTTGGCACCGCCGTGATCGCCGGCCTCGACGGGCTGGCCGGCACGGTTGATGCCGTCTCGGTGGCGGTGACGACGGCAGAGCATTTCGGCGTGGCGCGGCCGCTGCTCGCCGCCGGCGTGCATGTGCTGGTCGAGAAGCCCATCGCCACCACTCTCGCCGAGGCCGACGGCCTGATCGCCGCCGCGCGCGAGGGCAAGGCTGTCCTCCAGGTCGGCCATCTCGAACGCTTCTCGCCGGCCTACGACGCCATCGTGCATGCGGTGCGCAAGCCGCTGTTCATCGAGAGCTACCGCATCTCGCCCTTCCAGCCGCGCGTGACCGACGTCAACGTCGTGCTCGACCTGATGATCCACGACATCGACATTATCCTCGCCATCGTGCACTCCGACGTCCTGTCCGTGGACGCCGTAGGCGCGCCCGTCGTGGGGCCGCGCGAGGACATAGCCAATACCCGCGTGCGCTTCGCCAATGGCTGCGTCGCCTCGATCACCGCGAGCCGCGTGTCGCTTAAGACCGAGCGCACGATGCGCATCTTCCAGCCCAACCATTACCTCGTCGTCGACTTCCAAAACGGCACGACGCGGGCGGTCGAGCGCGGCGCGGGCGAGATGTTCCCCGGCGTGCCCAACATCCGCGAGACCAAGACCAGCTTCGGCAAGGCGGACAGCCTGGCGCGCGAGATCGACGCCTTCGTCGCCTCCGCCGGCGGAGGCACGGCGCCGCTGGTCGACGGCGCCGCCGGTCGCCGGTCGCTGGCCGTGGCCCTCGACATCTCCGCCGGCCTGACGGCGCACTGGGCCTTCGTGCAGCAGGCGGCCGGCCTCGGAGGTGCGGCGGCGTCCTGAGCGGTGGGCTCAGCGCTTCCGCAGCACCAGATGGAAGATGTGCCAGTGCTTGGCTTCACCGCGCACGGTCGTGCTGTCTTCCTCGACCTCGCGGCGCATCTCGACGCGCCAGCCGGCGAGGCGGGCATCGATGCCGGCCGCCGTGTGGAAGGTCATGCCGGCGCGCCCGGCCCAGCTGTCGCGCACGCCGTAGAGCTGCCCGGCGAAGCGCCCGCCCGGCAGCAGGGCGTCATGGATGCGCGCCCACAGCGCGTCGAAATACTCGGGCGGGCAGAGTGGCAGGGCGAAGCTCGCATTCACCAGATGGCAGGCCGGCCATTCCGCCTCCTCAAACCGAGCCACGCGGCCGTCGAGGCGCGAGCGGGCATCGCCGGGAAGGTTCGGCAACGCCAGCAGGCCGGCGATGGCGGCGGGTTCGGCATCGATGCCGAGCACGAGCCAGCCGCGCCGCAGCATCTCGACGGCGTCGCGCCCCGCGCCGCAGCCAAGATCGACGGCGAGGCGGCGTTCCGGCGGCGCCCCGCCCTCGGCATCGAAGGCATCGAGCGCGGCCAGCATCGTGTCGCGCGGCGGCCGGCCGCCGGTCCGCTGGTAGTATTCGGCCCAGGACAGGGCGTTCGGGCGGTCGGACATCGGCGGCTTCCTGCGAGGCGGACGGATCGTCGCAGGAGAGCGCCGTGAGCGGCAAGGCCGGCAACCCGCCGCCCGCGCCGGTGCGGCAACAGACCGCGACGCTGTTCACGGCGGCCGTCGCGGCCCATCGCGGCGGGCGGCGCGAGGAGGCGGCGGCGCTTTGCCGCCAGGTTCTGGCGCTGACCCCGGGCCAGCCCGCGGCGCTGCTCCATCTCGGCATCCTCGCCGCCGAGGCCGGCAACACGGACGAGGCGACGCGCCTGTTCGGCGAGGCGGTGGCGCGCGCGCCAGGCGATGCCAATGTGCAGAACGCGCTGGGCACGATGAAGGCGCGCGGCGGCGACCTCGCGGGCGCGGCCGTCGCCTTCCGCGAGGAGCTGGCCGTCCAGCCCTGCGCGCTGGAGGTTCGCCGCAACCTCGCCCGCGCCCTGCTCTATCTTGGCGAGGCCGGCGCCGCGGCGGAGGAGTGGCGACGCCTCTGTGACGCCGTGCCGGGCGATGCGGCGGCGCTGGTCGCGCTCGGCCGCGCGATGCTCGATGCCGGCGATCTGCAAGGCGCCGAAGCCGCGCTGGCGGCGGCGATTGGCGGCGGCGCGGCGAGCCCCGAGACGCACAACGCTCTCGGCGCGGCGCGCTGGCAGCAGGGGTGCATCGTCGAGGCCGAGGCCGCTTTCTGCGCCGCGCTGGCGCTGGCCCAGGCGGATGCCACGGCGCATGCCAACCGCGCCGGCAAGATGCGCAAACAGGCGCGGCTGGACGAGGCCATCATCGCCTATCGCACCGCCGTCGCGCTGGCGACAGATGTCGCGTAGCATACCTTTAGCCTGCTGCTGGCGAGGGAATACCTGCCCCGGGCCGATGTTATGACCCTCGGTCAGGAGCACCGCTCTCGTGCTGCCCCCCTGTGTCCGGCGCGACCCTCGCCGGCTCCTGTCGACCCCGACCCGTCGCGGCGGCTGCGCATCGGCTATGTGTCTGGCGATTTGCTCGACCACTCCGTCGCGCGGTTCATCGAACCGGTCCTCGCTGCGTATGATCGCGCGACCGTAGAGGTTACGGCCTACGCCAACTTCGCACGGCCCGACGAGGTAACGACACGGCTGGCCGCCCTCGTGGCGCGATGGCGCGACGTCGCTCGCCTGGACGATGCCGCCGCCCCCGCGCAGATCCGCGACGATCGCATCGACGTGCTGGTCGACCTGTCCGGACACACGGCGGGCGGCAGTCCAGGGCTGTTCGCCCTGCTGCCGTCGCCTGTCGCGATCACCTGGTTCGGCTATCCCGACACCACCGGCCTCGCCATCGAGGCCCGCATCGTCGATGCGCTCACCAACCCGGTCGAAGCGGCATGTCGTGGCAGCGAGGCGCCCCTGCGCCTGCCGGGATTCCTCTGCTACGGCCAGCCATCGGACGCGCCGCCCGTCGCGCCATCGCCGCTGGCCGCGAGCGGCGTGCCCAGCTTCGGCTCATTCAACGACCTCGCCAAGCTCAACGATGGCGTCGTGGCGCTGTGGGCACGGCTGCTGGCGCGCGTGCCTGTGGCGCGCCTGATACTGAAGGCGTGGGGTCTCGGCGATCCGACCGTGGTGGCGGCGACGCGCGCGCGCTTCGCCGCGCAGGGCATAGATCCGGCGCGCATCGTCGCGCTCGACCGCGTCGCCGGCATGGCCAACCATCTCGGCCAGTATGCGCGGATCGACGTGGCACTCGACCCCTTCCCCTCTAACGGCACGACGACGAGATGCGAGGCGCTGTGGATGGGCGTGCCGGTGGTGACGCTCGCCGGAAACCGCCATGCCGGGAGCGTTGGGGTCAGCCTGCTGGCGCGCATCGGCCGGGCGGAATGGACGGCCGGGAGCGAGGAAGCGTATCTCAACATCGCCGCCGGCCTCGTCGCCGACCCGGCGCGCCTCGCGGCGATCCGGGTCGGCCTGCGCGCCACAGTCGCCGCCTCGCCGCTGACCGACGCACCGGCCTTTACGCGGACGCTGGAAGCGGCGTACCGGAGCCTGTGGCGCCGCGCCTGCACCTGGGCCGACAGGGAGACTGCCTCGTGATCTTCTGGATCGTCGCCGCGATCCTCGCCGTCGGTGTCGCCGCCTTCGTCGTCCGGCCGCTGCTGCGCCGCGACCCGGTGACGGTGCCGGCACCGGGCGCGCACGATCTCGAAGTCTATCGCTACCAGCTCGTGGCGCTGGACCGGCAGCGCGCGGCCGGCGACATCCCCAACAGCGAGGCCGAAGCGTTGCGCAGCGAGATCGCGCGCCGGCTGCTCGCTGCCGATGCGCGGCGCACCGGGGCCGCCCCGGCACGGCCCGAGCGGCGCTGGCTGCGCCCGGCCGGCGCGGTGCTGCTGGTCGTCCTGCCGCTGGCGGCGATGGCGATCTATCTCGGCCTAGGCACGCCGGGCATGCCCGACATGCCGCTCGCCGGCCGCTCGCCGACTGCCGGCCAGCCATCGCCGGACGAGATCGCCGGCGCGGTCGACCGGCTCGTCGCGCAGCTCGAAAAGAACCCCGATGATCTCCAGGGCTGGATCCTGCTCGGCCGTGTCCATTTCGCCGAAAGCCGCTTCGCGGATTCGGCCCGCGCCTGGGCGCGCGCCGCCGCGCTGTCGCCCGGAAACGGCGAGTTGCAGGCGACGCTCGGCCAGACCCTGACCGTCGCCGCGGAAGGCCGCGTGACGCCCGAGGCCCGCTCGGCCTTCGCCGTGTCTCTCGCCCTCCTGCCAGGCGATCCACGCGCGCGCTACTACCTCGCTCTGGCCCACTGGCAGGAGGGCGAGGCGGCGAAGGCGCTCGCCGCCTGGCAGGCGCTGCTGGCCGAGGCGCCGCCCGACGCGCCCTGGCGCGCCGCCGTCGCCGCCCGCATCGCCGAGGCCGGCGTCACGGTATCGCCAGCAGCGCCGTCACAGGCGCCGGCACGCGGCCCTAACGAGGCCGAAATCGCCGCCGCGCGGATGTCGCCCGAGGAGCGCCGCCAGATGATCGGGGGCATGGTCTCCGGCCTCGCCGCCCGGCTGGAGGCGAACCCGGTCGATAGCGCCGGCTGGCTGCGGCTGGCGCAGGCCTACACCGTGCTGGAGCGGCGCGACGACGCGGAAGCGGCCCTGCGCCGCGCGCTCGATGCCGATCCGGCCAATGTTGCGGCGCTGGTGGCGCTCGGCGAAGCGCTCGCCGCGCGCGGCGCGCGCGACGAAGCGCGCAGCGCGTTCGACCGCGCCCGCGCCGCCGTCCCGGCCGGCTCGCCGGACGCCGACGCAGTAGGCCGCGCGGCTAGAGCGTTTCACGATTTATTTGAATCGTATCCGGCGTTGACGAAGTAGTTGGTGCATTCGTCAACGCCGGATACGATTCAAATAAATCGTGAAACGCTCTAAAACCCGCGCCAGGCAGTCACGCTGCGTGGGGGAAATTCTCGTCATATTGATTTATCGGAAGAAAATGGCGCGCCCGGAGAGACTCGAACTCCCAACCTTCTGATCCGTAGTCAGACGCTCTATCCATTGAGCTACGGGCGCGCGCGCCGCCTGCGGCCTTGGGTCCGGCCGCGAGGGACAGGCTGTCTAACCCGAAGGCGCGGCGGGTGCAAGCCCGCGGCGCGCCGGCCTGTCCCGCCGAGTGTTGCCAATGCGACGCACCCGGGCCAAGGTTGTGGCGGGCACCGGGCGGCCGGCACAAGCGGCTTGCCGGGAGTCAGGCAACTCAGTAACATCCTCGCGCAACGCGTTGGGCCGGCGCTGTTTTGCTGGCATCCTGGTCGGGGCAGCAAGCGGGCCGTCGCGAAGGGGGATGAGGTGTAACTTGCCAAGCACGCTGGCGCGCGCTGCCTTTGCGTTCGTTACAGTGCTCGCGCTCGCCGGCTGCTCGTTCCTCGATGGCGAACTCCTCGATGGCGAACTTATGCCGTCGCTGACCGGCGATGATCCGGGCGGGCGCCAGCCATCGTCACGCTCCGTTACCGCCCCGCCTGCGCCGCCTGTCGGGCAGACGAATTTCGTGCCACCGGGGGTCACCGATGCCCAGCGCACCGGCAAACGCGTCGAGCAGATGCGCGGCGATTTGCGCCGGATGCAGACCGACATCTCCGCCCAGAACCAGACGCTGCAGGCGCTGCGCACCAAGGTCGTGCAGAACGCGCAGCGCTATCAGGGCCTGATTGGGGCCATCCAGTCGCGCCTGCAGGTCGGCACCACACCGGGCAACCCCGTCCTCGTCGCCCAGTTGAACGACGCCCAGGGCACGCTCAATGCGCTGGAAGGCGACATCGCCGGCATGAACGATCTGGCCAACCGGATCGTCGAGTCGAATTCACTAGCCGCCTTCGTGCTCGAATCGACGCGCGCGACCTATGGCCCGTCCGGCGCCGTCGACGATGATCATCGCCAGCTCGCCATCCTCGAGGACGAGGTCAATCGCACGGTGGTGCTGATCGACCGCCTGCTCAACGAGCTGAACCAGGATGTGGCGCGGCAGACCAACTATGTCGGCCGCGAGCAGCGCAACCTGTCGGCCCTGTCAACCGCCGTGGCCAACGGCGAGCTGTACGGCGGCAGCCTCGCCAACCGCGCCTGGCTGACCTCCGCGCCGGCGGCAAGCCAGCCGCTGGCCGGCCCGGGCAATTTAGCCTCGCGGCGGCCGCTCGTGGTCATCCGTTTCGACAGGCCCGACGTGCCCTATGCCAACCCGCTCTACACGGCGGCCAACGAGGCGCTGACGCGCCTGCCAGAGGCGGTGTTCGACATCGTCGCAGTGACACCGCAGGCCGGCACGCCGGCACAGGTGGCGATGCAGTCGATCGCGGCGCGGCGCAATGCCGAGGACGTCGCCCAGACCCTCGAGCGTATGGGCATGCCGCGCGACCGCATCGGGCTCAACGCCATGACCAGCCCCCAGGCCCAGGTGCCCGAGGTCCACGTCTTCGTGCGCTGAGCGTCCCGCGGCTGCGGGGCGTTTCAATCCAGGCAATGCCCGCGGCGCACCAGCGCCTCGTCGAATTCGGCGAGTTGCGCCGCGACACGGGCATAGACCGTGCCCTCCGGGTATCGGCCCTCGGCATCGGCTTCACCGGCCGGCCGGCCGGTAAACACTTCGATCGCGTCGCCGACCGTGGCGACGCTCCACAGATGGAAGCGCCCCGCGGCCACCGCCTTCGCCACCTCGTCACGCAGCAGGAGATGGCGCTCGTTGGCGGCCGGAAAGACCACGCCCTGCGTGCCGCTAAGCCCGCCCGTGGCCTGCGCGCAGGTGCGGAAATAGCCCTCGATCTTGTCCGACAGGCCGCCGATCGCCTGCACCTGGCCGCGCTGGTTGGCCGAGCCGGTCACGGCGAGGTCCTGTCGCAGCGGCACGCCTGAAAGGTCGGACAGGACGGCCAGCGCCTCTGCCAGAGTCGCGCTGTCGCCCTCGACCCCGCCATAGCTCTGCTCGAAGGTGATCGAGGCATTGAACGACAGCGGTCCGCTGCGCGCGAATCGACCAGCGAGATAGCCCTGCAGGACGAGCGCGCCCTTCTGCTGGATCGGCCCGCCCAGTGCCGCCTCGCGCTCGATGTTGGTGACACCCGTGCGGCCGACCGAGACCCGCGCCGTCACGCGGCTCGGCGCGCCGAACTGGTGGTCGCCGATGTCGCGCACCGTCAACGCATTGACCTGGCCGACGACGGCGCCGGCGGTGTCGATCATCACCGTGCCGTCGGCGATCGATTGCTGGATGCGATCCTCGATGCGCGAATTGCGCCGCTCGCGGGCTGCCCAGGCGGCGGCGACATGCGCGCGCTCCAGAATGCGCGCGCCCTTGCCGGCCAGCGTTGCCGCCTCGGCGATGACGTCGGCCAGCGCCTCGAAGCGCGCCGACACGCGCGTCCGTTCGCCGGCCCAGCGCGCGGCGAGGCCGAGCAGCCAGCCGATCGCCTCTGGCGTGCAGCCGTCGCGTTCGGAACGCCGCGCATAGCCCTGGATCAGCCCGGCGTAACGGCCGAGATTGGCTGGCGTCGCTTCCATATCCGGATCGATCTCGGCCTTGACCTTGAAGTAGGTCTGGAAGTCAGTGTCGAGGGAAAAGAAGGTGTAGTACCAGCGTGGCGCGCCAACGATGACGACCTTGAGGTCGAGCGGTATGGGGCGCGGCCGCGGCGCGCCCGATACCGGCACGGAGCCGGCCCGGTACATCTCCTGAATCCGCAGCTCGCTGTCGCGCAATGCGCCCTTGAGATAGGTCCAGCTGTCGGCGTTGGCCGCCAGCGCCTCGGCGCGCAGCACCAGCACGCCGCCATTGGCGCGGGCCAACGCGCCGGGCTCAATCTGCGTGAAGTCGGTAGTCAGCAGACCCGCCGCCTGCCGGTACTCGATGCGGCCGAACAGGTTGGCGTAGGTCGGATCGGCTTCCAGAACGACGCGCGGATGGCGCACTTCGCCATTGTCGACGAACAGGTTGACGGCGTAGCGCCGCTCCGGCGTCTCGTCCGGCGGCAGTGGCTTGTCGTCGTCGCCGCGCGGTGCCAGGCGCTCGGGGTTCTCGGCGATGTCGACGCGCATCGCGACGAGCCAGCGCGACAGCCCGGAGTATTGCTGGAAGCGATTGACGAAATCGTCGACCAGGCCGCCCGTTGCCGCCTCGCCGGCGGCACGCGTCATCTCGCGCAAGCGTTCCCCGAGATCGGCCTGCCGGCGGCCGGCTTCGCGATTGAGGCTCGAGAAGCGGTCTCCCCATTCGCGCGCACGGCGGTCGATCGCCTCGCGCTCGTCATCCGGCAATAGGGAGACGTCGCGCGCCTCGCCGGCCTCGTCCAGCGCCACGACCATCATGCCCTGCGGCGTCTGCGAGAAGCCGAAGCCGTCGGCGCGCGCGGCGGCCTGCAGCGCGCCGATGTCGTGACCCACGGCGGCGCGAGACTGCTCGCTCTCGGCGCGCATCCGTTCGTGGAATTCGGGCCGCGCCAGCGCCTGCGCCAGCGCCACGCGCAAGGCCGGCACCAGCGCCACCACGGCGTCGCGCAATTCGCGCCCGATTCCGGCCGGCAGCCCGATCGCCAGAGGCTCGTGCGGATGGTGGAAATTGGCGAGGTAGACCCAGTCGGCCGGGCGCGGGCGCTCGGCCATCGCCGCATCGAGGACGGCCAGCGTCGAGGTCATGCGGCCCGACCGGTCCTCGCCGACGACGAAGATGTTGAAGCCAATCCCGTGCATGGCGAGGCCGAAGGCCAGAGCCTCGCGCGCCCGCGCATGGCTCGACAGCGAGAAGACATGCGCCTGGTCGGTGCCAATGGCCTCGTCCGCCACGGCCACCTCGAAGACGGGCAGCCCGGCGGCGGAGGCGGGAACTGGCTTGGCGGACATCGGCACACTCCGGCAACGGCGACGGCGCGTAGACTAGCCCATTTCGACAGCGGCAGTCGCCCCCGCGCGCCACCTTGCGCCGGTGCCGGAGGCTCCGAATAATGTGCACCGGCGCCGTCGGGCGCCGCGGCGACGGGGCGGATCATGGCAACTTTCGAGAAGAACTTTCCGGTGTCGTGGGAGCAGTTGCATCGCGACGCCCGCGCGCTCGCCTGGCGACTGGCGGACAAGGGGCCGTGGCAGAGCCTAGTCGCCATCACGCGCGGAGGGCTGGTGCCGGCGGCTATCGTCGCGCGCGAACTGGAGATCCACCTGGTCGATACGGTCTGCGTGTCGTCCTACGACCACAAGGCACAGGGATCGTTGCAGATCCTCAAGGGCGTGCTCGGCACCGGCGAGGGCGTGCTGATCGTCGACGATCTCGTCGACACCGGCCGCACCGCCCGCGTGGTGCGCGAGATGCTGCCGAAGGCCCACCTCGCCACCGTCTATGCCAAGCCCGCCGGCCGGCCGCTGGTCGACACCTTTATAACCGAGGTCAGCCAGGACACCTGGATCCACTTCCCCTGGGACCTCGAACTATCCTACGCACAGCCGATCGTCAGCAACGGTGAGCGCCGCACGGACTAGACCTCGCGCCGCGCAGTATCGGCCAGCCGCGGGTCGAGCGCGTCGCGCATCCCGTCGCCGAGCAGGTTAAGGCCGAACACGGCGAGAGCGATGGCCAGGCCGGGGAAGATGGCTAGCGTCGGGGCCAGCGCCATCAGGGTCTGCGCGTCGAACAGCATGCGGCCCCAGCTCGGCGCCGGCGGCCGCACCGACAGGCCGAGGTAGGACAGAGCCGCCTCGACCAGCACGGCGATGGCGAAGCTCGCCGTTGCCTGCACGATCAGCACCGGCGCGATGTTCGGCAGTACATGGTCTAATGTGACCCGCAGCGGCCCCTTGCCGATGGCCAGCGCGGCGCGGGTGTATTCCAGTCCCCAGACCTGCATGGCGGCGGCGCGCGAGACGCGGGTGAAGACCGAGACGTTGAAGATGCCGATGGCGAGCACAGGGTTGACCACACCCGGCCCCAGAATGGCGGAGGCAAGAAGTGCCGAGACCACCAGCGGGAAGGCGAAGATCACATCGGCCAGCCGCGCCACGATCCCGTCGACCCAGCCGCGCCGTGCCGCCGCCCAGGTGCCCAGTGCTGTTCCGACCGCTAGGCCGATTCCGACGGCTAACAGGCCGACGGCGATGGAATTGCGCGCGCCGACCATCAGGCGCGACAGCACGTCGCGGCCGAACTGGTCCGTGCCCAGCCAGTGTAGCGCCGACGGCCCCTGCAGGCGGACCGATATCGCCATCCGGTCGGCCGGAAACGGCGTCCACACTAACGAAACCATGGCGAGGAGGACAATGACAGCAGCGATGGCCGCTCCGACGGCGAGGCGCCCCACCGGACGGCGGCGGCGCGGCGCGATCACGCTGCGGCCTGCGGGCGCGGGTCGATCAGCACATAGAGCATATCGACGGCGAAATTGACGACGACGACGAAGGCGACGATCAGCATCGTCACATCGCGCACGACGATGAGGTCGCGCTGGATCACCGCCTGGAATACCAGCCGACCGAGCCCCGGCAGGGAGAACACGTTCTCGACCACGATCGAGCCGGCGAGCAGGATGGTAAACTGCAGCCCCATCAGCGTGGTCATGGGAATCAGCGCGTTGCGCAGCACATGGCGCGTCAGCACGCCGCCTTCGCCGCGCCCCTTGGCGCGCGCCGTGCGCACGAAATCGGCCCCGAGGGATTCCAGCACGGCGCTGCGCGTCACCCGCGACAGGATGGCCGCTTCCGGCAGCGCCAGCGCCAGTGCGGGCAGCACGAGGGCCGCCACTGCCGGGCCGGCGCCTTGCGACCACCCGGGAAAGCCACCGGCCGGCAGCCAGCCTAGACCGACGGCGAAAACGAGGATGCCGAGAATGCCGATCCAGAAATTCGGCACCGCCATGCCGAGTTGGCTGAAGGCCATAACGCCCCAGTCGCCGGCCCGGCCGCGGCGCATCGCCGCAAAGGTACCGAGCGGGATGGCCACCAGAGTCGCCAGCGCGAAGGCCGAAAAGGCCAGAGGCACTGTCACGCGCAGCCGCTCCGTCACCAGCCCCACAACCGGCACCGCGTAGGTGTGGCTCTGCCCCAACTCACCGACGAAGAAGCCGGCGACCCAGCCGAGGTACCGTTCCAGCGGCGGCCGGTCGAAGCCCAGCTCGGCGCGCAGCGCGGCCAGCGTGTCCTCGCGCGCCTCGATGCCGAGCATCACGATGGCGGGGTCGCCGGGCAGCACTTCGAGCACGATAAAAATGACGGCGCTCGCCACGAGCAGCGTCGCGGCGAGCGCCAGCAGACGGCGGACGAGCCAGGCGAGCACGCCCGCCTCCCGCCTTGCGCGGCTACTTCCAGTACGCCGCGGTCACGTCGTTGGCCTGGACCGGGCTGTTGGCCCACAGGCCGGCGACGCCCTTCTTCCAGACGCCGAGCTTCGCCAACTCGAACAGGAAGATCGCGGGGCTGTCCTCGGCCAGCAGGCGCTGGGCCTTGCGGAAGATGTCATAGCGCCTGGCCTGGTCGGCGGTGCCGGCCAGTTCCGTCATCAGCGCCCGGAAGGCGTCCGAATTGTAGGCGAAGTAGTATTTGTCGCGGCCGTAGATGCCGATGTCGAGCGGCTCGGTGTGCGAGACGATGGTGAGGTCGAAATCGCCGCCCTTGAACACCTGATCCAGCCACTGCGCCCATTCGACAGGCACGAGATTGGCCTTGATGCCGACCTCGGCGAGCTGTGCCGCTATCACCTCGCCGCCGCGGCGCGCATAGGCTGGCGGCGGCAGCTTGATCGTCACTTCGAGGTTCTCGGCGCCGGCCTGCTTGAGCAATGCCTTCGCCTTCGCCGTGTCGTGCGGATAGGTGCCGGTGAGGTCGACATAGGCCGGGTGATGCGGCGCAAAATGGCTGCCGATGGGCGTGCCGAAGCTGAACATCGCCGCCTCGACCAGCGCCTTGCGGTCGATGGCATGGGCCAGCGCGTGGCGGACCAGCACATTGTCGAAGGGCTTCCTGGCATTGTTGATCGACAGGAGCGTCTCGCCCTCGGTCGTCCCTACGATCGCCTCGAAGCGTGCATCCTTCCTGAACTGGGCGAAGGCTTCCGGCGCGTTGAGGTTGGGCGCGGCATCGACGCCGCCGGACTGCAGTTCGGACACCATCGCCTGCGGATCGGAGATGAAGCGGAATACCACGCGATCGAGCTGCGCACGGGCATCGGCCTTTTCCAGCACGACGCGATCGCCCGTCGTCCAGGAGACGAATTTGAACGGCCCGGTGCCGACGGGCTTCTGCTTGTTGGTCGCCGCCGTGTCCGGGTGGACAACGACCATGTCGCCCCAGCCTAGGTTGAACAGGAAGCCGCCCTCGGGCCGCTTCAGGTGGAAGACAACCGTCTTCGAATCCTTCGCCTCGATCTTCTCGATCGGCTCGAACAGGCCCTTCTGGGCATTGGCCGAATCGGCGGCGACGGCGCGCTCCATGGAGAAGACGACGGCGGCGGCGTCGAGTGCCTTGCCGTCGTGGAACTTCGCGGCGGGACGCAGATAGAAAGTATATGTCTTGCCGTCGTCCGAAACCTCCCATTTCGTCGCGAGCTGCGGCTTCACGGTGCCGGTCTCGTCGATGCGGGTCAAGCCTTCGAAAACATTGGCGTAGACGATTTCGTCGATAGCGGCGGCGGCGCCGGCCGTCGGGTCGAGGTGCGGCGGTTCCAGTGTGACGGCCAGCGTCAGGGTCTTCTTGTCCTGCGCCAGCGCCGCGCCGCCGGCCAGCAGGGCCGGGACGAGCAGCAAGGCGGCGATCCGTCGGGCGAGCGTGCGCATGGGCTTTCCTTCCGCGTCCGCGTCGGGGTGTATCGGGGCGGGACGATAGCGCGCCCGGCGGTGGGCGGCAATTCGGCCCCGCACGTCGCGCATGGCTTGGGACCGCGCCGTCGAGGCGCGTTGACAGGGCGGGGCAGCTGAGTGTTTATCGGCGCCGCCCACGCGGCAGACACAAGCGGCGGGCCGCAGAGCCGCCACCGACGATCGAGGGGAACGATGGACCGCAAAGCCGGCAAGAAGGTCTACGCCGATGCCAAGAGCGCGCTCGACGGGCTGCTGTTCGACGGCATGACGATACTCGCCGGCGGCTTCGGCCTGTGCGGCATTCCCGAGCACATGATCCTCGCCATCCGCGCCTCCGGCGTGAAGGGTCTGACGGTCGTCTCGAACAATTGCGGCATCGACGATTTCGGCCTTGGCCTGCTGCTGCAGACCCGCCAGATCAAGAAGATGATCTCGTCCTATGTCGGCGAGAACAAGACCTTCGAGCAGCAGTACCTGAAAGGCGAGCTGGAGCTGGAGTTCAACCCGCAGGGCACGCTGGCCGAGCGCCTGCGCGCCGGCGGCGCCGGCATCCCGGCCTTCTTCACCCGCACCGGCGTCGGCACCATCATCGCCGACGGCAAGGAGGCGCGCGAGTTCGACGGCCAGACCTATGTGATGGAGAAGGCGCTGAAGGGAGACCTATCCATCGTCAAGGCGTGGAAAGCCGACACCGCCGGCAACCTCGTCTTCCGCAAGACGGCGCGCAACTTCAACCCGCCGGTAGCCACGGCCGGCAAGGTCTGCGTCGTCGAGGTCGAGCACATAGTCGAGGCCGGCCAGATCGATCCCGACCACATGCACCTGCCCGGTATCTACGTCGACCGCGTCTTCAAGGGCGATGCGTTCGAGAAGCGCGTCGAGCGCGTGACGACGCGCGACTGACCGGCGACACTGGGACGACGCGAGAGGAGGAAGACATGCCCTGGGAACGCGATGACATGTGCCGGCGGGCCGCCGGTGAGCTGGAAGACGGCTTCTACGTCAACCTCGGCATCGGCATGCCGACGCTGGTGGCGAACTTCATCCCCGAGGATGTCAGCGTGACGCTACAGTCTGAGAACGGCATGCTCGGCATGGGCCCGTTTCCGCTCCACAACGAGGTCGATCCAGACCTCATCAACGCCGGCAAGCAGACCATCACGGAATTGCAGGAATCCTCATATTTCGACAGCGCCACGTCCTTTGCAATGATCCGCGGCGGCCATATCGACATGTCGATCCTCGGCGCCCTGCAGGTGGCCCAGAACGGCGATCTCGCCAACTGGATGATCCCCGGCAAGATGGTCAAGGGCATGGGCGGCGCCATGGACCTCGTGGCCGGCGTCAAGCGCGTGCTGGTGCTGATGGAGCACGTAGCCAAGGACGGCTCGTCCAAGATGCTCAAGGCCTGCACCCTGCCTCTGACCGGCGCCGGCGTGGTCGACACGGTGATCACCGAGCTCGGCATGTTCCGCCTGCGCGACAACAAGGTGCATGTCATCGAGCTGGGCACCGGCGTGACGCTCGACGAGCTGCGCGCCAAGACCGAGGCGGACATCGCCGTCCAGTAGGTCAAGGGCCCGCACCCAGCGCGCGGGCACCTCGCCCCCATGAACTCCGCCGCAGCCGACCCCTCGCGCGGACCTGGCCTGCTCCTCGGCATCGCCTGCGGCCTCGTCGTGCCCTTCGTCTGGGCCGGCTGGATCGTCGCCTCTCGCTACAGCGTCACCTCCGCGCTGACGCCATGGGACATCGCGGCGCTGCGCGTCGGCGTCGGCGCCATCCTCGTCTCGCCGCTGGCCCTGCTGCGCGGCTATGGCGGGCTGGGCCTCGGCAAGGCCCTGGTGCTGACCGCCGGTGCCGGCGCGCCCTTCGCCATCTGCTCCTTCGGCGGAATGACCTTCGCGCCGGTCGCCGATGCCGGCGTGCTGTCGAACAGTGCCATGCCGGTCTTCGCCGGCCTGATCGCCTTCCTCTGGCACGGCCAGCGGCCGGCCCTGCACCAGTTCGCCGGCTTCTCTTTGATCCTCGTCGGCGCCGCGGCGATCGGCGGCGAGGGCCTGTTCGCCGGCGCGCCCGGACAGTGGAAGGGCCACGTCCTGTTCCTCGCCGCCGGCGCCCTGTTCGCCCTCTACATGACGGCGCTGCGCAGCTGGCGGGTGGCCATCCCGCAGGCGCTGGTCGCGGTCTCGATCACCAGCGCCGTGGTCTATGTGCCGCTCTGGGCGCTGTTCCTGCCGTCGTCCATCCTGCGCGCGCCGGGGCTGCTGCCCTGGGACCAGATAGCGCTGCACGCCGTCTACCAGGGTGTGATAGCGAGCTTCCTCGTCGTGACCCTGGTCACGAGGGCGACGCTCTCGCTCGGCGCAACGACGGTGGCGGTGTTCCTCTCGGCCGTTCCGGCGCTGGGCGCCATCTTCGCCATCCATTTACTCGGTGAGATTCCGAGCTGGCTCGCCGCCACCGGCATCGCGGTGGCGACGGCCGGCTCGCTGCTCGCGGTGCTACCGCGGCGTCGGTAACTCAGCGGTAGCGCAACACCATCCGGTTTACGCCTCCTAGAGCCGCCCACAGATCGACGAACTGGCGGGAGAAGGCGGCGAATTCCAACTCGGGGCGCAGCTCGGCGCGGATATCGGCATGGATAGCGGCGACGCTGCGCTGCCCGTCGCAGCGCTCGACTATGGCGCGCGCCAGAGGCGGAAGCGGCAGCAACACGGCGATGCCGGAGACGTTGCCGCGCAGCGGCCCGCTCTTCGGCAGCGCCGTGGCGAGCGCGCTGGCCGTCATGCCGCGGATGACAGGCACGACGGCCGGATCGGCGGGGTCGGGCGCCGTCACGCCGTTGCCGGCGCGGACGAGATAAACGACATGTTGCTTGTGCGTGCCGGCGAATTGTTCGGCCAGCGTCGCGCTGGCGACGATGTCGAGGCCGTCGAGCCCCTTTGTCAGCACGCGATCGGCGATCAGGCGCCGCGCGTCATAGGCCAGTGGTTCGATGAAGCTCGTCACGCGCAGCCCCGCTCCCGCCACCATCGCCGCCAGCTTCGGCACCGGATAGGCGCGGTCGCGCGCATGCAGCAGCAGGTCGACCAGCCCGGCGTCGCCGCCCTCCAGATGGTCGGCGAGATGCGGGTTGCGCCGGAACCAGTTTGTTGCCGGCAGGGCCGCCACTACGCGGCGCGCCATGGCTATGCGCGTCGGCAGCGGCAACGTCGCGGGCGCCAGCCGGCGCAGCAGCGCCTGCAGAGGATAGACGCCGGTACGGCCGAGAGGCCCATAGACCATCAGTCCGATACCGCCATCGGGTGCCAGTACCGAAGCCAGCGCCGCCAGCCCGGCGTCGGGATCGGCGAGGTGGTGCAGCACGCCGCAGCAATCGATGTAATCCCACGGGCCTGGCACGACCGCCGCCACCGCCTCGATGCTGCCGGCGACGAAGCGGACATTGCCAAGGCCGCGCACGGCGGCGCGCTTCTCCGCGATGGCGCGGCCGGCCGCGCTCGGATCGAGATGCACGACATCGCCGGGCACGCCGGCATCCGTCATCTGCTGGGCGAGCATGATTGTCGCGTCGCCCGTGCCGCCCCCGGCGACGAGAGCGCTCAACGGCCGCGTCATGTCGCGCCGGCCACCGAAGACGTGGTGGTTCAGTTCCCACAGATCCGACGGCGATCCGGGGACGAGGCGCGTCTTTTCTTCGGCGGGATCGCGCGACGGGTACGGGTAGGCCTCGTACTGGGCGCCGACCGGATCGTCAGCCATCGACGGTGAGCACCACTTTGCCCGTCGCCTTGCGGTCGGCCAGCAGCTTCAGCCCCTTCGCCGCCTCGGCTAGCTTTAGCGTCGCCGAGATGTGCGGGCGCAGCTTGCCGGCCACCGCCCACGCCGCCGCCTCGGCCATCGAGGCGCACACGAGCTCGGGTTCGCGCGCGCGGTAGGCGCCCCAGTAGAAACCCATCGCGCTGGCGTTCTTGACCAGCAGGTGATTGGCCGGAATCTGCGGTACCGTGCCGCCGGCGAAGCCGACGATGATGATACGCCCTTCCCAGCCGATGGTGCGGAGACTCGCCGTGAAGGCGTCGCCGCCGACCGGATCGAGCGCCACGTCGACGCCGCGCGGCGCGATGTCGCGCAGGCGAGCGCGCACATCCTCCTTCGTGTAGTCGATGGTGTGGTCGGCTCCGTGGGCACGCGCCAGAGCCAGCTTCTCGGCCGAGGAGGCGGTGGCGATGACGGTGGCACCGACCGCCTTGCCGATCTCGACCGCGGCGAGCCCGACGCCTCCGGCGGCGCCATGCACCATCAGGATCTCGCCCGCCTTCAGAGAGGCGCGATGCGTCAGGCCGAGATGCGCGGTTCCATAGGCCACCGGGAAAGCGGCGCCAGTGGCGAAGTCCATGCCGTCGGGCAGCGCAAATACATCATTCTCGCGCGCCACCGCCTCCGCGGCGAAGGCACCCGTACCGACCGTCGCCATGACCCTTTGGCCCATGCGGAAGCGCGTCGCCATGGCGCCGATCTCGACGATCTCGCCGGCCAGTTCAAGGCCCGGCACGAAGGGCAGCGACGGCTTCTCCTGATAGGTGCCGGCGACGACGAGGATATCGGCGAAATTGATGCCGGCCGCGCGCACGCGGATGCGCACCCCGTCCTCCGGCAACGCCGGCGCCGGCATCTCGCCCAGTTCAAGCCCGTCTATCGGCCCGAAGGCCCGGCATACCACCGCACGCATCGCACTCTCCCTCTTTCTGGTCTGTCCCGGCGGCCCCCACCTCACCCTGCCCTCTCCGCCCCCAAGGGCGGAGAGGGCAGGGGACCCGTCGCGGTTCGCGAGGGGGAGGGTGAGGTGAGGGCCGCCGCGATGCAAGCCGGCATACCGTCAGACTGCGTCCAGCACGGCCGCCGGCCGCACCTCGCCGACCGTCCGCCCCGCCTGGTTGGCGAGCGGCATGGTGAACCAGTCTGCAAGACGCGCCACGGCGGCGGCGTAGAAGGCGCCGAGGCGCCGCAGCACCGCCGCCATCGCCACTTCGGCGGCGCGCCTGGCACCGTCGTGAATCTTGATAGCCACGCCGAGTCCGAGCGCCGGCAGGATGGCGACATACATGCCCTCGGCGCCGCCCTTCAGCAGCACCTTGCCGTCGCCCGCGCGCATGCCCTCGGTGCAGAAGCTGCCGTCGCCCTCGACCATCTCCGGCCGCGCCGCCATCGCCGCCAGCAGGCGCCGCGCCGCCTTCGCGCGCGGTGCCGGCAGGCTATGGGGCGTCCCCAGCCGCGCCATGCCGACCGCGAGATTGCAGAGCAGCATGGCGATCACCGGCACCGAGCATCCGTCGAAGCCGCGCGGCGCGCTCGACAGGCCGTAGCCGCAGACCTGCTCGTAGGTGCCGAGGATGCGCTGCTGCACCGGATGCTCGGGACGCACATAGCCGGCTATTTTCTCGTCCCGGTGGACGGCGGTGGCGATCATGCCGGCATGCTTGCCCGAGCAATTGTTGTGGACCGCGGCCGGCTCGCCACCGGCGGCGAACAGCGTCCGCGCCGCCTCCGAGCTGGCCGGCACCTGCCGGCCGCATTCAAGCGCCGCCACGCCGGGCCCAACCCTGTCGAGCCACGCCGTCACCGACGCGACATGGGCGGGCGTGCCGTGATGCGAGCCGCAGGCCAGCGCCAGCGCGGCATCGCCGAGGCCGAAGGCATCGGCCGCGCCGCTCTCAACCAGCGGCAGCGCCTGGATCGGCTTGATCGAGGAGCGCTGGCAGACCGGCATCGCGACATCTCCGAGGCCGAAGACGAGACGGCCGGCGGCGTCAACTACCGCGACGTCGCCACGATGGCGGCTCTCGACGAGGCCGCCGCGCGTCACCTCGACCAGCACCGGCGCATCGTCCGGCACGGCGGGCGCAGCGCCATGGTCGTGGCCGTGGTGGCGGTCGTTGGGCATCGCTGGAAGGTCGGTGGCCTGGGCGGGCGCCACCTTGCCTCGCCGCCGGGGGCCGTGCAAGGTGCGGCCGGATGGCACCGGGCGGCGCGTAAAGCATGGCCGAATCCTCACGCATGCGCGGCTATTTCGGCATCGGCGTCGAGCGCATATCGAAGGCTATGAATGTCGGGGCCGTGATGCGCACCGCCCACGCCTTCGGCGCCAGCTTCCTGTTCACGATAGCCGCCGATTATCGCCGCTCCGAGGGAGAGCGCGCCGACACCTCCGCGGCCACCGGCCACGTCCCGCTGCTCGAATTCCCCGATGTCGAATCGCTGCGGCTGCCGCGCGGCTGCGCGCTGGTCGGCATCGAGCTGCTGGACGAGGCGCACGAGATGCCGAGCTTCCGCCATCCGCTGCAGGCGGCCTATGTGCTCGGCCCGGAGCGAGGCTCGCTGTCGCCGGCGCTGGTCGCGCGCTGCGAGCATGTCGTCAAGATTCCGACAAAATTCTGCGTCAACGTCTCGGTCGCCGCGGCGATCGTGATGTACGATCGGACCCTGACGCTCGGCCGGCACCTGCCGCGGCCGGTGGGCACAGGCGGTCCCGTCACCATGCCCGCGCCGCACCGCTACGGCGCACCGGTCATGCGCCGGCGCGCGCGCTCGCCGAAGGAGACCGGATCGTCCGGCCGATGACGCGATTTTCCCTGATCGTCGCTCTTGCTGCCGGGCTCGCGGCGCCGCTGCCGGCGCTGGCGGAGGATTGCCCGGCAACGCCCGAATACGGTACCGACGGCCCCGTCGTGGTCGCCCAGAACGGGCTGTGGAAGGCCTATATCCTCGGCGAAGGGCAGAAGCGCTACTGCTACGTCGCGGCGCGCCCGCCCGGCGACGGCGAGAGCACCGCCCTGCTGGTCTGGCACGCGCCGTTCTGGCGGCAATACGACATGGTCCAGGTCGACCTCGCTCGTACGGCCGATACGCGACCGCTCGGCCTGACCGTGGATGGCCGGCGCTGGCCGCTCTACGGCGGTACCTGCACCGCGTGGTCCTATGGCCGCGATCAGGCCACCATCGCCGGCGCCCTGATGGCTGGCCAGGTAGCGAAGGTGACGGTGTCGTTTCCCGACGAACCCGACACCGCGCCGGCATCCGACCTTTATCCGCTGGAGGGGTTCCGCGAGGCCTATGCGGCCATGGACGCCGAATGCAAGCATGTCTCAGCCCTGCCCGACGGCGTGCCGGCGCAATGAAAGCAAACATAGGCTTGGCAAGGATGGCGAGCGTGGGCTATGTCGCAAGGATGCTTTCCGGAGCGCACCAACCGCGACGCGTCCTTTATACGGCCATCCTGCTAGCTTTAGTTGCCACGCTCGCCACCCCCCTTCCGGCCACCGCGCAGGATTCGCATCAGCTCGGCAAGTTCTCCGACTGGGTCTCCTATGTGCGCGGAGACGGCAAGAGCCGCTACTGCTACATCGTCAGCGGCCCGCAGGCGGCGAGTCTCGGCTCGCGCCGCAGCGATATCTTCGTTCTGATCTGGCATCGCCCGGGCGACAAGCAGTTCGACGTGGTGCAGACGGATATCGGCTACACCTTCAAGGACGGCGAGCCGGTGAGCGCCGAAATAGACGGCAAGAAGTGGCAGTTGTTCACGCGCGAGGGCACGGCGTGGTCCTACGATCAGGACCAGGCCGCCATCATCGAGGCAATGCGCAAGGGCAAGCGACTGACGATCAAGGGCGTCTCCAACCGCGGCAATCCGACGACCGACGTCTACTCGCTGTCCGGCGTTATCACCGCCCATAACGCCATCAACAAGGCCTGTCCGCGCTGAGCTTGCCCGACGGGCAGGCGCGGCGCATATAGCCGGCCATGAGCGCCCCCGCCGCCATGCCCGCTGCGCCGAACCTTGCCGGCGACGGCCGCACCGATCTGGTCGGTTACGACCTCGCGGCCCTGACGGCGCTGTTCGTCGAGCTCGGCGAGCCGGCCTTCCGCGCCCGCCAGCTCTACCGCTGGATCTACAATCGCGGTGCCACCGATTTCGCGGCGATGAGCGACCTCGCCAAGCCGCTGCGCGATCTGCTCGCGGCGCGTTTCCGTGTCGGACGGCCAGGCGCCACCTCCGTACTCGAATCCTTCGACGGCACGACCAAGTGGCTGCTGCGCCTCACCGACGGCAACGAAGTCGAGTGCGTGCACATTCCCGAGACCGACCGCGGCGCGTTGTGCGTGTCGAGCCAAGTCGGCTGCACGCTGTCGTGCAAATTCTGCCATACCGGCACGCAGCGGCTGGTGCGCAACCTGACGGCCGCCGAGATACTCGGACAGGTGATGCTGGCGCGCGACCGCTTCGGCGAATGGCCGTCGCCGGTCGAGGGGCGCCGCATCACCAACATCGTCATGATGGGCATGGGCGAGCCGCTCTACAACTGGGACAATATCGCCGCGGCGCTGCGCCTCGCCATGGATGGCGAAGGCATCGCCATCTCGCGCCGCCGCATCACCCTGTCGACTGCGGGCGTCGCGCCGATGATCCGGCGCTGTGGCGAGGAGCTGGGCGTGAACCTGGCGATCTCTCTGCACGCCGTCACCGACGAGTTGCGCGACGTTCTGGTACCGCTCAATCGCAAATACCCCATCGCCGAACTGCTGGCCGCCTGCCGCGGCTATCCCGGCCTGCGCAACGCGCGGCGCATCACCTTCGAGTACGTGATGCTGAAGGGCGTTAACGACAGCGCGGACGAGGCGCGCGAACTGGTGCGGCTGATCGCCGGCATTCCGGCCAAGGTCAACCTCATCCCGTTCAATCCGTGGCCCGGCGCGCCTTACGAGCGCTCCGACGACGACACCATCGAGCGCTTCGCCGAGATCGTGCGCCGCGCCGGCTACCCCTCGCCCGTGCGCACGCCGCGCGGCGAGGACATCATGGCGGCCTGCGGCCAGCTGAAAAGCGCGTCGGAAAAGATGCGCCGTGGCGCCACGGCTGCGCCGCCCGCCTAGGCGGTCGATGGCGGCAGAGAAGATGCTAGACTGTGCCGCGAGCGACACCGCACCTCGCCGGGAGCCGGTGCCGATGCTCTATGTCGTGCGCGATTCCAGCGGCGCCATCGCCTCCGTGCACCGCGGCGCGGTCGACGGCGCCGAGCCGGTGGCCGGCGACGACCCGGCGCTGGCGGCCTTTCTCACCGGCGACGACAGCGACGAGGCCACGCGGGTCCGCGCCGAACTCACCCGCAGCGACGCCAAGATCGTCAGCGCCTTCGAGGATGTGGTGCGCGTGATGATCGCGCGGCGTGTGCTGCTGATCACCGACCTGCCCGACGCCGCGCGCCAGAAGCTCTGTGCCCGCGACGAACTGCGCAAGCAGCTGCGCAACCTGTCGGGGCTGCCGGAGGGGTGACGGCACGAGGCGGCGCCTATTTCTCGATCGGCACACCCACCACCGAACCGTATTCGGTCCACGAGCCGTCGTAGCTGCGCACGTTCTTCCAGCCGAGGAGCTGCGTCATGGCGAAATAGACCAGCGTGGCGCGGTGCGACAGGCGACAGTAGGAGACCACATCCTTGTCGGGCCCGGCGCCAGCCGCTCGCAGCAGACGCTCCAGCGTCGCCGGATCCTTGAACGAGGTGTCCTCCCCGAGGAGGTCGCCGAAGTAGAGGTGCTTCGCACCCGGGATATGACCGGCGCGCTCGGCTCCTACATCGGGATTGCCCGGCATGTTGACGCGCTCGCCGCGGTACTCCTCGGGCGAGCGGTGGTCGATCAGCGCAAGGCCCTTGCCGACGCGCGGCAGGTCGGCGAGCAGGTCGACGAGGCGCTTGCGCATGGCGTCGTTGCGGGCGGAAGGTGGCGTGTATGTCGCAGGCTTCACGACCGTCTTCTCGGTCGTCCACGGCCGCTTCTCCTTCATCCATCGCACCCGCCCACCATCGAGCACGCGCGCGTCGCGATGGCCCATATAGGCGAACACCCACCAGCCATAGGTGCCGAACTGCACCGGGTCGCCATAGAACACCACCGTGGTGTCGTCCGAAATGCCGGCGGCGGCACAGCGGCGGGAGAATTCCTCCGGCGTCGGGAAGTCGCGCATAGTCGGGTCCCACAGCCAGTCCTTCCAGAACCGGCCTAGCGCGCCGGGGATGTGGCCTTCTTCCCAGGCGGAGGTGCCGTGGTAGTCGACCTCGACGATGCGGATTTTCGGATCGCCGAGGCGCTGCTGCAGCCAGTCGGGAGAAACGAGGCGGTCTGTCTGCACGTTGGCATCCTCCGGGGCGCGGGATCATTGTATCGTTGCCGCCTTCGTACCGCGCCATCCATGCCGTCGACAACGCCGCGCGGGCAGAGGGAGCAGGCCATGAGCGCAACCATCGCCATTCTCGGCACCGGAGACATGGGCAGCGGCGTCGGGCGCGACCTCGCCGCCCGCGGCTTACGAGTCGTCACCGCTCTGTCCGGCCGCGGCGCGGCCTCGCGCCTTCGGGCCGAGGCCGCCGGCATCGCCGATGCCGGCACGCTGGCCGATGCCGTCGCCGCCTGCGACGTGCTGCTGTCGATCCTGCCGCCCTCCGCCGCGCCGGGCTTCGCCGCCGAAGTCGCCGCGGCCATGCGCGCGACGGGAATGCGGCCGGTCTTCGTCGACTGCAATGCCGTGGCGCCGGCGACGATGCGCGCGCTCGCCGCCACCGTCGGCGCCGCCGGGGCCGCGGTCGCCGATGTCGGCATCGTCGGCGCCCCGCCGGGCCGGGCCGATGCGCCGCGCTTCTATGCCAGCGGTCCCGCCGCCGCGCTCGAGGCCGTCGCGGCGCTGGCCGGGCCGAACCTGCTGGTCCGCGAGTTGGGCCCAGAGATCGGCCGCGCCTCGGCCCTCAAGATGACCTATGCCGCCATCACCAAGGGCACCACGGCCCTGCACGCCGCCGCCCTGCTCGTCGCGCTGCGCGAGGGGCTGCTAGGCGAACTCGGCAGCGAATTGTCGGAAAGCCGCCCGGTCGCCTGGCAGGAGATGGCGCGCGCCATCCCGCGCCTCGGTACGGTTGCCGACCGCTGGGCGGGCGAGATGACGGAGATCGCCGCGACCTTCGCCGCCGCCGGCCTGACGCCGCTGCTGCACCGGGGCGCCCATGACGTGTTCGCGCTGCTCGCGGGCAGCGCACTGGCCGCCGAGCCGGCCGGCGGTCGCAACTCCGCCCGCACGCTGGAGGAAACGCTGGCGGCGTTTTCCGAGGCGGTGGATGCGGGCTGAAGACAGCCTGATCAGTAGCGCCGCACCGACAGGCGGCCGCGCGCCGGGCCGCAGCTGCGGCAGTAGCAGTCCGAAGCCCGCCGCTTGGGCTTGCGCACGAAATGGTGCTCGGCGCCGCAATGGGCGCAGACCCAGGTGACGACGGCATGGGCGGCGCGCGACAGATAGGGCAGGTCGTGCCGCACCTCGGCCGGTTCGCCCAGCAGCGCCATCACTTCGCGCCATTTGGCGCCGTGGCGGCAACGCCGCCCGGTGGCGAGGTCGGCGATGAGATGGGCGCATTCGTGCAGGAAAGTCGAGTCGCGGTCGGCTTCGCGCCCGGGCGCCAGCAGCGCGGCGTTGAGCACGACGCGCCGCTCGTCGGTATAGGCGCAGCCGGCCAGCGTCTTGGCGCGGCGGGAAATCTCGACACCGCCGCCTATCGTATCGAGGAAGGCGGGGCCGATCTGCGCCGCGCGCCGCAACCGTCCTAGCAAATCCCAGCGTTCGGCGACCTCGCCGACGGTGCCAAGCCGCGGGCCGCGGCGGATGTAGCCGTCAATGCCGGTCAAGGGAGACTCTCCGCCCGGCCTGGGGCGTCGGCGGCAGGCGGTCGTGGGCTTCCTTGACGCGGGCGAGCAGCGCCTGCACCGCTTCGGGCAGCGGCGCCGAGCGGCGGTGCGTCATGTCAACATGCAGCGACATCAACTCGTTGGTCGCGGCGAGGAACCCCTCCTCCGCATGATGCATGAGGTGGATGTAGCGGATGCGCTTGGCGTCGAAATCGATCAGGCGCGTGGTGAAGGCCAGCGGCGCGCCGACATGCACCTCGCGCTCATAGGTAACATGGGCCTCCAATGTGAAGGTCGAGCAGTTGTTCCGGCGCAGATAAGATTCGCCGATGCCCAGCCAGTCGAAGAAGGCGTCCGTGGCGTGGTCGAAGGCCAACACGTAAAAGGCCACGTTCATGTGGCCGTTGTAATCGATCCATTCCGGCCTGACGGCCTCGCGGAACAATGCGAGCGGCGCCGGGATGTCGTCCGACTCGGGAAGCGCCATGCGGCGAGAATAGCCGCCCCCGGCCGCGTCGCAACCGTCGGTCGCATGCCTGCCCGAACGGCGCGAACAGTGGACGGCCCACGGCCCCTCCCCTAGCATCCCCGCGACAATCCGCCGGACAGGGAGAAAGTAATGGTCGATCCGAACAATGCCGCGGGCGCGCTACCCGGCGACCCGCGCTACGGGCTCAACGAGGCCCAGCTCGCCGCCTATTACCGTAACAAGGCGCCGAGCTGGCTGATAGTCGGCCGGCTGGGCGAGAACGGCATCGCGCGGCGCGAGAAGGCCATGCCGCCGCACATCGTCTATCTGCGCACCAATACCTCGCGCATCCGCTTCGCCGGCCCGATGTTCAGCGACGACGGCAAGACGCCGCGGGGCTCGCTGACCCTGCTCGACGCGCCGGATCGCGCCACGGCCAAGGCCTACATCGACAACGAGCCGTACAATCTGGGCGGCGCCTTCGGCACGGTCGACATCACCCGCTGGTCATCCTCGATGGAGGTCCGCCAGCTCGACTACCTGACCACCGAGGGCTGGGAGCAGTGGGCCATCACCGCCATCGACGGCCCCGATGCCCCGGCGCGGCGCAAGGCCGTCGCCGAGGCGCATCACAAGTTCCAGGCCAGCGTGATGTCCCACTACGTCGCGCGCGGCCCGCTGCAGTCCGACGACGGCAGCCGCACGCTCGGCTCGTTCATGATCGTCGAGTTTCCCAACCGCGCCGCAGTCGACGACTTATGGGCAAAAGAGCCGCTAAATACCGGCGGCGTCTTCAAGGACGTGACGATCGATCGCTGGCGCTTCGGCAGTGCCGTCGGCGTGCCGGCAAAGAAGGCGGCAGCCGCGGAGTAGCGGCCGGGTGGCGTCGGCGCGCGCCTAGCGCGTCGGCGTAACCTTCAGCAGGCGGACCTCGAAGACCAGCGTCGCATCCGGCGGGATCGGGCCGGCGCCACGGCGGCCATAGCCCATTTCAGGCGGGATGGTCAGCTTGCGCACGCCGCCCTCGCGCATGCCCGCCACGCCCTCGTCCCAGCCCCGGATGACCTGGCCGCGGCCAATAGCGAACCGGAACGGCCGGCCGGAGTCGAGCGAGCTGTCGAACTTCGTGCCATCGGTCAGCCAGCCGGTGTAATGCACCTCGACCATGTCGGAGAGCGTCGCCGTGCGGCCTTCGCCCTGACGGATATCGACGATGCCCAGCTCCGCGCCGGCGGCGCCCTCGCTCACGCCCAATCCCCCCGAAATGATGAACAGCAGGGAGATAAAGACCCGCCGGGTGAAAATCCGTATCCTCATTGCGCCGCTTCGTCCCCATCGGTTGCGCCGGCCGGCCGCTCCCGCATGTGCAGGTAGTTGCCCTGCGTGTAGTAGGCGAAATAATCGATGAAGGCCATCGGTTCGTAGCGTGCCGGATTGCCGGGCCCGACGCAGGTGTCGAGCGGCGCGGCAAGCGCATCGTCGCGCGGATTGAAGAAGAAGGTGATGGCGTAGCGGTCTGTCTTCGGCGTCATCACGCGGTGCGGCGTGGCGATGAAACGCCCGTTGGTCCAGCGGTTGAGGAACTCGCCGGTGTTGACGAGGATGGCGCCGGGAATGTGCGGCGCCGGTATCCAGCGGCCGGACTGTGTGAGAATCTCCAGCCCCGGCACCTCGTGCACCGGCAGCAGCGTCAGGAAGCCGTGGTCGCAATGCGGCGCGTGGCCGAACTGGTTGTCCTCGACATCGACCGGAGGGTAGTGCGAGTTGCGGCTGATGATGTGGGACTGCTCGTCGAAATACGGCGCAAAGAAATCGGCCGGCTTGTCCAGCGCCAACGCGTAG